>CAYPLP010000001.1:0-780539 GCA_964411635.1 uncultured Gemmatimonadaceae bacterium
GGAATAAGCGTTTCGCTTGCGGGATGGGCGTTCAGGAGGCAGGTTGGCAGGCGAATGAGCAAGCCAAGCACAGGTTAGCCGGAGCGACTAAAGAATGACCACTCCTACACGGCCGCGATCGGTGCAGGATAGAGCCGATGTGCGATATTTCGATCTCAACATCGAGAAGGTGCTTGAGGGGTGGTCCGTAAGCCATGCGGTTCGCGAAATGATCGCGAACGCATTGGACGAACGCGCGCTGACGAACACAGGAATGGTCGCCATCACTCGCGTACGACGTGGCACGTGGTGTATCAGAGACTACGGTCGTGGGCTTCAGCACACCCACTTCACCCAGAATGAGAGCGAGGAGAAGATTCGGCGTGAGCGCGAAGTCATCGGACGCTTCGGCGTAGGGCTGAAAGACGCGCTCGCGGTTCTCGACAGACGTAACATCCGAGTGTCTCTCCGGTCCAGGCATGGTGATATCACACTCGAACGCCGGCCAAAGGCTGGATTCCCAGATGTCGCAACGCTTCACGCACGGGTTCAGACTCCATCAGACACGCGGATGGCCGGTACTGAGATCCTTCTCGAAAATGTGACCGATTCTGACATCGAACGGGCGAAGAGCTTCTTTCTTGAATTTTCTGGCGATCAAGTGCTGGAAACGACCAAGATCGGTCAGATTCTGGTTCGACCGCCTGGCCACCCTGCACGGATCTACGTAAAAGGTCTGCTAGTTTCTGAGGAGCCAGAGTTTGCGTTCAGCTACAACGTTACGGCATTGACGCAGGCGATGCGGAGAGCGCTGAACCGGGAGCGAACGAATGTCGGGCGGTCAGCATACAGTGATAGGGTCAAAGCAATGCTCCTCGCTGCGGCGTCTCCTGCGGTCGCAGAAGTCCTGGTTCAGGACGTAGCGCGGCTCTCCGCTGGTACCGCTCACGAAGAAGTCCGTACCTGGACAGATGTCGGAGTGCGGGCGTGTCAAGTTCTGAACGCGGCTAGACCTGTGGTCTTTGCGACGGCTGAGCAACTCGTGCGCGACAAAGAAATGGTCGACCGTGCAATCGAAGATGGTCGTGAAGTCATCACGATCCCCAACTCGGTCGCTGCGAAGCTTCCGACGGTTGTCGATACTTCCGGTAAGCCCCTTCAGTCGCTGGAGCGGTTTGCGACTGATTGGTCTGCTTCAGTCGAGTTTCGTTTTGTTGACGAACGCGATCTTACATCCGCCGAGCGTGCCATCTTTTCGCGTCGGCGTGAAGTCGCGGATTTGGACGGCGGCGTCCCTCGGATTGTCAAGTCCATTCTCGTGTCCGAAACAATGCGACCGTCTGTGACTGAAGGCATGCATCCAGCCGGCTTGTGGGAACCCGCGACGGGGCGTGTGATAATCCACCGGCATCAGCTCCGGAGCCTCGGCGCTTTTGCCGGGACGTTGCTGCATGAGCTGACGCACGCACGAAGCGGCTACAAGGATGTGTCGCGCGACTTCGAGCTTGCGCTCACATCCACAATTGGCAGGGTAGCGGTCACGGCACTGACTGAACGCAGCACTTGGACTGACTCGGCAGCCAGCCCGGCTAACAAGCGCTTGCAGTCGACGAAGGCGCGTGGCAACGCGGGCGCAAAGCGGAAACTGAAAAAGCGCCTTCACGGCTGAACCGCCGTTCGATAGACATCACCACAGGAGGAACATGAGCCAGAAGAGGAAAGCGCAGGAGTTGATACACGCGATAGAGAGCGGTGGGTTCTACTGCGACTGCCCTCTGTGCGAGCAGACAATTCGCCTCAGGGACGCGGGCCTCTTCTACCTCGACGATTTCTCTCCCAAAGCCGCTGAACGCTACCGGCAATTGCTCGAGGAGGTGAAGGATCGGCGGAAGGCACTCAAAGACCTCAGGAAGAACATCACGCTCAAGTCGCAGAAAGGTGCCGAGGCCGTGAACATCGGCTTCATCCTTGAGCGGATCGCTCCGAGCATGAAGTCGTTCGCCTTCGACCACAACGACTGCCGGTCGCTCTTCGACCCCATTGACTACGTCATATTCGAAGGTCTGAGCCGGAAGGGGCGCGTCGAGCGCATCATCTTCGCCGATATCAAGACCGGCAATGCGAGGCTCCAGAAGAAACAAAAGGAGATCAAGGAGCTGGTAGAGAAGAGCAAGGTCGAGTTCGATACTTATGCCACCGGGAGGAAGTCGTGAGCAAAGCAAGCCAGATCGTCGACTTCTTCTCCATTCATCGCCAGATCTTCGGCGTCTGTCCCCACGCCGGCTGTGGCGAGATCTTCCGCCTGAGCGACTGTCATATCTACCTGAGAAAGAGGCCCGTGAGCGACTGGCTGGATGCCCTTGACCTGATGGACGCCGAGCTGGCGAGCCTTGAAGAGAAGCTCCAGGAAAAGGAGGCTGCCATGCGCGAGAAGGCGCGGGAAAAGGGGCGCCGCTTTGCCCAGAAGGCCGTCCGGAGAATCGACCCGATCTTCACGCCGCGAAGGCTCAACCCCGACGACGCCAAGGTCATCTTCCACCCCATAGACTATGTAGTGTTCAACGGGATGAAGAAGAGCGCCCAAATGAAGAATATCATCCTCCTTGACCGCGAAGGCGTTACAGCCGAACAGCGTCGTCTGCAGAGAAGTATCCAGAAAACCGTTGAGAAGGGCCGGTTTGGGTGGCAGACACTACGGGTCACAAACGATGGAACAGTCATAACAGAAGAGTAGATGAGTGGTGTCTAACGAAGTAAAGATTCGTGCCGCGCGACAGCCGCGGCACAATCTGGGGTTGAACTCGATCCGCCTCGCGTCAGGTCCTTGGAGTTTCAGGCGAAGGCCTGATCGGGGAAGCCGGTCAATCGACGCGCAGAGTCGCGAGTGGATCGGTCAGGCTCGTCGGATTCAGGGCTCACGAAACCGGCGGACCGCACGCGATTGATTGGTGCGGCTCAGCAGAAATTGATTCGTTCGACCGCCGCGCTGGCACGGTTGGCCGGGCTCATGGCGTAGGCGACTCGCCGTCGGTGACGCGCGGTGATAGCCGGCGCGGGCCGGCATCAGGACATCAGGCAGCCCGCCCGAGGAGTGGTTGCGGCCGCCGGCACGGTGGCCGGGCAACCTAAGGTCGCAGCGGCTGTGGGTGCCTGCGGAGCCAATCAAGGTCGTCCGCATCACGGGTGACGACGTAGATCCAGCGCGCCCCGAACGCAGCCACATGCTCGCTTCCCTTGAGGACGAGGCGACCCGTCAACCGACCGTCCCGATCAATCACGTCGTACTCGGTACGGCTGGTTCGCGCATCCGGTGTCCGCCTGATTGCGAGCCGGCCGTCCGGCATGGCCACCAGCGCGTCGTCAAGAAACGGTGGCAGGAAGCGCGGCCAATACGGGTAGTCACTTGGCGAGAAGAGACGGGGTGACCTCGGCCAGTCCCTTCGAATCGCTGCCGTCCGCTGCAATTCGTCGACGGGGACTCGTACAAACGGAAGTGGCGGCCCCGTGCGCCAGGCCCCGTCAGGCGATCGCCAACGGACGTGGTAGGGTTCCTGGAACGCGATCGCGACCCAGCCGTCCGGGAAGAGGATTGCCTGGTCATCGCTGGCCAGGATGGCACGGAGCTCAAACCACGTCCCGATACCGCGCCCCTCCTCCTTGCCCAACGTCCGCATCAAGCGCGCGACTCCGCGGAATGCGCCTCGGATGCGGGCCAGCGTATCAGAGCGCTCCACGGCGCCCCCAGCCCCGGCGGAGGCGCGAACATGCCGGATCACCGCCAGGGATTCCGCGTTGGCGGGGATCTCGTTCACGCGGATTCCACGCTGTCTGCCATACGCAGTCGGGCGGACCTCGAGGACACCCCCGAATCGGTCAGCCCCGACCAGACGGGGGCCGTACCACCCGACGCCCCAGGTTGCATGGCTCCTCACGAACGTCGTGCCGGACAGGATGCTCCATCGGGGCGTCTGCGGATCATCCACGAGACTGGAATCTCCAGCGAGGGGGAAGATCCCGCGGATCTCCCTGTACTCACCCGGACCGGCTCCGGTGCGTCCCACTTCAGAGGTCCGGCCGGTAGCGAAGTCCCCCAGCAGCGGGGTTGGGTGGTACCGATGGCCCAGAAGCACCGTGCCGTTCGCAAGTTCGCGGACCGCGACAATCCTGGTGAAGGACTCGGCGAGCTGGTCAGCTGGGGCGGAAAGCGACAGCTCAGGCACCTTCTGCTGGCCAGCGACCAGCCGCGCAGCCATGTGCAGGGAGCATCCAACTAGTACGAGGTTCACCCAACGCCAGGCGTACCTTGTCCGCGCCCTGAGCGGGATGTACCGATCCGTGCCGTGTCTCATGCACGATATCTCAGCGCGTCATCAACCATCTGCGTGGGCCGCCCGCACTTCCGAGCGGCTGCGGGGGCTCTCAAGTCAACGGGCCGACCGTGCCCGTAGGCGCTTCTGCTCAGCCGGTCTGCTGGAACGCGACGGTCCCGTTTTCGCGACCGTGCCGATGCTGCTCACGTGGGACGAGGTGAACGACGGCCTGGACCCGCGCGACCACACCATCGTGACCGCCGCGGCGCGGATGGCGGCGTTGGGAACCGATCCCGTGCACGCGGTATTGGAGATGAAGCCGGACCTGGGCGGGGCGCTGGCTCGGCTGGCCGGGGTGATGGCGCAGGCGACCCGCCCTGGATCGACGTCCACCCGGGCGACACCAGGCGCGGCTCGGCGCTGCCTCGCTGCGCCCTCCGCGGTTCAACTGCTTCCCGAGGACAGATCGATGCATGGCAGAGGATTCCGGGTGCTGATCGGGATGGCGGCCGTGTCCTTGAACGCCGCCGCGCAGGGCGTCCCCTTCAGCCAGCACGGCACGGTGTCCCAGCGCGTCAGCCACACCGACATCGCCATCGAGTACAACCGCCCGGTCGCCCGCGGCCGCACCCTCTTCGGCGCCCTGGCAGTGGGTGTTCCCGGCCGCGCGGGAGAATGTGGAGGCGGCGAGCGGGGAGCGGCGGCGTCATCATTTGCACGAGAGCGCGGTCCAGCGGGCGATGAAGGCGGCGGTGCGGGGTAGCGGGATTGCGAAGCGAGCGACGTGTCACACGTTGCGGCACAGCTTCGCGACGCATCTACTGGAGTCGGGGTATGACATTCGTACGGTTCAGGAGTTGCTGGGTCACAAGGACGTGAGCACGACGATGTTGTACACGCATGTGCTGCATCGTGGCGGGTTGGGGGTACGGAGCCCGGCGGACGGATTGGGTGGGTGGCGGGGCGAGTTGCAGGCATAGGCGTTTCGCTTGCGGGATGGGCGTTCAGGAGGCAGGTTGGTCGGCGAATGTGCAAGCCAAGCACAGGTTAGGAAGCCCTTCGCACCTAGAGTAACCGGGAGTAAGTTTGGGTGCAGCGTTCCCGACTATCGGCACGGTAGTACCGGGCCCCCCGACCGCAGGCGACCTTCGCCTCGTTGCAGTTCTGGGCGCAGGCGCTTTTGGTATCGTGTTCAGTGCCGAAGGCACGGATGGTCATCTCTATGCGGTGAAGTTTCTGCAAGCTGGACTGCTGGCCACGCCACCAGAGCAGCAGGCACTCTTCAACGAGGTGCTGGCAGGCAGCCAAGTTGACCACCCGCACGTCCTGCGGGTGCTCCTGCTCGGCCAGGAAGACACTCTCCCGCCGTACGTCGTAACCGAGTTTGCGAACAACGGGACGCTGCTCCGCAGACTCGACGAGGCCAGAGCTGCTAATCGCCCGATTCCCCTCGAGGTCGTCAAACAGTGGTGCCTTGACATCGCTGCGGGAATGGAGGCGATCAACTCAACGGTTCTCCACCGCGACCTAAAACCCGACAACATTCTCTTCGCCAACGATACGCTGAAGCGCCCATCGCGCGCGCGTCCTCGGCAACGGCAACGCCGGACTCGTCGAATGCATGGAACACGATGTCGACGTCGGCAAGGTCCGCGGCAAGCAGATGCAGGATCGTCATCAGGGTCCGGTTGCCGCCGAACGCGCCGCATCCCCAGAAGCCGCCCCGGTGATCGTGACCGGCGTCGGCCGCAGCTTTCCGTCGGTCGTCTCGGGCGGCTGGCCCCGGGCCGCGAGCGCAACGCGCAGCGAACCCAGGATCGGATGCTCGAGGACTTGCAGCTCGTCCTGCGCGAGCAGCGGGCTGCCGTAGGCGACGAACAGGTCCGTGTCGGCAAAGTTCATGTGCCAGTCGACGTGCGTGCCGTCCGGTTGCGACGCATAGGTGAAGACACCCGGCACGATGTCCACATGCCCTCGCGCACCCGCGGTCCTGGGCAGTCGTTGCTCGGATGGGCCGGCTTGATCCAGGCGGAGCCGTCGGCGGCGAGGCCGCCCGCCGTGACGAGGAGGTGGACTTGGGGATGGTGCTCCAGGGTGCGCGACCAGGTGTGGAGTACGGCGAGGATGGCGGGCGTGCCGCCCACCCAGTTCCGGTCGGCGTGTACCCTGTCTGTCCCGAAGATCAGCTCGGCCAGTCCTGGCGCGTCAACCCCGAAGGTCAGTTGCTTCACCGGCACCGAGGGCATCCAGGGCGGACTGCATCCTCGTGTCGCCCAGTCCCCGGATCAGAACCACGGGAACGCCAAGATCGGCGAGCGTATGCCGAAAGGAATCGTGCAGTTCCTGGCGGGCGAGGGGTCGGTCGCGTATCGCGTCACCTGTCCACGGGACGTCGATGTCGCACAGGAGATACAAGTCACCCAGGCCGGTGCGGGCGGCGTCGACGATCCACCGCGGACACTCACCGTAGTAGTGTCGGGCGTAAACGATGGTACTCACCAGGTCCGTGTCCAGCAGGAAGTTCGTGTCCCTGCGGCGCATGGCTTCAGACATGGTGGCATTACGGGCAACGAGGTGGGCCCGGGCAATTGGCTCCACGTCGTCTGCCGTGAGTGGGCGTCCTACGGACTCGGCGTAGACGCGTGCCTGTTCCGGAAGCCAGAGGGCGCCGAGTCGCGCGGCCAGGTTGCGTGCCAGCGACGTCTTGCCGGTACACTCGGATCCGGTGATCACGATGCTTCTCATGGGGCCGGGTGTCAGGACGCCATGGGTACAGCGCCGGTGTTCAGGGATTTGCGCCAGTCCCGGAGCCCCATGAAAGCCAGGACGAGGTAGATGGCGTAGTTGGCGGCGGTGAACCACAGCCCCCTCGAGATGAACATGGGGACATAAATGAGATCTAGAACGATCCAGACCGTCCAGTTCTCCAGGATCTTGCGGGTCATCATCCACTGAGCCAGAAGGCTGGACGTGGTGAGCAGGGAATCGAGCCAGGGGATGGCCGCGTTCGTGTATCGATGCAGCAACGATGCCAGGAGCAGCCAGGCCACAAGGTTGAGTCCGGCGAGGATCACAAGTGTTCGTGGCCTGGCCCGCGAGACCTTGAGCCTGGTATGCTCCGCTCCTCCGTACCGCCACTCATACCATCCGTACACGGCCAGGATCAGATAGACCACCTGCAGGCCCATGTCGGCGTAGAGCCGGCTTTCCCGGAATACGATACCGTAGAGTGCCACGTTGATGATGGCAGTCGGCCAGATCAGCATGTTCTGGCGGGTACCCAGATAGATGCTGATCACCCCGAAGGCAGCCGCAACGGGCTCCAGGATGTTCATTGCAATCGAGTGGTGACGGTCAGTTGCATCACCCCGGGATCATAACAGGCCCGGCAGCTGCAGGGCGCCTGGACGTGGGTACACTGCAACGACCATGACTCCGCTCCGGGGTTCTGCAGGAAGTAGCTTCAGACGGTGGATCTGATATCCGGGAACCAATGCGATCGGGCTCTCTGAACCTCATCAGGGCCGTTCTGGCGACGAGCCTGTCGGGGACAGTGGGGTGTTCCTACGCCATGCGAACGCCGCCGCCGACCGCGGCCGACACGTTGCTCTGGACCTCGAGGTTGCGGGGGCTGCTGGACGATCAGTTCCACCAGTTGCTGATGAACCGGCCGGCAATCGCGGTCTGGAGTGGTGCCTGGAACCCGGAACCACCGGACCCGGGAGAGGGACGAGTCAGGGCGATCGCCAGGTCTGCCCGCGTCACCCTGCAGGCGCTGGACGAGTTCCGCGTGGATGCGCTGGCTGAGGACGATTACGTGGCCTGGCTGGCGCTGCGCTGGGAAATGGAGTTTCAATCGGCCTGGCCGGCATACTACACAACCACGACTGGTGTTGTCCTGCCCGGTCAGTCACCGCTGGATGAGATGATCACGACTCTCCGGGGACAGTCGGTCGTCGATTCGGCTGGTGTGATCCGCCACGTGCAGTATGTGCGCGACGCATTCGCCACGGTTCCCGATGACAGGACGCTGATCGTCGGCAGGATCCTGGACGTGCTGGCGGATCATGCGCGAGGCGGCGTGGTGCTGCCCGCCATGGTACTCCCGCGGGCTGTCCGACACGTGCGGTCATTCATCGCACCCCCGATTCTCAGTCCGTTCGCTCTGCCAACCGCTGCCGAGTTCTCCGGAGACAGGACATGGCTGGAAGCCCAGCGCATGGCTCTGGGCGCATTCATCGGGGACACGGTCAATCCCGCTCTGGACTCGCTGGCGCGCTTCCTCGCGGGGCCGTATGGGACCCAGGCTCCGGAAACCCCAGGTCTGTCTCGGTATCCCGGCGGCCGGGCGCACTACGAGGCATTGCTGCGTTTCCACTCCACGCTGGACATCTCGCCGGAGGATGCGCATGCAATCGGACTGCGTGAAGCCTCGACGCTGGCGTTACAGGCGGCGCAACTGGCCCGGGAGGCAGGTTTGCCCGCGCATCGGGACTCCCTGCGGGAGAAGCTGCAGTCCGATCCGCGGTGGGAGGTTCCGCTCGATTCAACGGGAGCCAGAAAGATTCAGAACGCGGTGGTACGGTTCTTTTCGGATACCGCGGAGAGACTGGCCGAAGAGTTCCGCCCGGAACCGGTTCCGTCCGTTGCAATCGGAGTGCTTCCTGTTACGGTGATGACCGCTCCTCGCAGCAAGTACGAACCGCCATCCTCAAAGAGTCCCACGGCTCACTACGAACTGAACCTCCGGCGCATCGGCCGTCTTTCCGCGGTCGTACTCCCGGGGATGGTGTTCGAGGACCTGGTTCCCGGGCTGCATTTCCAGCAGGCTTTTCAACGCGCCGATGGTGCGTTGCCGTCAGCCCGTCGCGTGGCATGGCACGACGGGTATGTGCGCGGCTGGCAGGCGTACGCCCTGGCGGTTGCGGATTCGCTTTCCCCCGGGCTGGATCCGGAGGTCCGCTTCGCCATTCGCCTGCGCCTGCTGGCCCATGCCTGTGGTCTGACAGTCGATACCGGGATCAATGCGTTTGGCTGGACTCGGGAGCAGGCGCTGGAGTTCCTGCGGGCCTATCTGCCGTGGGATGATGCGGCGCTTGCCGATGAGTTCATCATTCCCGCCGTGGAACAGCCCGGAAGGCTGGCGGCCGCCACTCTGGGAGCCCACGAGTTCACGGGCCTGAGGTTGTGGGCGCAACGCGAACTGGGGGACCGGTTCTCCGTTCGCGCTTTCCATCGGGAGGTGCTCCGTCTGGGATCCCTGCCGTTACCGGTCCTGGGAGCGCACCTGGAACGGTGGCTGTGGGACGAGAGACATCGCATCAGCGGCAGTCCGACGGGGATGCCGCGGGGCGGTTCTGCCGGAGCTTCCCGCGTACGCGGTCTCTGAGGTCAGGAACTGGCAGTGGAGGCGGACTTCTTTTTCTTCGCCTTCCGCTTGCGGTTCTTGCCGTAGGAGGCACGGTTGATCTTGCCACGCCGGGTTCGCTTGTCGCCTTTGCCCATTGGTTCGGTGGTACGGGTTGTGAGAGAGTCGAGCGCGGAAGCTAAGGGAGGGCCGTCGGAACCGGCAGGGGACGAGGACATCGACCCGGAACTGCCTGCTCTCGTCGACGCCTGCCCAGGCATGCGAGGGGTGCTTCACCGTCGAATCCCCGGAGACGCATCCCCGACAGTTCACGAGGAGCGGGAACCTCCGCGCCAGGGCCGACGGGCACGATCATGCGTCCCTGTCTCCGCACCTAACGAGCTACCGTGTCGCCCAAAAAAGTACGGCGCCAGGATCCCCGGAGATCCTGGCGCCGCACCCGTGTGACATCGGCGAGTGATTCGCCGCGCCTACAACGTACAGCAGTCGTGCGAATTATGCGAGGGGAAGTTTTTCCCGGTCCGCGATTCGCGTGGATCCATCACGAGGTTCGCTTCCGGTCGAGCTGTTCGATGGTCTTCGTCGAAGGGGGACGCTGACGCTGCAACCTTGCCGCGACACGTTCGGCCTGCGCGAGAACGCGGAGCACGTTTTCACCCGCGACTTTGCGGAGATCGTCTTCCGACCAGCCACGACGGGAGAGTTCGGCCAGAAGCTGGGGAAACCTGGATACATCCTCCAGCCCTGCCGGCAGGTTGTTGCCGGTTCCGTCGAAGTCCGATCCGATTCCCACGTGATCGATGCCGGCGACGTCACGGACGTGTTCGATGTGATCAGCAACATCGGCCAGAGTCGCCCTGGGAGCGGGATTGGCCCGGTCCCATTGCAACAGGGCCCGTTCCACTGCGACGGAATCCCGGGGCGTGAGCCGGGTCAGCCGGGAGCGCTCCGCTCCCCGGGCGGCAGCATGATCGATGACCTTCCGGGAAAGGAATCCGGGAACGAACGTCACCATCACCACGCCTCCATTGGCAGGGAGACGGGCAAGGATGGAGTCAGGCACATTGCGCGGCACGTCAGCCAGGGCGCGCGCCGACGAGTGGGAAAAGATGACCGGGGCCTCACTCACCGAGAGCGCGTCGCTCATCGTCCCCGGTGAAACATGGGAGAGATCCACGAGCATTCCCAGCCGATTCATCTCGTGGACGACTTCCTCTCCAAACGGAGTCAGGCCTCCGTGCTTTGCCGAATCCAGGGCGGCATCGGCCCAGTCCAGGGTAACGTTGTGGGTGAGAGTCATGTAGCGCACGCCCAGGTCGTAGTACGCCCTGAGGGCGCCGAGGGAGTTCTCGATGGCGTGGCCACCTTCCATGCCAAGCAGGGAACCCACGCGACCGGCGGCGTGCGCCGTCCAGACGTCCTGCGCGGTCAGGGCGAGTTGGAGCGCATCGGGATACTTCGCAATGACCCTGCGGGCGATGTCGATCTGTTCGAGCTGGGTGCGGGCGTATCCGGAGTCGGGGAACTCTCCGGGGATATAGACGGACCAGAACTGACCCCCAACCATGCCCCGCCGGAGGCGATCGATGTCCGTATTCCCCGGGGTGTGCCCGCGGAGGTCGTACGCATCCACGTCACGCGGGGCCCTGGTGAACTCCTCGCGTATGTACCATGGCAGGTCATTGTGGCCGTCGACCAGCGGCACAGCTTCGAGGACCCGGCGCGCCTTCTCCAGGTGGGGATCCTGGGCGCGCAGGTCAGCGGGCAACCAAAGTACGGTGCCGACGAAGAGCAATCCGAGGTGGGTTGATCGCAATGGCATCATGGTTTCAGTTCCGCAGCTCTATGAGGATGGGGAAAGCAATACCCGTGTAACCTTCGCTGGTCATGGTGGCGGAGGCGTAGTACTGACCTGGTGCGAGCGGGGTGCCGCTGCCCGGTGCACCGAGTCGGGATTCGCCGCTCCAGGTAAAGGGAAAGTTCTGTGTCTGACCGACTGCCAGAGTGATCAGTGAGGGGACCGATGTGCACTCGGATGTATCTGACGTGGCCACGATCCGGCCGCGGCTATCCCTTATCGTGAGTACGACCTGACAGGTGCTCTTGAACCAGAGGCGCACCACCTCGTCCCGGGTATTCGTCAGCGACACCGTGAGGGTAGCGCTTTCTCCGCGGGCGATGACCGGCGAAGAAACCGAGAGGCGCATGTCGAGCTTCTGCTCCGGTGCCCTTGGAACCGTAGCCTGCTCCACGCACCCTGCCGTGAAGGCAGCCAGGGCGGGGAATACACGGCGCAGACGCATCTCTGAAACTATGGAGGTCCCGTGCTTGTCAGGGAGAGGCGGTTCTGACGTCCCCGTGTCAACCGCGTCGTTTGGTGCGGGTGGTGGGCTCGGCCGACGCGGGATCGTCGGGCCACGGGTGCCTGGGATAACGGGCCCGAAGGTCGCGGCGCACATCGAAGTAGGACGATCTCCAGAAACCGGCCAGGTCGCGGGTCACCTGCACCGGTCGTCGAGCTGGTGACAGAAGCTGAAGCGTGAGCGGAACACGTCCACCCAGGATCGTTGGCGTCGTATTGCAGCCAAAGAGTTCCTGAAGCCGGATCGAGACGGTCGGCGCATCGGGATCCGCATAGTCGATGCGGGCGCTGGTGCCGGTCGGGGCAAGGAACGCCGCCGGAGCCAGTCGGTCCAGGTCGACTCGTTGCTGCCAGGTGAGAAGAGCGACAAGTGCGGCACTGACGTCGATCTTCTCGACGTTACGAACCGTCTTCAGGGCATCGATCAGGTGGGGCAACAGTGAACTGACGAGAGCGTCGTCAGACACATCCGGCCAGCCGTCCAGGTGATGGTGCAGGAAAGCCAGCCGCTGTCGGAGTGCCACGTCTGCCTCATCCCACGGGAGGATGTCCAAGCCATGGCTCCGGACGTACCCGGCAATCGCATCGGCCACCAGGATCGGATCGGGTGTCGGGTTCGGCCGGGATTCCAGAACGATGGCGCCGAGGCGACGCTCGATGCGGGAATGGATGCCACGTTCGGGAACCCACGTCACCAGTTCCACGGTTTCCATCTGGGCAGCGAAGTCTTCCTCGACATCGCTCCGGTCAATGGTCGCAGCCAGGAAGATGCGGCTTTCAGGGACGCGGCCGTCGGATTCCACCACCACCAACCATGGCTCGAGCGACAGTGAGTCGCCTTCCGGCAGAATGGCGCCGGTGCCGTTGCGCAGCAGGTACCGTGATGTCTGACCCGGACGCCGGACCGCCACCCGATCGGGGAACGCCCGGGCGACAATCATGCCGATGGCGCTCTCATCACGTGGTTCATTCGCTACGCGCAGTGTGGTGCGCCATCTCCTTGCCTGTTCGCGAATGCGCTCCAGCGACCGCAGATCGGCATCGCCAACAGGTCGATCCCCCTGGAGCGCATTCAGGCGCACACGCAAGTCCGTCCCGACCGCCCGGACCGGATCACGCTCACTCAGGAGAGCGGCCACATCGCAGGCGAGGGCGCCATGGCCGTATTCCCTTGCCAGGAGAACCATGTGCGCCAGGCGCGGATGCATGCCGAGGCCGGCCATGGCGCGTCCATGCGGGGTGACACGACCGTTTTCATCCAGCGCGTCGAGCTGGGAAAGGAGCTGGACCGCCTGCTTCCATGCCGCGGACGGAGGGAGATCGAGCCAGTCGAGTTCGGTGTGGTCGCGGATGCCAGCCACGGCAAAGTCGAGCACGAGAGGGGCGAGGTCTGCGTCCAGGATCTCCGGAGGCTGAAAAGGGGACAGCGCACCCTGGTCCTCTTCGGTCCACAGCCGGTAGCAGACGCCCGATTCAGTGCGACCCGCACGTCCCCGACGCTGCTCGGCAGTGGCGTGGGAAACGCGGGCGGTCTCGAGGCGGGACATGCCGGTTCGGGGTGAGAAACGCGGCCTGCGGGCAAGACCCGAATCCACCACGATCCGCACCCCATCGATAGTCAGACTGGTTTCGGCGATGGCCGTGGCGAGCACGATCTTACGACGACCCGGTGGCGAGGGCAGGATGGCACGATCCTGGTCCCTGGCATGGAGCATGCCATGCAGCGGGATGACGTCGGTGGAGTCCGGCAGAGACAGCCCTTCGAGCAACGAGGCGGTCCGTCGGATCTCGGGTGTTCCGGGAAGAAAGACCAGCACGTCACCGAACTCGCCTTCCAGCGCTTCGCGCAGAACGGCAGCCGTCCTGCGGGCGACGTCATCGGGATGACGCGGAATGGTGCCGGGCAAGCCGCGGTAGCGGACGGCGACCTCGAACTGACGCCCCGGTGAGGTGATCACCGGCGCCTGATCCAGCAGCCGGGACACGGCTGTGCCGTCGATGGTGGCGGACATCGCGATGACGCGCAGGTCCGGCCTTACGAGTCGGCGGGAATGCAGGACCAGGGCGAGCCCGGCATCGGCATTCAGGTTCCTTTCGTGAAACTCATCGAAGATCACCGCAGCATAGCGTTCCAGGGCGGGATCCTCCTGTACGAGCCGCGTGAGCACGCCTTCGGTAACGACTTCGATTCGGGTGCTGCCGGAAACACGGGTATCGAGCCGGGTGCGGATACCAATGGTGCGACCGACGGTTTCACCCCGGAGACTGGCCATGCGGTGCGCGGCCGCGCGGGCGGCAATCCGTCGCGGTTCCAGCATCAGGATAACGCGATCACCTGCCCATGGTTCATCCATCAGTTCCAGCGGAACGATGGTGGTCTTGCCGGCTCCGGGAGGAGCGTTCACGACCGCGCTCGACTGCGTCCGAAGGGTGGACAGCAGTTCGGGCAGGATGGCGTCAATGGGGAGTCCGGAGGGCACGCGCTGAACCGGGGGTTTCGGAGTACGCGTCGGGCCCGAAAGGAAGGGATACTCCTTTCCCTCGGGCCCGACCTGCGCTGCCTGGATTGCCGTCTACCGGCCTGCCGCCTGAAGCATGGAATCCCGTCTGGCCTTGAACTCCGTACCCGGCAGCCAGTCCGGCCAGGTTGCGGCCTCGGCCACGCGATAGCCGACCTCGAACAGAATCCGGCCATCTTCCACTGCGCCGGAGAGATCCCAGTCGGGTTTGATTTCGTCGCTGGGTTTGTGGTAGTCGTTGGTGGTGTACTCCTCGCGCCGGGACATGCCGTAGCCCACCGGCTTGTCGATGAAGTTCACGCCAGCATCGAGGAAGATCGCGGGCACGCCCTGCTTGGCGAACTCGAAGTGATCCGATCTGTAGAAGAAACCCTTTTCGGATTCGGGGTCGGGTGAAAGGGTGCGGCCTGCGGCGGTGGCGACGGTGTCGAGCACTGCTTCCAGGGTCGAGTTGCCCGATCCTATCACGACCATGTCGGAGGTACGACCCCACTGGTTGACGCCGTCGATGTTGATATCGGCCAGGGTATGATCCAGGGGGTAGAGAGGATGTGTGGCATAGTACTTGGCACCCAGCAGGCCCTGCTCTTCGGCCGTCACGGCCAGGAAAAGAATGGAGCGTTTGGGCGGTGTTGCGAGCTGGGTGAACGCCTTGGCGATCTCCAGCATCTGCGCGGTACCCGAGGCGTTGTCCAGGGCCCCGTTGTAGATCTGGTCGCCCTTCAGGGAGGGGTTGCGTCCGAAGTGATCCCAGTGGGCCGTGTAGATGACGTATTGATCAGCCAGAGCCGGATCGGAGCCCGTAAGCTTCGCCACCACGTTGTGTGACTGGACCCGCCGTACCGTGTTGCGAACGGTGAAACTGGCCTTGGCTTTGAGGAGCGGCAGCGGGGTGAATCCAGGCTCTGCCGCGTGTCGCAGGACACCGTCGAAATCACGTCCCGAGTCGAGGAAGAGTTCTCTCGCTTTCTCCTCGGTGATCCAGCCCTCCACGGGGACGCGTCGATCCGCTTCCGGTGACGGGATGTCGAAGTTCTCTCCGCCCCAACTGCTGGTTACGACATCCCAGGGATAGCCGGCTGGTCCGGTCTGGTGAATGATGATGGCCGCGGCGGCACCCATCTCGCTGGCCTTCTCGTACTTGTACGTCCAGCGGCCGTAGTAGGTCATGGCCTTGCCGCGGAACATCGTGGTATCGAGTTGTGCGGTGTCGGCCCGATCGCGGATGGGGGGATCGCCCACCAGCATGAGGACGGTCTTGCCGCGCACGTCGACGCCCTTGTAATCGTCCCAGCCATACTCCGGCGCCTGGACCCCGTAGCCGACGAAGATGATTTCGGTATCGGTTACGTTGGTCACCGGCGCATCGTGCCGGGATACGGCCACGAAGTCCTGCAGCGGCCTCATGGCGACGGGCTGGTTGCCGAAGCTGATGTTCGCGGTGGCCTTTCCCGTGTAACCGATCAGCTCGACGTTCTGGACCCAGGTGCCGTCGGGATTGCCCGGAGTCAGCCCCATACTCTTGAAGGTGGTGGAGAGCCAGGCGACGGTGCTGTCCTCCCCGGCGGAGCCGGGGGCCCGCCCCTCGAACGCATCGGACGAGAGGGTACGGATGCTGTTCAGCAGTCCATCCGCGGTGATGCTGGCGAGCGCCGGTTCCAGGACCGATCGGTCGATGGGCCGATCTCCGGAGCAGCCTGCCACGAAGGTGGCAGCGGCGGTGAGAAGGGTGGTGGCAGGGAGGTGACGCATAGGTTTAACGAGGAACGGAGATGGAGGTGCATGATGCTCCGGCTCGGTTCGTCGGAGCCATTTAGGTAGATTATGGATGTTCGCAGGATATTGCGTCACCCGTGGCGGAGCGAAAATCTCCCGGACTCTGGTGGTTCCATGTATTCTATCGTACTCGGCGCACACAACCTCATCCGTTGGCTGGTCCTCCTTACCGGTGCAATTGCGGTTCTGCTGGCCTGGCGGGGCTGGCTCGGTCGAGGACTGTGGACCCGCAACTGTGCGACCGCGGTCAGGGCGTACGTGGGAGCGCTCGACCTGCAGTTGCTGGTCGGGATTCTGCTGTACGCGGTGTTCAGCCCTCTGACCCGAGGCGCTTTCAGCGACATGGGATCGGCGATGCGGAATCCCTCCGTCAGGTATTTTCTGGTGGAGCACGTGGTTCTGATGATTCTGGCAGTTGTGGTGGCCCATGTGGGCGCGATCCGGATCCGGAAAGCGTTCACGGACGCTGATCGTTTCCAGCGTGCCTCGATCTGGCTGGGGATCTCGCTGGCCGCGGTAGCCGGATTCATTCCGTG
This sequence comes from uncultured Gemmatimonadaceae bacterium, assembly GCA_964411635.1. Classification (GTDB taxonomy): domain Bacteria; phylum Gemmatimonadota; class Gemmatimonadetes; order Gemmatimonadales; family Gemmatimonadaceae; genus JABWBJ01. The sequence continues at coordinate 16,851 of CAYPLP010000001.1, forward strand.
GGCCCGCCCTCTCGTGCCGGGTTTCTGAGATCCGGGGGGCAGGTCGGCGGCCGGAGGGCCGTCTGATGCGCGCGCTGACCATTCTGCGACATGCCGGTCCCCTGGTTCTCTCGTTCATGAGGGACCGGCGGCGCTGGCTTCTGTTTGGTGGACCGCTGGAAAGAACCGCTGATTTTCACACCCGGCGAGCCGAACGCCTGGTGGCGGCGATCGCGAACCTGGGGCCGTCCTTCGTGAAGATGGCGCAGGTGTTTTCCGCCCGCGCGGACCTGATACCAGAGCCATACGTGGGCGTGCTGTCCACGCTGACCGATCAGGTGCCAGCGGTACCCGTGTCGTTCATTGAACGGGAGATCGAACGGTCATTCGGCATTCCTCCCCGGGAGTTGTTCGAGCATTTCGAGGCGGAACCGTTGGCGTCGGCATCGCTTGGCCAGGTGCACCGGGCGCGCTATCGGGGTGAGGAGGTTGTGGTAAAGGTGCTGAGGCCCGGTGTGGAGGAACTGGTTCGCCGGGACCTGGCCCTTGCCCGTCCCCTGCTTGGCTGGCTGGAGAGACGTTTTCCGAATCCTCATCTGAGGAACGCGCGTGCCGTAATCGAGGAATTTTCCGTCCGGGTGTGGGAGGAAATGGATTTCGTGCATGAGGCAGCCAACGCCCGGACGATCCATGAGAACTTCCAGGGCAATCCCCACGTGCTCATCCCGCGTGTGGTCGAGGGAATGGTACGCCCGCATGTGCTGGTACTGGAGTACATGGAAGGGGTCCGGGTCGATCGTCTCACGGCCCAGGATGGGGAGAGGACGACTGATCCCAGGGGAGTGGTGACGAACGTCATGGAGCTCTACCTGCGAATGATGCTGGTGCACGGGTTTTTCCACGCGGACCCGCACCCCGGAAACGTGCTGGCGACTTCCGATGGCAGAATCGTACTCCTGGATTTCGGGATGGTGATTCCGGTCTCACGGGAATTGCGCTCCCGTCTGGTGACGACGGTGTTCGCCGCGATCCGTCGCGATACCGACGCGCTGCTGGAGGGATTCGAGTCACTGGGAATGATCGATCCGTCCGCCAGGCGGGACGAAGTCCGTGGGCTGGCCGATCGCCTGCTCACCCTGGCTTACGTGGAGATGCCCATGCGCGATCGCGTGGAGCTGGTGACCAACGAGGTGATGGCTGCTCTGTACGACTGGCCGGTACGGCTCCCGGGCGAGATGGTGTATTTCGCGCGAACGGCGGCGCTGATCGAAGGTCTGGGTGTGCGCTATGACGCAAACTTCAACGCAATCACCTTTGCCCGGCCGATTGCCATCAGGATGCGGCGTGAGATACTGGAATCGTTAGGTCGGGCGGGAGAAGTGCCTCCGGTTGACCTTCCCACGCTGGTGGGAGCGGCATTGGGATACGCCGCCGGAGTGGCAGTGCGCACCGGACGGGACGTGATTGGACGGCTCCTTTCGTCCGCGGCCGGCAATGGATCATCAGACGGCGCTGCAGGGAGACTGCTGGAAGCAGGATCGCGGCCGAAGTCAGACTCCGGCGTCACTGTCGCCGGATCCGATGGTGGAAGCAGCTGATTTCGGTCCGGTGACAGGGGTGGGCGCCGGCAGAGCTTGTCGTTGTCTGGAGACGCTGGTTCAGCGGTCGGAGCCTTTCTTCCGGGACGGGTCTTGAGGGCGTGGGGCCGGATAGGCCATGCGCGCCAGGATCACGGTTGCCCGCCGGCCGGCGATCGATCCCTGCGGTGACCAGCGTCGTGGGGCGGGAAGGATGGCGGCCAGTCTCGCTGATTCTTCCCGGGAGAGTCGGGCAGCCGGTTTCCCGTAGTAAGTACGGGCGGCCATTTCTGCGCCAAAGATGCCGTCACCCCATTCGGCCAGGTTGAGATGAATGTCCAGGATCCGGTCCTTGGAAAGACAGAGTTCCAGGACGATTGTGAACCAGGCTTCCAGCCCCTTTCGAATGAAAGAGCGCCCTTCCCAGAGGAACACGTTCTTGGCGACTTGCTGGGTGATGGTGGATGCGCCGCGCAGGCGACGGCCGCGACGGCTGGCGTCGATCGCCTTGCCGATCTCTTCGAAGTCGAAGCCCGGGTGCAGATAGAAGCGGTCGTCTTCCGAGGCCAGTACGGCACGACGCAGGGAGGGCGCGATGGCGTCCCGGGAAACCACGTGACGCTTCGGGTAGGCGGGGCGCTTGCCTGCGCCGAGTCGCTGAAGCGTACGTGACAGGATCACAGCCGTGGTGGGTGGCTGGAAGAAGTTGAAAGACAGCGCAGCCAGCACCGGAAGCAGCATTCCGGTGAGCATGAGTACCAGAGTGATACGCCGTATCCGGCGCCAGTTGAGCGACACATCAGGAAGATGCGTTACAGGCGGGCCCAGCGATAAGGGCAGGCCTCGACCCGGGAGACCTGGAGGCCGAGCACTCCCGACGTGCGGGATGTCCCCGGGCGGTGTATCATGCTGGCTGGTTCAGTCCGCCTCCTTTACCATGCCTCGCCTTCCGTTGCGTTCTCTTGCTGTCTTGTTGCACCTGACGGTTCTGGTCAGCGTAGGGCCTGACATACTCCAGGCTCAGACGCTGAATGTGGGGCGACGGGTGAGGCTGGGCATAGAGAATCTGCTGACTGATTCGGTCCATCTCGTGAGAGGAAAGCGCGTTGGGCTGATCACCAACCACACCGGTCTCACGCCGGATGGACGGAGCACGATTGATCTCCTGAACCGTCTTCCGGGTGTGAAGCTGACAGCGCTGTTTGCACCGGAGCACGGCATCCGCGGTCAGGCGGGAGCGGGAGAGCGGATCGGCGAAGAAGTCGACCCCAACACTGGCGTCCGGGTTTTCTCACTGTACGGCGAGACCCGGGTACCGACCGCGGCCATGCTGGAGAACGTGGATGTGGTGGTCTACGACATTCAGGATGTCGGTGCCAGGGTGTACACCTATCCCTGGACCATGGCGCTGTCCGCAGAAGCGGTGAGTCGTGCAGGACGTCGCTTCGTGGTGCTGGATCGACCCGATCCGATTCGTGCGGACAGAGTCGAGGGTGGAGTCCTGGATACTTCGTATCGGTCGTTCGTGGGCCAGTATCCGGTGGCGCTGAGGTACGGACTGACGCCCGGAGAATTGCTGCGGTATCTGGCGGGAACCGGTCAGGTGGCGGCAGATGTCTCGGTCGTGCCGATGTCGGGGTACCGTCGTGACATGTGGTGGGAGGAAACCGGGCTTCCGTGGCGGGGTCCGTCACCGAACATTCGCACGCCGGATGCGGCCTTGCTCTACAGCGGCATGGTCTTCTTCGAGGGGACGAACCTGAGTGAGGGCCGCGGCACGGCACTCCCCTTTCAGTTGGTGGGAGCCGGCTGGCTCCATGACGCCGGCGAGATTGTGAAGGAATTGAATGCGAAGCGCATCCCCGGTGTGGTCTTCGACTCCACACTGGTGACGGTGGAGGCAGGTCAGAAGTGGGGCGGCAAGCGTATTCCCATGATTGCGGTAGCGGTTTCGGATCGTGATGCGGTGGTGCCGGTTCGTGTCGGGTTGGAGCTGCTGCGCGCGATCTACCGGCGGCATACTGGGGAGTTTCAATGGCGGGTCTCCCACGTTGACCGGCTGGCAGGATCCGACAGACTGAGGAATGCAGTTGAGATCGAGGGTGGCATCGAAAGGCTGCTGCCCGTGCTCTCGCGGGAGGCCCGGGAATTCCGGGTGCGCACCCGCGACTACCTGCTGTATCCTGCAGGAGTGGGTGATACTCTGCCACCAGACTGATGATGATCCGCCAGACCCGGTTTTTCCGGCGCTTCTTTTCGTGGAGCGTCGGGACCATTGACGGTAGTCCAGGGTGAGACAAGTGCTCCTGTCTCATTCCGCCACGATCAGGGCGCAAAGATGAACTTCCTGCAGAATCCTGCGGCCTGGATATTCCTGGCCCTGGTGGCAGCGGTGGGGTTGGCAGTGGGGTGGCATCTGGGGCGACGGCGACCGGCAGGATCTGCGCCGGAGCATCAGGGACCCACTGTGCCTTTGGCAGTCGGTGAACGTCACCTGCGCCGAGCCGGCTCGTTTGACGCCATTTCCGACGCCGTCCTGATCACGGATGTGGAGGGGAAGGTCCTCGACTGCAACGGTTCGGCCCTGACGCTCTTTGACCGGCACCGGTCCGCAGTCGAGGAACAGCCGGTGACAATGCTCCGGAAGGTCGACGGACCGGACCAGTCCGAACCGCGTCGAATAGCCGCGGAGCGGTCGGTCTGGGTGGGGAGCGCGTGGGCTCGGCAACCGGACGGGGCCCTGCGGCTCTGCCATATGCGGGTCGTGGCGCTCCGCGATGAACGCGCCCGGGTGACCGGGTTCACGGAGAGCTATCGGGAGTTGTTGCAGAACCGGAACGATGACAGGGAACTGCGGGAACTCCTCTACGGTGCGCGGGGACTGGGTGACGCGGGGATGTCGACCGGTGACGCCCTGACGGCAATACAGGATGACCTTCGGATGTTGAGTGAAGGCTTTCGGGACCTGGATCATGTACTGCGCCAATACGAACGTCTCCTGCCCGCTCTGAGTGCCTACGATCCAGTGGCAGAGGCAATAGCCGGCCTGGCGCATGACACGCAGGCTGCGGTGACGTCCGTGGGTGTACCGGCGCTGCTGGAAGAGATTCCCCGGACGCTGGCCCGTCTTCGGGCCCATATGCAGTTGATGGCCGCGGGGCAGAGTCCGTCCCAGGGTGCGGACCCTCTTCCTGCGGCGCCTGAGCGGTTACCGGAGACACCACAGGCGTAGGGTTGCGAGGAGGGGCGACACTGACCGTCCGTAAGCCACCCGGATAGGTTGAGGCATCGTTTCGAACATCCCACCTCAGTCCCAGCGACCGTGATCGTTTCCCTGCCGGAGTCCCCGGAGGCCATTGCCGACGCGACATGGGCCGACCTCGAGCCCCTCTACGAGGCGTTGCTCGAGGCATCGATGGATGACCCGAAGGCGTGGCTATCGGACTGGTCGAGGCTGGAGGAGGTCGTCGAGGAAGCCGGCACGATGGCGATGATCGCCTACACCTGCGACACCACTGACCCTGCAAAGGAGGCGGCCAACCTGCGGTGGTCCTCTGAGATCTTTCCGCAGGCCGCGGAAATGCAGGTGAAACTCGCCGAACGACTCGTGGAATCCGGGTACGAGGCGCCGGGGCTGGAGCCGGTCCTGCGGGGTTTCCGTACGGACATCGAGATCTTCCGGGAATCCAACATCCCTCTCTTCGCTGAACTGGAAACTCTGACTGCCGCGTATCAGAAGCTCACCGGGGGACTGGAGGTCGACTGGGAAGGCGAGCGAAAGACAATCCCGCAACTGCAGCCGTTTCTCAAGGACCGTGACCGCCGGGTACGCGAGCGGGCCTTTCGGCTGGGAGCCGAGGCATACCTGCAGGAACGTGAAGCGATGGCGGACCTCTTCGACAGGATGTATGCGCTGCGCCAGGAAGTTGCCCGGAACGCCGGGTTCCCAACCTTTCTGGAGTACGTGTTCCAGGCAAAGCACCGCTTTGACTATACGCCCGCGGATTGCGCCTCATTCCATGCGGCGGTGGAGGAGAAGGTCACGCCAGCCGTGGGGCGGCTGATGGAGTACCGGCGGAAGCGCCTCGGTCTGGACGTGGTGCGGCCATGGGACACCCAGGTGGAACTGGAGGCGGCTGGACCGCTGCGTCCTTTCAAGGATGTCGAAGGACTGGTGAATCCAGCGCGGCGGATCTTTCACGCCATGGATCCTGAGCTGGGTCATCAGTTCGACAGAATGGCGGACGGTGGCTGGCTCGATCTCGAGAGCCGTCCTGGCAAGGCACCCGGGGGTTACTGCACCAAGCTTTCCTGGAGTGGGGTGCCGTTCATCTTCATGAATGCCGTTGGAGTGCCCGATGACGTGAATACCCTGGTGCACGAGTCGGGGCATTCGTTTCACGATTTCGCTGCACACGGGCAGCCCTGGATCTGGCAGCGGAGCGTAACGCATGAAGCAGCCGAGCTGGCGTCCATGAGCATGGAACTGCTGGCGGTTCCGTATCTGGCCCGGCCGATCGGGTACTACTCACCGGACGAAGTGCGGTCGGCGCAAGTGGAGCAGTTGGAGGATATCGTGATGACGCTGGCCCACATTGCCAGCGTGGACGCATTCCAGACCTGGATCTACACGAGCGGCCGTGGCCATGATGCCGCGGAGCGTGATGCCGCCTGGCTGTCCATCCGATCGCGTTTCGAACGTGGAGTCGACTGGTCGGGTCTGGAGGCCGAGCGTGTTGCACGATGGTACCGCCAGCTCCACATCTTCGAGTACCCGTTCTACTACATCGAGTACGGCATCGCGCAACTGGGCGCGCTTCAGCTATGGCGTGCGAGTCTGACTGATCCCAGGGGAACCGTGGGTCGTTATCGTCAGGCCCTCTCCCTGGGTGGGTCAGTCTCCCTGCCGGAGATATACCGGACCGCCGGGGCGCGTCTGATTTTCGATGCCGACGGACTCGGTGAGCTGGTGGAACTGGTGGAGAGTGAGCTGGACCGGCTGCGGGCCGGGGGATAGGTCCGGCATGGTTGTCCGGGTCGCGATAGCACAGACGGAGGCTGTTGGGTCACTTGCCGGTGGCCTGCAGGTGGCGCGGGAGATTGTTGCTGATGCCGCGCGGCAGGGAGCGAAGCTCGTCGTCTTCCCTGAGACGTGGCTTCCCGGTTACCCGGCCTGGCTCGACGTCTGCCGTGACGTGGCGCTCTGGGATCACGCGCCGGTCAAGGAAGCATTTGCACGTCATGCTGCGGAGTGTGTGAATGTTGGCGGCGAAAGTGGCCGGGAACTGCGATCGATCGCTGCGCATCACCGGATCACCCTGGTGGCGGGTATCAGTGAACGGGTGGCATCCGGACCAGGCCGGGGCACGCTCTACAACAGCCTGGTGGTAATCGGACCGGATGGAAGGCTCCTCAACCATCATCGCAAGCTCATTCCGACGTACACGGAGAGGATGATCTGGGGGAATGGCGACGCCGATGGCCTGCACGCCGTGGATACGCCGGCTGGCAGGGTTGGGGGGCTGATCTGCTGGGAACACTGGATGCCGCTGGCCCGTCAGGCACTGCATGAATCGGGGGAGGATATCCATGTGGCGCTGTGGCCCAACGTCCACGAACGCCTTCAGATGGCGAGCCGCCACTATGCCTTTGAGGGGCGGTGTTTCGTTCTGGCGGCGGGTTCCCTGATGCGCGGTTCGGACCTTCCGGTTGGTCTCGACCCCGAACCTACGCGTGTCCCGGATCCGGATACCCTGGTCTTGCACGGTGGAAGTGCCATAATTGGTCCGGACGGGAACTATCTGGAACCTCCGCTGTTGGATCGGGCCGGCCTGGTGATAGGCGACCTGGACCTGGAGGCGGTCCGGCGTGAGGGGATGACACTGGATGTGTCGGGCCACTACAGCCGACCGGACTGCCTGACGCTGAGCGTGCAGAACGGTGGACGGGCCACCGAGGACTCCGAACGTGGGTCCCTGCCGTCTGCCTCGCACTCAAAATGAGGAGGGAGCCATGGACGGTCCTGTGATTGCAGCCATTATCAGTCGGGAGCTCCGCACGATGGTGCGCGAGCTGGAGGGTTATGCTTCAGACGACCAGGTCTGGGAGAAGCCCGACGCGCTGCCGAATTCGGCGGGCACCCTGGCTGCCCATGTGGCGGGGAACCTTCGTGGCCTGATCGGGGCCGTGCTGGGTCAGAACGGTTATGTTCGGGACCGTGACAGGGAATTCAGTGTCCGCGGTGTCTCACGAGGGGAGCTGATCAGGGACCTGCGAGCAGCGGACGTTGCGGTGCGGTCAGCCCTGGAAGGGAAGTCGGCCGGGGAGTTGGGGGCGTCCTTTCCGATACCGGTTGCCAATCATCGACAGGTAACGGGAGAGCTGGTGCTGCACCTCGCGGTTCATCTGGCGTATCACCTGGGGCAGGTCGATTATCATCGGCGGATCGTGACTGGTGACCCAGGGGGCGTGGGAGCGGTTTCCCCCGCGGAGCTGCCCGGAGCCACCCGGGTGGAGTAGGTGGTGCAGCCAGACGAAGTTTCTGTTGCAGTCGTGGTCCCCGGACCCGGCAAGGAGGGAGGAGAGCAGTGACAATCCGGAATCTGTTGGGAGTTCTCGCTCTGCCGCTGACAGTGCTATCCTGCAGCCTGGATGTCCCAAATGACGTGGGCAACATCGTGATCTATCTGTCGGTGGACAAAGAGACCGTGCACCTGGACGAGACGGTGACAGTGACGGCCACGGTGAAGAATGTGGGTTACGACGGAGTAACCCTGACAGGGCCCAGCGATTGCCTGGTGTACATCCAGATCCGGGACTCCAACGGTGTGACCATGTACGATGCGGGGAAGGGCTGCGTGGGGCAGAGTGTGACGGAGGCGTTGGCCGGAGGAGAGGAGCAGAGCCGCAGTTTCGTATGGAATGCAACGACGCCAACCGGTGTAAGGGCCCCACTGGGCTTCTACACCATCAGGGCATTCGCCCGTCTTGCGGGGTCCCTCTATCTGAGCCCTTCCAGCATCTACATCGCGGTGGAGTGAACCTTGTCCGGCGGCGGCATGGGCCTCAGGCCCTCCCTGCCGGGAAGGAGGTTCCGGGTATCGCGACGACGCAGCCAGGTTCGTCAGGCACGGCACCGCGGGCCGGATCCGTGAATCCAGGCAAGTGAGCGACGCATCAGCCGATGTCGTCAGGCGGCAAACAGGCAGCGGGAGGCGGCCTAACGGTGCCGCCTCACGAGCGCCTTGATACCCTCGCGGATCGCGGTCACGTGAGGTAAGTTGAGGGCCCCTGCTGCAGGCTGGACCGTGGATCCACCTGCCGAACCCCCCATCCCCCCACTGCATCCGGGGTCGCTCGTCAGGCGGCCCCGGCTGGATCGGAGCACTACATGGCGAAGCGCAAGGCGAAGAAGACCCAGCGCACCAGTACGGCGCGAAAGACCACACGCAGGAGAGGTGGCCTTCCTGCGGGAATCAGCCGGATCGACCAGGAATCGACCCGCACACACGGCTACTTCGTCCGGGTCGGCTATCATCGGACCCGGGAGGGAACGTGGCGCCCGAAGCACCGGTCATTCTTCGGCGACGCCGGTCATGGCGGCAAAGCCAAGGCGCTCAAGGCCGCCATCAAGTGGCTGAAGGGCGTCTCCAGGAAGTGACCGCCATCCCGACGACGGACTGCAACGGCAACGCTGGCGGTCAGGTCGGTTTCGGTATCCCGTCTCCCGCGGGAATTCGGGCGGGTGGAGCTCAGAGCGAACCGCGGGAGTGCGGCAGGATACGCCCCGGTCAGCTTGCCGACCCGGTGCCTGCAGAAGCCAGCCAGGCAGGTACCGGTGTGGCGCAGTGGGGCGGCAGGATCATGGTGAACGACGGGTCATGAACAGCGCCGAGCGTCGGCTTCTGGGGCCCTGGCGCCTGATGCACGCGGACGCCGCGCTCGATTTTGCACCCAACGCCAGAATGGAGTTCCTGCCCGGTGGGCGGTTGAACTACTCTTTCAGCCTGGCCAACATCAGGCACGATGTTGCCCTGGTTTACCGCATCTCAGGGGATGAACTGCTCACCGACAATCCCGACGTTCCCCACGCCCGGTCCACCAAGTTCAGGTTTGGGGCCGGTGACGTTCTTACACTGGAGTTCGCTGGTGCCACGGCGTGGTTCGTACGGGAACTCTGAGCCGGGTGGTCGTGCTGACCTCCGCCACTGACAGCCATGCAGATATTCCGGAAATCGATCTTCGCCACCGAATGTGACGAATGCGGACGTCCCTTCCCGGTGAACCAGGGGGGCGTGTGCGACCGTTGCCGCCGGATACTCTGCAACCGGCACCTGCACGGCTCGATCGGCAGACGCGTCGCCATCGCGTTCGGGGCTCCCTATCGATGCGTGACCTGTCGCAGTGGAGCGTCACCCGAAGGGAATACGGGCGGAGCCTCATGACGGAGCGTCTCTACTACCGGGATGCCACGTTGCAAACGTTCACAGCGCACGTGACGTCCATCGACGACACCGGCCGGCGTGTTTATCTGGACCGGACGGCCTTCTATCCCACCTCGGGCGGGCAGCCGCATGATACCGGTACGCTCGCTGGCCGACAGGTGGTCGATGTGGTGGACGAGGGGGAACGCATTGCTCACGTCCTCGAGGCGGGGCTCACGACGAATTCGGGCGACGTGGTGGAGGGCCGCATAGATTGGCAACGTCGTCACGATCACATGCAGCAGCACAGCGGACAGCACCTCCTCTCCGCGGTCTGTGACGCCGTACTCGGACTGCGAACGGTTAGTGTGCATTTTGGCGCGCAGAGTTCAACGATCGATCTGGAAGGGGCGTCCGGCCTCACCGGGGAAGGGGTGCTGGCAGACAGCGACCTGCAACGGATAGCCCAACGCGCCAATGACATCGTGGCCGAAGCCCGTCCGGTCACCGTCAGTTTCGAGGACGCACGAGCGGTGACCGACCTTCGCAAGGCGAGTACCCGGACCGGCACGTTGCGGATTGTATCGATTGACGGGATCGACCGGAGTGCCTGCGGTGGGACGCACGTTTCGACCACCAGTGAAATCGGTCCCATTATGCTGAGGGGTCAGGAACGGGTGAGGAGCGCGGTCCGAATCACCTTCATCTGTGGCGAGCGGGCGCTGGCGCGATCCCGCCGGGATTACGAGATACTCTCCGACATATCGGCCGCGTGCTCGGCTCTTCCGGACGACCTCCCTGCGGTTCTGGAGCGGCAATCGCGGGAACTGAAGGAGTTGAGTTCGGCGAACCGACGCACTGAGATGTTGCTCGCGGAGTGCCGGGCGGCCCAGCTCTGGCGGGAGGCTGCTCCCGGGCCGGACGGCATCCGACGGATCCTGCAGCGATACCCGTCGGGAGGTGCAGACGCGGGCAGGCACCTCGCCCTGGCCATCAACGAACTTGCGCGGATCATGTTCGTCGCCGTCTCGCACGATCCACCATCGGTGCTGCTGGCCACTTCGGCGGATTCGGGGATCGAAGCAGGCAGGATGCTTCGGCCCATGCTGGAAGCGGTAGGCGGCCGCGGAGGTGGTTCGTCGCGACTGGCACAGGGATCGGTGCCGTCCGTCGAAGCCGTGGAGTCCATTGTTCGTCAACTTGCACTGCAGTCCGATGAGTGACGGCGGTGGCATCGTCAGGCGGCATACCACGGTTCGGCCGGAAGATCTGCCATCGAATCATGGAGTGGTCGCCTTCCTGAGTCATCAGAAGCGTCTGGGATCCTGGCAGCTCGCTCCCGAGACACGCGTCGTTTCGGTGGTTGGACAGGCCGAGCTCGACCTGCGGGAAGCGGACCTCTCAGGCGGCGAGAGCACCATCGAGATCTTCTGCGTGCTGGGTGGAGTGGAGATCATCGTACCCCCCGGTGTTCGGGTCCTCAATGAGGGAGATTCCATTGCGGGGAGTTTCGAAATGAAGAGCGGTGACTGGGAAACTCTGCCGGGATCCCCGACGATTCGCATCACCGGCAATGCGTATCTGGGCAGCGTGGAAATCTTTCAAAGGGCGTATGGTGAGAGTGCCCGCGACGCCCGGAGACGCATTCGGCGGTCGAGGCGGGGCTGACCGGTGCTGGACCGTACGGTGAACTTCTCATGATGGGCGGGGCTCTCAGGGCTTTCCTGCTGCAACATCGGACCCATCTGATCGACTGCCGGAACCGGAAGTCGTCGGCGAAGCATTCCGTAAACCACAACAGGAGTTGATGTCATGCCACATGTTTTCCGCGCAGCGGGCGGACGCGTCGCCAGGCACGTTGCGGCCGGCGCAGCCATCATTTTCGCAGGTACCCTCCTGCCAGGTGCAGGCGTGGCGCAGGAGGGGACGGACAGCGCAGCGATCGCGCAGATCAAGGCGGAGGGACTGGGGGAGCGGTCCCAGGTGATGGAAACAGCGAGCTGGCTGACCGATGTCTTTGGAGCCCGGCTGACGGGATCACCGAACATCAAGGCAGCTGCCGAGTGGACGGTGAAGAAGCTGACCGAATGGGGAGTGGCGAATGCCCGGTTCGAACCGTGGGGCACCTTCGGGAGGGGTTGGTCCAGTGAGTACCTCAGTGTGAACGTGATAGCGCCGACACCCTGGCCGGTCATTGCCTACCCGGCGGCGTGGACACCGGGAACCCGTGGCGCGGTCACCGGAGAGGCTCTGATGCTGGAGGCGGAGAACGCCGCGGACCTGGAGAAGTATCGGGGGAAGCTGAAGAACGCCTTTGTCATGCTGACGCCGGCGCGTCCCCTGTCACCCCGGTTCACGCCGGATGCCAGCAGGCAGGATCAGGCGATGCTCGACAGCATCACGGTATCGGGTCCGCCGCCGGCGCGTGTCCCGACGGGCCGGGGAGGGCGGGGCGGACGTGGAGCTGTGGCCGGTCCCTCGTTTACCCAGATCCGCGACCAGTTTCTGGCGGACGAGGGGGTGGCGGCCATTCTCCGGGCAGGTGGAGGCAACAGCACCATGGGCACTGTTTTCACCGGTGGTGCAGGGTCCCGGGATCCAAAGAACCCATCGCGTACACCGGTGCTGCTCCTGGCAGACGAGCACTACAACCGGATCGCACGCATACTCGGGAAAGGCATTCCGGTGCGCCTGGAAGCGAACGTGAAGAACACATTCCACGACCAGGATCTCAGAGCATCCAATATCCTGGGTGAGATTCCCGGCAGCGACCCCCGACTGAAGGACGAGGTCGTGATGCTGGGGGCCCATTTTGATTCGTGGCATGCCGGCACCGGCGCGACGGACAATGCCGCGGGATCGGCTGTTATGCTGGAAGCCATGCGGATCCTGAAGGCGACCGGTCTGCCCCTCAGACGCACGGTGCGTATCGGACTGTGGAGCGGGGAGGAGGAAGGGCTGCTGGGCAGTCGCGCCTACGTAAGGAACACGTTTGGCACCAGTGACTCCCTGAAACCCGCTGCCGCGAAGGTTTCGGGGTATTTCAACCTGGACAACGGTACCGGAAAGATCCGGGGGGTCTACCTGCAGGGCAACGAAGGGGTCCGGCCGATATTCACGGCCTGGATGCAGGCCTTCGGCGATCCCGGGATGCGCGCTCTCAACGGAGGCAACACGGGTGGGACCGATCACCTGTCGTTCGATGCCATTGGGATCCCCGGCTGGCAGTTCATCCAGGATCCGGTGGAATACAGCACGCGGACGCATCACTCGAACATGGACGTCTGGGACAGACTGGTCGCCGACGACATGAAGCACAATGCCACGGTGGTGGCCATGTTCGTGTATCTGGCGGCCAACCGCCCGGACATGCTGCCACGGAAGGCAAGGGTCGTGCAGTAGGAACGAGGCACAGGCAAGCGGGCTGAGAAGGGGGTCGCGGTCCGGGGGGCCGGCGTGAGGCCGGTACTCCCCCGGTGGCGGTGCCCGCGCTCAGGTACCCTTGGGTTGCCGCGGCCGGTTCCGGCCCACAGGTTAGGGGCGCGACATTCCGCGGTTTCACCGCCTAACGCATCGATCCATGACCGGTTCTGATCACGCTCTGCAGGGACTCGCCCGTCGACGCTGGCGCATTGCTGCCATACTCACCACTGCGACGGTCGCGATCTACTTCGGCTTCATCCTCCTGATTGCCTTCGACAAGCCCCTCATGGGTTCCCTTCTGATGCCGGGATTGAGTGTCGGCATCCTCCTTGGCGCCATGGTGATCGTGGCATCGTGGCTCCTCACATGGGTTTATGTACGTTGGGCCAATGCCCACTACGATCACGCGCTCGAGGAAGTGCGCCGGAGGGGCGACGCATGACCCTCATGCAGACCGCGAATCAGGTAGCGACCAGGATAGGAGAGCCCAATCCGGTCGCCATGGGATTCTTCTTCCTGTTCATTTCGGCGACGCTGGCGATAACCTGGTGGGCAGCGCGTCGCACGCGCACGACGGAAGAGTACTATGCGGCCGGTCGTTCCATCAGCGCGGGTCAGAACGGCCTGGCACTGGCCGGTGACTACATGAGTGCGGCGTCATTCCTGGGGATAGCCGGACTGGTGTCCACGACCGGTTTCGACGGGCTCATTTACTCGACCGGGTGGCTGGTCGGCTGGCCGGTGGTGCTGTTCCTGATTGCTGAGCCACTGCGCAATCTTGGGAAATACACATTTGCGGATGTCGTGGCGGCGCGCCTGCGTCAGGCACCTGTACGGATTGGAGCCGCGGTCGGTACGCTGGCGACGGTGATTTTCTACCTGATCGCGCAGATGGTGGGTGCAGGTGGTCTCATCAAACTCATGTTCGGACTTTCATATGAGACCGCCATCATCATTGTTGGCGCGGCGATGCTGATCTACGTCCTCTTCGGAGGAATGATTGCCACCACATGGGTGCAGATCGTGAAGGCCGTTCTGCTGCTGGTGGGTGCCACGCTCCTGGCCCTGATGGTGTTGTCGCGCTTCGGCTTCAACCCAGTGGCCCTGTTCGATGCCGCGGCGCAGCGTTTCGGCGAAGGAGTCCTGGCGCCCGGCAGGCTGGTATCGCGCCCGCTCGACGCGGTGTCCCTGGGGATAGCACTGATGTTCGGCACAGCGGGTCTGCCGCACATCCTGATGCGTTTCTACACGGTACCGGACGCCCGGGCTGCGCGTACGTCGGTCTTCTACGCCACCGGACTGATCGGGTTCTTTTATCTGATGACGTTCGTCCTGGGCTTCGGTGCCATGGTTCTGGTGGGTCCGGAACTCATCCGGACCGTGGATGCCGGTGGCAACATGGCGGCGCCACTTCTGGCGGAGGCCATGGGTGGCACGCCGTTCCTGGGCTTCATCGCAGCGGTGGCATTCGCCACGATCCTCGCAGTAGTGGCTGGTCTGACCCTGTCCGGTGCGGCAGCACTGTCTCATGACCTGTGGGTGAACGTGGCCCGGGGGGGACACGCCACGCCAGGTGAGCAGCTCCGTGTGGCACGGGTGGCCACAGTCATCCTGGGTGTGGTGGCCGTATTGCTGGGAATAACCTTCAAGAACCAGAACGTTGCTTACATGGTTTCCCTGGCATTTGCCATCGCTGCCAGCGCGAACTTCCCCGCCCTGGTGCTGTCGGTCTTCTGGCGGAACAGTACGACACCCGGCGTTGTTTCCAGCATGATAGTGGGCACGGTTTCCAGTCTTCTGCTGATCTACCTCTCACCCACCATCCAGGTGGACATCCTCAAACACGACTCGGCCTGGTTTCCTCTGAGAAATCCCGCCCTGGTGACGGTGCCGCTCTCGTTCCTGACGTGCATTCTGGTGTCTCTGGCGACTCGGGATGCGAACGAGCGTGCTGGTTATGCGCGTGTTGAGCGACAGATGCACACGGGACACTGAGTACTGCGCGGGAAGCGGGAAGCGGGAAGCGGGAAGCGGAGGGAAGGCGGGGGAGGAGACAGAAGGCGGGGGAGGAGACAGAAGGTGGGGGAGGAGACAGAAGGTGGGGGAGGCGACAGAAGGTGGGGGAGGAGACAGAAGGTGGGGGAGGCGACAGAAGGCGGGGGAGGCGACAGACATCGACAGAGGCGAGGGAGCGCATCCAGAGAATACTTGTGGGTGTGGAGGACCCGGGGGGTAACCAGGAACTTTGCGGTTGATGGTGGCCGGCCCATGCGTGATGGGTTGGGTGTGTCGGGTTTGTGAGGGGGAATGGAGTACAGCCTGGATCCCCGCCGACCGGTGCACGGAGTGTTAGCTTCCGCCACCTATGACTGTCGATCGCAACCGCTTTCCATTCCTCCCCGAGCGCATAGAAGGGCTCGCGGAGGTTGCCACCAACATTTCCTGGAGCTGGAAGAGGGGCGCCCGCCGAGTATTTCGCCAGCTCGACGCGTCCCTCTGGCAGCTGACGCGTCACAACCCCATTGCCATTCTGCGAAGGATCGATCCGGGCCGTCTGTCCGACTGCGCCCGCGATCCGCGGTTCCTGGATGAGTACGACCGGATGATGTCTGAGTACCGGTCGGAACAGGCGTGGGAGGATACCTGGTTCGCCCAGGAGTATCCGGCGCTGTCCCGGGAACACCCGATTGCGTACTTCTGCGCCGAATTCGGGCTCCACAGCTCAGTACCAATCTATTCCGGTGGACTTGGGGTACTGGCCGGGGACCACTGCAAGACGGCATCCGATCTGGGTATACCGCTGGTTGGTGTGGGGCTCTTCTATCAGAAAGGATACTTCGATCAGAAGCTGAGGCTGGATGGGTGGCAGGAGGATTCCGACGAGCAGTTCGATATCATCAATACGCCACTGGAACGGGTTTACGGCCCGGGAAGGGAGCCGTGGCTGGCGCGGGTTTCGACCAACGGGCACGATGTTCATGTCGCGGCATGGCGGATGCGTGTGGGTCGGGTACCCGTATACCTGCTGGATACCAACCTGGAGCAGAACCCGGCCGAAGATCGTGATCTGACGTCCAAGCTCTACATAGGTGGCCCGGAAGTACGTCTGAAGCAGGAATGGATTCTGGGTGTTGGTGGGGTGCGCGTGCTCCGCGCGTTAGGTATCGATCCGGCGGCGTGGCACGCCAACGAGGGCCACGCCGCATTCATGATGGTGGAGCGGGCCCGGGAACTGACGGTGCGGGGAATACCATTCGGGGATGCAGTGAATGAGGTGCGGGCCCGGACCTGTTTCACCACTCACACACCGGTTCCCGCGGGCCACGATACGTTCACCTTCGATGACCTGGCACGCTGCTCCGGACCCATGTGGGAGGAGCTTGGCATAAGCCGGGAGAGGTTCTTCGGGATTGGGACGCATCCGACGGAAGTGCCCGGCCATTTTCATATGACCGTGGCTGCACTTCGGCTGGCGAAGCACGTGAACGGTGTGTCGCGTCGCCATGGGGATGTCTCCCGACATATCTGGGCGCCCTTGTGGCCTGGTCGCGAAGCCGGCAAGGTACCCATTGGGGAAATCACCAACGGTGTGCACCTGCGAACCTGGATGGCGCGGGAGATCGCCGAACTGCTGGACGCGCACCTGGGGGCCGACTGGCACAACCGGATGACCGATCCCGCCACCTGGGAGCCCATCCATGACCTGGATGATCAGACGTTGTGGCGGGTGCACAACCGCCTCAAGATGGCTCTCTTCAGTTTTATCCGGGAGGAGGCCCGACGCCGCTGGGTACGACACTGGAAGGAAGCCAGCAACGTGGTAGGTGCGGGGACCCTGCTGAGTCCCGATGTTCTCACCATAGGATTCGCCCGGCGGTTTGCAACGTACAAGCGGGCCGACCTCCTCTTCCGTGACCTGGACCGGCTACGCGCCTTGCTGGTGAACTCGATGCGGCCGGTTCAGATAGTGTTTGCCGGCAAGGCTCATCCCGCGGACACACCAGGCAAGGAGGTGCTGCGTACCGTGTACGGGAATACCCGAGACGCGCGCCTCGAGGGAAGAGTTGCATTCCTCGAGGACTACGAACTCCACCTGGCCCATCGGCTGGTTCAGGGGGTGGACCTCTGGCTCAACCTCCCCCGGGTGCCACTGGAAGCAAGTGGCACGAGCGGCATGAAAGCGGCTCTGAACGGGGTGCCGCACCTTTCCACTCTGGACGGTTGGTGGCACGAGGGTTATGAAGGACTGAACGGCTGGGCGATACCGCCGGCAGCCACCCGTGCCACCCCTGATGAGTGGGACGCGGAGCGGCTGTATCGTCTACTCGAGGATCAGGTGGTCCCGGCGTACTACACACGCGACGAGAGAGGTATTCCCACCGAGTGGGTGCAGAAAATGAAACACTCCATACGGGTGGCAGGGCAGGAGTTCACCGGCCGGCGAATGCTGGAAGAGTACGTGCGGAAGTACTACGATCCCGCCATGCGTGCTGATGGTGTACCCGACGACCCCCCGGTTGCATGAGCGGCAGCGGCTCCACGCCCAGACGCAGGAAGAAGGTGGCTCAGCCACCTGAGGTACCGGTCCATTCAGTACCGAGCGGGCCATACCCGCTCCTTTCAGTACCGGGAAATGAGCCGGTGACGGTAGTGCATCTCGCAGCGGAACTGGCACCCTTCGCGCGCACCGGTGGTCTGGGTGAGGCGGTCTCCAGCCTGGCTCACTACCAGGCGCGAAGTGGCATGAAAGTCATCATCATCATGCCGCTCTACAGGCAGGTGGTGTCCGTGGCGGACGACCTGGAGCCGGTCGGCGACGTGTTCACGGTCCAGGTGGGGCCGCGCCGAGAAGCGGCGAGGCTGTATGAGTCGCGCGCCCTCAAGGGCAATCCCGGACTGGGTGAGCCGCGTATTCTTTTCATCCACAACACGGAATACTTCGGCAGAGAGCAGATCTACGGCGACAGCTCGGGCGACTACGCCGACAACCATCGGCGCTTCGCTTTCTTCTGCATGGCTGCCCTGACGGCCCTCCCGGGCCTGGCGAACGCTCCGGTGCTGCTGCATGCGCACGACTGGCACGCGGCTCTCGCCCCGATCTATCTGCGAACCTACGACGGAGACGCAGGCGAGTTCTATCGCAGCATGAGCAGCGTGCTCACGGTGCACAATGCGGGTTTTCAGGGCCATTTTGCGCCTGATGTCATGACGGAGCTTGGTCTTCCCTGGGAGTTGTTCAATTACACGCTGCTCGAGTGGTATGGCCGGGTAAACCTCCTGAAGGGTGGTCTCGCGTTTGCGGACGCCGTCACCACCGTGAGTCCATCACACGCTCATGAACTCCGGACCGCCGCGGGTGGTTTCGGATTGCATCAGGCATTCATCAGTCTGCGCGACCGCTTCGTGGGTATTCTGAACGGTATCGACCAGAGCGATTGGAACCCCGGTACCGATCCCATCATCACTTCGCGCTACACCCGCGAGGATCTGAGTGGAAAGAAGCGCTGCAAGGCAGCGCTCCAGCGGGTCTTCGGTCTCCCGCAGCGTTCCCGAGTACCGATATTCGGCATGAGTGCGCGGATGGTCCACCAGAAGGGGCTCGATCTCATTCTCGGAAGCCCGGCCTTTCTGTCGCTGGACGCGCAGTTTCTGTTCCTGGGTCAGGGTGAGCAGAAGTACGTGGATTTGCTTACCGAACTTGCGCTCCGGGCGCCGGGCCGGATCGGTGTGCAGACCAACTTCACCACCAAACAGGAACACCGGCTCATGGCCGGCGCGGACATGATCATCATGCCGTCGCAGTATGAGCCGTGCGGACTCACGCAGATGCGGGCCCAGCGATATGGCGCCCTGCCGGTGGCCCGACGCGTGGGTGGGTTGGCGGATACCATCGAGGATGGAGTGACGGGATTCCTCTTCGATGGATTCACGACGAACGAATTCCTGGCAGCCTGCATTCGCGCGATCGATCACTACGAACACCCGGATGAATGGGTGCAGATGCAGCGGGAGGCGATGTCGCGCGACTTCTCGTGGGAGCGTTCCGAGCTCCGCTATAGGGAAGTCTACCGGCGCGTGCTCGCCTCACCCCGCCACCGGCGCTAGGTACGCATGAGTCTGGACGTGGTGGTAATGCTCCACAGCCACCTCCCGTACGTGCTCAACCACGGGCGCTGGCCCCATGGCAGTGACTGGATCTGCGAAGCCGCCCTCGATTCCTATCTGCCGCTTCTCAGTGCGCTGGAAGACCTCCGGGCGTCAGGCATTCCCGCCCCTCTCACCATTGGCGTCACGCCCGTCCTGGCGAGCCAACTGAGTCACGTTTCGTTTATCAGGGAGTTCGAGGATTATGTAAAGTCGCGAATAGCAGCATGTGATGATGCAGTTGCCACTGCGAAGACATCAGGAAACCGGGGCATGAAGCCCATTCTGACGTTCTGGCGCTCACGCCTGACCAGGCTGTTGGCATTCTTCCGCCAACTGGAGGGGGACATTCTTGGAGCGCTGCGCAGATTCCAGGATGACGGAAGCCTGGAGGTGACGACCTCCGCGGCTACTCACGCCTTTCTGCCACTCCTGGGGCGGGACGAGAGCATCGACCTGCAACTCACCGTCGGAGCGGCTGAGCACCGTCGCCTGTTCGGTCAGCACGCCCGTGGTTGCTGGCTCCCGGAGTGTGGCTACCGGTCTTCGGGATGCTGGTCACCCATACCCGGCGTCTCCCGCGACCGGTTCAGAAGCGGTCTGGAAGGGCATCTCTCCGCTGCTGGCTTCCGCTACACATTCGCGGATGCGCACATGGCCAGTGCGGGAGATCCGCTGGGTGTGTACGCCGAGCTGTTCGGTGGCGAAGCGGAGCACGTGGCCCTGGGAGATTCCCCGCGTGCAATTGCCCGTTCACCCTATGATGTGTACCGCCTGCTTCACGGGGATCATCCCGTTGACGTGATGGTTCGCGACCCGCGTTCTTCCATGCAGGTGTGGAGCCGGTACGGTGGATATCCGGGTTCCAGATCCTATCTGGAGTTCCATAAGCTCATGTGGCCCGGTGGTTTCCGTATGTGGCGCGTGAGCGCTCCGGAGAGCAGCCTCGACCACAAGGAGCTCTATGACCCGGGTACAGCCCGGGACGAAGCACACCGGCACGCCGCCCATTTTGTAAACCTGCTGGCCGGAATATCCAGTGCGCCATTCGCAGAGGGTGGCAGAGTCGTCGTGGCACCGTTTGATACTGAACTATTCGGCCACTGGTGGTTCGAAGGCCCGGAATTCCTTGCCGCGGTCTATCGCGAACTGGCTGGCCAGGCGTCGCTTCGGGGCGTCACCGCGGGTGAGCACCTGGATTCCGGTGGACCGGGCACGCCGCTGTCACTGCAGCCCGGCTCCTGGGGGCGCAACGGCGACTACACGATGTGGCTGAGCGACGTGGTCAACTGGACCTGGCCGATCATCTGGCGCGCGGAGGACCGCTTCTGGTCCCTGGCACCGCGCGCTCTCGGAAACCCGGGAACACACCGGATCCTGGAACAGGCCGCCCGGGAACTGCTGTTGCTGCAATCGTCCGACTGGCAGTTCATCATGTCTACGGGTGAAGTGGGTGACTACGCTGTTCGTCGATTCACAAGGCACGCTCAGGATTGCAACCGCCTTCTCAACTTCCTGGACTTGGCGCTGGCGGGTGGTGACGTCGATGGCGGTGTGACACTATCCGACAAGCTCAAGCGGCGTGACGATATTTTCGGCGAAATGCTGCCCGCCATTGCATCGGTGCTGGGAAGGACGGCGGGGGATCCAGACCGATCCTGCCTGCTGCCGTCGTCGGGTGTGAGGCCCGAGTACCAACAGTTCTCCTGAACCCGATGCGTTCGGTAATCATTCACGGTCACTTCTATCAGCCGCCCCGCGAGAATCCCTTCCTCGAGGAGATGGAGGCTGAGCCGTCCGCGGCTCCGTTCCATGACTGGAACCAGCGCATCGAGCGGGAGTGCTATCGGGCAGTAGTCGCCGCCCGCGTCACGGGAAGCGACGGGCGCATCAGACGACTCGTCAACACGCTGGAGTGGATCTCCTTCAACTTCGGCCCGACTCTCCTGGAGTGGATGGAAAGGGAAGCAAAGTCCACCTACGAGTCGGTGCTGGCCGCGGATCGTGCCAGCACCGCACGCATGAATGGACTCGGCAATGCCATCGCCCAGCCGTATCACCATTCGATCCTTCCGCTGGCGTCGCGGCGTGACAAGCAGACCGAAGTGCGCTGGGGGATCGCTGACTTCCGCCGCCGGTACGGACGCGATCCTGTGGGAATGTGGCTGCCGGAAACCGCAGTCGACACCGAAACGCTCGAGGTGCTGGCCGAGGAAGGCATTGCTTTCACGATCGTGGCACCACATCAGGTAGCCGGGCGGCCTCCAGGGGGACGGCCAGGACTCGTCAGGCTGGGCAAACGATCCATTGCGCTCTGCATCTACGATGGCGAGCTCTCTCATCAGGTGGCGTTTGGCGGAGCGCTGGATGATGGCGTCAGATGGGCACGTCAACTGGATGAGGCGGCTTCTTCCATGGCGTTGTCCGCCACGCATGCCACGTCGACACCGTCCGTGGACGAGTCGGACGTACTGGTGGCACTGGCCACTGATGGCGAGTCATACGGACATCACCACAAGTTCGGTGAGATGGCGCTGGCGCGCGCCTTGCTGGAGCTGCAGGGGAGCGGAGTCACGCTGGAAAGCTTCGCCTCGTTTCTGGCAAGAAACCCGGCCACCCACGAGGTGACCGTGGTGGAGCCCACATCCTGGAGTTGCGCGCATGGCGTGGGGCGCTGGATGCGGAACTGTTCCTGCCGCATCGACGGCCAGAGGTACCCGTCGCAGGAATGGCGTTCGCCGCTGCGCCAGGGATTCAACACGCTGGCGTTGGAGCTCCACCGGATCTTCGAAGGCGAGGCCACATCGCTCATCCCGGATCCCTGGCAAGCCCGCGACGGGTACGGAACCGTGGTTGCTTCTGGTCCGGCGGAACAGGAGCAATATGTACGTTCGGTGGCTAGCGGTGCCCACACCAGCGAAGAATTGGTGCGGGCCCGGGAACTTCTGGAAATGGAGCGCGATGCGCTCCGGATGTTCACGTCGTGCGGCTGGTTCTTCGACGACATTGGCGGGATCGAAACACGCCAGGACCTTCGCTACGCTGCTCGTGCCATCGAACTCGCCGGTTCAGCCGCCGGTTCCGCCGAGCAGGCGCTGCTGCGCACCCTGGAGACGGCAGTGAGCAACGATCCTGCCACCGGAACCGGTCGTGACGTATACGAACGCAATTTTCGCGGGGTAATTCCCGCTCCCATGCGACAGGCTGCGGCGGCGGTGGCTGCGCGAACGGTGGCGCCGGGTGAGCGGCGTCACTTCCTGTCCGTCGCGACGCAGATCGACGATGACTGGGTGCGGGTGGTGGAGCGACGGACGGGCAGGCGCCATGAGTTTCGCTGGAGTGTATCGCGACGGACCGCGAACGACGTACGCGTGGAGCTGATCAGCCGGGATGGGAGTCATCGCTCCGTGGCATTGGCCGACCTTCCCGAGCGACCACGCCTGGCCATACGGGCGGTGCTGCGCAAGGCGCTGCTGCCACAGTGTCTGAACCAGGGCGAGCTCGATCAGCTCATGAGCGGGACCACCAGCATGGGGGGGCTGCTGCGCGTGGCGTTGATTCGGGCCGTGGAAAGGCTCGAGACGGATGAAGGCCCGGCAGCCGTGCGTCTGGTTTCCGACCTGATCGAGCTCTTCGAGCAGTTCGAGGCCCGGATGCCCTTCGATGCGCAGTCGGCGTTCTGGCGAGTCTGGGAAGATTCTTCAGAGTCACGCCGCGACGCGCTGCGGACGCTGTACCGGCGTCTCGGCTTCGCGGAGGACGCCACCTTCGCGGATGGATCAGCGGGATGAGTGATTCACCCATTCGCTTCTGTTTCGGTCTCCATCTGCACCAGCCCGTGGGAAACTTCGGGCATGTGTTCGAGCAGCACGTGCGGGATGTTTATCGGCCATTTCTGGAACATGTCCGGCGAGAAGAGTTCTTTCCGCTGACTCTGCATGTGTCCGGCCCGCTGATAGACTGGTTCGTGGAGCATGAGCCAGCCATGGTCGAGATGATCGCCGACCTGGCCGGCGATGGGCGGCTGGAGCTGCTTCTCGCCGGCTACTACGAACCCATACTGGCGTCCTTGCCGAGCGCCGACCGTCTGTCGCAGATCCAGTGGATGCGCGAAGCGTTGCGAGAGCACTTTGGTGTGGATGCCACCGGCCTCTGGTTGACCGAACGGGTCTGGGAACCTGACCTGGCCCGCGATCTGCACGACGCCGGGGTCCGGTACGCACTCGTCGACGATCGCCATTTCCTGGTCAGTGGGTTCGGGCGCGATCGTCTCCACGTACCGTTCCACACGGAACATGATGGCAGGTCACTGACGCTCTTCCCGATAGACGAACGTCTGCGCTATCTCGTGCCGTTTCAGTCGCCTGACGAGACCGTGGGATACCTGAACTGGCTGCGAGCCCAGGGACGTTCCTTGGCCGTTCTGGCGGACGACGGTGAGAAGTTCGGTGGCTGGCCCGGTACCCGGGAGTGGGTATACGAGCAGGGATGGATCGACCGCTTCTTCCGGGCGATGAAGGCAGCGATGGATCGTGGTGAGGTAATCCTGTCACGCTTCGACGAAGCTCTTCGGACGGTTCCGAGTGGTGGGCTCGCCTACCTGCCCACCGCCAGCTACCGGGAAATGGAGGGCTGGTCCCTGCCGGCACCGGCCGCACTCCGCCTCTCGGCGCTGGAACACGAACTTGGTCATGCGCGGATGCAGGAAATGGATGGCGCATTGGTTCGCGGTTCACACTGGCGGAACTTTCTGGTCAAGTACGCCGAGTCAAATCGGATGCACAAGAAGATGCTGGTGCTCTCATCCATGTGTCGCGAACGCGGCGATCCACCAGCGGCACGCCGGGCCATAGGGAAGGCACAGTGCAATGACGCCTACTGGCACGGTGTGTTCGGTGGTCTTTACCTCCCGTTCCTGCGCGCGGAGATCTGGCGGAATCTGGCCGCTGCGGAAGCAGTACTCAGGGAGGGTGAAGGACTTCACTGGACCATCATGGACCGGGACTGGGACGGTCTCGACGAGATCTGGGTACATTCCGGCCGCTGTTCGGCGCTGGTTAGCCCGGCGCGCGGCGGTGCCGTGGAGGAGCTGACGTGGTTTGGAACGGGGCATAACCTTGCCGACACGCTGACGCGGCGCCGGGAAGCCTATCATGAACAGGCGTACCGTGAGGCTCAGTCGGAGGTCGAACCGCCCGCGCCAGCCGATGGTGAGGCACCGGCAACGACGCCAAGCATACATGAACTGGAGGCGGCCCTGCGTCTGAAACGCCTGCCGCCGGTGGACCTGGACGACAGGGCCATTTTCATCGAACGCGTGCTCCCGGGAGATGTAACGGCGGTGCAGTACGAGGCCAGTACCTTTGCCCCGCTGGCGTCCTTCTCCCACTCGGTGCTGGAAGCGGGGGTGGCCCAAGTGGGCGAGACGGTGGTCGTGAAGCTGGAGTCCGAGGGGGGAAGCTACGGTAAGGTTTTGACCTTCTTCCCGGACGGTGAAGTGCGGGCCATGTTCTCGTGGGAGGGTTCCGAGTACCCCGAGGATGCCTGGTTCACGACGGAAGTTTCACTTTCACGCGCCCAATCGTTGGTGTCCACGCCCGAGGCTGAGGTGTGGGAGCATCCCATTGAGACGGTGGCGAAGTCCGAGCGCGGGCTGGATCATACTGTTCAGGGGGTATCATACCTTCTGCGCTGGCCCGTACGATCGAACAAGGCGAGCGTGGTTCTGAAGGGCGAGAACGGATGACCGCTTTCCCTTCCCTTCGCTTCCCTTCGTTTCCCGCTTCCCTTCGCTTCCCTTAGTTTCCCGCTTCCCTTCGCTTCCCGCTTCCCCCTTCCCGCTTCCCGCATCCAGTGCACGTAGCCTTCGCAGCACCCCTGCTTTCCGAGAACGCCATGCGAATGGTGGAGGCTGCGGCCACCCTGCCCGACGTGTCACTGGCGGTAATCACGCACGACGGATCCGAAAAGCTGGGACCGCTGGAGGGGCGGGTTCGGCACTGGCGGGTCAACGACATCCTGAACGTCGATCAGCTCGTCTGGGCGGTGCACGGGTTGGGATCACAGGCTGGTCCGGTGGAGAGGCTGTTCGGGGCCTACGAGCAGTTGCAGGTACCGTTGGCCGTGGCGCGAACCAGGCTTGGCATCCCGGGGCTCTCGGTTCAGGCAGCCAACAACTTCCGGGACAAGGCGCGCATGAAATCCCTGTTGCGCGCCCATGGTATTCCCTGTGCGCGACACCGACTGGCGCCCGGACTGGACGATGCGGTGGCGTTCGCGGAGATGTCCGGTTTTCCCATTGTGGTGAAGCCACCCGCTGGTGCCGGGGCGCAGCAGACCCATCGAGTGGAGAACCTCGATCAGTTGCGCCGGGCGCTGGCCGGTCAGCCTCCCTCACGCGAGCACCCCGTGTTGCTGGAGGAGTTCGTGCGGGGTGAGGAACACTCGTTCGAGACCATCTCCATCGATGGTCGGGCGGTGTGGCATTCCCTGACCCACTACACGCCTACGCCGTTGCACGTACTGGAGAATCCCTGGATTCAGTGGACCCTGGTTCTGCCGCGGGAGGTGGACGATGAACGCTACGATGACATTCGCGGCGCGGCGCGCAAGGCTCTGGATGTGCTGGGAATGACGACGGGACTGACGCACCTGGAATGGTTCCGGCGCCCGGATGGCAGCATCGCGATAAGTGAGGTGGCTGCGCGTCCACCCGGCGCCCAGATCACCACGCTGGTGTCCCGCGCCACGGATACCGACTTCGTGAAGTCGTGGGCACGGCTGATGATCTTCAACGAGTTCGATATCCCGGAACGGAAGTACGCAACAGGGGCTGCGTATCTGCGCGGTCAGGGTGAGGGTCGGGTACGGACAGTACAGGGGTGGGATGCGGTAAAGTCGGAGTTGGGCGAATTGATCACTGACGCGAAGTTGCCGGAGCCCGGGTCCGCTGCATCGACCAGCTACGAAGGTGAAGGGTACATAATCGTCAGGCATCCCGAGACTGCGGTGGTAGAGCGCGCGGTAGCGCGAATCGTGTCGTTGATGAGAATCGAACTGGCGTGAGGCTGGAGGAAGGAAGGCAGGTATCCAGATGAGCGGGGAGCGACAGGCTTTGGAGGCAGCAACGTACCGGATCAGCGCGGGAGCCGTCCCAGGGGCAGGTATTCCCGTGTCTGTTCCCTCATCCCAGATCCCATGAATGTCCTGATGATCGCCCCGGGCTATCCCGGCGAGATGCCCTACTTCTGTCGGGGCCTGACGCAGCATGGAGGAAAGGTTTACGGGCTGAGCGACGTGCCGGAGGGCGAGCTGCCGCGACTGGCGCGTGATCACCTGTCGGGGTATCTGCGTGTCCCGAACCTGACCGACGAGGAGGCTGTGGTTCGTGCGGTCATTGCCGGTGTTGGTGGACACCCGATAGATCGCGTCGTGTGTCTCTGGGAGCCGGGAGTGGTGCTGGCGGCGCGCTTGAGAGAGGCACTCGGGGCTCCGGGAATGGGTGTGGCTCAGGCGATGACGTTCCGGAACAAGGATCTGATGAAACAGAAGGTGACCGCGGCCGGGATCCGTACGGCGCGGCATGCATCGGCACGGACGATTGGGGAGGTGCGGGAGGCGGCGCAGGAGATTGGTTTTCCGGTGATCGTGAAACCCATCGCTGGCGCAGGGTCCATGGACACCCTGCGGGTCGGCAATGCCGCGGAGCTGGACGCGGCGCTGGCGCGTGTGAAGTCGTACGACGAGGTGAATGTCGAGGAGTTCATCGAGGGCGAGGAGTTCACCTACGACACGATCTGCATCAACGGAAAGATCGTGTATGAGAATGTCTGCTATTACAGACCGAACCCATTGATTGCGCGGAGTACGGAGTGGATCTCACCGCAGACCATCGGTGTGCGTGACCTCTCTCCGGCGGACATTCAGGCAGGGATGGCACTGGGTCACGATGTACTGAAGGCGCTGGAGTTTGGAACCGGATTCACGCACATGGAGTGGTTCTATACGGCCAGCGGTGAGGCCGTGTTCGGGGAGATCGCGGCCCGTCCGCCGGGGGCGCACACGGTGGATCTCATGAACTTCGTGGGTGACGTGGATCTTTTCAGTGGCTATGCGGAAGCGGACCTCAAGGGGACCTTCTCGATTTCGACTGAGCGCAAGTACAATGTCGCCAACATTTTCAAGCGGGCGCACGGGCAGGGTCGGATTCGGCGGATTGAAGGATTGGAGAGCATCATGGCGCGCTTCGGAGAGCACGTGGTGCATGTGGATCTGCTGCCCGTGGGAGCCGAGCGGCGCAACTGGATTCAGACCCTGGTGAGCGATGGGTATCTGGTGGTGCGGCATCCCGACCTCGGGCGATGCTATGAAATCGCCGATGCCGTGGGCACGGATCTGCAGCTTTACGCCGGCTGAGATGGTTGATTCTCGTGTCATGTCCCCGAAGCTTGTCCGACCGGTGCTGCCTGCCGGGGCGGGTTGATGGAGGGGATGTTTTCTCCGGAAATGCTGGTCGGACAGGAGGAGTCACACCTCACCAGCGGTGAGGAGGTGGCACTTCTTGGCGCACCAGTCAATCGGTCGATGGTGCCTCACTTCAAGGGACTGGTGTCGGAAGCGGCACGGGCGGGGTACGATCTCCGGATCCTGAGCGGTTACCGATCATTCGAACGGCAGCTCTCGATCTGGAACCGGAAGGCATCCGGTCAGCTCGCGGTGCTGGATGCTGACGCGCGTCCCATGGATATCGCGGTTCTTAGCGAGCGGGAACTGACCCTGGCCATCCTTCGCTGGTCGGCGCTTCCGGGTGCCTCGCGTCACCACTGGGGGACCGACATCGATGTGTACGACGCGGCGGCGGTGCCACCCGACTATCAGGTGGAGCTGGTGCCGGCGGAGGTGAATCCCGACGGACCCTTTGGTCCGATGCACGCGTGGCTGGACGAGAGAATTGCCCAGGGAACCTCGCTCGGGTTCTACCGTCCCTATGACCGCGATCGCGGCGGTGTTGCGCCGGAGCGGTGGCATCTGAGCTATTCCCCGATCTCCCGATTCTGCCTTTCTCACCTGACGAAGGAGTTGCTGCGGGACACAATCGCGCGGGCAGAGATGTGTCTCAAGGAATCGGTTCTTGCCGACCTGGATGAGATCTACGAGCGTTTCGTGGTCAATGTGAACCCCGGCCTGCCTGACGAGTCGTTGGTGGATCACGCCAGAACAGGTCCGTCCGCGTGAACGGAACGTGGCAGCGGCGACCGGACGCGACGCCGGCGACGGCGCGACTCGCGATCATGTCATGAACCTGCGTCCCCGCAGTGAATGGGGTACCATCCCCTGGTCTCCACGCCGTTATGGAGCGTCCGTTCTGGGGGTGCCCCTGGAGGTGTGGCGGCCCTTGGGTGAGTGTCGCCTGCTGATCCACGCGGGGATTCATGGAGAGGAGCCCGAAACGACCTACGCACTGTCCCGGGCGCTGCGGCAGATGCCGGTTCAATCGGAACACACCGCGGTGGTGCTGGCAGCCAATCCTGACGGTTTGCTGCGAGGGACCCGCGGCAACGCGCGGGGCGTGGATCTGAACAGGAACTTTCCATCGAAGGACTGGCGTCCCGGCATGGTGACTCACCGGTCCACCATTGAAGATGAGAGCGACATCCTGCTGAGCACCGGGGAGGTGCCCCTGTCCGAGCCGGAGACACGTGCCCTGGTCGACCTGATCGATGAGCTGAATCCACGGGCTGTCGTGGCGCTGCACGCACCACTGGCATGCATCGATGACGCCAATGCCAGTGCCCTGGGGCATCGAATCGCCCGGCTGGCCGGACTGCCACTGGTGAGAGACGTGGGCTATCCGACTCCGGGATCGTTCGGATCATGGGGAGCGGATCGCGGCCTCCCGGTGGTAACATATGAGTTCCCGCTGGCGGCCACCGAGGTACTGATGCGGGAGCAGGTTCCGGTTCTGGTGGAACTCCTGATCAACCCGGGCGTGTGAACCCATGGTCCTGAACTACATCTGGATTGCCTTCTTCCTGATTGCGCTGGCTGTCGGCCTGGTGAAGCTCGTCTTCCTGGGAGACACGCAGGTATTCGGCGCCATGGTATCCAGCACGTTCGACATGGCCAAGAGCGGTTTCGAGATCTCGCTTGGATTGACCGGAGTGCTGACGCTCTGGCTGGGACTGATGCGCGTTGGGGAGCAGGGTGGAGCCATCAACGCACTGGCGTGGGTTGCCCGTCCCTTTTTCACCCGGCTCTTTCCGGAAGTGCCTCGCGATCATCCGGCGCATGGATCCATCATCATGAACTTTGCGGCCAACATGCTGGGCCTGGACAACGCCGCCACGCCGCTGGGCCTGAAGGCCATGCAGGAGCTGCAGGAACTGAATCCGGACAAGGAGACTGCCACCAACGCACAGATCATGTTCCTGGTGCTGAACACCTCGGGACTGACGGTCATTCCCATCAGCATCATGGTCTACCGGGCCCAGCTTGGTGCGGCCAACCCCACGGACGTATTTCTGCCGATCCTTCTGGCCACGTTCTTCTCCACGCTGGCGGGGCTGGTTGCGGTAGCGGTGGCTCAGCGCATCAATCTGCTGCAGCCGGTGGTACTCGGATATCTGGTGGGGGTGACCGGGGCGGTGGTGGCAACCATCTGGTACTTCTCGGGTCTGTCCCAGGATCGGGTTCAGGTGGTGTCGGGCCTGGTGGCGAATGTTACGCTGTTCGGAATCATCGGCGGCTTCATTGCCATGGCTGCCTGGCGTCGGATCAACGTTTACGATGCGTTCATCGAGGGGTCCAAGGAAGGGTTCTCCGTGGCGATCCGCATCGTGCCGTACCTGGTGGCGATTCTGGTGGCCATCGGTGTATTCCGGGCGTCGGGCACGCTGGACCTTCTGGTGGATGGGCTCGGTCGTCTGCTTGCCGCCCTGGGGTTGCCCACCGATTTCCTTCCGGCGCTTCCCACGGCGCTGATGAAGCCACTGTCCGGGAGCGGGGCGCGGGGGATGATGGTTGACGCAATGACGACCTACGGAGCGGATTCCTTCGTCGGTCGCCTGGCCAGCACCTTCCAGGGTGCCACAGACACCACGTTCTACATTCTGGCGCTCTATTTCGGGTCCGTGGGCGTGAAGAAAACCCGTTATGCGGTCACCTGTGGCCTGATTGCGGACTTTGCCGGCATCATGGCCGCCATCTTCATTGCCTACATCTTCTTCTGAGTGACGATGCACCGGGCACTCCATCCGGGGAGTCCGACACACGGACAGGTAGTCGCTTGAACCCGAAGAACCGCGACACCGGCTGTGGCGATGACGGCCATATCCTGATGGACGTCTCTCCAGGACAGGCAAGGCGCATCCACCTTGTGGGAGTCGCCGGAACGGGAATGGGTGCCTTTGCAGGGATGCTGCAGGCAGCCGGATACCAGGTGACCGGAAGCGACGAGAACGTCTATCCTCCCATGAGCGACATGCTGCGAACCTGGGGCATCGACGTATTCACCCCGTATTCGGCCGTCAACATTGAGCGCTCACGACCGGACCTGGTCATCATCGGAAACGTCATCCGGCGTACCAACCCGGAAGCTGCCGCGGTCCGGGAGAGGTGCATTCCGCAGATGAGCTTTCCCGCCGCCTTCGGTTCGCTGATCGTCGGCGGGAAACACGGAATCGCAATCGTCGGGACTCACGGAAAAACCACGACTTCGGCGCTCCTGGGACACGTCCTTGTCGATGCGGGCTGTGACCCCACCTTCCTCGTGGGGGGTGTGGCTCTCAACAACAACGCCAATTTCCGGCTTGGCGGCGGTCCCCATGTGGTCGTCGAGGGAGACGAGTACGACACGGCTTACTTCGACAAAGGCCCCAAGTTTCTGCACTATCGGGCCCGTACGGCACTGCTGACCAGCATCGAGTTCGATCACGCCGACATCTATGCGGACATGGCGCAATACGAAGCCGCATTTGCCCGGTTCTGCGAGACCCTGCCTGACGATGGATGGCTCGGCGTCAGCATCGCGTATCCCGGAGCCGTGGACCTGGCGCGCCGCCATGCACCGGCGCGGGTAATGACATATGGAGTAAGCGGCAATTGTGATTATCGGACCCGTGATTGTCACTTCGATCAGTCGGGAGCGGAGTTCACCATCATCGGGCCGGAGGGTGAGTCGGGCACAATACGGTTCCCCATGTCAGGGATGCACAATGTGGAGAACGCCGTTGGTGTCTATGCCGCGGTGCGGTCCCTGGGACTCACCGGTGAGCAGGCGAGCGCGGGACTGTCATCCTTCAGGGGAGTGAGAAGACGACAGGAAGTGCGCGGGGAAGTCGCCGGCGTTCTGGTGATCGACGACTTTGCGCACCATCCCACGGCGGTGCGGGAGACCATCGCCGGGATACGACGGCGTTATGCCGGTCGTCGGCTCTGGGCTGTCTTCGAGCCGCGCTCCAACACCAGCCGACGGAACATCCATCAGGTGGAGTATGGTGCTGCGTTCGATGGTGCCGATCGGGTAGTGATCCGTCAGCCCGAGCCGCACGACAAGGTTCCCGCGGATGAGCGTCTGAATGTTTCGGAGGTGGTGCGGGAGCTGGATCGCCGCGGAATCATGGCGACTGCACTGGCGGACGTGGGAGATATCGTGTCACTGCTGGAGCAGGAGACCCGACCCGGTGACGTCGTGCTGGTGATGAGCAACGGAGCCTTTGGCGGACTGATCCCGGCGCTTCTGACGGCGCTGCAACGGCGGGTCTCGCGGCGCGTCTAGGCACAGCACCACCCCGGGGCATGGGCCTGCGCATCGCAGCTTTCGTCAGTGCATTCGAGTGTCCGAAGGAGATGGTGACAGACTCCTCTGGATGTGCCGCTCACAGGATCGGTTCAGATCAGCAGTGGTCACGGTCAGGTTCGATGAGCAGTCCTGGACGATGACGGAAGCGTCATGCCAAACAAGGGCCTGAGGATCCGTGACGGCTGGATGAAGACGTAATAGACAAGCACTGTCAGGACGAAACTCCACGTTACCAGGAAAAGATACTTCGTGAGAACCGGTTCCGTGGTGGTTACGACGTGGTAGGCCAACATCACGATAACGGTCTGATGCAGTATATACACGGGGTAAACTGCCGGGTTCAGCCAGCTGAGGGCCCTGTGGCTGCGGTCAAGGTAACGTTTTCCGTATCCCACTATGGCGAGAACCCAAACAAAGGATGCAGTCGCCAGGACGAACAAGTACACTCGTGCGGGCCACGCCTCCTGTGGGAGCGCGCCTTGTATCGCCCACGGCTGGAGATCATTCCAGCGGACGTAGTTGATCGCAGCCATCGTCAACATAGCAAGGCCAAGCGAACGGCGGCGGTTACGGGTGATGCTATCCAGCAGTGGTCGATGGGCCGCGGCGAGGAATCCAGTCACGAGCGAGGCACCGTAGACGGTGTGCATCGTCAGGTCATGCACAAAATCCTGTGTGCTCGGGTAGGCCTCGATCAGTGTGCCAAAGGCGACTACCTGCGGCAAACCAAGCAAGTAGACCCTCACGCCGCTGGAACACCAGTCGATCCAGCGCAAGCCTCTTCCCTCGCGTCGCGTCATCATCCAGCGGAATACCGGTGCACGAACCAGATCGTAGACGAACAGATAGAATATGAACCAGAGGTGATGCCAGCTCAGGTTGCCAACAGGATACGGTGTGGCGGTGAAGATGGTAGGGTAGAACGACAGAAACGACTGGGCATCCCCGGCGCTCAGACGCTCGAGATAGATCTGAGGTGGCACAATCACCAGCATTCCGAACAGCAACGGAATCATCAATCGGACGAAACGGAGCCGCACGAACTGGAGTACTGTCTTACGGGACAGAAGGTGGAAGGTCACCGCGCCGGAGATGAAGAAGAGCAGAGGCATGCGAAAGCGCGAAGTGAGAAAGTTGATTTCGAGCAGCAGTTCGCTCTCCTGCAGATTCCGGATGTGCCAAGTCTCGCCGGCGGCGAATGGCATGGCTGCGTGGTATGCCACTACACTGATCACGGCTCCGATGCGCAGCCAGTCGAGCCATGCCTGCCGCTGCGTGAGCCGGACAGTTCTTCCCGGATCTGTAGCGGTCATCGCTGTCGTCCGATATCCTGATAAGGCGCGAGAAACTCCCTCATTTCTGCCTCCACGCGGTCGGCATCCGAGATGAAGAGGTAGTGGGAGGCATCTTCCAGCTCCACGATCCGGGCCGCAGGCAGTGCCTCGCGAAGGCGCTCTCTTTCCTCTCGTTCGAACTGGTTCTGGGCCCGGGAGGCCCGCGCCGCCTGCTGGTATTTCACGCCGCGACCAACCGTCATGTGACGGATCCACGGATAGTCCCGATAGGTTGATCGATTGACCGCGTATAAAGCCAGCACTGGGGAGCGGATGCGCTCGTACTGCATCCGCTCCTCACCACGCATCACCTTGACGCCAGTCGTGCCGGATGTGGAGTCTCCCAGCAGGCGTCCATTGATATCAAAGCGCTTCGTTGCCCTGACTTCACTGAGGGGCCACAGTACGCCGTAAATGCTCTGCAGATACGCCTGAGTGGCCATTACAGAGACGCGATCCCGGTTGCCTGGCTTCGGCGCGGAGGGCGGGAGCTGATCGAGCATCAGGAGCTGAAGCATCCTCCCCGACATGCCATGACGGTCGTATGCCGCTTCAAGGTACACGAGCGCGATCGTACGTTCCGGATGGCGAACTGCAAAGCCGGTGAGTTCATCGCCTGCAACGGAGTGCCCAACAAGGACTACGCGATCGATGTCGAGGGAATCGAGAACCGTCCGGATGTCCTCCACGAGCCTCCCGGTGCCGAATCCACCGGAAGGTCGCCCGGATTCGCCGTATCCGCGTCTTGTGATTCCAAGCACGTGGAATCGATTGGTAAACCGGGGGGCAAATCCGTCGAAGACGTGAGCAGTGTTGCCTAGTCCGGCAAGAAACACGAGAACCTGGCCGTGTCCTCCGTAATCAATCGCGTGTACCCATGTGTCACCGACTCCGATACGACGGTTGACGAAACCCAACGAGTCAACCCATTCTGTCGCGAGCGGTGTGACAACCACTGGATTGGATAGGGGATCCGGTGCGCGCATGCGATGGCGGCAAGCGATGCGACCATCATGAGAAAGTGGCGCATTGGCGGGTTCATTGGTCTTGCAGGAACTCGCGGATGGCCTGTGCCACCTGCGCGCCATGGGTCAAGAAGAGGTAATGGTTCGCTCCCAGGAGCTCGAGAACCCGCCCGGCCCGCATCTGTTTCCTGAAACGCTCACGCTGTGCGCGATAGAACGGCAAGTAGACGGTCTTGACAAGGTCCTGGGCACTGCTCCACCCCGGAGTGGATGGTCGGAGCCAGGGCAGGACATCCGCAGCATCTTCGGGCACCGCGTAGATTGCCAGCGCGGGTGTACTTACTTTGGTCCACTCGGGGGCTTCTATACCAGTGAGGAGCGCGAACAGCACGGCTGGTGGGGTCACCTCTCCTTCAATCGCACCACCCGGGCCGAACGTATAGATTGCGCGGATCTCTTCAGCTGGCAAGCTCACGCCCCGGATCCGGGCGATGTACGCACTCCAAGAAGCGGGTGACAGGAGATCAAAGGATGACGGCAGGGGTGCGTCAGGAAACGGATGCTCCTCAAGCAGAGATCCGAGTGATACGCGATCATACGCTGCATCGAGATAGACCAGCTTTCGCACACGATCGGGATGCTCGATCGCGAAACGGGTCATTTCGTCACCCGCCACCGAATGGCCTACCAGATCCACCTGAGCCAGACGAAGGGAATCGAGCAGGATGCCGATATCCTCAGCCAGTGTATGCGTGTCGTAGCCGGAGGGCGGCTGGCTGGAGGCACCGAATCCGCGTCGCGTCACTGCAACGATGCGAAATTCGTCAGCCAGGCGTGGTGCGAATCCGGAGAACACATGAGCGGTATTGCCGAGCCCGGCAAGCAGCACGAGAGGAGATCCTGAGCCGCCATAGTCCACGTACTCAAGAACGGTGGCGAGTGAGACGGAAACAAAACCACGTACTGGGACGCGAGGTGCCGGGGCAGTACTGTCGCGGCACGCAATGAGCGTGAGAAGAAGGAGGCACTTGATGATTCGCATGAGGGCAGGTCGCTGTTGGGTTGGATCACGCCGCACATCGCGGCGATGACCGAGATTACGGGTCGGAGAGCTGGACTGACCATCGGTCGATTGTAGGCGGGCCATCCGCCGATCGATGGATGGGACAATCCACCTGTAGGACGGTGCGCTTCAGCGAAGAGGGCGTACCTTTGAAGGCGTGAGCGCTCCAATCAGTGAGAATGCAGCGACATGGGCCGCCTGGGCATGGCGACGCTGGATGCGTAGCTGGCCCCTAGCGTTTTATCTGCTGCTGGTCCTGGCCGGGATTGGCTGGTGGATGGACGGAGGCAGCGCGCGCATTGTCGTGCTCCCCACGATCGCGTTCATGATGTTCTGGGAGCAGGTATGGCGACGGATGGTAGTCCTCGACTCTCCGAGAGCCTGGCCAGCCATAGCCCTGCTTACTGCAACCGGAATCGCCCTGAACATGGTGCTGACCCACAATTCAATGGCGTTCTGGCTCGTGGGACTGGCCATCGTCCCGATGTTCTTCGTCGTGCTGCCAGTGTCATGGGCGGTGATCGGTGCGGCTCTCCTGGCAGGTCATGCGGGACTGGCAGGTCGCGCACCCAGCAGCGTGAACCTGACATCGGTGGAGCTCGCGGCGTTTCTGTTGTCACGGGGGGTACTTCTGGTGATGATTGGTCTGTTCCTCCGGTCCATAGTCCGGCAGGCAGCCCGAATGCAGTCTCTTTCCGAAACGCTCGCCGCGACACGTAACGACCTTGCTGCAGCGGAGCGCGTGGCCGGTGTCTTGGAGGAGCGCCAACGTGTTGCACGCGAGCTGCACGATACAGTGACACAGGGTGTGAGCGCTGTGATCATGCACCTTGAAACTGCTGAACAACTGCTCCACACTGACATCGAAGCCGCAGGGGAACAGGTCGGGAGGGCGCGCAGCGTGGCGCGTGAGAGCATGGAGGATATGCGACGTGTCATTGGGGCGCTGCGACCGGAGCTGCTGGATCGGGCGGAGCTGCCCGAGGCCATCACCCGTGCCGCCAGCCGCTGGGCAGAACGAACGGCAATTCTCGTGCGGACTTCCGTTGTGGGACCGGCTGTTCCGCTGCACGCCGAGGTTGACATTACTCTGCTGCGTGCTGTCCAAGAAGCTCTCTCGAATGTCAGAAAACACGCCCGTGCAGGGAATGTGGTGATCACCCTCTCCTACATGGGTGAGCACGTTGCTCTCGATATCCGGGATGACGGTACAGGGTTCGCTGTCGACGAACTGACACAAATGCGTGGGTTCGGACTGAAGGCGATGCGGGAGCGTATAGAGGAACTCGGGGGCGACTTGACCATCGAGAGTGAACCACAAATGGGCACAGCGATCAGCGTACTGCTACCTACCTGGCAGACAACCGAAACCCAGGGTTTCAGCGAGCGTCCATGAACCGCATTACAATGGTTATTGCGGACGACCATCCGATCGTACGAGCCGGGTTGCAAGGGTTGTTGACCTCGCAGACGGACTTCGAGGTTGTGGGAGAAGCCTCCAATGGACACGAAGCGGTAGAGCTGGCATGCAGATATCTCCCACAGGTTGCCCTAATAGATCTGCGTATGCCTGTCCTGGACGGAGTCGAGACAACGCGTCAGATCCGACAGCGTTCTCCCGGCACCCAGGTCCTGATCCTCACAACCTACGACACTGACGCTGATATCCTCCGAGCGATTGAGGCAGGTGCAACAGGTTATCTCCTCAAGGAAACACCACGTGATGACCTGTTTCGGGCTGTACGAGCGACTGCCAGAGGACAGTCCATGCTTTCTCCATCGGTGGCTTCGAGGCTCGTGGGTCATGCACGTGGTCTCGACGATCGGGCACTGAGCGCTCGGGAACTCGAGGTGTTGGCCCAGGTGGCGAAGGGCACCAGTAACAAACTGATCGCAAGGGACCTCGGAATTGGTGAGGCAACGGTCAAGACCCACCTGCTACACATCTTCACAAAGCTCGGGGTGGATGACCGTACCGCCGCAGTGACAGTTGCTATCGAGCGTGGGATCCTTCCCGCATCACGATAGGACAGCGCTCAGCTCAGAGAAATCAATTCATCCGGTCGGACCTTCACTGCCTGCCTTCGTGCCACGCAGGTGGGCGCGAAAGTACGGGGATCGCTTGAGCTGCGTCATGCGTGCCTCATTGCAGTGGCTGCAACCTCCCATGCACCTACTGCCCCTTGACGCAGGAATCGGTCCTGCATGGCGATGGTCCGAAAGGGATTACCTCCCAGCAGCGTACCAGTGCGGCCAGGAAGGTTTGGGATAAGTATCAAGGACATCTTGCTGGCTGCGTCCCCGTACAGTCCCAGTGGGCCTCCTTAACTCAGGCCAGCGCGTTGAACAGCTCCACGAATGATCTGGCTGCACCATCCAGACCCGAGACCTTCGGATTCGTGGAGTCGATCAGGAACCACTCGTCAGGAGCGTGTGCCCCACCACCAATGCCGGTTCCGAACTGACCCGCGGGCAGATGCAGCGGAGCTCCGGTGAATGTGACCCCAGGCCAGGATCCGGCCAGTCGCGGCCAGAGAACCGGTTCCACGCCAAGCTTGCGGTAGGCGGCGATCTGTGCCTTCACCAGCCGGGAGTCTGGATCGGTCTGCGTCGGATCATACCCGCCCGTCATGTTGAC
Organism: uncultured Gemmatimonadaceae bacterium; assembly: GCA_964411635.1. Lineage (GTDB taxonomy): Bacteria > Gemmatimonadota > Gemmatimonadetes > Gemmatimonadales > Gemmatimonadaceae > JABWBJ01. The sequence continues at coordinate 55,196 of CAYPLP010000001.1, forward strand.
TTCGATATCACCGAAACCGTGCCGTGCCAGATGATCCCGCAGGAGCTGAAGGGTTCCCTTCGCCGTCATGTCCGGCACCAGGCGCATGTCGATCTTGGCAACTGCGCGATGGGGGAGGATCGTCTTGCCTCCAGGCCCGGTGTAGCCTCCAACCAGTCCCTCGATATTGATGGTGGGCTGCGTTACCAGCCTCACCAGGGAATCGTGCCAGTTCTCATCCTCGATCCAGCGATCTACACCGAGTGCCTTCCTGGTCGCGGCCTCATCCTTCTTCGGGATAGCAGCTTCCAGAATGCGCTGGAGCTCGGGGGAGAGCGGCTGGACCCTGTCAAAAAAGCCGGCGACCGCGGGTGTATGGCCATCCGCCTTCACCAGGGTATTCAACGCCTGGACCAGGTGCCACGCGGGGGAGTCTATCTGGGCGGCGAGACTGGAATGCACATCCAGGCGGGGACCGCGCCCCCACTTCTCACCGGATGATACGAGTTCCAGTTCCACGATACCCTTGGCGCCAAGGTTGATCGTTACCGACCCGTCAGGGTCCTGATTTCCCAGGGGGATGACAATACCCACACAGCGCCTCAACGCCGCCTCCACTTTCGGATGGAGCACGATCTGCGGGAAGCTGGGTGAGCCGATCTCCTCCTCACCCTCGCAGACGAGCACGAGGTTGACGGGTGGCTTTCGACCCAGCGCCTTGTACGCATGCAGCGCCGCCAGACAGGCAACTTGGGGTCCCTTGGTGTTGGTGGCGCCACGACCCACTATGACCCGGCCCAGCCCCGGGCGATCGACGAGACGCCCTTCCAGGGGCGGAGAACTCCACTCCGCCGGGTCATACTGCTTGACGTCATACATGAAGTAGACGCCCAGCGTGGTCGCGGCGCCGGCATCGAGTGTGGCGAACACACCGCTTTTTCCCGTTGTGGGTATGACCTCCACATGGTCAAATCCCGCATCACGCGCCAGGCGGGCCATGTGGTCGGGGCCCTGCGGATAACCCTTGTTCTCCGCGGCAATGGACGGCAGTGCGATCCATTCGCGCAGCATCCGGAGACTGGCGTCGTGCTGGGCGGCTATCTGGGAGGCTATCGCATCCTGCGCCCCCGGAGGCGTCCGCCAGGGGATGCGATCGCCGAGCATGAAAGCGGCAGCGCCGGCCGCAGTACCGTGGATGAACTCCCGGCGATTGACACCTGAGGTCAACTCATCGACGCCGACTTTCTTCCCGCTCATTGTGGCCTCCCGGCTGTGTAGCGATCGACCTGCCCTGTCCGGATCGCTGGCAGCGAATCTGTCGCACCGGGTGGCGTTGCGCCACCGGGGGGAGACTCGGCGAGAGGACGCTGCCCGAAGCCTCCCGCTGCATGCCGGGATGGCGCGCCGAGGCCCAACGGAGCATCGTATGCGCTCCCGGTTCGGCAGTCCCATATCTACACGACGCAATTCACCACGATGCGCTCCTACTGCTCCTTCCGCGCCATCCCGGCAGCGCTGATGCTGGCTGCACTGGCAGCGTCCGCCCAGGGCAAGGCGGACAGCTCCGGTCTCTCCATCCAGCCCGCCCGCACGATCACGCTCGACCTCACAGAAGGGAGCTGGATCTCGCTGGACGTCAGTCCTGACGGCCGAACCATAGTGTTCGACCTTCTGGGCGACCTTTATACGATGCCTATCGAGGGCGGCAACGCGTCGCAACTGACCCGGGGGATGATGTTCGATGCCCAGCCCCGGTTTTCTCCGGACGGCAAGTCCGTGGTTTTCACTTCCGACCGGGATGGAGGTGACAACGTCTGGACCATCGAGGTCGCCACCGGGAAGACCAGACAGATAACGAAGGGGAAACAGGACCGGTTCCGTTCTCCGGAATGGACCCCTGATGGCAACTACATCGTGGTTTCCCGCGCCGTCACACCGATCGGCGTGTCCAAGCCGTGGATGTACCACAAGGATGGTGGAAGTGGGGTACAACTGGTTCGCGATCCCTCGCCCGTGCCAGCCACCGGGCCGCTCAGCCTGATCGGACCGGCGTTTGGATCCGACGAGCGCTACATCTGGTTGGCGCAGCGGAGCGGCGCATGGGAATACAACGCGGGATTCCCGCAGTATTCGCTGATCACGCTCGATCGGCAGACTGGCAGGCGAGACACCCGGGCGAACCTTCTGGGAGGAGCAATAAGGCCGGCTCTGTCGCCCGATGGACGCTATCTGGTCTACGGATCGCGTTATGAGGCGCAAACCGGACTCCGCCTGAGGGACTTCACGACCGGGGAAGAACGTTGGCTGGCATTTCCGGTTCAACGCGACGAACAGGAGTCGGTGGCCTCTCTGGATGCCCTGCCGGGTTTCTCGTTCACTCCGGACTCCAGGGCGGTAATCGCCTCGTATGGCGGCAGGATCTGGCGCATCCCGGTGGATGGATCGGGCCAGTCTGAAATTCCGTTCCGCGTACAGGCGGCACTGGAACTGGGGCCGAAGCTGGAGTTCGCATACCCGATCAGCGATTCGGCGGAGTTCACGGTCAAGCAGATCCGCGACGCGGTCCCGTCGCCCGATGGACGTCGACTGGCCTTCATTGCACTCGACAAGCTGTACCTGATGGATTTCCCCGCGGGCTCTCCCCGTCGCCTGACGAGCATGGAAGGGACGGAAGCCCAGCCGGCCTGGTCCCACGATGGCAGGTCACTCGCCTGGGTGTCGTGGACAAGTGACGGTGGCCAACTGTACCGGATCGATGTCGCCGGGGGACAGCCTGTTCCACTCTCCCGGTCACGGGCGATGTATACCGAACCGGCCTGGTCCCCCGATGACGGCCGCATCGTGGTGATCCGGGAACCAGCGCAGCCTGCGCTGGAGGAAGGTGGTTTTGCCGGCGCCGCCGAACTGGTCTGGATACCCGCGGCGGGAGGGGATGCCACTCTCATTGCGCCAGCCGGCGATCGAGGCAATCCGCATTTTAGCCGGGATTCGTCACGCATCTATCTGTACGGGGGAGGTACGGGTCTGGTCTCGATACGCTGGGACGGTACCGATGAACGCACGCACCTTCGGGTCACCGGTGCCCGTCGTCCGGAAGCCACCTCGGCTGCCGCTGCTGCCAGCATGGAGCTTTCCCCGGGCGGAGATCAGGTCCTGGTGCAGGTTGCCAATGATCTGTACGTGCTGCCCCTCATCGAATCGGGCACCGCACCCACCATCAGTCTGGCATCACCGGAGAGCGCCGAACTTCCGGTTCGACGTCTTACCGAAGTAGGCGGGCAATTCCCCAGCTGGAGTGCTGACGGACGGGCGGTCCACTTCTCCATCGGGAACTCTCACTTCGTGTATGACCTTGATCGCGCCCGGCGATTCCAGGACTCTCTTGAGGCAGTGACTCCTCCAGCACCAGCAGCCGCCGCTACGCCCTCAGGTCCACGGTACGAGCCCGCGGAAACGAGGATCGTTGTCCGGGCTCAGCGGGATATCCCGCAGGGAACGGCGGTTTTCCGCGGCGCGCGGATTGTCACCATGAACGGAAATGAGATCATTCCCAATGGAGATCTCGTCGTCCAGAACAACCGGATTCTTTCCATCGGCCCGCGCGGCCGGGTCAGGATACCTTCGGGGGCCAGAGTCTTCGACGTCAGCGGCAAGACCATCGTGCCCGGTTTCGTGGACACTCACGCACACCTCGGCCTGAGGAGCGGTATCCATCAGCAGCCCTGGTCGTACCTGGCCAATCTGGCGTACGGCGTTACCACCACGCGCGATCCGCAGACCGGAACCACCGACGTGCTGTCGTACGAGGATCTGGTGACCGCCGGTCTGGAGACCGGTCCCCGGATCTACTCCACGGGCCCCGGTCTCTTTTCCACCGTGTATGTCCCGGGTGCCGGAGAGAATATCCAGGATCTCGAGCATGCGCGCCGCGTGATGCGACGCTACAGCCAGTACTACGACACCAAGACACTGAAGATGTACGTCGGCGGCAACCGGCAGCAGCGGCAGTGGATACTCACTGCCGCCCGTGAGCAGAACATCATGCCGACGACCGAAGGTGCACTGGATACACGCTATGATCTGACGATGGCAATCGATGGCTATCCCGGCCAGGAGCACGCCATTCCCATGTTTCCGTTCTACAAGGATGTGCAGATGCTCTTTGCGGAGAGCGGCATAGCCTATACGCCGACACTTATCGTCTCCTACAACGGCCCCTTCGGCGAGAACTGGTGGTACACGACCGAGGATGTATACGGTGATGCCAGGCTGCGCCGCTTTACGCCTTACGAGGAGCTGGCGGGCAAGTCACGCCGACGGGTGCGGGGCCTGGGTGGTGGCGGGAATGATGCCGGCTGGTATTCCCGGGATGAATACTCCTTTGACAAGATTGCCCGTGGGGCGAACGCGATTCTGAAGGCAGGTGGTCTGGTTGGCGTGGGCAGTCACGGTCAGTTGCAGGGGCTGGGTTACCACTGGGAGATGTGGATGCTCTCCAGTGGCGGCATGTCCAACTTCGACGTGTTGCGCTGCGCCACCATCCTGGGCGCACGGGCGCTGGGGCTCTCGAATGACCTGGGATCCCTGGAGTCTGGCAAACTGGCTGATTTCGTCGTGCTGGATCGTAACCCTCTGGTCAGCATCCGAAACACCAACTCCGTGGGCATGGTCATGAAGAACGGGCGCCTGTATGACGCGAACACGCTGGACGAGATCCATCCGCGACCACGGAAGGCAGAAGCGATCAGGGGTATTCCAGCCACACCGCAGCCCGGAGCCGGCATACCGCCCCTGTTCTAGGTTTCCTGGAGTCTTGTGGCCAGGCCCACCCCGGGCGCTTCAGCCGAGCCCCGGGAATACAGCCCCGGGGTCGAGTTTCGGGCCTACCTGCAGGGATCACGAACGACGGTCTAGGTTTAGCGGTCCATGTCGCAGCACGAACAGTTTCTGGAGAAGTGGCGTGCGCGGCGGCGCACTGCACCGGGCCGCCTGGAGGTCATACCGGGTCTGTACAGCCCAGAGTTGGGGAACCGTCGGGATATTCTTGTCTACCTGCCGACGTCATACGACCGCAACGAACAGCGGTACCCGGTCCTCTACATGCACGACGGTCAGAACCTTTTCGATCCAGCGACCTCGTTCGCGGGAGAGTGGGGCGTGGATACCGCCATCGCCAAGGCTCCCCGCAAGGGCCGGAAGGTCATCGTGGTGGGTGTACCCAACGCCGGGATCGATCGGATCCGGGAATACTCTCCGTTTGCCGATCCCCGGCATGGTGGTGGCGAGGGGGATGCCTATCTTGCGTTCTTGCACGACACGGTCAAGCCGATGGTGGACTCCCGGTTCCGGACCGATCCATCGGAGGAGGCCACGGGGATTGCCGGGTCTTCCCTCGGGGGACTGATCAGTCTGTACGGGTTTTTCCGGCATCCCGGGAGGTATGGTTTTGCCGGGGTGCTCAGCCCTGCTCTATGGTTCGGCGGGGGGGCCATCTTCCCATTTGTGGCGTCCGCGCCGTACGTTCGCGGACGGATCTACCTCGACGTTGGCGCCAGGGAAGGCGAAGGTACTCTGGCCAACGCCCGGGAGATGCGCGATCTGCTGATAGCCAATGGATACCGGCGGTCCAGGGACCTGATGTGGGTGGAAGACTCTGCTGGCATGCATAACGAGGCCGCGTGGGGCCGGCGACTCCGGACCGCGCTTCCATTTCTTCTGGGTGGGACGAGGGGGTGACATGGGAACGAGAATGCCGGGGCAGCATAGGGCATGGTACTCACCATCGGTGGGCCGAACGATGCACGTCCGCTGGTTCGGGCACAGTGGTGCCCGGCTCATCGCGTTCCCGACCACCATGGGCGATCACAACGAGTGGCCCGATCGCTACATGCCGGATGTTCTCGGGGAACACATTCGGCGGGGCTGGATCCAGCTCTGGTGCATCGATGCAAATCACGACCAGAGCTGGTACGACAAGGGAGTCCATCCGGGGCACCGCGCCTGGCTCCACCTGCTTTACGATCGCTACGTCCGGGACGAACTGCTGCCCTTCACGGCGCACGTGAATGGCAACCCCTTCGTCATTGCCACGGGCGCCAGTTTTGGTGCCTTCCACGCCATGAGCATCGGGTTGAGGAACCCGACACTAATTCATCGCATCATTGGCATGAGTGGCATGTACGACATCAAGGGGATGACCGGCGGCTACTCGGATGGGAATGTCTATGGGTGCAATCCCTACGACTTCATGCAGCACGAAGAGGACCCTGACCGCCTGGCAGCTTTCCGGCGGCAGGACCTGATAATTGCCACCGGCCGGGGGGATCCCAACTACGAGGAAAACGCCCAGTTCAGCGGCATTCTCTGGGCCCGCGGGATAGGGAACGCCCTTCGTGTCTGGGATGGATGGGCACACGACTGGCCATACTGGGAACGCATGATTCTGGCATATGTCGGAGGACATGACTGATGGTCCGGGGGGAGCAGAGGGGACGAAGGTGGAGAGCGTGGGATCGTGACGTGGGCGGCCACAGGGCCAGGCCCTGCGACTGTTCCAGCCATCACACACCAATCACGAGGAACCGGCACCATGACAAGGAAGGTGGCACTTTTCGTCGGTCGTGAATGGTCCTGGCCTCCGGCCTTCATCGACGCCGTGAATTCGCGCGACCAGGGTGTGGTCGCTGAGTATGGCAGGATCGGTGGTGAGTTCTACGATGCGCCCGTTCCCTGGGACGTGCTGATCGATCGTATCTCGCACGAGGTACCCATGTACCGCTCGTATCTCAAGAAGGCGGTACTGGAGGGGAAGACGGTCGTCAACAATCCCTTCATGTGGACGGCCGACGACAAGTACTTCGGCTCCATCCTGATAAGCAAACTGGGAGTAGTCTCACCCCGAACCGTACTGCTGCCCAACAAGGAGTATGTGCCCGGGATCGTGCCGGGCGAGAGTCTGCGGAATCTCCGCTACCCGGTGGACTGGGGAGGCATTCTGGACTACGTGGGTCTGCCCTGCATCCTGAAGGATGCTCATGGAGGGGGCTGGAAGCAGGTCCATGTCTGCCACTCGCTCGAGGAACTCATCCACCACTATGACCAGTCCGGTCTCCTGACAATGGTGGTGCAGGAGTTCATTCAATGGGAACATTTCGTGCGCTGTCTCTGCATCGGTCGCGATCATATCCTGCCCATGAAGTATGATCCGGGTGAGCGCAAGTATCTGGTGGAGCACGAGCACCTCACGCCGGAGCTGGGGAAGCGGGTGGTGAAGGACGCCCTGACGATCGTGAACGCACTGGGCTATGACATGAACTCGATCGAGTTCGCCATCCGGGACGGAGTGCCGTACGCAATCGATTTCATGAACCCGGCGCCCGACATGGATCTCTATTCCCTGACGCCGGAATACTTCGAATGGGCGGTGCAGAAGATGGCGGACATGGCCATCCGGCTGGCCCTCCAGCCGCGTCCTCAAATGAAGGAACTTCGGTGGAACACACTGTTCTGAACCGGTATGTGTTCCGGCACATGCGGAGGCATCGCACTGTGGCATCCTGCAGGAGTTGTCCATGAAAGGTTCAACGACCGATGCCCGGCGGGCTGAACGGATCTATCATGATCTTCTGACGCCGGACGTAGCGGAGGCCAGCCATGTGCACCTGGAGCGCGTCCTGCGTTCCCGTGGACTCGTGTTCGGCGGACGTACGCTGTGCACCGTGCTGCGACCGCGCTTCATGACCGTGGCGGAGTATCAGGCTCTGCAGAACCGCATCATGCCGCTGTTGCGCGCCTTCGGACGGGCCCAGCAGCGGGCCATGGAAGACGCGACTTTCCGCGCTGCCTTCTGTCTGACCGACTGGGAAGAGACTCTCCTCTCGGATGACCCGGGATTCACCGTCAGCAGCCCCACCTCCCGCCTCGACTTCTTTCTGGTGCCGGAAACGGGGGCGCTGGCGCTGACGGAGTACAATGCCGAGACGCCCGCGGGGCCCGGGTACAATGATGCGCTCAGCGACGCCTTCCTGGACCTGCCAGCCATGCGGGAGTTCAGCCGGACGCACGATATCATGCCGTTACCGGCGCGTCACGGAGTCATCGGCGCACTGCTCGATTCATGGCGGGAGTTCTCGGGTGGACGAAGCCTTCCCCGTGTAGCCATCCTCGACTGGGATGACGTCCCCACGGTGACCGAGTTCGAGATGTTCCAGCACTATCTGAAGGCGATGGGAATCGACTGTCTCATCGACGACCCGCAAAGGGTAACCTTCAGCGGCGGACATCTGTGGGTGCAGGGAAAGCCTGTGGATGTCATATATAAGCGCGTGCTGATCTCGGAGCTGGTCGAACGTTGCGGTCTGGATTCACCCGTGGTTCAGGCGGTAAGAAGGCGGGCCGTCTGCATGGTCGACGGTTTCCGCAGCAAGATCCTTCACAAGAAGGCATCACTGGCGGTGCTGAGTGACGAGCAGCATTCTTCGATGTTCGATGCGGACGAGCAGGCAGCCATCGCCGACTGCATCCCCTGGACCAGAGTCGTGACCGGACGGCGAACGGTTTTCCGGGGCGAATCCATCGATCTCCTGCCCTGGGCCGCTGAAAACCGCGAACACCTGGTTCTCAAACCGAACGATGAATACGGCGGCAAGGGGATCACGTTGGGATGGACCGTGACCCGCAGCGAGTGGGAAAGCGCGCTGGTCAACGCTCAGGAAAGTCCCCACATCGTTCAGGAACGGGTTGCCATTCCGGGGGAACTCTATCCATCGTGGATCGATGGCAGTCTGGAGATTCTGGAACGTCAGTACGACACCGCACCATTCGTGACGAACGGCGCCTATATGGAAGGGCTCTTGACGCGTCTGTCGACCGCGGTGCTCCTTAATGTCACAGCCGGTGGCGGGAGCACGGTGCCAACCTTCCTGGTGCAGGCACGCTGAAAGGAGGTGTGACGATGGGTAGGACAGGACAGCGTCACTGTGACGCAACACGGAACTGCGCCTCTCGGTGTCACCTTGCCAGGAAGGAGGGAACCTGACATGAAACCTCCCAGTCTTACCATCGGGGTCGAGGAAGAGTACCAGATCATCGATCCCAACACGAGGGAACTGCAGTCGTACATAACGCAGATTCTGGAGGACGAGCGCCTCGTTCTGGGGCAGGTGAAGCCAGAGCTGCATCAATCCATCGTGGAAGTCGGCACCCGGGTCTGTCACACTCCCCAGGAGGTACGCGAGCAGCTGGTCGACCTGCGTCGATCAGTCATGGAACTGGCTGGACGCAAGGGGCTGCGCATCGCCGCGGCTGGTACCCACCCTTTCTCCCACTGGGCGAACCAGGAGATCACGCCGCTGGAACGATACCTGGGCACGCGTGAAGCCATGGCACAACTGGCGCAGCAGCTGCTCATCTTCGGTACCCACGTCCATATCGGTGTCGAGGACCACGACTTTCTCATCGATTGCACGAATGTGTCGCGCTACGTCCTGCCGCACATTCTCTGCCTGTCCACCAGCTCGCCGTTCTGGATCGGCCGGGACACAGGACTCAAGTCATACCGGTCGGCGATCTTCCGGGCGTTTCCCAGGACCGGGCTGCCGCCATACATCGCGTCATGGTCAGCGTACCAGAGTTACCTCCGCACGCTGGTCAATACCGGTTGCATCGTGGATGGCTCCAAAGTGTGGTGGGATGTGCGCCCGCACTGGAAGTATCCCACCCTCGAGTTCCGCATCTGCGACGTCTGCACCCGGGTGGACGAGGCGGTCTGCATCGCCGCCATCCTTCAGGCGCTCATGTTCAAGCTCTGGAAGCTGCGACGGGACAACATGACGTTCCGCATCTATCCGGCGGAACTGATCGAGGAGAACAAGTGGCGTGCTGTCCGATACGGCCTGGGCGGCAAGCTGATCGACTTCGGCAGGGATACGGAGAAGCCCGCCAAGGAACTCATCCGGGAGTTCATTGAATGGTTCCTGGGTGACGTCCTTGACGAACTGGGGTCGCGCCGGGAAGTCGAGTACGCTTTTCATATTCTGGAGAATGGTTCCAGCGCCGACCGGCAACTGGAGACTTACCGGAAGACTGGAGACCTGCGCGCCGTAGTTGACCAGATCATCGTGGAAACGGCGGAGGGTGTCACCGCCACAGCGCCGGCAGCACAAAAGGTGACAGACCGGTCCATCGCCTTCCGGCCCGTGTCGGAGGTGGAAGTCCCGTCGTCTGTCATGCAGGGTCCTGGAGGTGAGCCGGGTCAGGTAGCCACTGCGACCTGAGTTCCGGAGGAGACACCAAGGCCTGACCGGGACCTGTCAATCCTGATGGATTGCCGGCCCAGCGGGATATAATTCGTGCGGGACGGCCGGGCGGGCGTGGCAGCCGCGGTGCTGGTGGTATCGGCACACGGTGACCGCTGCCGGGCGTCCCACTGCCAGCTCCCAAACGCAGCAGACCCGTAACCAGCCTGTCCGTGTCATTTCCACTCATCGGCGTCACCACGCAGACCCTCCAGGCCATCGACGGAATCCCAGCCGGCCTGCCACACTCGGTCGTCATGAACCAGCGGTATTATGAGGCGGTCGCCACTGCCGGTGGGGCCCCGGTACTTATACCCCTGCTGGAAGATGAAACCTCACTGCGCGCCGTCTACGACGCGTGCGATGGAATCCTCATCCCCGGCGGCGTGGACATGGATCCGGCGACCTACGGCGAGAACCCTCACGAAAAGCTGGGCAACATCGACACCGATCGCGACAGGGTGGAGCTGCAACTCACGCACTGGGCGCTCGCCGACGGCAAGCCACTACTCGGCCTGTGCCGCGGCCTGCAGGTCATCAACGTCGCGGCAGGTGGCACGCTCTATCAGGATCTGGAGGCGCTATTCCCCAATGCCATCCGTCACGACTACTTCCCGAACTATGGTTTCGAACGCGATCACCTGGCTCACGCGGTGACCCTTGAATCCGGTTCACGACTCCAGAAGCTGATGGACGAAACCAACGTCCCGGTGAACAGCATGCATCACCAGGGCATAAAGGAAGTCGGAAAGGGTCTCGTGGCCGTGGGGCACTCCAGTGACGGGCTCGTGGAAGCGGTGGAGTCACCCAACGGTTCTTTCTGTATTGGCGTGCAATGGCATCCCGAAGTCTTCGATGTCACCGATCCACACACCCACGGACTGTTCCGGGGATTTGTGGAAGCGGCGGCTGCGTTCCGGGGAGCGTGACCTCCGGAACTCACCGACGTCGATGGGTGATCTGAAAAACGGCCCGACGTGCATCCGGCAATGATGCGGGCACCAGGCATGCGAAGTTGCCTGCTTGCCACCCTTGTGTGGTTGCTGTTCGCATCCTGTACCCACGATCTGGACCTGATTCAGGATCCTCACCGCGCCGCGGCGGCTACCACAACGGGCCCATGGGCCAGCATGATCTACGTGGCGCAGACCGATAGCGGCGTGATCGTCATCGACCTGGGGTGGACCGGCGCCGAAAGCGTCCTTCCGGACCTTCTGCGGCGCATCGACGCGAAGGCCACCGATGTCCGAATGGTTTTTCTTACCCACGCGCACCGGGATCACATCGCTGGATGGACACTGGTCCGACACGCCCGGTTCGTACTGGGCAGCGCCGAGGTTCCGTATTTCACGGGCAGTCAGGCCTACCGGGGGTGGGCCACACGAATAGGAGATGAGTTGAACGACTATCCGCGTCCCGACGAGGGGGAACTCAGATTCGTGCCGATTTCATCGGATACGGCCATCGCTCTGGGACGTGATACCGTGTGGGCCTTTCCGGTTCCGGGACATACCGCCGGGAGCATGGCCTGGCTGTTCCGCGGCATCCTGTTCGGCGGCGACGCCATCAACTGGCGGCCGGTCACCGGCTTCCAGGGCGCCCGACCCGAGTTTTCCGACAGTGTGGAAGAAAGCCGTGAAAGCATGCGTCTTCTGTGGGATCGACTGCCACCCGGCAAGGTCAGGATCGCCTGCAGTGCCCATGGAAAATGCGCCATGGCCGACTCCGTTTTGCGCCTGGGCACCCTCAGGTAGCCCGCGGAGCGAGCGTCACCATTGGGTCACCGCGACCCCGTGCCTCGTTCCTCCTTCTGACGGAGTCATCCATCCAGAGCGAATTCGCCCAATCTGGTTGAACTCCATTAGGGACTCCCAACTCATCCGTGCGTCCAGCATCGCTTGCAGCCGCGTGCAGTCGTTTCCTGGCGTGCCCACAGCCTGGTGAAATCCGTGTCCCGCACCACCAACGGCGGATGGCACGATGATGGCATTGTCACCCAGCACCAAGGAAACACATGCCGCTGGCCAGTCGATGTTAACGTAATGTCTTTCAACAAGATAGCAGTCGTTGGACCGGGTCTGACGGGTACCGCCACGGCGGCCGTGCTGGCGTCCCTGCAGCCAACTGACGGGTCTCCGCCACCGCGTGTTGTCGTGGTGCAACGCAACTCTGTGAGATCCGGGTGGAAGGTCGCCGCAATCAATGAAGGTCGCTCGCCGCTGGGTGCGTGCGAGCCCGAGCTGGAACGTGAAATCGCCCGTGCCGTGGCCTCGGGTCGTCTTGCAGCAACACACGATTACAACACGTGTGCCGATGCCGACGCGATCATCGTATGTGTTCCGGTTCGAATGTCCGGTCTCGTACCGGACCACTCGGCTCTGCTCGAATCCCTGGATTCCATAGCCGCAGTTCTGAGTCAGCGCCCGCGCGCCGGACGTCCGCTCGTGGTCATCGAATCCACCCTGGCACCTTCGGTGATGCGGGACCTCGTGATCCCGCTCTTTGCCAACCATGGACTGCAGGATGGGCGTGACCTGCTTCTGGGTTCCAGTCCCAGTCGCGTCCGCCGTGGCAACGCCATGCACTGGATCACGGGTCAGGACAAGCTGGTGGCAGGCCTTCATCCCGAAGCGCCCGTGATGCTGGCGGCACTCTATCGCATCATCGTCAGCCACGGCAGGGTGCACGTCACCAACAGCCTCACCGCATCGGTTGTGAAGACACTGGAGAACGCCTTTCGTGATGTCCGAATCGCATTCTCCATGGAAGTGGCGCGATTCTGCGACCGTGAGGACATCGACTACTTCACCTTGCGCGATCTCGTGAATGAGGTGCTGGGGCTGGGAGGATCGAGGGATGATGACCTGCTGGCTCCATCACGCGGTGCGCTGCTGATTCCCACCGTTGGTGTTGGGGGGGAGAACCTGCCCCGGGACGGGCACCTGCTGTGGTGGCGGGCAATAGAGGCCGGTGTTCCCTCGCGCAACAGCCTGATCCTGGCGGCAAGGGCAATCAACGATGCGGCGCCGGCAGCTATCGTCAGGCAGATGCGCCTGCAACTCGGTTCGCTTCAGGGGCGGGTCGTGACAATCCTGGGGCTGGCATATCATCGCGAATCCGGCGACGCACGCAACTCACCCAGCCTGGTGCTTGCCACGCTGCTGCGGGATTCCGGAGCAGTGATCCGTGTCCACGATCCATACGTCCTGCAGGATGCGCAGTTCGGCGAGCAACTGGCGGGAATGACATTCACCAGTGATCTCGAAGCATCGCTTGCCGAAAGCGCAGCCGTGATACTGGCCACACCCCACGAGTCCTACCGGTCCCTGTTGCCGATACTGAAGGCATCAGGCTCGCTGGAACTCGTGATGGATGGCTGCCATCTGATCCATCCGGCCGACTTCGAGGGTTCCTCGGTGACCCTTGCCGGTCCGGGGCGCGGGCACCGGGCACCTGACGGCAAGATGGTCCACGCCATAGCAACGATGTACCGGGCGGTCTCGCGCGGAGTCGCCAACGAGACAGCGACGCTGGTCCGGTACTACAACGACCGGTTCGCGCCTGACGATTTCAGCAGGGTTGACCTGGACGATGTCCTGCGTCTGGCCACCACTTCCGCGGCCGGATGCCCGCTCGAACGCCCCGGAGAAGTCGAATCACTGCACTCCACGAACGGGTTCCTCAGTGGTCTGGCGCAACTCGCAGCAGACGCCGCTCCGGCTCGCCAGAGATCTCCGCGGATCCAGCCGGAGATGGTTCCGCCCGGCATCTGGTTCGGGAACGGAGATGCCGTGGTTCCGGATCTGGAAACACCCTGGCCCCTCACTCCGCAACAATAGACACTGGCGCTCCCCTGCCAACCGGAGACAGAATGTCGGCGTGACCTCGAACCCGGGAACAGCTGAATGTCCAACACTTCCCGCCGGGCGTTTCTCACTGGCAGTCTCGGCGTTGCGGCCCTGACGCTCTCCCGACCAGGGATCCTGGCTGCGTGGGAGCGCTACGGACACGGACGGCAGGGAGACAGGACCTGGCTGAGCGCTGCCCTGTTGGCTGAGCGCTGGCTTCGCAGCGTCGAAATTGGGGGTTCCGGTGGCCTCTACTGGCCGGTTGACCCCCGGGATCCATCGAAAGTGCAGACGGACCTCTACACCGGCATGTCGGGCATCGTGCTGTTCTACCTGGAATTGCACGCTGCCACCCAGGATGAGACCTTTCTGGATCGCGCCCGGCGGGGAGCCGACTACCTGCTGGCCTCACTGCCTGACGAGTCCGCCGACGCCGACTCGGGACTTTATAGTGGGCTGGCCGGTACCGGTATCGTGATGCAGCACGTGTGGCGTGCCACGGGAGACATACGCTACCGCGACGGGATCTGGCGGGTACTTCGGCGACTGGCGTCTTCGGCGCGTCGCGCCGGAAAAGGTGTGGAATGGACACCGAGCACCGACATCATCTCCGGCAGCGCAGGGATAGGTCTGTCATTGATCGCACTGGCGCATGATGCGCCCCCTGACGTGGATGCCATTGGAATCGCCTCACTCGCCGGCGATCGCCTCATCGAGCGCGCACTGCCAGCGGGTGAGGATCTCACCTGGCTGGTGCAGCCGGATATGACCCGCAACTATCCGAACTTTTCTCACGGGACCGCGGGCGTGGCGTTCTTCCTGGCGCGAATTGCACAGGTGGCGAAGCAACCACAGCACCTGGAAGCAGGCCTTGCCGGTGAGCGATGGCTCAGATCGAGAATGACCACCACGGTCGGTGGCGGGCGCATGATCTTCCACAGTACCCCGGGGAACGAGTCATTGTATTACCTGAGCTGGTGTCACGGTCCGGCTGGTACCGCACGATTGTATCAGGCTCTTGCCCTGGCCACCGGGAACCGGAGTTACACCGGGACCGTGGAGCAGTGCGCCACGGCCATAGTGGACATGAAAGTCCCCCAACGATCACCCGGCTTCTGGAACAACATCAGCCAGTGCTGCGGTAACTGTGGCGTTGCGGAGTTCTTCGTCTCTCTCCACCGTACCACGGGCGAGATCAGGCACCTGGATTTTGCCGAGAAGGTGGCGTTCGACACTCTAGAGCGGGGCACCCGGGATGCAGGTGGCATGAAATGGATCCAGGCCGAGAATCGGGTACAACCGGAAGTCCTGATGGCACAGACGGGTCTCATGCAGGGAGCTGCCGGAGTGGGTTTGTCCATGCTCCACCTGGACGGTGCCCGATTGGGGAGGAAACCATTCGTGCGGCTGCCGGACGAGATCGCGTAGCCCGATGAAGTTGGCAAGTGAGGAGTGTTACCTTCTCACATGCCTGATTCCTCCCTAAGACTGAACCCTGATGCCATGCGGTCCATCGGCTACCGCGTGGTGGACATGATCGTTGATCACCATGAGTCCCTTCGGGAGAAGCCCGTTTCCACCCAGCGGACCAGGATGGATCTCGACGCCGCGTTAGGTGGATTTTCGGAGTCCGGTACTGCACCGGACGAGGTCCTCTCTCTCGTGGAACGGGAAGTGCTCTCCTCGATCATGTCGGTCGACCACCCACGGTTCTATGCCTTCGTTCCGGGGCCGGGCAACTTCGTGGGAGCCATGGCAGACGCGCTGGCGTCGGGCTTCAACGTCTTCGCGGGGCACTGGCTCGCCGCCTCCGGACCCGCGGCAGTCGAACTACAGACGATAGACCTCCTGCGTCAGGCCTGCGGTCTTCCGGAATCCGGCGGTGGTCTCTTTGTCAGCGGTGGTTCCATGGCGAACCTCCATGCCCTGGGAGCCGCGCGCGCCGTCCGACTGGGCGGACCGGATGAAGCTGCGGTCGTATACCTGAGCGACCAGGCCCACAGTTCCGTCGCGAAAGGACTCCGCGTCCTCGGTTTTCTGCCGTCACAGATGGAATCGGTCCCGGTGGATCAGGATCTGCGGATGGATACGAACGCGCTCCGCAGCGCCATACGGAACGATCGGAACAATGGCCGCAGGCCATTCTGCGTCGTCGCCAGTGCCGGTACCACCAACACGGGAGCGGTTGATCCATTGCGTTCCCTGGCGGCGATTGCCGCGGATGAGGGCCTGTGGCTGCACGTAGATGGAGCCTACGGCGCCGCAGCGGTATTGAGTGAGCGGGGTCGACGCCTGCTGGATGGACTGGAGCTGGCGGACTCCGTGGCGCTCGACCCCCACAAATGGCTCTTCCAGCCCTTCGAAATCGGCTGTGTACTGGTGCGTGACGTGCGACACCTCCGTATGGCGTTTGCCGTGCATCCGGAGGACAACGCCAGCTATCTCGCCGACGTCGGACGGATTGCGGAACGGGAGATGGTCTTCTACGAACACGGAGTCCAGCTCACGCGCGGCTTCCGGGCGCTCAAGCTGTGGATGTCACTCCGGATATTCGGTCTGGCGGCTTTCCGCACCGCCATGGACCACGGCATCGCACTGGCGGAAGAGGTCGAACGCGAACTCCGGAGTGATTCCCGGTGGGACATTGTTACCCCGGCACAACTCGCCGTAATCACCTTCGCGCCGCGGCTTTCGGAGACAACCGTTGAAGCAGCCAATCGCACGGTCGAACGTGCCATCGAGCGCCTGACGAGAGATGGATACGCCATGGTGACGTCCACCCAGGTGCGCGGCCAGACCGTTCTCCGCTATTGCCTCATTCACCCTGCCGCCAGTCTGGCCGAGGTGCGCGAGACGACCAATCGCCTGGCGCGCTACTGTGGCATCGGTACGTGACCTTTCAGTCGGTTATGGGAAGCCCTCACCCCGCTGCTGCCACGATGTGCTCCACGGTGATTCCGAACTCCTCATAGATGCGCTGATACGGGGCGGAAGCCCCGAAACGTTCTATTCCGATCATCACGTCGCCGGGAGCAAGAAAGCGGTGCCATGACATCGGATGCGCGGCCTCGATGGCTATCCGACGCACCCCGGGCGGCAGCACGCTATCCCTGTACTCTTCCGCCTGTGCCAGGAACAGCTCGTGGCTGGGCATACTCACGACCCGAACCGAGCGCTGCCCCGAGGCCAGTCGCTCCTGAGCCTGGAGCGCCAGTCCCACTTCCGAACCGGATGCAATCAGGACCAGATCCGGCCTTCCTCCGTTGCCTTCGGCCAGCACGTAGCCACCCCGCCTGAGTTCACCTGCCGAGCCACGCCCCGTCCGGTCGATGAGCGGCACCTTCTGACGTGTGAGCACCAACGCCACCGGGCCATTCCGGTGCAGCAACGCCACCCGCCAGGCCTCGGCAACCTCGTTGGCATCCGCCGGGCGGATCACCGTCATGTGGGGAATCACCCGGAGAGCGCTCAGTTGTTCAACCGGCTGATGCGTCGGGCCATCCTCGCCCAGCCCGATGGAGTCGTGGGTAAAAACGTAGATGACCTGCTGATGCATCAGAGCCGCCAGACGGATGGCGGGACGCATGTAATCGGAGAAGATCAGGAAGGTTCCACCGTACGGAATGACGCCGCCATGCACGGCCATTCCGTTCAGGATGGACGCCATTCCGTGTTCCCGCACACCGAAGTGGAAGTTCCGCCCCCCGGGCCTCGCGGGTGTGAAGGCTGGCGCCCCCTTTATGAGCGTCAGGTTGGATGGTGCCAGGTCAGCCGATCCACCAATCAGCTCGGGGACCTTCGCGGCGATGGCGTTCAGTACGACGGCGGACGCGGCCCGCGTGGCGACATTGCCGTTCTCGGCCGTGAACACCGGCACGGCCTGCTGCCACCCACCGGGGAGGTCACCCTGCAGTCGCCGGCCGAGTTCCCGCGCCTCATCCGGAAACGCCTTGGCGTATCTGATCACGGCCTTCCGCCAGGCATCATTGGCAAACGCCAGTGCGTCGTTCCCCCGGCGCCAGTGCTCCACTGCTTCTTCGGGGACGGTGAAGGGCTCCGTCGCGGTCCAGCCCAGTGCCTTCTTGGCGCGCGCGACTTCGTCGGCGCCGAGTGGCTCGCCGTGAGCCTTGGAAGTCCCCTGCCGGTTGGGTGACCCATAACCGATCACGGTCCGGACGATGATGAGTGATGGTCTCCCGGACTCGGCGCGGGCTGCGGCGATGGCCTGTTCCAGTGCGTCCAGGTCGTTTACGTCGGCAACCCGCTGGACATGCCAGCCGTAGGCCTCGAACCTCTTGGCGGCGTCATCGCTGAAGGTCAGATCGGTGCTCCCATCGATGCTGATGTGGTTGTCATCGTAGAAGCCAATGAGCTTTCCCAACCTGAAATGACCCGCAAAGCTGGCGGCTTCATGAGAGATCCCTTCCATGAGGTCACCGTCGCTGCAGATGAACCATGTATGGTGGTCTATGACGGTGTGATCTTCCCGGTTGAAGTGTGCCGCGAGGTGGGCCTCGGTGACTGCCATGCCGACAGCGTTGGCAAATCCCTGGCCCAGCGGACCGGTGGTGGTTTCGACGCCCGGTGTCATGCCGTGCTCCGGATGGCCCGGCGTGATGCTTCCCCACTGGCGGAAGTTGCGGATGTCATCGAGAGTGAGGGCGTACCCCGACAGGTGCAGGGACGCGTAGAGCAGCATCGAGGCGTGGCCGTTGCTCAGGACGAAACGATCCCGGTCCGGCCAGGCCGGATCCGCCGGATTGTGCTTCAGATGTCGGGTGAAGAGCAGATAGGCAAGCGGTGCCAGCGCCATCGGTGCGCCTGGGTGCCCGCTTTCGGCCTTCTGGACCGCGTCCATGGCCAGTGTGCGAATCGTGTTGATACAGAGGTTGTCGAGGGAGGTATCCACGGTCAGGATGCTGGAGGCGACGTTCAGGTGGCGGCAGGCGCCAGTTATCGGGGCTGAATCACACCCGAAGGCCGGACAGGAAGCCGGTTATTAACAGTAAGATAAGTGCGGCCCCCACGGCCTCGTACTACTGTGCTGGCACTTGCGGAGAGGTGGCGGTGTAGGGAGTCCGGATTTCTTCCGGGAGGATGTGATGAAGGTCTCTGTACGCACTTGTTCGGCCGCGAACGCCGTGCTGTTCCTGACTCTGGGTTGTGCTCCCCTGGCGGCACAGACCTCCAGTCAGGTCATTCCCATCTCCACGATCAATACCACGGGTGAGGGACACAGGGAGGCGACGCCCGACAAGGCGACCATATTGCTGGGAGTGGAGACGAGCGCCCGTACGCCCGCTGGTGCCGGCGCCGCCAATGCGGATCGCATGACCGCGATCCGGGCCGCGCTCAAGCGTGCCGGCGTGGGGGATCGCGACATGGTCACCTCGCGTTACTCCGTGTACGTCCAGGTGGCTGCGAATGGGCGGGATACGTCGTACGTCACCCGCAACACGATCACGGTGGAGACCCGCAAGCTCGACGAGGTGGGTCGGCTCATTGATATCGGACTGGGTGCCGGAGCCACCAGCATCGGTTCGCTCCAGTACGACCTTACCGACCGCAGCAGAATCTCCCGTGATGCCCTGGCCGACGCAGTGAAGGACGCCCGGCAACAAGCGGAGATCATGGCGGAAGCCGCCGGAGGGAAGCTGGGAGAGCTCCTGGAGCTGGGAACGCAGCCGACCTCATACCGACCGGTATATGGTGGGGCCGAAATGAGTTTCCGCATGGCTGCCGCGGCGCCGACTCCGATTTCCGAGGGTACGGTCACGGTCTCAGCAACGGTGAATGCCCGGTGGCGTTTCATCCCGGGGAGGTAGTGCGTCCCTTCAGGCTGGGTGTCAGTGAGGTGGCTTGACAGTCAGAAAATCATGAGAATTGTTCAATGTACCAGTGCTGCTTCGTTGGACCGGGATGTTCACGCGGGAATAGTCTCCTGAACGGAGAGGGGGTGTCCATGATCCAGAGGACTTTCCGACGGGCAGCAGGTGCCGGGGCGTTGCTCCTGGTGTTTGCCATACCCATGTCGCGGGCCGCGGCACAATCCGGGCTGGAGTCCGCCCTGGAACAGTTCAGCGGCGAGACAATCAAGGGCTACATGCAGCCACTGGCTGACGTGTTGATCGCCAACCTGGCCAGCGGGTACACGAACGGCGGGAGTCCGGGCAAGAAGTTCCACTTCGGTGTGGAACTGGTGGCGATGGGCGCCAGGATCGACGATGCCCTTCGCACTTATCTGGCCAGTACCCCTTCGGGTTTCCTGCCGGCCACGTTCGAGACAGCGACGATCTTCGGTGGTCAGGGTTCGGTGGTCAACCACAGTTCAGTGCCGGGGCTGTCCTACCGTGGGCCAGACGGAATTCTGGACAGGACGAGCGAGTATTTCCCGACCGCTGCTCCTCAGGTGCGCCTGGGTGGGATACTGGGGACGGATCTGGTGGTCAGGTATGCCTCGTCCTCGCTCGTGCCGCTGCTCGACGAGAGCGACTTCCCCACTCTGACACTGTTCGGGGTTGGAGTCGAGCACAGCATCAGTCAGTACTTCCCGGACCTGCTCTTCGATCTATCCGCCGGACTCTCGTACAACTCGCTCTCCTTCGGCGATATCGTCGACCTGAGCGGCCTCTCGTTGGGCGTGCACGCCGGGAAGGACTTTGGTCCATTGGCGCTGTTCATCGGAGCAGCGACGAACGGTGGGTCGATGAAGCTCACTTACACCACTACGGATCCATCAGCTCCGTCACCGACGGTGGATGTGGATCTCGACGTGAAGCGTGCGATACGGCTGAGCGGGGGCGCTGCGATCAAGCTCGGTCCCCTTCACGTGTTTGGTGAAGCCGGTTTCGGGGATGTCAAGACCTATTCCGCCGGCCTCCGCATCGGTGGCTGACAAGCAACCAGGCTTTCAGGAGAATCCCAGATGATCGCACGAGCTTGGAAGACCGCCGCGGTTGCCCTGTTGGCGATCAGCGGCATGGGGGCGTCGTGTTTTTCCATCACCGATCCTTTCGTGGTGCCGGTGAATGTGAAGGACATCAAGAGTGTATACGCGGTGACACCTGGAACGACGAATTTCGATCCCGGCTGTACCACGAAGAAGACCTCCGACTATCTCGACTCGAACTTCAACGTGGCGGGCGGCGGGCAGTTGGTGGATGTGATAGTGCAGACCAACGGTCCGTACACCGGGGATATCGTCGGTGGTCAGGTAAGGATTGGTGCCACTCAGGGTTCGCTGGTAACACTGGCGACCTATGCCGGACCATGGGCGACGTTCAACACGCCGCAGTCGCTTATCCAGAACAACGTGGCCATGAGTCTCAATTCCAGCGGCGTCAGCCTGCTGCTGAATCTGATCCAGACCCAGCAGGACATCGTGATATGTCACGGTGGGTCGTTCTCGCAGGCGGCCACGGCCGGGATGACCATCGATGTCACGATTTACGCTCAAGTGAACGCCACGCCGTAGACACCCGTTTCTCGCATCGGACCAGGAGTTGTGGTCCGGGGCCATGCGGGCGTCCCAGGAAAACCGGCGGCGCCCGCATCCCGTACCCATGGCAGGGCCCGATGGGCAGCTGTGGGAGCCGGAGTCGTTTGCGACAGGTGGAACCAGGTTCCTGCGGCCGGCTGTTCCGGTGGTCGGATCCGCCCACCTGGCCCGTCCAGTCCGGCCGGGCCTTGACCGGGCAGGGATTTGGTGAAACCGTGCACCCCTGATGAAGAGTCCGGAATCACCCGAACCCCGATCCCGCAGCCTCCGGTCGCTCGACGACCCCGATACGCTGCGACTGCTGATCCGGTCCATCGGTGAGGGGATCTACACCACCGACGACGAGGGACGGATCGTGGACTGCAACCCGGCGTTCCTGGAGATATTCGGGGTGCAGTCACTGGCCGACCTGCAGCGCTACCGCGTGCCACAGCTTCTGGCTGATCCGACACAGCGCGAAAAAGAGATGGCTCTGCTGGATCGTGATGGCGCGGTCCGCGAATTCGAACTGGAGATCCTCAGACCCGACGGGCAGCGCCGTACCGTCCTGGATACGACCTTCAAGGTGACCGATCCGGAAACGGGGGACGTGCATTTCCATGGCGTTCTGGTCGACATCACCAGCCGGAAAGAACTGGAACTCCGCCTCAGGGAGCAGCTCATCCGGGACGCCCTCACGGGTTGCTACAACCGCCGCTTCCTCCTGGACCTGGAAGAAGAGCTGCGCAGCAGGGGAGAGTGCCGCTGGGGATGCATTTTCATCGACATAGACCATTTCAAGGTCTACAACGACCGACATGGTCATGCCGGGGGTGACCAGGTACTGCAGCGCATGGCCCGGTTTCTGATGCGCGAGGTGAGGTCCGAGGAACCCGTGATTCGCCTGGGAGGGGACGAGTTCCTGATTGTGCTCACCGGCGAGAATGCCATCCGGACGCAGACCGTCGCGGAGCGTCTGCAACACTCTGCTGTGCGGTCCGCACCCGTGGCGTTCTCTCTGGGATGGTCACTGCGGGTTGGCGCTGAGACGTTCGAGGAGACCATTGGGCGCGCGGATCAGGGGCTGATCAATGTCCGTGTCCTGACCCGATCTGGCGACTACGCGAGTCTGCCTGGTGAGATGGAGCGTCGCCGCTCCTGACCTGGGAGGCATGGACAGGACCGGCAGCGGCGCAGGTCGGGCAGGCTGACGTTGTGCAAGTTTCCGGCGCTGACGACGTCTCCCGGGCGTACCCCAGCAAGGACGCCTTCCATGCAAGTCTCCAGGCTAATGTTCCTGACCCTGATTGTATCCGCGACGGCCGGTGCCCAGGGCCGATTGGTGCCGCGGCCGTGTCCGCCGCCGCCGGAATGTTCAGGAAATCGCTGTATCGATACACCGACCCATCACTGTCTCGTCAGTGGCGCGATAATTCGTACTGCCAGTCAGGTACGGGTTACCATGGTGGATCGCGTACTGCGCTTTGAAGTAAGTGAGACATTCGTGAACCAGGGTGGGGGGCTGGGGGAAGCGGACTACTTGTTTCCCCTGCCTGCCGGTTCCGCATTCGAGGATCTGAGACTTTCCATCAACGGTGAGCTGGTTTCCGGAGAGACCCTGGATGCGGCTGAGGCGCGTCAGATCTATGAGGATGTCGTACGCCGGGAGCGTGATCCGGCGCTGGTGGAGTGGATGGGGAGTGGTCTCTTGCGGGCTCGGATCTTCCCCATCAATCCGGGCGAGGAGAAGCACGTAGTGGTTCGTTTCCAGTCCGTGGCCCGGCGGGAAGGAGATGCCCTCCGGATCGACTATGTGCGTGGTACGGAACCCGGCGGTCGTCCGACCGGCAGCACCCGGGCTTCGTCAGAAGGCTGGGTAACGGAGGAAGGCGGCAACACCTTCTCGTTGAGCTATCCATCATCCGGTGAGTTTGGCGAACCGTTCTCTCCCACTCACTCACTGGATGTGAAGAAGCGCGGCAGGCAGATCGAGGTAGAAGCCCGGGGCGAGAGCCGGGAACTCACGGTTCTGCTTCCCCTCCGGCTGCGTTCGAGCACGTCGGTATCGGTATTGACGCACCGCCTGGTGGGTGAGGACGGCTTCGCTCTGATCACCATTACGCCGCCGGTTGCGGCGGGCGGCAGGACGCCCCGGGATGTGACGTTCGTGATTGACGTCTCGGGGTCCATGAGCGGGCGCAAGCTGGAGCAGGCGAAGGCCGCCGGTCGCGCGCTTCTGGCAACGCTGGATCGCGGAGATCGTTTTCGTCTGATTGACTTTGCCACCGAAGTCCGAAGTTTCCACGACGGGTTCCTGCTCGCGACGCCGCAGAACCTTCGGTCAGCGGCCGCCTACCTCGATGGGCTGGAGGCGGAAGGTTCGACCAACATTTCCGGGGCACTCATGGAGGCCCTGCGTTACCGGGGAGTGACGGAGCGACTGCCCTTGGTGGTGTTCCTGACCGACGGTGAGCCCACCGTCGGCGAACGCGACCCGGAAGCCATCGCCGCGCTGGCCGCCCGGAACCGGGGCAGTGTCCGGATCTTCACCGTGGGGGTGAGTGCCGACGTCAACGCGGGCCTGATCGAGCGTCTGGCGGTGGAAGGTCATGGTACCCCACACTTCGTGCGGGATGACGAGAACGTGGAGCGGCCGGTGTCATTGTTGGCGTCCCGGCTTTCGGTTCCCCTGCTGACCGACGTCCGCGTGGAAGTGGATGGTGCCAGGCTCAAGCAGGTACTGCCCCAGCTTCCGGCCGACATTTTTGCGGGGCAGGATCTGGTCTTGCTGGCGCGTTACGACGGCTCGGGCACGGCGACGGTCCGGGTGCGGGGGCGCACCTCGGCGGGGGAGACCCAATGGAGCAGCCGGGTACGGTTTCCGCGGGCCGAGTCGGCGAACGCGTTTGTCCCGCGTCTCTGGGCCACTCAGCGGATCGGCTGGCTGGCATCGGAAAAGCGTCGCAACGGCGGGAACCCCGAGATCGACGCCGAAATCAAGACGTTAGGCACGCGTTATGGCATTCCGACGGAGTTTTCGTCCTATCTGGTGGTGGAGCCGGGAATGCATGCGGATGGTGATCCTGGCAGAAACAGGGCACGGTTTTCGCCCATGGATCTGATTCGTCGGCGAAAGGCAACCAGCAGCCCGGCGCCGACGATGTCAGCGGGCGGTGCCAGCGACGCCAGCTTCGAAATGGCTCGTCAGGCGGCTGAACAGCGGGCCGCCACGTCACTGAGCGCGGTGGATTCGCTGGCCCGAGAGGCCAGTGGCGGCGCCCTTCGTCGCGTCGGCAACCGGCAGTTCCTGAAGGTCGGCAATGTCTGGACCGATCAGCAACACACGACCACGCGGCACACCGTGAAGGTGAAGGCGTTCTCCCCGTTGTACTTCCAGTTGCTGGACCGCCTGACGGGACTGCGTGAGACGCTGGTTCTGGGTGACGAAGTCCTGGTTTCGGGCAGGGCAGTCTCGATCCAGGTTGGTCCGACCGGCAAGGAGCGCATGAGCGCCGCGGAACTCAACGAACTGGTCAAGGTCTGGTAGCAATGCGGGACGACGAACTGGAACGGCTCTTCCGGACCTATCACCTGCCGCTGGTGCGTTATCTGACCCGACGGCTGGGGGATCGGGACTGGGCCGAGGAGGTCGCGCAGGAGACCTTCCTGCGCGCCCTTCGCCAGGAGAGGCTGGAGAGTGAGCGGTCCTGGCTCTTCGCCGTGGCGACCAACCTGGTGCGGGATCAGGCCAGGAAGAGTGAGCGTCAGCGGCGCCACCTCGCGCTTCTGGCCGAGGAATCATCTGATGCGGCGGTGGAGCCGGAGCGGACACTGGAGCGAATCGAGGATGCACTGCTCGCCCGACGCGCGGTGGACGCCCTGGCCGAACGGGATCGGCTGGCTCTCCTGATGCGCGAAGAAGGTCTCGGCTACGAAGAGATCGCGGTGGCGCTGGGTCTGTCGGTGGGATCGATCGGTACCACCCTGGCACGGGCGCGCCGGCGTCTGGCCGAATCATTCGAGTCACTGCAGGCGGAGGCAGGTGGCCGTGCCTCCGGAGGGGACCATGCATAACAGGGACGATCATCTGGACGAGGGGACCATTCACGCCTGGCTGGACGGGGAGTTGCCGCCTGACGAGTCGACCAGGATTTCGATGCATCTGGAGGCTTGTACAGAGTGTTCGGCCGGGGTGGCTGAAGCCCGCGGTCTCATCGCTGCCTCTTCGCGCATCCTTTCTGCCCTGGATGCGGTGCCCGGTGGTGTCATCCCCGGGATTCGCCGGGATACCGACCGTCTGGCTGAGATCCGGCGACGGGCAGCCATGCCACGATCCGGGGGACTATGGCGCCACCGTCAGTTCCTCGCGGCGGCGTCGCTGGTTCTCATGGCAGGTGCTGCTGCGGTGACCTGGAGGTTGTGGCCGGGTGATACTCTCCAGATGGCGCCGGCGGTCGGGGATCCTTCCACGACCACTCCAGCCGTCACCTCTGGAGAAGCCTCTCCGTCATTGCCGGTTGGGACCGCACCGGCGCGCCCGAGGGACGAAGCCCTGCGCGAACAGGTACAGTCGTCCGAGACCGGCGTAGAAGCGCGAACCGATTTCTCGGCATCCCGGGCCGCTCCCATGACCACCCGTGCAGAAACGGATCCGGTAGGTGCCGGCGTGCAGGGTACCGGGGTAACGGGCGTTGGGCGGTCCACGGATTCCACCGTCCGTCCGGCGGGGGCACCGACGGGGGGCGGCGCGGATGGGATGGTTGCCAGAGCCCGGTCACCGGAACCCATCCGTCAGAAGGTGGCGGCGTCAGCTTTCGATGCCATGCGGATGAACGAGCGGAACGACCGGAAGGCAGAACGTCCTGTAGCGCCCCCTCAGGCATTGCGTGCAGGCGCGGCGGACTCACGAGGCAGCGGCTTGTCGGTGGATCACGGGGGATGCTACCTACTACGCGGTCCTGGTCCGGTGAACACCGTGCTCCTGGGTGTACCGGAGCTCGTTAATCTGCTGAATGAACGATCTTCGGCGGACAGTCTGTGGAAGCGCGCAGTAGCGCCCGGAGTCGTCGGCGAGGGCGGATCCTTGCCTTTTTCCATCCTCTGGAGATCGATCGATTCTACCGTGGTGGAACTGCGGGTGCGGCGGGCACTGGACTCAACGGTCGTCTGGTTCAAGGCCACGCTTTCAGGAACACCACTGGAAGAGGGTCATCAGCCGTCCGGTGTGGTACTGGCTCGGGGCGCTCGCGTCGTGTGTCCCGGTTGAGGTGGGTCCCATCGGTTCCGCATGGGTGATGGCGGGACGCGACGCCCGAGGGTTGCCCCGTGCTTTTCCAGGGCCGGTGCCGGTCGTCAGTCGGATTTCACCGCGGGTGCGCCTGGAAAATCGTCGTGCGGGTTGCTGCCGCTACGGGCGTTCAGCGCACGCATCACCGTTCGCCCCGCGGCAAACGCGCCCAACAAGACGTAGATATAGTAGGTGTAGAAGCGCCACCAGATCATGGATGCGGCCAGCAGTCCGGCCGGTAGAACGTCTCCCATGATTGCGCTGAAGCCGAATTCCATGGCGCCACCCCCTGCCGGCGCGGGCACCAGTGCGCCACCGTACAGGAGTACCAGTGGCCACAGGACGAGCGACGTCAGGTCGGCGGTGGTGTCATAGCCCGCGATCACGATCGGAAGAACCATCAGTCGTCCGCTGATGTGTGCCACGGAACACACCAGTGAACCAACCATGACGCCCCAGCGGGCATGACGCACGGCTTCGACGCTGCCGCGGAGGTGCCGCAGCCCGATCTGTCCGCGCCGCCAGAGCCAGGGTGGCAATCCGACGGCGCGGGCCCATCGGGGTGGAGGCCCGAACGCGCGGCGGCGGGAGAGCAGATATCCCGCCGCACCGATTCCCAGTACCAGGGTTGCATATCCTCCCACCATTGCCGCCACACCCTTCAGCGCTCCGGATGCGGGGAGAAGCGTCAGCAGCAAGGCGGCTATGACCACCAGGGAGACAAGCTCGACGAGCAACTCCAGGAACAGCACCAGAAGCGCCCGCGCAGCAGGCACGCCGTCCTCGGTCAGCACCAGGAATCGCGCCGGTTCGGCACCGGCACGCGCCGGCGTGATGGAGGTCGCGAAATCACCGGCCAGGGTCGCGCGGGCCGCTGTCGCGAACCGCAGGGGTATTCCGCAGGCACGTGCCGACAGCGCGATCTTGGCGCTCCGCAGGCTGAGTTCGAAAGCAACCGCCGCGAGGGCCAGCCCATGGGTCCACCACGGCAGTCCCAGAGGCGCGCCCCCTTCGGGCCAATGGGAGGAAATCACCCAGAGCGCCACGCCCGTGGCGCCGGCGAACGAGAAGATGACAAGGAGCCAGCGCGAGGGCGACACGCTTGGGGGAATGCGGTATGGTAGTAGAGGGTGAGGGAATCAAGCGACGGGTCAGGGAGGAATGCAGAGGGTAGGCCCGAAACCATGAAACCCGCGACCCCGCTTCCCGCTTCCCGCTTCCCGCTTCCCGCGCCTTACTTCCGTACCCCGATTCTGGCTCCGACCGTCATGGTGCGGCCGGCCGTCACCTGGAGGTTGTCTCGCTCGAAGCGCTGAAGGTTCAACAGGTTGTCGATGCGCGCGAACCACTCCACGTCGTTGTTCAGGATGTGGCTGACGGAAAGGTAGGGACGAATCAGACCAGGGTACTCCCGCCAGTAGCTGCGCAACGACGTCAACTGCGTGCTCTCCTGCGACTGGTTGGCGATGTACCTCGCCCAGTCGTAACCGGTCCAGCGACCCAGATAAACCGTACCCAGCGACACTTGAGACCTGCCCAGATCCCAGCTCAGCGAGGCGCTTCCGGATGACGCGGGAACTTCCGTTACGCGGTCGCCCACGCGCAAATCTCCCGAGTAGGTGGAGGAAAGTGCCTGCACGCGGCTGTCGGTCACGCTGAATGTGGCCGCTATGTGTGCCGAACCCCGCCGGACATGAGCCTCCAGTTCAGCGCCGCGGTTCAGGATCTGGCCGACATTCTGATATTGGATCGTATGCCGGCCCAGAATCACCTGCTGAATGAGCCCACTGGCCACCTGGGTATAGCCGGTGAGGGACATGGATGCATGATCTCCGGCGAAGATTTCCAACCCGCCCTCGAGTCCGGACTGGGATTCCGGTTGGAGCATTGGGTTGGCTATCTGATGAAACCGGAGAGTCGAAATGGAGAGTCTGGCGCTGGGGGCCGGCGGCCGGATGCCGCGGCCGTAGGCCGCCCGCAGCTTGTAGGTCAGTCCCCGGGAGTCGTGGATCGTGGAAATGCCCAGCATGGGAGACCATGCCACGCCCAGGTTCTCGCCAAACGTGCTGTTCCAGTCGCCTCGCAGTCCGGCCGAGAGGAAGACTCTCCGGGCGACGTCGCCCTTGAGTTGCACGAAAACGCCCTGGTTGGCGATGTCATCATGGTACAGTGCCTCGAGTTCGTCGCCGCTTCCGGCGACATCGGAACGGATGCCCAGCCGCTCCCGGGACAGGTCGGTGTGATCCGTACCCAGTGTCAGGGTGAGGCCTCCCTTCTCGTGCTCCACGATACGAAGGGCCGTACTGAAGCGGACCGAAACCTTCGCGGCCCGCTCGCGGGTGGCGCCCAGCAGCGCATCCGCCACGGTGGCCGGCTCCCGCTGCAGGGGAATCGCGCCTTCGTGACGATCCAGTCCGATCACCAGTGTGTGGCGTATTCCCTCCACCGGCTGGGCATCCAGAGTGAGGCCGTAGGTCTCGTCCTCGATACGCTGGTCCCGCTGCACCGAGCGCACCTGAAGAAAGAGCGAATCGTTCCGCAACAGCGGATTGGCGGGCGCGGTGAAACGAACATCGGCATAACGCATGGTGCCCTCGACCCGCAGGAATCCCGCCAGTTGACGGAATCCTCCAAACAAGGAGCGATATCCGGAGTGCCCATCCGGGACGATGCCACCCGCAGCCGCCCAGGTACCGCCCACCCCCAGCGAGGTGAGACCGCCACCGGTGGATACCGCCGCCGAATGCCGCTGCGACGGAACCGCGCCCGTTGCATAACGACTCTCCATCAACCCACCGGAGAGCTGGGCATCCAGCTGCGGACGCCAGCCAGCCGAGGGTGAACCCTTGCGGGTCACCACGTGAACCACACCGCTGATGGCGTCGGAACCGTAAAGGGCAGAGCCCTGCGGACCCCGAATGATCTCTATCCGTTCGATGCTGTAAGGATCCACCGCGAACAGCAGGTACGGGCTGGCCAGTTCCACGCCGTCCACGTAGGTCTTGAGGTAGTTCGCCGTGAAGGAACTGGAACCTCGCACCGAACCTATCTGCGCAAATGGTCCGGAGATCCCCAGGTCCCAGGTCACCAGGCCGGGAATGCCGGCACGCAGCAGGTCCTGCATGGAGGCGGGACCGTACGCTTCTATCTGACTGGACGTCAGCACCGTGACGGCACTGGCCAGCTCGCGTTCCGGTGCGCCCATGGCAGGGGTTCCCATCACGATCACACGATCCATGACCGTGGATCTCACCGACAACTGATCCCGGGAGGACACCAGCGCGGGCAGGGGCCCGTGGGGAACACTACCCGCCGGGCTGAGTGCCGGCGAACCGGGATTGCGCACGAGCACCACGTAGCCCGACGGAGTCGTCACGGGGTCGATATGGGTTCCAGCGAGTGCCTCACGCAGCACATCACCAACCGGTGTCCGGGTCCGTGACAGCGTCACCCTATGTGTCAGGGGTACGACGTCGCTGCTGTATGAAAGTCTGAGATTCCCTTCCCGTGCTATCCGTGCCAGTGCCAGACCCAGAGGGATGTTGTCCAGTCGCAAGGTGACGACCCTGGCCAGGACGTTGTCCTCAGGGATTCGCCGGGTGCTGCTGTCCGCCGATACCAGCAAACCGGCCGTCTGCGCGAGTACCCCGCCGCCAGGATGCAGCAGGAGCAGGAAGAGCGCTGATGCAGCCACACGGGCAGGCCATGGTCGGGCGTTACCGGAACATCGGCCCGGAGCCGGCCCCATCGGCCGCTGAGCCGCGGGCCGGGACGTCACGCACCAACCTCCGAGGGCACCTTCTGATGCCGTGCAGCCGGCTGGTCAGGCAGGCCAGCGCGAAATCGGACCGTCCGACCATTGCGCTCCGTCTTCACCCCCAATGAGCCCAGCGACAGATCCACCACCTTCAGGATCTCGTCGAGCGGGTCGCCGATGCGAAGCTGGCCGGTGAAATGAAGCTGACCGATTTCCGGCGTCTCGAACTGGCATTCCACATCGAACCAACGCTGCAGATCCTCGGCGAAGTCCCGAAGGGGGGTATCGTGGAATATCAGTTCTCCACGCGTCCAGCTCAGTACCGCGGTGAGATCCTGCTGCCGCATCACCTGGGCGGTGGTCCCTTGCAGCCGGGCGATGTCACCCGCCACGAGCACCGCCACCGAAGAAGTGTCCGTTCCGGTACGCTGCACCTCAACCGATCCCTCGGTTACAGCCACGCGAACACCCTCGTTGGGGAAAGTCCTGACTTCAAAGGCGGTACCCAGGTCAACGGTGCGCGTTCCACCGGCGATCACCACGAACGGGCGAGACGCATCATGAGTCACCCGCAGAAAGGCCTGTCCTTCGAGGTGGACTTCGCGTCGCCGACTTCCGAAGTCATCTCCCAGTCGGAGGGAACTCATGGCACCGAGATCCACCGTGGACCCGTCCGGGAGTCTGACTGTCCGCTGCTCCCCCGTTCCGGTCCGCAGCGTGGCACCACTCGCCACGCTGAACGAGTCGTCCGGACGGTTCGACTCCGGTCCGCCACGCATGACAATGACGAATGCCAGCGCCGCAGCCGCCACGACGGGAACTGTCCAGCCCCAGGCGCGCCACCGGGTCCTGGCATTCCGGGGTGAGTGTACGACGGGAGATGCGGAGCCATCCACATCGATGCGGGTGTGCAGCCGCATCCAGGCCCGGTCAACGTCCCAGGTGACCCTGTCCTGAGCGCCTTGCCACTGCCGCTTCACCGTTTCCAACGCTTCGCGATTGACGGGTGTGGCCCTCGCCCACAGTTCCACCTCCCGCCGTTCTTCGGAGGAGGCCTCACCGGTGACGTAGCGCGCCAGACGATCCCAGTCGATCGGAGCGTTCATTGGAACAGGAAGGGTACGGAAATGTGCTTGTGGGTGCGACTTGCAAGACACCCCCGGGGTGGGCCTTCCCCTACTCCCGGCGGGCGTCCCAACGTTGATTGAGATTGGGCCTGAACGGGAGGGCCGGGGTGACAGTCTCAGCAGTGTGTCCCTCAGGGACAACCCGACACTTCCACGGTGCCTGGGCGACATTTCTTCATCATCCTGAACCTGCTGAACCTGCCTGATGACCGACACCACGGGTGCGTCCATCCCGGTTGATGCCGAGTTGGTTCGCCGGATCCGGGCAGGCGATGAACGCGCGCTCGAGATAGTGTTCCGGGCGCACTATGCGGGAATGGCGTCATTCGTCCAGCGTTATGTGCGCTCGGCCGACGTCGCCGAAGAGCTGGTGCAGGACGTCTTCTTCAAGCTGTGGTCGAAACGCGAGCACCTGGCCGAGATCGAGACGCTGCGCACGTACCTCTTTCGGGCAGCCCGAAACACCGCGTTGAATCATCTTCGGCGACTCAAGCTGGAGCGCCGCTGGCAGGAGGAGCAGGTTGCCGGAGACGACTCTCCCGCTTTCGTGGCTGATGATGAGGCGGCCTGGACGGAGGTTGACGCAGCCGTGCAGGAGGCCATCGGGCGTCTCCCACCGCGCTGCCGGGAGATTTTTCTGTTGAGCCGTGATGGTGGTCTCACCTACGCCGAGATTGCCCGGGCGCTGGGGATTTCCGTCAAGACGGTAGAGACGCAGATGGGTCGGGCTCTCAAGTCGCTGCGAGTCTCGCTGAGGCCGTTCCGTGAGTGACCGCTTGTCAGGGGTGGAGCGGCAGAGAGTGTCTGACCGGCGTGTGGGGAAGAGGTGGTGTGGGGGGACGACGGGGCCGGATGGCGAGGGCTGCTGCCGGTCCCGTCGTTTTCGGGTCCGGGTGGGAGACAGGGGCGTGAGGCCGCCAGCGGCAGGGCGGAGGGCCATTGTGGAGATGCGGTATGAGAAACCCTGAGAGAGTGGCGTTGACGCTGGCGATTTCTGCTGTGCTGGCGTCCTGTGTGGGATCGCCCAGTGGACCGGCGGGCGAGCCGGACCGGGCGCCTCTGGCGGCGAGCTTCGAAGATCTGGCAAACGAGATGCAGTCGACCGACGTGGAGCGGAGCGAGGAGTTTCGCTGGGCTGCCATTGCCGTGCGTGCAGGCGTGCGTCCTTCACCGCTCAAGGTCACCAACAACGGTGTTCCGGAAGTCTACGACGCATTCGTGCATTCGGTGAGCTGGCCGTCTCCCGCCATGGCGATTCGTCCGGTTGCGCACCGCAATCTGATTGCCTGGCGGCGTACAGAGGGGATGCTTCAGATAATCCAGGTGAGCATGGCGTCGGACTCTGCTCCAGTGCGGCACCCGTTTTCGATGCGGCCGGTAGCGCCTGGCGGGGCATCGTCTCCGATGGCCGGCGCCAGGGCCGGGTATTTCGAACGATTGGATGGAGAGGGCAATTCGTGGGTTGGCATAGGAGGATGGGCCCGGGTTGCTGAGCACCCCAGTCCGGCGCTTTGCGAGACGGAGCGTGATCGACCGAACGGAATCAGATGTCACCTCACCAGATACGGGGTGAAACTGAACGTTCTGTTTGCCGAAGCACCATCGCGGGACTCACGGGAGCCATTGCGGGATGCGCTGACGCGCCGTGTCGTGGCCGATGAGCAGGTGGTGTCCGGTGTGAAACTGGTATTCAGTTGCTCGGAACCCGAAGTGGCTGGCTGCCCCTGAACAACCGACGCGGATCGGCGTTTCGCGGGATTGCGGGGCCCGACGGGATCGGGGCGCGGATCCACCGGGTGCTCTCCCTTGGGGGGTGAGCGGGCAGGTGTGTTTCCGGGTCGACACCGGGTTGGTCCCGCGGCAACTCCGCGCCTTTGTCCGGTGAGGTTTGCCCGGTGGCGGGGGGTCGCGGGGAGCGGCTACTGACGGGCGAGGCGAGCTGAAGCGATCGCCGAGAGTGCGAGGGAAACCCCGACTCCGGGAGAGGTGCAGCGATCCGGTATTTGTGTCTCCCCGACCTCTGGCCTACTTTGGCAGCGGTCGTCTGGCCCCACCTTCCCGCTTCCCACTTCTCCCTTCCCGCTTTTCCGTTCCCGGAGCACGAGATGCGATTTCCTTTCATGATCAGTCCCCGCGTACTTGCCGCGGCGATCGTGGTTCCCATGCTCGCCTTTCCGGCATCGCGCAGCGCGGACCCGTCGCGGGCCACGCCGCCAGCCGATGAACTGACGTTCCAGGGCGCGGCGCCAATGGACACCAGCGTTTTCGGCGGTCTGCAGTGGCGCGAGCTGGGACCGCCGCGGGGTGGGCGGTCGGTCGCGGTCGGCGGATCCCAAGCCAGACCTAACGAGTACTGGTTCGGGACCACGGGCGGTGGCGTGATGAAGACCACGGATGGTGGCATCACCTGGGTTCCGATGAGCGACAAGTTCTTCGGTGGCACCATTGGCGCGATCGCGGTGGACCCCCGAAATCCGGACATCGTGTGGGTGGGTGGTGGTGAAACCTGCATCCGCGGCAACACGGCGCACGGTGACGGGCTCTGGCGGACCAGCGATGGTGGCAAGACCTGGACCTTCCTTGGGTTCCGGGACGAGCACATCGCTTCGATAGAGCTGCATCCGACGAATCCTGACGTGGCCTGGCTGGGTGTGTTTGGGGATCCATTCGAAGCGACGCCCAACCGGGGCCTTTACAAAACAACGGATGCCGGGCGCACCTTCAAGAAGACGCTTTTCGTCAATGACTCCACCGGTGTAATCGATCTTCAGGTCGATCCCTCGAATCCTGACGTCCTGTACGTCGCTGTCTGGCAGGCATATCGGACACCGTGGTCCATGTCATCGGGAGGCACCCACTCCGGCATTTACAAGAGCACTGACGGCGGCAACACGTGGACGAACCTGACCCAGACAGCACGGGGCCTCCCGCGCGGAATCATCGGCAAGATCGGACTGGCGGTTTCGCCGGCGAAGCCGAGCCGGATCTGGGCGCAGATCGAGCACGATTCCGGTGGTCTGTTCCGCTCCGATGATGGCGGACAGACCTGGCAGTTCCTCAACGGCGATCGCCGCATGCGTCAGCGTGCCTGGTACTACACCCACATATATGCCGATCCCGCGAATGCGGACATCATGTATTCGCTCAACACCGGCTTCTACCGGTCGCGGGATGGTGGGCTGACGTTCGAGAGCATCGAAGTTCCGCACGGCGACAATCACGACCTGTGGATTGCGCCGGACAATCCCAATCGCATGGTGCAGGCCAACGACGGCGGCGCCAACGTCTCCACCAATGGCGGCGAGTCGTGGACCGACCAGGATTTTTCCACGGCCCAGTTCTACCACATCGATGTCACCAACGACTGGCCGTACCACGTCTGTGGTGCTCAGCAGGACAACTCCACTCTCTGCGGCCCCAGCCGGAAGGAAGGCGGAGTCCAGATGGGTGACTGGTATGATGGGGGCGGTGGTGAGTCGGGCTATGTGACGCCGAATCCATCCAACCCGGACATCATCTTTGCCGGGAGCTATGGCGGACTGCTCACCCGACTGGACCGACGCACCGGGTTCCAGCGCAATGTGACGGTCTTCCCCATCAACCCCATGGGTCACTCGTCCGAGGATATCGAGGTCCGCTTCCAGTGGACCTACCCGATCGTCTTCTCCCGGCACAACCCCAAGGTTCTCTACGCCGCCGGTTCGCGGCTCTTCCGTTCCACGAACGAGGGACAGAGCTGGACGCCGGTATCGCCCGATCTTTCACGCCATGACCCGAAGACGATGGGTCCCTCGGGTGGTCCGATCACGAAGGACCAGACCGGCGTGGAGACGTATGCCGTGATTTTCGCGTTCGACGAGTCACCGGTTCGTGCCGGCCTGCTCTGGGCGGGCACCGACGATGGGTATATCTGGATCTCGCGCAACAACGGTGGTGACTGGCAGAACGTGACACCACCTGATATCGGGGACTTCACCCGGATATCCATCATCGAGCCTTCCCACTACGACGCCGGCACGGCCTACGTCGCCGCCAACAGGTACCAGCAGGGAGACAAGCAGCCGATCCTCTACAAGACCACGGACTACGGCAAGACCTGGACGAAGATCGTGCGGGGTATCGCCGCCGATCACTTCGCCAGGGTGATCCGGGAGGATCCGGTACGGCGGGGCATGCTGTTCGCGGGCACCGAACGCGGTGTCTACATCTCGTTTGACGACGGAGGAGTGTGGCAGCCCATCAACCGTGGCCTGCCCATCGTTCCGGTGCACGACCTGCGAATCAAGGACAATGACGTGATCGTTGCGACGCACGGACGGAGCTTCTGGATCATGGACAACATCTCCGCGCTCCGGGAAGTGACTCCCGCCGTGATAGCAAAGAGCTCACATCTGTTCAAGCCGACTGATGCCTACCGCGCCAATTTCGGCGGCCGCTTCGGTGGTCCAGGTGGTGGTCCGCCATCGGGTGCGGTGGTGCAGTACTGGCTGAAGACTCCAGGTCAGGTGGTCACCCTCGATTTCAAGGATGCGCAGGGCAGGGTCATCAAGTCCTTTACCAGCAATCAGGATCCGGAAGTTGCAGCGGACTCCATAAGGCAGGCAGGTGTAGTGGATTCCCTGGTCCGGAGCGGCATGGCGCGTGACGCCGCCGTGAGGTATGTCCGCTCCTCGTCAGGCGGTGGCGGTGGACGCGCGGGCGGTGGTGCCCCACCACGGGTTCCCAACAAGGCAGGCATGAACACCTTCGTCTGGAATCTTCGCTACCCCGATGCGGTCAGTTTCGACAACCTGATAATGTGGGCCGCCAGCACCGCCGGACCGGTCGCACCTCCGGGTACCTATGCGGTCACCATGACCGTTGGTGGCCAGTCAGTAACCGAACCGATACGATTGCTGAAGGATCCACGCTCCAACGCGACGGACGCGGACCTGCAGGAGCAGTTCCGGCTCCTGATGGCCATCCGGGACAAGGTCAGCGAAGCCAACAACGCCGTCCGGACGGTAAGGAACATGCGCTGGCAGGTGGGTGACCGCACCGGGCGCCTGAGCGCCGATCAACGGGCACAGTTCCAGCGTCTGGCAGGCACCATGATGGACAGCCTGACCTATCGCGAGAACGAAGTCTACCAGACGAAGAATCAGAGCGGACAGGACCCGCTCAATTACCCAATCCGGCTCAACAACCAGATTGCCTCGCTGGCGGGAACCGTCAGTGATGGTGACTACCGCCCGACGCAGCAGGCGCGCGACGCTTTTACGCGCCTGTCCGGAGAGTTGGACGCGCAGCTGCAGGCGCTGAAGGGTACGCTCGACAGCAGCCTGCCGGCGCTGAACGCAATTCTCAAGGCAGCCGGTCTGCCGGAACTGAAGCCTTCCACGGATGAACCACCCAAGGCGCGTCCGCGGGTGGCCATGTAGGTCATTCCCGATGAAGTTGGGGCCCCGGTACCCAGTCCATGGGTGCCGGGGCCCGTTTGCGTCAGGATGCCTATTCCTTCGACTGGATCACGCGCCAGACAACCAACGGCTCCTGGACATGCATCTGGTGGGGTACACGAAACGCCACCGAAACACGGACAGCGCCATTTTCCGTGCTGGCGATCCCGGTCCATGCATCCGTGAGCGGACGCCACCCTGAGGATGTGTGCACCTCGGTCGGTCCATCATGGGGAGACACCAGTCGGGCCTGAAGCGTCATGGCGGCATTCCCCACCAGATCCACCGACCCGTTGAATGAAATGAAGCCGGAGTCGGAGGGACTCTCTGAAAATGCCGAGACGCGTCGGACTCGAGTGATCTCGGGGACGCGTGCAGTCAAGGTCCACGCGACCTGCTGGGAGGTCTGGGCCCGCAGTACTGCAAACGGAGCTGCGGTCAGGGCCAGGAACAGCATCGTCGGTATCGTCGAGCAGCGCCGCTGCTTCAGGTTCCGTTCCACCTCTGAAGTCATCGCATTCTCGTCTTGTGGTTCAGGTTCACCGGGTCGGTCCCTCCCCCTCTGTCCCCGGGGAGTATCGGCAACCCGAGGTTCGTGTGCACAGGAAGGCTCGCGGTCAGAACCGAGGCATCCGGATGTCGCGTCGATTCCACGGCTGCGGCAGTCCCACTCCGTCGGTCATCACAATTTCCGCGCACAGCCTGATGGATTCTGGCCGTTACGCTCCGGATCGCAAGTCTCACGTTCTGGGACAGAGGCGTTGAGGGAAGTGCTCGATTCTGCCGCAAGTCACAGCGGAATGGTCATTTCTGCCGAGTGACCCCGGCGAAAGTGACCCGTCTACGCATCGTACCGACCCACCCCAATCAACCAGGACCTGGAGGAACGATGCGACACATGTTGATGGCCGCTACCGCGGGCATCCTCACCATGACGGGCGCCACGGCAGCCGCGGCGCAGGGGAGCTGCTCCACCAACCCCTGCACCGTTTCGGTCAATGCGACCGCGACGGTGAACAATGTCCTGAAACTGACCGTGGCTGGCGCTGCAAACCTGGGAACCCCGACCGAGGCCGATTACGATGCCGGCTATCTCGATTCGACCGGCCCGACGGCCACGGTGAAGGCCAACACGCCGTGGAGCGTCAACGTTGTGGGAGCGGCCAGTACCTTTACTTACACCGGTACGGGTACCGTCAGCAAGCCTGCCTCGGACCTGCAGTGGGGCACGGTGTCCGGCACCTATGGACTGAACATGGGGGCAGTCGGAACGCTGTTCAGCGGTACCACCGGAACTTCGGGTACATCCCAGATCATCTACTTCCGTACTCTTTGGGACTGGGCCAGCGACCCGGCGGGTAGCTACAGCCTGCAGATCGACTTCACCCTCTCGGCTCCGTAATGACCGGGCCGGTTGTATCCAGAGACGCCGGAGGTGCACCTGGGTGCACCTTCCGGCGTCGCCTGACTGGCGCGAGACTGGCGCTTGCGGGAATCCTGCTGATGGCCTCGCGCGGCGAGGCTCAGCTTGCGGTACATCGGGCGGAACTGGTCATGCGACCGGGCGACTTCGCCAGTAGGGAGCAGATAGTCAAGGTTCAGAACGAGGGCGATCGGGCCGTGCAGGCGGTGGTCCGGCTGGAAGACTGGGACAGGAGCCCCGATGGCGCCAACCGATGGTATCCGTATGGTAGCCGCACCGGCCCGGGCTCGTGTGGTCCGTCGCTGTCAATCTTCCCACAGTCCTTGAGGCTGGAGCCGGGAGCATCACAATCGATCCGTGTTTCTCTGGCAAACGACGGTGTCCCAGCGGGTGAATGCTGGGCAGCCGCCGTCATCGAAACGGTTCAGCCGGTAACGCGTGGCCGTCAGCAGTTGGCTTATGTCCTGCGAACGGCGGTCAAGATCTATGTGCAGCCGGACGGCCTGCGAGCCGAAGGCGAGATTCCGGAGATCCGCCTCGTGTCAGACAGCTTGCGGCCACAAGCCGCTCCCAACATCGAGGTTGCGTTCAGCAATACGGGAACGCGCCATGTGATCGCTGAAGGGATGCTGGAAGTGCGGCGTCCTGACAACGCCGTGGTGACCCGGGTTCCGCTCCCCAGTGTGTATGCCCTGCCGGGAGCGCGTCAGTATGTGCGCATCCCCATGCCGGCGCTGCCACCGGGATCATACGTCCTCCTGGCCACCATGGACTACGGTGGCGTGGACATCGCTGCGGCCATGCTGGAACACACGCAGCGATGAAATCCGTGCCTGCGCTTCTGCGCATCTGCCTGACGATGGCATTTCCGATGAGTGTCCTGGCGCCGGTTGCCCGGGCGCAGTCCATGTTCAGCTTCACCAACCCGTCCCTGACCGTGGCTCAGCCGACGGAGGCAGACTACGACGCCGGGTTCTCCGCTGCATCCCGCAACTACTTCCTCATCACGACCTGCACCGGCTCGGGGAACCAGGGGTGCCGCCTCTTTCTCCAGTACGGTTCCAACCCGCAGGGTCAGCAGGTTGACATGCAATACGCGGTGGTTTCCGCCTCGGGAGGGTGCCGGGGCGTAGCCGCCGATCCGAACTCCTGGTTCCCGGTGCAGACTTCCGTGCCGGTACTCTCCACCCAGAAGAACCGGATCTGCTTCGTGAATTTCCGCTTCCGGGTGTCTCCCCTGTCGTGGACGACTTACACCGCTCCCGGACCAATCAGCGGTGCCTACCTGCAGCGCGTGTCCTTCAGGCTGACGCGTCCCTGAGACATGAGGCCGTTCGCAAGGATCCGCGGCTTGCTCCTGGTGCTGCCCGTTTCCCTGGGCGCGGCACTGCTGCCGGCACAGTCGACCGGTGTCCGGGAGAACAAATCCCGGGATGACAGTCGGGAAAAGGTCCGAACCCTGGCGTCCGCGGCTGCCGCGGACGTGGATCCTCTGCTCCCCACGACCCCATTCCCCGCCGTAGTCATTTCGGGTGCCACGACGACGCCGAGCGTGGTGAGTGTGGCGGTGCCATCGATCCTGCCAGCGGGCGCCCGGATCATGTA
The DNA here is from genome assembly GCA_964411635.1 of uncultured Gemmatimonadaceae bacterium. Lineage (GTDB taxonomy): Bacteria > Gemmatimonadota > Gemmatimonadetes > Gemmatimonadales > Gemmatimonadaceae > JABWBJ01. Next base: position 95,432 of record CAYPLP010000001.1, read on the forward strand.
CACGATAACGCCGCTCATGGACGGGGCAGTCATAGGAAAATTGACGGGTACTCTGGCACCGGCTTCACGGGGAAACACGCGCCGGATTCTTTTTGCCGCGCGCACGCCCGGTCGCCTCAAGGAAGGAGAGACGCAGGTCGCGCTGGTGCGTTTCTCCACCCGTGTCTCCGCTGTCGAGATTCCAGTAGTTGCTCAGGTGGCAGCGGTGCAGGAGTTCCGTATCGCCACGACCTCAACCCTGGGTGTGGCCCGGGCCGGTGCCATCCTGACGGTTGGCTATCGCCTGTCCAATCTGGGGAACTCGGCGGACACCGTGCTGGTCCAGGCGATCGCTCCATCCGGATGGCGGGTGCTGGACGTCATGAGCGAACCGGGCATTGCCGTCCCCATGCACGGCACGGTGGACCGTCGTGTCCGCATCCTGACCCCTGAAAGGGCACAGGGCGTCGCGACGATCCGACTCCTGGTCCTTTCGGGCGGACAGACGGTCGCGGAAGCACACCAGGAGGTGGAGATCCTGGGTGGCAACGCAGCGTTGGCTCCCACCGGGCCGGTGCTGACCCTGGGTGCCGCAGCGGCCGCCGGTCCCTGGGATGGCATCACGCAGGTGCAGACCCTGGAGGTCGACGGCAAGATCACCGATGACGTGACTCTCTGGGGACGGGCCTCCACCAGCCTGGCACGCCAGGGAAACGCCGCCTACGCCTTCGCCCGGGCCAACGTCATTACCGCCCCCCCGATGCTCCGGCTTACGTCGTCGGCATGGTCGCTCAACGCCGGCGTCATGGGTATCAACCTGACCGACCTGACCGGGATCAATCTCGTCGGGAACGGCGCCACTCTGACGATCCGGCAGCCATCCTGGAATTTCACCACGCTGGCCGCCTCACCTGATGTCGGATACAACGATGCAGGTGGATCGCTGCTGGGCGGGCGACTGGAAGCCACCCCCGGCCGATTTTCCTTCTCTTCGGCCGTCAGCAGGTTGCGGGAAACGCGATCAGACACCCGCGACCTCGATTCGTGGTCCCTGGGGGCGGGATTCGACGGACTGCTGGGAGGCCAGTGGAAGGGAGAGGTGGCGCGACGTCGTTTCGCGGGGATTTCGGGAGACGGCTGGAGTTCCACCTGGTCGCGTCACACGGCTGAGGACAACCTGGACATCCGGTACTCGCACGCTCCCGGGGGAAGTCGCGCGTTTGCCCGAAATGCGGACGAACTGACCGCCAGTGGCAGCAGACAGATCACCTCGGGACTCACCGTTTCCGGTAGCTACTGGAGGTCACGCGATGGCGGTGTGGAAAATCTCAGTTCGCTGGCCACGGACGGCTGGTCCGTAGGCTCGAGGATAGCGTTAGGCACGGACGCCAGCCTTACGCTGACGGGACGCCAGACATCCTTTGGAGCCGGCTCCACCATCGGTCGGTTCGGGACCGGCGAGCGTGCGATCGAAGGAACACTCGACGGCCGGAGCGGTGAGTTCTCGGGCCGACTGACCATGTCGGCGGCTCGTGTCCGTCGCACGACCGCGGTCGCCGGTTCAGACGCCCGGTTCAGACGCGAAGCCCCGCGCCTCGGCGTCCGGATGTCGCTCGGTGCCGGTGGTCTCTGGGGAACAGTCACGGTTTCCGGCCAGTACGACCGCTCGGGCAGCGGTATCGGTTATGCTCCGCAGCAATGGTCCTATGGTGTCGACATCAGCAGTCTGACCATACCCTGGACTGATAACCGTGCGCGAATGAACCTGGGTGCGGAACGACTGGAGGGATATGCCCCTTCGGATGCGCTTCTCACGATCCGGGCAGGCCTGGACATCGATCTGCCATTCGAGTCTGCCCTCACTCTGAGCGCGGAGCGAAATCCGTGGATGGCAGCCCAGGCCGGCGAACAGGCCTGGATGCTCGTGGCAGGAGTTTCGCGATCCCTCCATCTGCCGCGGTTCTCCACGCGGGGAACCCGGGGCATGGTTTTTCGAGACTCAAACGGAAACGGAGACCTGGATCCAGGAGAACAGGGACTCCAGGGAGTTCTTCTGCGGCGGGGATCCGACGTCGCCATGAGCGATCCCCGCGGATCATTCACCCTTGCAGGAGACGAACACCGGGGTTTCGAGATCGATGCCCGCTCTCTTCCGCTGGGCTGGCTCGCACCGTCCACCGTGGTACCAGCGGGTGTTCATCGCATAGCCATACTCCCGGTGGCACCGCTCGAGGTGGAACTGAGTATCGAAGGTGGTGTCGACTCCCTGCGCCGGACCACGGACGATCTGGCGCGATTAACGGTGATCGCGCGTGACTCCCTGGGTCGCGAATGGATGGCGCGGCGCACCAGCGACACCCAGGCCATTTTCGATGCGCTGCCGCCCGGGCTGTATTCGCTGAGCATCGATGCCAGCAGTGCACAGGAACCCCTGCGCTCCACCGCGGACATCGCACCGGTGAGGATCCTCGCTGGTCGGTCGATTCCCCCGGTCAGGATTTCACTTCGCGCCCGAACGCTCCGGTTCTCTCCCCCGAACCCGAACCGGCGATGAGGCTGTCCCGTTTCCGGCTTGCCGGCGCACTACTGGGTGTCGCGACGGTGGCCTGCAGCTCGCCAACCTCATCGTGCGACGCCACCAGTCGGTTTTCCGGGAACTGGAGGTACCAGGCCACGCAGGATGTTCCGGTACCCGGAACACTCAGTGGTTCGCTGGTGATCACGGCGGGGGGCTGCGGAGATTTCCAGGGTGCCTTCGATGTCGTCGAAGTGCTGGCAACCGGAGAGAGCCGGCGGATCGCTGGTCCGCTGTCAGGCACCCTGCTCGACAGTACCCTTGCCCGATTCGAGGTGGTGCTCGACGGCATTGGCAGGGAGCATCTGGCCCGGATCGTGGGTGACTCTCTGACCGGCTCCTGGGTGGAGTCCAATGGTTCGCCGCCGGGGAGCGGGCAGTTCGGCGGGCATCGCCAATGATCTGGCGGGGCGCGCCTGGCCTGATGGTGCGCGCGGCGCTCGTGGGGGCGATCGCGATATCCAGCGCGTCGGTGGCCGCGGCTCAACTGGGCTGCAGCGGAAGCACCTGTACCGTGGAGATCAGTCTCCCGGTCGCGGATGTGATGCGCATCAGCCTCAGCAACGGCAATGTCAATCTGGGCAACCCGTCGGAGGCCGACTACGCGTTGGGTTATCGTGACGTGTCCGGACCGGCGCTGACGGCCACCGTCAAGGCCAACCGCCCGTACATCGTGCAGGCGATGGGGAATGCCGCGACATTCCTCTACGGAGGTGCTTTTCCCGACCCGGGCAAGCCGGCATCCGATCTCCTCTGGTCGACATCGCAGGCGGGGCTGTCATCCGCGACGAACAACATGGGAAGCGCGGGAATCTTCATGCAGGGAAATTCGGCTGCGCTGGTTCAGGCCTCCATGTATCTCCGCACCCTGTGGAGTTTCGCCAGCGACGTGCCCGGAAACTATTCGCTGGCGATCCGCTTCACACTTTCCACTCCCTGAACTGCCCGGACTGGAGAGTGGAGTTCGCGTGATTGAGTGAGGTCCTCCCGGAACATGGCTCTCGCCTGTTCCCCGAGTACCGGATCCTCGATCATGGCGTCCAGTTCATAATTGATGGCGACCCCCAGCGGGTTGAAGTCAGTGGAACCCACGCGGACCCAGCGACCGTCAACTACGCTGGTCTTGGCGTGCATCATTTCACCCCTCCACTCCCAGATCCTGACACCGTTACGCAGCAGCCGGTGGTAGGACCGGGTCATCAGTCCACGCAACCAGAAATGATCATACCGACTGGGGACGAGTACGCGAACATCGACACCGTCTCGGGCCGCACCGGACAGCGCCTCGATTTCAGAGGGCGATGGCGCAAAGTAGGCGCTGGCTATCCAGATTGACGTTTCGGCGGCCACTGCCTGGATCTGCATCGACCGGGAAACCCGCAGCCGTCCGGGTTCACCTTCGATGATGCCCACCAGACTGGGGGCGTGGAATCTGGTATTGAGGAAAGATCCACGGGGTGGACGCACGAGGCCGAGTTCCGTTGGCCGGCGTCCCCGGGAACGCTCCCACATCCTCTCGAAGGCAGCCAGGAGGTCGGCAGCCGCATCTCCTTCGATGCGTACCGCGGTATCGCGCCAGGGTGAGCGACGACGCCGGACGATGCCGTGCTCCCATTCGGCACCGATACCGATCCCGCCGGTGACCCCGGCCTTTCCATCCACCACCAGTACCTTGCGGTGATCCCGGGGAAGAAGTCCCAGCCATCGGCGTAGTCCAGGCGGGTTGAACAGGCGGACTTCCACCCCCTGGCGCTGAATGTTCCGGAAAAAGGACCGGGGTGTCGGGAGTCGGCCGAACCAGTCTACGAGCAGACGTACCCGGACGCCACGACGGGCGGCATCGATGAAAGCCTGGGCGAATCGCTGGCCGATCTCGTCGCGTCGGAAGATGTATCCCTCGAATTCCACGCTGGAACCAGCTCCGTCGATCAGGGCGAGCATGGCCTCGAAGGTCGCGGCGCCGTCATGGAGCAGGGACACCCGATTTCCGCACGACACCCCAGCGGCGGCGATTCGCCACAGCGCCCGGGAGAACGAGGGTCGGGGCCCCTCGGCGGCACGGCGGCCGTCCACGGGGGGATCGGTTCCGATGGTGAGGCTCACACCCGAACGATAGGCAGGAATACTCTCCAGTCCACCATTTGCTTCCCCGGGGGTGGTGGACCGGGGATGGTGGCCTGACAGCCGCAGCCTGGCGGGATTCCCCCGTGGACCCGGAGCAGCGGGCTTGTATTTTCATGACCATGCTCAAAATCGACCTGAAGGGTCGTCGCGCACTGGTGGCAGGGGTAGCCGATGACCACGGCTTCGGATGGGCAATCGCGAAGTCCCTGGCCGAGGCCGGCGCCAGCGTCTGTGCGGCTACGTGGCCGCCAGCGCTGAACATTTTCCGGAACCTTCTCGAGCGCGGCAAACTCGATGATGCGCGTCGATTGTCGGACGGCGGCTCACTTACCTTCGAGCGCATTTACGCCCTGGATGCGGCGTACGATTCCCTGGACGAGGTTCCCGTCGACGTACGCGACAGCAAGCGCTACCGGGACTCCGATGATTTCACGATTGGCGGTATGGCGAGGTCAATCGAGAAGGACTTCGGTGCAGGTGGCCTCGACATTGTCATCCACTCGCTCGCCAATGGCCCGGAGGTGCGGAAGTCATTGCTGGACACCACGCGGGCGGGGTACATGACGGCGATCAACGTGAGCGCCTACTCCATGGTGTCGCTGTTGCGGCACCTGGGACCGCTCATGAGGCGTGGGGGGGCCACCGTTTCGCTGACGTACCTTGCCAGCGAACGGGCAATTCCTTTCTACGGTGGTGGGATGTCGTCCGCGAAGGCGGCCCTGGAGAGCGATACTCGCATGCTGGCGTTCGAGGCAGGCCGGAGCTGGGGGATCCGCGTCAACACGATTTCGGCCGGACCGTATGCTTCACGTGCCGCGAGTGCGATCGGGGTTGTGGATCAGTTGGTGACGTTCTGCTCTGCCAACTCGCCGCTGGCTGAACCACTGGCCGCGGAAGAGGTGGGGAATACGGCGGCTTTTCTGTGCAGTGATCTGGGATCCGGTATCAGCGGGGCGACCATCTACGTGGACAAGGGCTACCACGCGATGGGCATCGCCGTGTCGGGTCCGGTTCCGTCGCGCGAGGACTGACGTTTGCCGATCTGCGCGGTGTCGGGGATGAACCGGAACTCGTGCTGCACCAGTTGGTGCACCGGATTCCCGTCCTTGACGGCAGGGATGTAAATGGCGTTTTCCAGCGCTTCCCGGACGGCTCGGACAAATTCCGGGTGGGTTGCGAAGACGACGCTCAGTCTGTCGGTATCGACCTGGCCAGTGGGGTCAACGATGAACTCTACCATCACCGTGCCACTGATTTCATTGTCCAGCAGCTCGTCGGGATAGATGGGTCGGACGGTACGGGAGCTGTCCTGGTGTGCCGTGACGTCCACTTGTGCCGCGGTGTAGATCTGTCGGTCATCCACGAGTGAGGCCAGTTCAGCGGCAGGGGAGACACTGCTGGTGCGTTTGCGAACGGGTCGTTGTCCCTCGCGTGACCAGAGCACGATGACCCCGCAGGTGCGCTGCCCTATTCCGGGAGAAACCGCAAAGCGCGGCGGTACGGTGGATCCCGGATAGACCTCCATTGCCTCGATGGAACGTGGACTGAGGGCGTCCAGATCGAACTCTCCGGCAGGGAGGGGGGCTCCATCCAGCCAGGTCAGGGGCGGGCAATTGCCGGAGTTGCGGAAGCGCACCTGGTTCTGAATGATCCCCTGCGAGGGTCGGATCCGTACTCCCGGGACGTTCCGCAGCATGTCCGTCATGAAGCTGGGGTTCCGTTTCTCGATGTCATCTCGTGTGAAGAAATGCCCGCCACCCACCTGGCGACGCTGGTAGAACTCGCGCCGCCACCCCGTGAGTTCCGATCTCCCGATTACCACCACGGGCGAGAGCTGCGTGGCCAGTCGGGTCAGGACCAGGTCCAGGGGCACCGTTCGGCCGGCCAGCACCATCAGCTTGACTGTATCGGGCCGGAAGCCGAGCCGGAGGAAGCGTAGCGAGAGCATTCCGGGCCGCACCTTCACCAGGTGGAAGGATCCACTGTCGTCAGTCTCGACGTGCAGTTCCGATCCCGGAATCACCACACGAACACCGATCAGTCGTTCACCGGTAGAGTCCCTGACGGTCCCCATGATACCGCCGGTTCCCACCTGGCCCTCCTGCGCAGCGGCGGCGAGTGCCCAACAGGACATGAGGGTGCCCACCGCGAGGCGGCGGGCAGCCATGGCTGTGTGCTTGGAAGTTTCCATCCGGTTGGGCGCCGCGGAGAATCCGGGATAAGCCATCTCTCATACAGTATGCCAAGCGGAAAGTTCGCGTAAAGGGGTTGGGACGGTGCGGCTGAGACCTTCGTCCTGCCGGACGGCGATCCTTGCCCGCCATGACGCAGGGGCGTGACTAACCGACGACAAGGCGCGGCTCCCGCTGGACCGGAGGCGCCCGTGACCGCAACTTGAGCGGGCCATCCCTCTCACCTTTCATTCCAATTGTCGAGTCCGCCGTGCTGAGAAAACCGTTTGCAGTGTTCGTCCCGGTGCTGGTTCTGCTGGCGTTTCCGGCCGCCACGTTTCAGGGCACCAATCTGCGGGGCTTCACATCCGCTGCGATTTCCGCCCAAATGGATTGGGAGGCGAAGTTCCGGGCCATTCCCGATCCCGCACGGCTCCGGGCCAGCATGGAACGTCTGTCCGCGCGACCACACCATCTCGGTTCACCCTATGGCAAGGCCAACGCCGAATGGATGCGGGACCAGTTCATCTCCTATGGGTGGGATGCGAAGATCGAGGAGTATCGGGTGCTGTTCCCGGTGCCCAGGGAGCGGCGACTCGAGCTGGTGGAGCCCACCCGTTTCGTGGCGAAGCTCGAGGAACCCGTTGTAAAGGAAGATCCGTCGACGACGCAACGGTCCGAGCAGCTTCCGACCTACAATGCCTATTCGGCGGATGGGGATGTAACCGCACCACTGGTCTACGTGAATTATGGTGTTCCCGCGGACTACGAAGAGCTGGAGCGCCGGGGGATATCGGTGCGTGGCGCCATCGTCATAGCGCGATACGGTGGTTCCTGGCGGGGGATCAAGCCCAAGCTGGCAGCGGAGAAGGGCGCGGTGGGGTGCATCATCTATTCGGATCCGCGCGATGACGGTTTTGCGCAGGGAGATGTCTATCCGGTTGGCCCGTGGCGACCGAAGGACGGAGTGCAGCGGGGGAGCGTTCTGGACCTGCCGGTCGCGCCGGGGGATCCCCTGACGGTTGGTATCGGTGCCACGGAGGGGGCGCCACGAATCGACCGATCCGCGGCAACCACCATCATGAAGATTCCGGTTCTGCCGATCTCGTACGCTGATGCGCAGCCGCTGCTTGCTGCCCTGGGTGGGCCGATTGCTCCCGCCTCATGGCGCGGGGCCCTTCCCCTCACCTACAAGCTTGGTCCCGGTCCGGCAAAGGTACACCTCAAGCTGGCGTTCGACTGGACCATGGCTCCGGTGTACAACGTGATCGCCACGCTGCGCGGGAGTGATTTCCCCGATGAGTGGGTGGTTCGGGGCAATCATCACGATGGCTGGGTCAACGGAGCGGAAGATCCGATTGCGGGAATGGTAGCGGTTCTGGAAGAGGCGCGTGCCATGGGCGAGCTCGTCAGGCAGGGTTGGCATCCCCGTCGCACGATCGTTTACGCCGGGTGGGATGCCGAGGAGCCGGCGCTTCTGGGAAGTACGGAGTGGGCCGAGGATCACGCCAGCGAGCTGAGGCAGAAGGCGGTTTTCTATCTGAACACCGACGGCAACGGCCGGGGATACCTGGGTGTGGGTGGCTCCCACTCCCTGGAACGGATGGCAAACCAGGTGGCGCGCTCGGTGGACGACCCCGAATCGGGTGTTACGGTGTGGCGGAGGATGCAGGCGGCGCAGATCCGGAACGGCAATGCCGCTGAACAACGGGAAGCCAGAGAGCGCGGTGACCTGCGGATCGAGGCGCTGGGATCGGGTTCGGACTATTCGCCGTTTCTGCAGCATCTGGGCATTCCGTCGCTGAACATCGGATTCGGTGGTGAGGACGGTGGCGGCATCTATCACTCCATCTACGACACCTTCTACTGGTACACGCACTTCAGCGACACCTCCTTCGTATACGGACGCGCGCTGGCACAGGTGGCTGGAACCATGGTCATGCGGATGGCGGACGCGGATATAATCCCGTACGAGTTCAACGCTCTGGCGGAGACGGTCCGCGGTTACATCGGAGAGCTGAAGGCGTTGCGTGAAAACGTCGCTGCCCGGATCGCCGAGACCAACCGGCAACTGGCCGACGGTGTACTCGCCGCCACCATGGATCCAAGAAATCCGTTGAAACTTCCCGAGAGGGAGGCTGCGGCTCCGTTCCTCAACTTTGCCACGATCGACAACGCGGCTGAGTCCCTGACCCGAGCGGCGGCACGTTATGAGACGGCCTTCACGGCCGCGTTGGCCGGTGGAAAGGTCGACAATGCCACACTGGCGGCGGTGAACGGAATGCTCAAGGATACGGAACGAACCTTGACGTCACCTGAGGGCCTGCCACTCCGGCCGTGGTACACGCACCTGATCTATGCCCCGGGTTATTACACGGGGTATGGAGTGAAGACGCTGCCGGCTGCCCGCGAGGCCATCGAGCAGAAGGAGTGGACCGCCGCTGACCGGGAGCTGGCGAGGATCGCCGCGGCACTGGAAGCAGCGGCCAGGCACATAACGCGGATAGCCGAACGACTGGAAGCAGTACGTTAGGCACGCCTGCCCCTGTCCCTCATGACTTCCATCGTTCCGCTGCTGCTGTCCCTGGTGATGGCCCAGGGAGGATCCGTAGACGTCCTGATTCGTGGTGGAACGGTCTACGATGGTTCCGGTCAGCCGGGTCGGGTAATGGATGTTGGTATCCGGGCGGATCGTATCGTCTTCCTGGGCGACGCGGTGCGGTCGGGAGTGAGCGCAGGCCGCACCATCGACGCCGATGGACTTGTCGTCGCACCGGGATTCATCGATCCCCACACGCACTCGCTGTCCGGGGTGCCGCGTCTGAGTGTCGCCCGGCGACGCAATGAGAGCGCTCTGATGCAGGGCGTCACTACCGTCACCATCGGCCCTGATGGACGCGGCCCCTGGGACGTGGCACGGGTCCTGAGCGAGACCGAGCGACTGGGAGTCGGCACCAACATCTACGCACTGGTGGGTTTCGGGACGGTCCGGGAAACGGTGATGGGGCGGTCCTCGGCGGCGGCTTCTCCGACGCAGATAGACAGCATGCGATCGTTGATTGACAAGGCCATGCGCGAGGGAGCCTATGGTGTTGGCTCAGGGCTCTTTTACGATCCACAGATCTTTGCTGCTACCGAGGAAGTAATTGCCGTCGTGTCCGCGGCCCGTCCGTACGGTGGCGTATACGATACCCATCAGAGGGACGAGAGCTCCTACAGTATCGGGCTGCTCAATTCAGTTCGTGAGGCCATTCGTATCGGGCGGGAATCGGGGCTGACGACCAATCTCGGCCACGTCAAGGCACTGGGAGTGGATGTCTGGGGGTACGCCGACAGCGTCCTGATGCTGATGCGTGAGGAACGCGCCCGGGGTCACATGGTCACCGCCGATCAGTATCCCTGGACGGCGAGCGGGACCGGACTGAGCGCTGCCCTGCTGCCGCGCTGGGCTCAGGCGGGTGGACGAGACTCACTGCTGATGCGTATCGACGATCGATCCACCCGGGAGCGGATACTGGCGGAAATGCGGGAGAACCTCCGACGCCGCGGCGGCGACAGCACCCTGCTTCTGATCAATGGCAGTGATGCAGCCCGGAGATACGTAGGCAGGACTCTGAAAGAGGTAGCGGTGGAAATGGGGACTCCAGCCGTCGAAACGGCGCTGGAGATGATCCGCACGGGACTCGACATGGGCGTAGCCTCGTTCAACATGACCGAGGCGGACATCGAGACCTTCATGAAGGATCCCTTTGTGATGACCAGTTCCGACGGCTCGGCGGGACACCCCCGGCTGTATGGCACGTACCCGCGAAAGATCCGGAGGTATGTGCTCGACAAGTCCGTCATCACTATGGAAAGGATGATCCAGGCATCATCGCAGCAGGTCGCCGAGGTATATGGAATCAAGGAGCGGGGTTCCCTTCGGGCAGGGTACCATGCCGACGTCATTGTGTTCGATCCCCGGACCATCCGGGAGCAGGCCACCTATGTGGAGCCCGAGAGACTGAGCACCGGGGTGCGCTGGGTGCTGGTGAACGGTCGTGTTGCCGTGGAGGACGGGCGGCCGACCGGTGTGTTGGCGGGGCGGGGGCTGCGGAAACGATAGGAGGCAATGACTGCCCTTTCGCGCGGAAACTCGCTAAGGTGTGCCGATGCCGCCTTCCGGGTGGCAGACGCCGGCATTGTTGCCCATTCTCCGAGAGACTTCCGCATGCACCGTCTTGGTTATTCGCTGTTCCCGATACTGGCCGTGCTCGCCGCATCATCGGCGTGGGCCCAGAATCCGGCTGCTCCACCTCCCACGGAACTCACCGCTGATCTGGGCTTCGTGAGTGTCTCGGGCAACACGGCCGTTACCACCGTGAACATAGGCCAGCGTCTGGTGCGCCGGCTGGCTCCGTGGGAGTTCCGCCAGGATCTTGCCCTGGTGTACGGCAGGACCGACGGTGTGGAGTCGTCGAACCTGTGGAGAGCTGCCCTGAGGGGTGACTATGCCGTGAGCAGCCGGCTGGCGATTTACGCACGGACCGGATTCGAGCGCAACAAGTTTGCCGGGATCGATGCCCGATTCGCCGAGGGCCTGGGCGGGGTTCTGAAGGTACTGGAGACGGGCGTGGATCAGATGGACCTGCAGGCGGGTCTCGAAGCCACCCAGCAAGAGTCGCTGGACAGGATGGATTCGTTCATGTCGCTGCGGGCCGCGATGTCATGGAAGCATGCTCTGGGTGCGTCAGCCAGCTTCTTCCAGTCCGTGGAAGTTCTTCCCAATCTGGACGATTCCGACGATCTGCGCGTGAACTCGGAGACGGCACTGGTGGCCCCCCTCTCACAACGTGTCGGAATCAAGGCGTCGTATCAGGTCCGTTTCGACAATCAGCCGGCGTTGAATGCCGCCGGCACTGCTCCGCTGAGGAAGTCGGATCGGATCCTGTCGACCTCGATCCAGATCAGTTTCTGAGCGACCATCCGGCCGGCATCGATGGTGCGGTCGCCATATCGGGTAACTTCCTGAGATGAGCGGCCCGCGGATCTTCTTCGGAAGTCAGCGTCACACCCGGCGCGAGGATGGTTCCGCACCCACGTGGCGCGAGCGGGTACAGGCACTGGGTTACATCCCCAAGCTGGTGCGCCTGGTCTGGGAAACGCACCGCGGCTACACCCTGTCGATGGTGGTTCTGCGGCTTCTCCGTGCGCTGGTCCCCATTGCGACGTTGTGGGTGGGCAAGCTGATCATCGATGCGGTCATCGACGTACGCCAGGCCGGTGGCGAATGGCAGATGATTCTCCCGCTGGTGTTCCTCGAAATCGGGATCGTGGTTGCCGGTGAGCTGCTGTCGCGGTTGTCCATGGTGGTCGAGGGTCTTCTCTCCGACCTCTTCACGATTCGCATGAGCGTGCGGCTCATGGAGCATGCTGCGAAGCTCGATCTGGCACAGTTCGAGGATGCCACGTTCTACGATCACCTGGAACGTGCCCGACGCCAGACCACGTCACGCATCGGGCTTCTCATGAATCTGCTGGGGATCGGCCAGAGCCTGATCACGCTCCTGACCCTGAGCGCGGCCCTGCTGGCCTTCAACCCCTGGCTGATGCTATTGCTGCTGGTCGCCATCCTGCCGGGATTTCTTGCGGAAACGAAGTACGCTGCCCTGCAGTACTCGCTGATGTTCCGATGGACGCAGCGCCGGAGGGAGCTGGACTATCTGCGGTATGTGGGGGCGAGCGACCTCACTGCGAAGGAAGTGCAGTTGTTCGGTCTGGCGCCATGGCTGGTGGACAGGTTCCGGAATCTCTCGGAACGCTGGCATCGCGAGAATCGCGGCCTCGCCATTCGTCGGGCCACCGTGAGCGGAGGCTTTTCGCTGGTCAGCACGGCGGGATACTACGCGGCCTTTCTGATGATCATCGCCAATACCGTGTCGGGCGCCATCACCGTTGGTACCCTGACTTTCCTGGCGGCATCGTTCGCGCGGGGACGCGACCTGATTCAGGGACTGTTGTCGTCGGCAAGCTCCATCTACGACGAGAGTCTGTACCTTCGTGACCTGTTCGTCTTCTTCGACATGAAACCGACGATCGTGTCAGAGCCGGGTGCGCCGCCTGTGGTTGTGCCATTGCGGGAGGGCTTCGTCTTCGAGGATGTCGGCTTCCGCTATCCCGGAAGTGAACGCTGGGCGGTCCGGCACGTCAGCTTCCGGTTGAGGCCGGGGGAGCGCATAGCGCTGGTGGGCGAGAACGGAGCGGGAAAAACCACGCTCACCAAACTACTCGCGCGGCTCTATGATCCCACCGAAGGACGGGTCCTGCTGGACGGAGTCGACCTGCGCGAGTATGACCTGGCATCGCTGCGACGGACGATCGGGGTGATCTTCCAGGACTTCGTCCGCTACGACTTCCGGTTTGACGAGAATGTCGGGGTGGGCGAGATCACCGAAACCCGCGACTACTTCGACAGGATGCGGGCGGAGCCGGATGAGCCCCCGTTGCCGGCCGACCGGGATGGTTTGGTACCGGACCTGGTTCGATCCGCGTCCGACAAGTCTCTGGCCACGGTCCTGCTGGAGCGCCTGCCGGGACGCTGGCGCCAGATGCTGGGCCGGCGTTTCGACGATGGCGTGGAGCTGTCTGGCGGTGAATGGCAACGGATTGCGCTGGCACGAGCCTACATGCGGGATGCGCAGGTGCTGATTCTGGACGAACCCACGGCGGCACTGGATGCGCGGGCGGAGTACGAGGTCTTCCTGCGGTTCGCGGAACTGATGGCGGGCAGAACCTCGGTGATCATTTCCCATCGCTTCTCCACGGTTCGCATGGCGGACCGGATACTCGTTCTGCGGTACGGGGAACTGATCGAAGCGGGTACGCACGATGAGCTGGTGGATGCCGGAGGGCTGTACTCCGAGTTGTTCCGGATGCAGGCGCACGGGTACCGCTAGAGCGTTCACCACCGTCATTGCCGGGATCGGTCCGGTATCGGCCTCGGCGATGCGTTGGGTCGGTGTGAGTCGTCGCAGGGGACTGGGTGAGAGTGGGGTGGGGAAAATCCGTCCGGGGTATTCCGCGAGGCGGTCCCGGACGCAACTTTGATGACTGATCGAAAACACCTCCAGGCAGAAACCAGCCGAACCCCGCCATACCCCGACCTGCAGGCGTCCGGACCGGAGCCGCTGCCCCGCGCCATGCGTCGACCAGCGCGGGAAGGTGGCCGTTGCCGGCAGCCCGCTTCGTCTTCCATTCTGACCACGATCATTCCGTGAAGTCCCGTCCCACGAACCAGGCACCGGCCCCGGTACTGTGAGCGCCAGGATCTGCCCACAGTGCGGCACGCGGTACGAGGGGGACAACCGCTTCTGTACCCTGGACGGGGCCACGCTGGTGGCCGAGAATCCGGCTGACTCCCTGACCGGGAGCGTTCTGGCTGACCGGTATCTCATCAGCAGGAAGCTGGGTGAGGGGGGGATGGGTGAGGTGTACCTTGCGGAACACGTCCGGATGAAGCGCAAGGTGGCGGTGAAGGTCATGCGCAAGGCGCTGACCAGCGACGCCGCTTCACTGGGACGCTTCCACCGTGAAGCGGAGAACGCCAGCCAGATAAATCACCCGAATGTTGCGGCGGTCTATGATTTCGGGGAGACCTCGCTGGACGGCAGAGAGGAGACAAAGATCGTCTACCTGGCCATGGAGTACGTGGATGGCGAGCCGCTCACGGAGATACTGGCCCGGGAAGGATCCCTGAATCATGTGCGTGCTTCCGACGTGGTGAGTCAGGTGGCGGAGGCACTGGCCGCGGCACATGCGTTAGGCATCCTCCACCGGGACCTGAAACCGGACAACGTGATGGTTGCCCGCACCCGGTCGCAGACCGACCTGGTCAAGCTCCTCGACTTCGGGATTGCCCGGGTAATGGGGAGGGACACCCAGCACTTCACGTCCACGGGGCTGGTTGTCGGGACGCCGGAATGGATGAGTCCCGAGCAGATCGCCGGCGATCAACCTACCGTCCGGGCGGATGTCTACGCGCTCGGCCTCATCGCCTTCCGAGCACTGACCGGGCACGGTGCCTTCGGCGGAGCCACCTCCCAGGAGGTCCTTCTCGCCAAGATGACCAGGCCGCCTCGTACACTGGCAGAAGTGCGCCCGGATCTGCATTGGCCCGAATCACTTCAGGCGGCCATGAACCGGGTGCTGTCCAATGACCCCGCTCTGCGCTACGACGATGCCCTGATATTCGCAGCCGATTTCTACGCCGGCATCTCGCAACTTCCCATGACCGCCGATGCGGAAGCATATCTCGGGCTCCTGTCCCAGCGCTCGGTGACACCGGTTCGCCTGGGAACGATCGAAGCCACGCCGGTACGCGGGATGCCCACGCTGGAGACACCGGCCCAACCCAACGCCGCCATCGAGGCGGGTGTCCCACAGCTTTCCCGTACCGTCGCGGTCAAGACCAGCGAGACGGAAGGGTCCGGAGTAACGACTTCCCCGGAGAGCACCGTCGCCGGAGGGGCCGACGAGGCGCCGGGTGCCGGCAGCGATGCTGCGACCCCGGGAACCGGTGAAGCAGAAATGCCCACGCTTTCGGTTGCCAAGCAGACCGCGTCCAGACGCTTCCCGGCGCTGCTTGCGGTTGGTGTCGGGGCGCTGGTGGTAGTCGGTCTGCTGGTGGCAAAACTTGCCGGTGGCCCGACTCGGGTTGCCACCCTCCCCGACAGCGGGCAGCGGGGAGACACCGTGGATTCTGATTCGATAATCTCTGCGACGGGTGATTCGACCACTGCCGCTCCCCTGACTCCAGGCGAACCGGGTGCAGTGGCTCCAGTGTCGTCCAGCCACCCGGTTACGCCCGCCCTGGACAGTGCCGCGATCCGCTACCGTGCCAGCGTCTTCACCATTGTTTCCGGGCGCAATCGGGGCAGCGGGTTTCTGGCGGATACCAGTGGTACCGTGCTGACATCATCGATGGTCGTCGGCAGCGGCACCACCGTGGATGTTTTTCTGGACGGGGCACGCCGGGTCATCGGGAGGATTGCACGGGTGGACAGCACGCAGGGGCTCGCTGCGGTGGTGATCCCGGTCAAGTATTGCCCCACTGCCTGCGTTCCCATTCCCCTGGCGCCCAACCGGGTCAACTTCAGCGAGGGCGATACTGTAATGGCGGTGGGTGCCAGAACCCTGTTGTCGCCCGGTTCGCGGACCAAGGGGACGATTTCGAGCGCAGCGGCCCGGACGCTGGCGGTGGCGATGGGGCTACCGGCGTCGGCTGCCGGAGCGCCGATCCTGCTGCCAAACGGAACGGTCCTGGGTGTCGCCAAATCCGGAGGCGGTCGGTCCGCATCGCTCGTGCCTGCTTCAGTGGCGCGTACATTCCTGCGGGCAGCACACTCCACGAATACGCTCGCGATAGACTCCTTGCTCCCTTCCTGGCCCAGCCGACCCATGGATGCGAGTGTCATGGCGGCGGCAGTACGTCGTACTTCGCAGGATCTCGAGAACTTCCGCGTCCGTCCCCGCGGGGACTTCGAGGCCCTGGTCATGTCGCCCCAGATCCTCGCGTTCCGGGAGTCTGAAGCCGACACTCTGCGGAAGTACTACAACCCGGGTTCTCCTGCAACTCAGTACTGTGACGGTACGGGGCCATGTGATCCCATCGAGACATGGACCAACCTGGGCTCCTACCTGAGCGAACGCCGGGCGGTGGTGGTGATTCAGGTGGCGCCGCAGCGTATTCCGCCACCTTTCCGGGGCGAGCACAAGCTGGTGGACATGAATCGGCGACCGGTGTTCCTGAGGATGGAACTCACGGTGAACGGGCGTCCCGTTCGCCCCATAGAATCGCACCGGATTTTCGGTGTGGTGAATCCACAGGCGTACCCCGAGGATCAACGGGAATCTCTCTTCACCGGCCTCGCGGTCTTTGATCCCCGGGAACTGCTGGTACCTGACGCCGAGCTGGAAATCCGGGTTCAGGTTCAGGGTCGCGATCTGGTGAGAATGCCGGTTCCGGGGTCTGTACTGGCCAAGCTGGGAGCCGACTTCCCGTCTCCGCTTCCATAGATCGGGCCACCGGCGACTGGTACGGATCCAGGGTATTCCTTCTACTGGTCTCATGCCCCGTCGGATACTTCTGGCTGACGCAGACGCCTTCTTCGTTGCGGTAGCGCGAATGGTGGACCCGGAAGGTGCCGGCCGGGCCCGCCTGTTGATCGTGGGTGGCAGCAGGGCAAGCCGTGGTGTGGTGTGTTCGGCATCCTACGAGGCGCGGCAGTACGGAGTACGCTCGGCGATGCCCATCGCACGCGCCGCCCGACTCTGTCCCGACGCCGTGTTCGTACCCGTTCCGCGCAAGGCATGTACCGCCCGGAGCCGGGAGATCCGTGCCGTGCTCGAACGAATGGCACCCGTGGTCGAGGCTGCCAGCATCGACGAGTGGTACCTGGATATGACCGGCACAGAGGCGGTGTACAGGAACGAATCCCTGCGTGACACCGCACGACGGATCCGCGCCGCCGTGCACGCCGAGACAGCCATGTCGGTTTCCATCGGTGGTGGCTCGAACAAGCTCATTGCCAAGCTGGCCGTGGAGCGCGCCAAGCCAAAGCCGGGAACCGCAGCGGATGGTGTCCATGTGGTTGATCCCGGCGACGAATCCAGATTCCTTGCCACGTTTGACCTGGCCGACATTCCGCTTGTCGGACCCCGCTTTCAGGAAAAGCTCGCCCGGCTGGGGATGGTCACCGTGCCCGACGTGCTCAAGCACGACGTTGGGACGCTGCGATTCTGGTTGGGTCAACGGGCGGCGGACTGGCTATGGGAGCGGGTTCACGGGATCCACGACGCTGAGGTGGAGGCCGGCGAAGAGCCCCGGAGCATCAGCCGGGACGAGACTTTCCCATCTGACCTGAACGAGGACGGTGACCTGGAACGCGAGCTGTTGGCGCTGGTTACCCGGGCCGCGTCCGACATGCGCCGAGCCGGCCTGGCCGCACGAACCGTATCAGTAAAGTTGCGCGACGGCGATTTCAGGACGCGTTCAGCGCAACTATCGCTCCCGGTTCAGGTGGTGTCGGATCGCGTGATCATGGAGGTGGCAGGGCAACTGCTCGACAGGTTGCGAAAGGCACGCCGGGTTCCGGCGCGGCTCATTGGACTGCAGCTTTCATCCCTGGCGAGAGATCCGGGTGCGGACCAACTGCTTCTTTTCGAAACCGAGGAGCCATTTCAGGAATCATCCCGCGATGTGAAACTGGCACGGGCGGTGGACCATGTACGCACCAGGTTCGGTGACAGGGGCATAGTGCCGGGTTCTCTCGTCTGACGGATTCCCAACCCATTCAACGGGATGACGATGAACCCAATCCCATGCTGCAGGATCGGAGTCGTGATGCTGGCACTCCTGCTGTGTGTGCCGCTGCTGCCCGCCCAGAGTCGTGTCACTGCTTTCACTGGAGCCACCGTATGGGATGGCTCGGGCAAGCCGCCGGTTCCGGACGTCACCATGATCGTACGTGATGGTCGCATTGCAACCATCGGTCCCGCTGATCGGACTTCCATTCCCGCGGGTGCGACTCGTGTCACCCTGAACGGTGGGTTCGTGATTCCTGGGCTGATCAACACACACGGTCATGTGAACAGCCCCGCGGACCTGACGACGTACGCGCGATACGGTGTGACGACCGTGGTGAGTCTTGGTGGTGAGGGTGAGGAGGTCTTCGTCGCCCGGGCGTCGCAGAACATTGGCACACTGAATCGGGCTCGTGTGTTCGTGGCGGGCCCCGTTCTGGCACCCACCTCTCCAGCGGAGGCGCGGACCCAGGTCGATGCTCTGGCGGCGAGACGCGTTGACTTCGTCAAGATCCGTGTCGATGACAACCTGGGTACCGCCGAAAAAATGTCGCCCGAAGTTTTTCGCGCGGTCATTGACGAAGCACACACCCGGCACCTTCGGGTGGCGGCGCATCTCTATTACCTGGCCGACGCCGTGGCGCTCCTGAGGGCTGGTGTGGATTTCATCGCGCACAGCGTACGGGACACTACTGTCGATAGGCCGTTTCTGGATCTGTTGAAGGCGTCCGGGAGGTGCTATACACCGACCCTGATGAGGGAAGTGTCCACCTGGGTGTATGAGTCGACACCGGACTTCTTCAGTGATTCCCTTTTTGAGGCGTACGCGAACCGGGACTGGGTAGCTTCCCTGAGGGATCCTGGACGACAGGCGTCGGTGAGGACATCCCGCGCGGCACAGGCGTACAAGGCTCAGTTCCCGGTGGCGAGTGCCAACCTCCAGCGGGTTTTCAGCGCGGGTATCCCGGTCGCCATGGGTACCGACACCGGTCCCATGGGCCGTTTTCAGGGATACTTCGAGCTGATGGAACTGGAGCTCATGGTGAAAGCTGGGCTGACACCGGCGCAGGCCCTGGCTTCCGCGACCAGCGTTGCGGCACACTGCCTGGGCAGAGAAGCCGAACTTGGCACTCTGGAGCCAGGTCGCTGGGCGGACTTTGTGGTGCTGAACGGCAACCCCCTGACGGACATATCCACCGTTCGCCGAATTGAATCGGTCTGGATTGCCGGCAATCCGGTGGCCCGCTGACAACAGTGAAGGTACATCTCGTAGACGGAACCTTCGAACTGTTCCGCGCCTGGCACGGAGCGCCGCCCATGCGCTTCAACGGACGCGAGGTGGGTGCCACGCGAGGCATCATGCGCTCGCTGTTTGCGCTGCTCAACGAGCCCGGAGTGACTCATGTGGCCGTGGCGTTCGATACGGTCATCGAGTCCTTTCGCAACCGGCTGTTTGAGGGGTACAAGACCGGCGAGGGCATTCCGGAGGATCTCTGGCTCCAGTTTCCGCTGGCGGAACGGGCGGCCGAGGCCCTGGGAATCGTTACCTGGCGGATGGTCGAGTTCGAGACGGACGACGCGCTGGCCACGTTTGCGGCCCGGGCGCATGACATGGAGGAGGTGGAGCAGGTCGTGATCTGTTCACCCGACAAGGATCTGGCGCAGTGCGTGCGCGGGACACGGGTGATCTGTCACGATCGACTGCGACGGCGCAGCATGGATGAGGACGGGGTCAGAGAGAAGTTCGGTGTATCGCCGGATTCGATTCCCGACTGGCTGGGGCTGGTGGGCGATTCCGCCGACGGAATCCCGGGCATTCCGCGGTGGGGAGCAAAGTCTGCATCAACGGTGCTCGCCGCCTACGGGAGTATCGACGCGATTCCTGACAATGCAGCGTCCTGGAACGTGATGGTGCGCGGTCGGGATGCCCTCGCCGAAAGTCTGCGCCTGCACAGAGTCGAGGCCCAGCTGTATCGGACTCTTGCCACGCTGCGTCGGGACGTGCCCCTGACTGAAGGACTCGGGGATCTCTGCTGGAAGGGTGCCCGTCGCGAGCTCGTCGAGTTCTGTCGCGAGATCGGTGACATGGGTATGGTCAGCCGGATGGAACGCTGGCGGGATTGATCGATGGTGGATTCATGGGAGCGGTACCAACAGCGTATGGCTGGCGCGGATCAGACTCCAGTGAGTGCAGCCCGTGGCCGCGAGCTCCGATTTCTGCTGCGACGCTTACGGTACTCACAGGCTGCAGGATTTCCTTGAGAGTGCCGCCCGGCAGACGGAGACCGGCACCCCCCGCGGGTGGAGCCAGGTACCAGACTGACGTCCCTCGCACATTACGGTTGGGGAACCTTCGCGCCTTGGGCTGGTACGGGACGCGGTTCGCACTGTCAGGACAAAGCTGGATCCCCGGCTTCCGGACTTCAGGCGGATAGATTTCAGGCCCCGGATGCCGTCTGTGTTTGGCGGTTCCTGGACTCGAGGGCACGGCATTTCCGGAGAAAAGCAAATGCAGCGGATCATCCCCACGTCACTCGTTATCCTGTCGCTCCTGACGCCGGTGCTTCTGTGCGCCCAGAAGTCGAAGCCGGTCGACCTGACCGGCAAATGGGACTTTACCGTCAGCAATGGCGAAGCTACTGGACAGTCCGAGGTCACTCTCATTCAGCGGGGTGACTCGTTGATAGGGCAATACAGTCACCCCCAGCTCGGTGATCTGGAGGTGGTAGGGAGGGTGAAGGGAAAGGAGTTCTTCTTCGACTTCAGTGCCACTTTCAATGGGCAGGAGCTTCCGATGAAGATCCGTGGTACTGTGGATCATGCCGATGCCCTCAGCGGTAGCGCCAACATGGGTCCGTTTGGAAACGCGACCTTCACGGCCACCCGCCGGAAAGGCGCCCGGACCACGACTGGCACAGTTGACTTTTCGAATCTGGGACATGCTGGTGCACAGGGCATTGTCACGTCCTGGTGAGAATCACGATGTTCATCCGGTGGTTCCGCAATCCCCGACAATTCTCACTCGATCCAATGAATCGATTCATCCGACTGCTGCCGGTTGCCCTGGCGATGTTCTTCGTGGCGGGAGCTGCCGTGGCTCAGAATGCCGGGACACAGGACCTCACCGGCAAATGGGGGTTCGAGGTCGTCTACGAGGGAGGCTCGGGCTCGCCTCAGGTTACCTTCACGCAGAAGGGTGATTCCCTGAAGGTGGTTTACAGCTCCCGGGCGTTCGGTGATGTGAACGGGACCGGTGTGGTGAAGGGAGACGAGTTCGAGTTCTGGGTCACGACATCCGCGGGTGGGGACCCTTTCACCATGACTTTCCAGGGTTCCATACAAGGCAAGGATGCCCTCAAGGGAACGGTGGAACTCGGCGGCAACGGGACGGCCACCTTCACCGCGCGACGGCTTCCCAGGACTCCTCCCACAGGCTGAAGCTGACGTCCGACGGAAGGCCGGGTGTCATACTCCGACGCTGTGAGTCACACCGGCAGCACTTTCGCCAGGTTGATGGCGGCTTCGCGGGCGCACTCGGCCAGGACAGCGGCCCCCACGAAGATGCTCCCTTCGGCGGCATGAAAGCGGGAATTGTGTGCCGGGATCGTCTCGCCACCTTCCTCGCGGGCGCCGATCCTCAGGAAGCACCCGGGAATCCGCTCCATGTAGCAGGCGAAGTCCTCGCCTCCCATGTTGGTGACTCCGAAAGGCACCACACTGCCGGGGCCCAGCACCCTTTCCGCGGCAGTGCGGGCCCAGCCAGCCTCACGTTCCGGGTTCACGATGGGTGGCGGCCCGTTCTCGATGGTGATGTCAGCGGCAGTCCCATGCGCTGACGCGATACCGATGGCGATGGCGCGTACCTCCGTCTGTATGAGATGCCGGATCTCCGGTCGCATGGCGCGGATGGTGCCCGTGAGGGTGACGCTTCCCGGGATCACGTTGGGCGCTGATCCTCCGTGAATTGATCCCACGCTCACGACCGCCGCCGCTCCCGGATCGAGCCGCCGGGACACGACTGTTTGAAGGGCCGACACTATCGCTGCCGCGGCGATCACCGGGTCGGCGCTCTCGTGGGGGCGCGCACCGTGGGCTCCCTGGCCTCTTACCACCATCGTGAAAGTATCCGCGGATGCTGCCAGTGGTCCCGGCTCGGCGACGACCGTTCCCACGGGAAAGCGACGATCCACGTGACCTCCGAAGATGGCGCTTACCCCGTCCAACGCACCCGATTCGAGGACCGCGGCTGCACCGGAACCGACCTCCTCGGCGGGTTGCAGAACCACGAAAACATCACCCGCTGCCGGCGTCCTGGCCAACAGGAGCGCGGCCCCAACGGTCCACGCCGCATGAACGTCGTGTCCACAGGCGTGCATCACGTCCGGTATCACCGACGCGTACTCCAGGCCCGTCGCTTCCTGGATGGGCAGCGCGTCGATGTCACCCCGTATGGCAACCACTGGTACAGACGGATCGCGGCCGGGTATCCGCGCAACCAGACCCGTTCCGGCAACCCGGCGTATTTCACGGACGCCAATCTCCAGCAGGGCCGCCTCCAGACGCCTGGCGGTTTCGGTTTCCTGCCAGGAGAGCTCCGGATGACGATGGAGGTCGCGCCGCAGCGTGACGAGGCGAGAGATCTCGTCGCTGGTAAATGCGCCGGTAACGTGCTTGAGAGGCATACGTTGGACGCGCAAGCTACCGGCGCTGCACACCCCGGACCAGAGTCGGCTGGTTCCTGGCAGTGCCGGCTACCCCGTTGACTCTCCAATCGGTGCGTCTTATGCTCGCATCCGCCGCCGGGTGAGGCGGTCGTTCCCCCCAAAGGAGAGACCAGTGCGCTGGCAGGATCTGAAACGAAGCAATCGGGTGGAGGACCGCCGGGGAGGCCCGGGTGGCGGAGGTCTTCGGCTGCCAATCGGTGGTGGGCTGGGACTCATCGCCGTGGTGGCTATTGCCCTGCTTACCGGTGTCGATCCGATACAACTGCTGGGCAATCTTGGTGGCGGGGCGGGCGCGCCCGCGGTGGCTCCGGCGGGCGACGACGAGGCCCGCGATTTCGTCTCTGCCATCCTGGGCAGCACCGAGGAGACGTGGCGGTCGGTGTTCCAGGCGTCGGGCGAGCAGTACCGGGAGCCCAGCCTGGTGCTGTTCAGTGGTGCGACGTCGACCGCCTGTGGCATGGGACAGGCGGCCATGGGGCCGTTCTACTGCCCGGGTGACCAGACGGTCTACATCGATCTTTCCTTCTATGATGACCTCGCCAGGCGCTTTCAGGCCCCGGGTGACTTTGCTCAGGCCTATGTGATTGCCCATGAAGTTGGGCATCACGTTCAGAACCTTCTGGGGACCATGAGTCAGGTCCACGAGCTGCGGGCGCGCCAGGACGAGGCCGAAGCCAACGCCACGTCGGTGCGTCTGGAGCTCCAGGCTGACTGTTATGCGGGGGTCTGGGCCAATCGTGCTGATCAGGGCCGTCGACTTCTCGAGTCCGGCGACGTCGAAGAAGCGCTGACCGCGGCCAGTGCCATCGGTGACGACATGCTGCAGCGTCGCAGCCAAGGCGTGGTGGTGCCCGAATCCTTCACCCACGGGACCTCGGCACAGCGCGTCCGCTGGTTCCGGCGTGGGCTGGAATCCGGTCAGCCAGGTTCGTGCGATACCTTCAGTCCGTCGTCGCCGTAGGAATCAGGAAAGGGCCAGTCGCCGGACAGTCAGGGCGTCGATGCGGTCGACATCTATGTCGACGCCGAGCCCGGCTCCGGTGGGAACTTCCATGGTACCGCGGGGAGTCATGGCCCACTCGGGCGTGACTATGTCCTGCGCCCAGTAACGGGAGCTGGGCGAAATGTCTCCCGGCTTCACGAAATTGGACAGCGAGGCGAGCGCCACGTTGTACGCCCGCCCGATACCGCTCTCCAACATGCCGCCGCACCATACCGGAATGCCGTTGGCCTGGCAGAAGTCATGGATCGCGATGGATTCCCGGAAGCCACCCACGCGTCCGGGCTTGATATTGATTATCCGACCACTGTCCAGCGTGACCATGTCCTGAGCGCGCGCGAGTGACGTGATCGATTCGTCCAGACAGAGTGGAGTCTGCAGCATCCGCTGCAGCTCCGCGTGACGCACCAGGTCGTCACAGGCGAGCGGCTGCTCCATCATCATCAGGCCCAACTCATCGAGCGCCTCCAGGGCCGCGGCATCATCCAGGGTGTAGGCGTTGTTGGCGTCTACCATGAGAGGCGCATCCGGCCCCGCCGCATCACGCGCCGCTCGGGCGAACAGGATATCGGAGCCCGGCATGATCTTCATCTTGACCTTGCGATAACCGCGCGCCAGGGCGGCGGTCACCCGTTCCACCAGGGCCTGCGGCGTCGGCTGAATACCCAGTGAAATGCCGACCTCGACCTCGGTGCGGGTACCACCAATCAGACGGGCGAGGGGCATTCCCAGCCGGGTTGCCTCCAGGCCCCACATCCCCATCTCCAGCGCGGCCTTTGCCATGAGATGGCCTCGGATGTCGTCGTCGAGGATTGCATGCACGTCACCCGGAGCCTCCACGTCCCGGCCGAGCAGCCTGGGTGCGAGCCACTTTTCGATGGCAATCCAGGCAGTTTCAATGGTCTCGTATGAGTAGTTGGGAGACTCGCCTGCAATGCATTCACTCCAGGCCGATGCACCACTCACATCCCTCAGCTCCAGCAGAGTGATGCGGCGTTCGCTGACGGTTCCGGAAGAGATCCTGAAGGGTTCCTTGAGCGGCAGCCGGATTTCCCGGAGTACAATGGATTCGAGGCGGATCATGTTCCTGTGGTACGGTGGAGGATGTAACAGGGAAGGCCGGTTGCGGGCCTTCGAAAGCCGGTGACTCTGAAGCCCTGTCCCAGCAGCGCCTGCATAACTTCGCGGATGCCGAACCGCCAGCGCCGAGCGGCTTCGGCACTCATCTTCTCGGCGCTGAACTCGGTCGGGATCT
The DNA here is from genome assembly GCA_964411635.1 of uncultured Gemmatimonadaceae bacterium. Taxonomy (GTDB): domain Bacteria; phylum Gemmatimonadota; class Gemmatimonadetes; order Gemmatimonadales; family Gemmatimonadaceae; genus JABWBJ01. The sequence continues at coordinate 120,600 of CAYPLP010000001.1, forward strand.
GTACCCGGTACCCCCGATCAGCCGGACCCGGTTTCAATCTCTCCCCCAGGGTCGGGGGTTCGCCTTGCTGGTCGAGTGGGTTGGCCAGGGTCAGCTCGCGATCCGCATCGGTCTCCAGTGCTGAACCGGGTTCGGGATTGCGCAGGTCCCAGCGAACGATGAAGCGGTCGGTGGGGAGGTTCCCATGGAGCGCACTCCCGGTATTGGAGCCATACATGTCAGGCTCGTAGGACACCGGTCGTGCTCCCAGGTGGTTGATGTTGAAGTGGGCGTTGCGGGCCTGGAGTGGATCGAACGTCCACAGCATCGCTCCGGCACCGACGGCCAGTGCCCGCTCCCGCTGGTACTGTTTCAGTCGCTCACCAATGCCCTCGCTCCGACGTTCCGGCCGGACGGCCAGCATGTCCGACCAGTGGACCAGTTCGTTGTTCCGGATGCCCGTCATTCCAAAGACGAACCCAACAAGGCTCCCGTCGGGATCGAATGCTCCCGCCGCCACGCCTCCGATCATCTGGCTGACCCTCAGAATGAGCGTGGGGACCAGCTCCGAAAACGTCTCTCCCCAAGTCGCCTTCTGGAGCGCTATGCAGGCGTTGTAGTCCTCGAGGGTTGCCAGGTCTCGTATGATCGACATCAGGACGGTAGGGAAGTATCGCGCCAGGCATAACATTAGTCTCCCGCGCGATTCGACGGAGTAAGCCCTTCCCTGAGCTTCCGTTCCGGTACCGTCACGCGTGGCCTGCCGATCTTGTCCCCCCCCGTGGGAGCCTCAGGGGTTACGAGTGGATCAGACTCCGGCGGGACTGCTGGCGGCGGTGCGTTGCCGGGCAGCCAGGAATGCAGCCACCTCACTGGCGTGCATGGGGGCACCAAAGAGGAAGCCCTGTGCGGCGTTGCAGCCAAGCCTGCGCAGTTCCTCACTCTGGGCGTCATCCTCCACACCCTCAGCCACGGCGCTCAGGGAAAGCAGCCGGGCGAGGCCGATGATCGTCCGCACCAGGGAAGCGTCGTGTCCCCGCTGGTGCATCCTGTGGAGGAAGGACTGGTCGATCTTGAGTATGTCCACGGGAAACTGCTGCAGATACGAGAGCGAGGAATACCCCGTACCAAAATCGTCGATGGCCAGGCGTACGCCGAGTACTTTCAGTTCGGCCAGACGCTGCTGCGTCGCGGCCGATTCGCGCATGATCACTGACTCGGTTATCTCCAGCGTGAGGCATTCAGCCGGGAGGCCCGACTCCCGCAAAGCCGCCTCGACGTCACTGGCCAGTTGTTCGTCCTGAACCTGTCCCGCCGAAAGGTTCACGGCCACCTGCAGCGGCTGGCCGTCCGGCCCGGGGCCCCAGTCCCGGGCCTGGAGACAGGCAACCCGCAACACCCAGCGACCCAGAGGGAGAATCAGCCCGGTCTCTTCGGCTACCGGAATGAACGTTGTGGGAGGAATCTCGCCTCGTTCCGGGTGGAGCCACCGCAGGAGTGCCTCGAAACCGCGAACCTGGTTGGTCTGAACATCCACGATGGGCTGGAATGCCAGCCGAAGCTGACCTTCTGACTGACGCGGTATCCCGAAGCGTGGGAACACACCGGTCTTGTCCAGGGACGGCTTGAGGCAAAGCTGACACTCCACGATTGCGGAACGCAGGTCGGCTTCCAGGGCAACCTTGTCCACCAGCGCCGCATGCATACCGGGGTCGTAGACCACCCAGCGGCCCCGGTTTCCCGACTTGGCCTGGTACAGCGCCACGTCGGCGTTTCGCAGCATTTCATCGCTCCCTTCACCTGGGCTGTGCAGCGCGATGCCAATGCTCGCGCTGACGGTCACCATCCGTCCATCGCCGGTATCGATCGGCCGACGCAAGGCGTTGACGATGCGCTGTGCGGCAATGGCGTGACCCTCCTCATCCTGCATCCTCTCGAGGAGCACCGCAAACTCGTCACCCCCGAGGCGTGCAACCGTATCACAACCACGCGTGGCGCTGAGCAATGTGGATGCGACCCGCTGCAGGAGGCGGTCACCCGCGGGATGCCCCTGGGTGTCATTGACGGACTTGAAATCGTCGAGGTCGAGGATGAGGACTGCCAGGCGCTCCGGTTCGCGCGCCGAGCGCTCCACAGCATGATCCATGCGGTCACGGAGCAACTGACGATTGGCCAGGTCCGTGAGTGAATCGTGGAATGCACGGTGGAGCAGATCGCGTTCCAGCGCCTTGCGCGTGGAGATGTCCTGCAGCACCACCACCAGCCCCGCGCCACTCCCGCCTTCGACACGGGAAACCATCAGTGAACCCCAGATGAGGTGCCCTTCCGGCCGGACGAAGCGAACCTCGGCGGTGCCGCTGTACTGTACGCCCTGGGCTACCTCATGAACCAGCTCCCCGATCGTCTCGGCGTCCTCGGTGACCGAAAAGGCCGTCAGTTCGCGGGACCGGAGTTCCTCGATCCCTCTGCCGAAGAAGCATGCAAAGGCTGCATTGCCGTCGAGAATGCGCGCATCCTGATCCAGTCGGCCAATGCCGAGCGCGGAATGCGCAAAGGCGGTTCTCAACCACCCATCGACAGGAGAATCGGTGAGACTGGCTGTCACTCGGAGGTGTGTCGGGAGGACTGGAGGCGGGTCGACGACCTGGAAAAGCGCCGGCGCGTCATGCTACGCGGAAGTCTGGAGAGTGACGCTCGCCTTGAAGGTGCGTCACGTCCGGCACGACCACTGGGTGGAAGTCGTTCCGTGGCACAGGACCCGAACCCACGCCGGATCCCATCCCTCCCTGGCTGATTCCAGCGGCCGTAACGCTTCGGTCCCGATCCGTCACGTGGCGAGCCGCCGGTGGATCGCGTGGGGCCGTGGGCGGGTCGCTGGTCGCGCCGAGTCAGCCCAGGCAGGCGCTCTGTCCGCCGGTATGCCAGAACAGCACGCTGGTGCCATCGGGGAACTCGCCACGGCGTGAGCGGGCGATCAACCCGGCAAGGGCCTTGGCAGTATACCAGTGGTCGGTCACGATGGCTTCGGTTCGCGCGGCGAGTTCCTGTGCTTCCCGTGATGCCACGCTGGGAATGCCGTATCCCTCACCCACCATGGTGTCGTCCACGTCGCATCGGCGGGGGCCGTCCAGAGCGTCCCTTTCGAGTCCCAGGGCTCGTTCCACCCCCCGGATCAGCTCGATGACCGCGTGCTTGATTTGATTCGCCGGGTCATCGGCGCTGATGCCAATGACCCGGGTCGGGAGTTCATACAGGGCACAGCCGGCAATGAGTCCCGCCTGGGTACCGGCCGAGGAAGTGGCGTGGATGATCACATCGGGTACGAGACACTGGGAAACCAGCTCGCCAACACCGCGTGCAACGGCCATGGCGCCCAGGGGAGTGGAGGCTCCGAGGGGGATGACAACGGGTCGGCGACCTTCCGCACGCAGCTTCTCCGCGAGGCGTTCCATCATGGGCGACCGTTCTTCCCTGGCTGCCACATGGGTAACCTCGGCCCCGTACATCCGGATCAGCCTGGCATTGCCGACGGGTACGGATGGTGGCGATCCGTTGGCCACTATGTGGCAGGAGAGACCGAGTCGGGCCGCAGTTGCTGCGGTGGCGCGACAATGGTTGGACTGTACGCCACCGCAGGTGATGAGTGTGTCCGCGCCCTGCGAGACGGCTTCGGCCGCCACCAGGGTGAGCTTTCGGACCTTGTTGCCGCCGAATCCAAATGAGATCTGGTCGTCACGCTTGGCGAAGATTCGAGGCGGCGCGTCGAGCGCCAGGCGGAGTCGGGAGAGTTCATCCACTGGGGAGGGGAAGTGACCCAGTGGCACGCTGGGGAGAGCTTCCAGTTGTGCTCGGGCGGTGGAGAACGACGTCATGGAGCAGAATCCTGCGGGTTGCGGTGAGGCCGGGCTGGCGGTATTACGGTGCGTTGCGCGACTGAAGAGCGCCACCCATGGTGCCCGGATCAGCCGTGCCCAGCCACCGACGGCAGATGACATCGCACGAAGCCCGCTCCGGCCTCGGGCCGTGGAAACAGGCGGAACTTCCGGAACCGCCCCATCCGAGGGGACTGCAGTGGATTGGAGTGGTGGGCCCGGGGGTGATAGTACTGGGCGCCTCGATAGGAAGTGGTGAGTTCCTGCTGGGTCCCGCGAACTTCGTGAAGTACGGACTCACCTTGTTGTGGGTGGCGCTGGTTGCCGTGTTTCTCCAGACGAACTTCAACGCCGAGCTGATGCGGTACACCATGGCGACCGGGGAACCCGCGGTGACCGGATTCATGCGTACAGGACCGCGTTCCACCGTGTGGGCCGTGGTTTATGGTCTGCTGTACTTCCTTCAGGTGGGATGGCCGGGATGGGCGGGTGCCGCGGCAGGTTCGATCTTTTTCCTTGCCACGCGAGGGGTTGCCGGTCCTGACGATGCCGGCACGGTGTACTGGATCACGATCGGTACGTTTCTGGCATGTTTCGCCATACTTCTGATTGGGCGCCGTATCGAGCGGACGCTTGAGGTTCTGAACTGGATCCTGGTGGTGGCGATCATTGGGGGGTTCCTGGCCATTGCGGCCATCTTCGTGGCACCGGCGACCTGGATTGCGTCGCTCACCGGATTCTTCGGCTTTTCTCCGGCGACCGGAGGTTTTCTGTTCCTGCCGGAGGGAGCGGACTATTTCCTGATCGGCGCCTTTGCCGGCTTCTGCGGGGCCGGGGGTGTCATCAACATCACGCTTTCCAACTGGGCACGCGACAAGGGATACGGTATGGGGAGCGTGGCGGGATACATACCCGCGGCGGTGGGTGGCCACAGGATAAATCTGGCCCATACCGGTTTCGTATTCGCACCTGACGAGAAGTCGATGTCCCGCTGGCGCGGCTGGTGGCGGGTGGTGCGGATGGATCAGTGGGTGGTGTATTTCATTGGTGCGCTGCTCGGGATGATGCTGCCGGCGGTCTTGTACGTGACGTTCCTTCCCTCAGGAACGGACATCCGGGGCTACGGGATCGCGGCCGAACTGGCGAACGCCATGGCGGGTCGTTTGCCCCTGTTGGGAGGGGTGATGGCCTTCCTGGGTGCCTGGATCCTGTTCAAGACACAGTTGGACGTGATGGAGGGGATGGTGCGCGCGGTGACGGACATCGTCTGGACCGGGAGCCGCCGGCTGCGGGGCTGGCGGGGAGGTGACGTCCGGGCGATCTACTATGCCCTGCTGGGGATCACCGTGGTCTGGGGAATGATTGCGTCGAAGCTGGCGCAGCCGATATTCCTGCTGCAGATCTCGGCGAACGTGGCCGGCGTGACGTTCGGGATCGCCGGTCTGCACCTGCTGTACGTGAACACACGGCTGTTGCCGGAGGCGGTCCGGCCGTCGTTGCTGCCGCGCCTGGGACTTGTAGCGCTGGTGGTGTTCTACGGGTGCTTCTCGTTCCTGTCGATCCGGGCGCTGGTCCAGGCCGGGTGAAGCAGGCGAGCTCAGATGTGGATGCCCCCCAGGTGTGGTGGCACCTGGGGGTGACCGTTCGGCTCCGACCTGCGCCCGGAGTGACCTACGGTTCGAGTACGAACGAAACCTTCAGGATCACCCGGTAGTCAGTGACCTTTCCCTTTTCGACCACGACCTTCTGGCTTTTCACCCAGGCGCCGGTGACGTTACGCAGGGTCTTGTCGGCCCGGGCGATTCCGACCTGAATGGCATCGTCGAAGCCCTTGGTCGACGAGGCATGAATCTCGGTGATTTTCGCAACAGCCATCACAACCTCCGTGTAGCGGTGGGCGCCGATCCAGGTCGGCGCGTGGATTGCGCAACCAACTGCTCTCCAGCGTGCTTTGCAAGCGTACTCAGCAGTGTAGTGGTACCGACTGGATTTCTGGCAGTCCTTGCGTCAGGGTGGTATAGGTCGGTCGGGGTTGGAGCGCAGCATCTTGGCCATTCGAACCAGGCACGCTGCCTCCTTCAGTCGAACGCCGCCTGGCATGTCGAATGTCTCCCCGGTTTCGTGGTATCCCAACGCGGCATAGAACCCTGGGAGTTCCTTTCGCAAGTTTACATAATCCAACGTCAAATTATCACAACCGGCACTGTGGGAGCGGGCTTCAACCGCTCCAACCAGCCGACGGGCCAAGCCCTGACCCTGGTACCGGGGGTCGACCGCCAGGAGACCGAAGTGACCGTGCGATCCACTGACCTCAAGGTAAACAGTGGCGGCGGGGAGGCCGCTCTCCGGTTCGTCTATCACCAGAAAGTCGGTTCCCGGTGACTGGATCTGCTCGCGGATGGTCAGCTCATCAGTACGATCACCATCGATGAAGAACTCCTCCACCCGGAACGCGGCGTTGATTACTCTGGTGATGGCAGCAGCGTCCTCAGGCCCTGCAACTCTGACACTGGCTGCCTCGAGAATGTCGCCCATCACGAGAGCCACGGCGTCTGAAGCGGGGCATCCGGCCTGCGGCCGGATCCACGTTGTGGACTCACGGACGGCTGGATCCGACTCAGGGGCTTCACAACGCAAGGGTATTTTCCCGGGATTCCGCGATGACGTCTGATGAGTGGCGGCCGCGTTCCGGCATCTTCATTCTGGTCAATCTGCCCGGCGAGCTTGCCAGCCGGATACATGCCATCCAGGAGCAGTTCGATCCGAAACTGGCGCACTTCGCGCCACCGCACTTCACGCTCATTGGCTCGTCGGGAGCCGGTCCCATTTCGGCTGACACCTCCGTCGAGGTCCTGCGCGATCGCCTGAGACCGATCGCGGAGTCCACACCTCCATTCGTGTTGCAGTTTGCGCGTCCGGTCCGGTACATGAACACCAACACCTTCGCCCTTCCGCTCGATCCGCATGGGCCACTGAGGGAATTGCACGATCGCATCCGGCGGAGCGGGTTGTCGTTTGCTGCTTCGCGTCATGCTTTCACACCCCATGTGACGCTGAGTCATTACCGGACACTCGACGACGACGATGCCCGTCGTATCCTCGCGGTTCGCATGGACGAATCCTTCCTGGTGGACCGCTTGCATGTCTCTCTTACCGTCGAGCCGTCGCTGCCCCGGCCGCTGTTCGACCTCGAGCTGAGCGGAGGTGGCTGAGGACAATCATCGGTTTGGCGGATCTGCAGGTGCGCTCCTGCCGTCGGGCTTCTCCAGCGCCTTGCGGAACACCTCATCGATATCCTGCCCGGCACCGACACCGGTGTAGACCACCTTCCGGTCGGCGTTCACCGCGACGATATAAGAAGTGGCCGCCGCCTCGTACGCGTCCGCCGCCCATCCCTTGCGGTCGTAAACGATATCGTGCGTCATCCGGTACTTGTCCCGATAGGCCTTGATGCGTTCGACCGACTGATTCACCGAGACGGCAATGGCCACTACCTTTACCCTGCCAGCGTACTTGTCCATCGCTGCGTTGATCCGGGGTTCCAGCGCCTTGCAGTTGGGGCACCACGTCGCCCAGAACTCGAATATGACCGGTCCCTCATTCAGGTACTGGTCGAGGTTGACGGTCTGACCGTCCAGGGTCTCCACGTTGGCACCGGGTGCCGTGCTTCCCACGTCGATACCCGACTCCTGTCCCTGACTCGTCGCCGGCAGCAGCATCAATACCGCGGCCGGAACCAAGGCAACCCTCCAGTTCATAGCAGCACCTGTCCCATTTTGACCAGATAGTATTCGGCTACCGCAAGCATGACGATTCCAAAGGCCTTCTTCAGCCCGATCATCCAGGCGCCCGCCCGTGGAAGGCGCGATGCCGAACCGGAAAATATTCCCACGACCACGAGCAGGGCACACATTCCCAGGGAGAACACAAAGAGATAAAGAAATCCCAGAGAAGCGCTCTTTGTGCGACTGACCCAGGTCAGGACCGCCGCCATTACCGGCGCGCCGCAAGGCGCCGCCACCAGTCCCGAAACCGCTCCCATCGCGAAGGCACCACCGTAGTGTCCATTGCCCCCGATCCTGCTGGCCCACTCGAGGGTACCCCGCGGGAGCCTGACCGTGAAGACGTCGAACATGGCCAGCCCGGCCAGGAGCAGCACATTGGCCTGCAGGAAGTAGAGCCACGGGTTGGAACTCACCGACCCGAAAATGGTGCCGCTCAGTCCGGCGAACAGTCCCAGCGCGGCGTACACCAGCGCCAGGCCAATCACATAGCTGAGAGTCAGCAGGACGGGTCGCCACCGCCCGCGGGTGGTCCCCACCGAGTCTCCTCCCACCAGTGCCGCCGTGATGGGAATCATGGGATAAATGCACGGCGTGAGGCTGGTGATGAGTCCTCCCACGAAGAGCAGTGGGAGAGCGGTCAGGGGACTGGCGCCAAGGGTCTCGCTCAGGTTTGAAAAATCGAACACGGTGGTTCCTGGCGACTGAGGCCGGAGGGTGGTGCAGGGAGGCGGAATGCCTTGTTCGTGAGGGGCCTTGGGTGACGCACCGAGGGTTAGATTCCACGCCCTGGCACTCTCCCGCAAAGACCGTGACGCGATAAATGGCTCAGCAATTCATCTATGTAATGAAGGGACTCACGAAGGTGGTTCCACCCTCGCGCGTCATCCTGAACGATATCTGGTTGTCCTTCTACCCTGGTGCCAAGATCGGTGTCCTGGGTGCCAATGGGGCGGGCAAGAGTTCGCTGCTCCGCATCATGGCAGGCATCGACACTGACTTCAACGGGGAGGCCTGGGCGGCACAAGGCACCCGGGTCGGCTACCTGCCACAGGAGCCGGAACTGAATGCATCCCTGGACGTGCGGGGGAACGTTGAACTTGCCGTGAAAGCCGACCGTGCCCTGCTGGACAGGTTCAACGAGATCGCCATGGCGTTCGCGGAACCCATGGACGACGATCGGATGCAGAAACTTCTGGACGAACAGGGCCGGCTCCAGGAACAGATCGATCATCTGGATCTCTGGAACCTCGACAACAAGATCGAGGTCGCCATGGACGCGCTGCGCCTCCCCCCGGCCGATGCTGACGTTACGACCCTTTCAGGCGGGGAGAAGCGGCGAGTGGCGTTGTGCCGCGTCCTGCTGGAACATCCGGACCTCCTGCTCCTCGATGAACCGACCAATCACCTGGACGCGGAATCGGTGGCCTGGCTGGAGAAGCACCTGGAAACCTTCCCGGGAACAGTGGTAGCCATAACGCACGACCGTTATTTCCTGGACAACGTGGCTCGATGGATCCTGGAACTCGATCGGGGGAGCGGAATCCCATACGAGGGTAACTACACATCCTGGCTGGAACAGAAGAAGACGCGTCTGGCGCAGGAAGAGAAGGCAGCCAGCGCCCGTCAGCGAACCCTGGAGCGTGAACTGGAGTGGGTGCGCATGGCGCCCCGGGCGCGTCAGGCCAAGAACAAGGCGCGCATCCAGAAGTACGAGGAGATGGCGAGTGAATCCCAGTTCGAGCGGATCGCTCAGAACGAGATCGTCATCCCGCCAGCGCCCCGGCTCGGCAACGATGTGGTCATTGCCGACAAGCTGAAAAAGGCCTTTGGTGACAAGCTCCTTATGGATGGCCTGTCGTTCTCGCTGCCACGCGGTGGCATCGTCGGCGTCATCGGACCCAACGGAGCCGGCAAGACCACCCTGTTCCGCATGATAACCGGCGCGGAACGGCCCGACGCTGGTCGCCTCACGATTGGCGAAACCGTGGTGACGGCCTACGCCGATCAAACGCGCACTCTGGACGGTGCCCGGACCGTCTGGGATGAGATCTCCGGAGGCCGGGATTCCATCCCGGTCGGCAAGCGGGAAATCAATTCCCGGGCCTACGTCGCTGGTTTCGGATTCCGTGGCGCGGACCAGCAGAAACTGGTCGCCAATCTGTCCGGGGGCGAGCGCAACCGTCTGCACCTCGCCAAGACAGTCATGACGGGAGGCAACCTGCTGCTGCTGGACGAGCCTACCAACGACCTCGATGTCGATACCCTGCGGGCACTGGAAGAAGCCCTGCTCGACTTCGCCGGCTGTGCCGTGGTGATCTCGCACGACCGGTGGTTCCTGGATCGTATCGCCACTCACATCCTTGCCTTCGAGGGCGACAGCGAAGTTGTCTGGTATGAGGGGAACTTCCAGGGTTACATAGAGGACCTGAAACGGCGTAAAGGCGCCGATGCAGACCAGCCGCATAGAATCAAGTATCGCAAACTCGTGCGCGCCTGAGTCCGACAGGGGACTCAGAGTCTCTCGGTTGCGAGATCGAGTTCCATGAACGTGGTGCCCGGAACCGCGCTGTACCGGTAGGCATTGATTTCGCGAAATCCCATGTTCCGGTAGAGGGCCTGGGCGCTTTGCATCTGAGGGAGTGTGTCCAGACGTATGCTCCAATAACCGGCGCCGTGCGCGAACGACACGGCTGCTTCAGCAAGTTGTCGACCAGCCCCCATTCCCCGGCCGGATGTGCGCACATACAGCCGTTTCATCTCGGCGACGCCCTGCTGGAACCAGCGCACGCCGACGCAGCCCACGGCGCCACCGTCTCCGTCGCGGGCCAGGATGAGCGTTCCCCCCGGCGGTGCGTAGTCGCCCGGCAGGGCCCGCAATTCCTCCTCGAATCCCTGGTAGCCGAGGTCGACACCCAGAGAGCTGGCATACTCGCGGAAGAGTTCCCGAACCTCCTGGAGAGCAGTTCCTTCAGCGACTTCTTCGAGGTGAATCATTTCGCTGGCCCAGCTCGTTGGAAGCGGTTGTTGATGATACTGTGGGAGATGCCCTCGTGTCAGGGATGAGCTGCAGCCACGCTTCATGAACCATCTGCTCGATATCCTGGTGGTGCTCGCGACTGCCGTGGCGGTTATCCTGGCTACGGTCGTGATGCTTGGTTGGATTCTGTCGACTCCGGCTTATCACGGACCGGTGACGGACCACTTTGACGGCCGACGCTTTCATAATCCCGCCGACACTCCTCATAACGATTTCCGGGACGCCGCCAGGTGGGCCGTGTCGCGGGCGCCCGGACCGTGGAATGGTCCCAGGCATGTCACCCCTGGGCCGGCGCCCGAGCGGAGTGTCGACGGAGATCGTCTGCGAGTAACCGTGGTCAATCACACCACGGTTCTGATTCAGTCCCGGGGGCTCAACATTCTCACTGATCCCATTTGGGCGGATCGCTGCGGACCCTGGGGGGCGATAGGGCCGCGCCGTGTCCGACCGCCGGGGATACCGATGTCCGACCTCCCCGCCCTGGACGTCATTCTGCTGAGTCACAACCACTATGACCACCTCGACCTCGCAGCGATGAACACGCTGGCCAGGACGCATGGGTGCAGAGTCATCGTGCCGCTGGGGGTGGGTGCGTTCCTGCGTCGCCGGGGTATCGATGCGCTGGAGCTGGACTGGTGGCAGCAACTGGCTGTATCAAACGACCTTGCGGTCACGGCGGTTCCCGCCCGGCATTTCTCCGGTCGGGGGCTGTTCGATCGGGATCGCTCGCTTTGGTGCGGCTATTATCTGGCCTTCCCGACGGGAGCCGTGATGTTCGCGGGCGATACCGGGTTCGGCGATCACTTCGGCACGATCCGTCAGCGACTGGGCCCTCCTCGTCTGGCCCTCATTCCGATTGGAGCCTTCCGGCCCGAGTGGTTCATGAGCCGGGTACACCTGTCGCCGGAACAGGCCATTGCTGCTCACCGTCTGCTGGGTGCCGAAGCAAGCGTGGCTACACACCACGGCACGTTCCGTCTCGCGGACGATGGTGAGACGGAATCCGTCGATCGTGTGAGAGCTGCCCAGGAGCGGGGCGATCCCGGGGCAGCGTCGTTCCACGTGCTTGAATTCGGTGTGGGGTGGGATGCCCCGGGCCGGTCGCACCGCTGAAGCATGGTTCTCCCCGGCATGACCCGGGCTGTTGTTCCTGACCGTGGCGGTTGAAGCCCGGCGAGAGACCTGCCAACCTTCATCCCCTTATGATACGGATCCCCTCTCTTCCGCCCAGCATCGGCCGGCGGGAGCGCAGGCAGTTGCAACGACTGGGCAGGGTGGGGATGAAGGCGCTTCGCTGGACGATACTCGGCGACCTGCCCGACACTCCCAGGTTCGTGCTGATCGTGGCGCCGCATACGTCCAACTGGGACTTCGTGGTAGCCCTCCTTGCCGACCTGGCACTGGACATGGACGCGGCATGGATGGGAAAGCACACCATCTTTGTCGGTCCCTTCGGACGCTGGCTGCACGGCCTGGGCGGGATACCGGTGATCCGGCACGCCGCGCATAACGTGGTGGCGCAGATGGTATCGGAGTTCGCGCGCCGTGACCGAATGATTCTTGCCCTGGCACCGGAGGGCACGCGCCGGAAGGTGAAGCGCTGGAAGAGCGGCTACTGGCACATTGCTCATGCGGCAGGTGTCCCGATCCTTCCGGTAGGACTCGATTACCGTCGTCGCGCCATAGTCATCGGTGAACTCCTGCAGCCCGGGGATTCGCACGAGGACGATGAAGCGACCCTGCTCCGGTTCTTCGCGGGGATAACGCCTCGTCATCCACGGTGACCGCTGACCGTGACGACAATGTCTGACGGTTTCCCGGGTGCCTCCCCCAAATGGTGAAGCGGCAGGTCGCCAGGGTGTTCAGGGACCTGCCGCCCCGGGCCGGTGCAAGAGCATCAGCGGGCGGAACCTCCTGATCTCGGGAGTGGTGATCCCGACCGCTCCGTTCCAGCAGCAGGCAGCCGCTTTCAAGGTGCGGCTGCTGTCCGGGAATAGAAGAGGGAATTGAAGATCACGCGGAAGGTCCCCTGTGGCTGTCCCCGCCACTGCGGTTGGAATCCGAACAGTATGACGTGTCCGCTGCCATGCTTCACGTCCAGTGCCGCCGCCTTTCCTTTCATGAGGTCCTCACCCTGGAGAAAGCCGGATCTCAGGATCGGACCCGCACTCGGATACGTGGCCAGGACCGACCCCTCGAAGCCCGGCTGCGTCTCGAAGAGCGGACTCCCGTTCACGACGACATCAGCTTCGTGGGGCATACCGGCGTTGACGGGGTGCAGGGTATCGACCAGCGCCCGCATGATGGAGACTCCGGTGAAATACTGCTGTCGCGGAACGCCCTCCAGCGTGTTGCGGACGGGGAGTTTGAGGGAGGCAATCAGCGATGCGGTACCCTGATTCCACGCGATGACGGTTCCGCCCCCGCGCACGAACTCGTCGATTGCCTGGACCTGAAGGCTGTCATTGCGGGGATTCCCTGCTCCACCGCGTCCTCCACGCCCGCCTCCCCATCGGCCACCCCTGCCGGCAATGCTCTGCGATGCCACGAGCAACGCGTCGAACCGCGCACCGAGGTTTCCTGCCTGGAGGTCCGCCGGCCCGATGAGTGTGTACTTGAACCCATAAGTATCCATCAGCCACTCGGTCCAGCCCTCGTCCATGTTCCCCGCTGACGCCTTGTACACTGCGATGCGGGCAGGAACCACCGCTGCGGTACGGGGTGGCGCCATTCTGGTGCCGCTCACCCAGAGCTCTCTGGCCCAGGCGTCGATCTGCTGCTGATTGCCGCCGCTGATGAAGTAGAATGGAGCACTGCTGGCACTCCCCCGGGCAAAACTCACCGAGGCGCCTGCTCCAAGTGCCCGGTTGATGAGCCTGAAGGCGTTGTTCTGCACCGGATCGACCCGCAACGCCGCACCGCGACCGGAAATGACCGCCGCTTGAGGAACAATGCCGGCGGCGACGGTATTGGTGGACAGGGGAAACTCGGGTGATGCACCCCAGGCATCTGCTTTCCCCTGCACTGGCTGCATCGCCGCCCGGAACTCCACCGTAAGGGGAGAATTTCCCTCCACCGCGCGAACACCCAGTTGATATGGCAGGGTCCAGCCGGCAGCATCGTAAGGCAGGTCATCACCCATGTCGGGGTATTGCTGCGGCTCCATCAACTCACGCACCAGCGCCGAGTATGGCTGATCCATGGGGATCACCCAGGTTCCGGCGGCATAGGTCGTTCCATCATATACGACATCCCGCGTCAACTGCGACACGCGTATCCCCAGGAACGCCAACCGGCGGAGGAGCTCCACCGGCGCGACCGGGTCACGCTGCTGCTGCGGGATGATCCAGGCAAAAGGCGCTTCCGCGCGCCGCGCAGCGATCGCATCGCGTCCCGACTGGTACCTGTTGTAGAGCACTTCTTCGCGGAACTTTGCCGCGTAGCGCAACGTGGCGAGCGAGGCGGTCACCATGTAGTCCACCTGGTCACGCAGGGTCCAGCGTCCCTCCGCCCAGGGGCTGGCGTACATGGACCGGGGGACAAGCGACCGATAGTCGGCCGGCAGATCGGCCACGGTCGTGGACCGCGGAATGCCGCAATTGCCACCCTGCGTTTCGGTCCACCAGGAGGCGATGTTCTGATACACCGGCATGTAATCGATATAGCCGGGATAGTATGCGTCGAACGTGGCCAGCATGTGTACCGCACCAGGCTTTCCGGCGGCGTCCAGTTCCTGCGCTATCCGCATGCCGATGGTGTTGACCGTGCGTGACATGATGGGCGGCGCATAACGACCAATGGGATCCGCGAATGGAGGGATCCAGATGCGTGTCGGGAACGGCGACGACTGATGGTGCACATAGATGATCTGGGGCTCCCATTCGCGCCAGGTACGCGCGATCACGCGGGATTCGATCACGTTCAGCATGTAACTGTCGCGATTGTTGTCGTGCCCGACGTACTTCTGATAGAGCTCCATGGGCGGTGGATTACGTCCTGCCAACGATTCCCGACACCAGTTCACCACTATGTCCTGGCCATCCGGATTGATACTCGGCCACAGGAAAAGGATGGTGTTGTCGAGGATTTCCTTCATGTCCGGCTGCTGCGCCCTGGATACCAGTTCCCAGGCCAGCTGCGGAGTGTGCTGTGACCCGGCGATCTCCGACGCATGCAGGCCGCCGCTGATATCCACCAGTGGAATTCCCTGCCGGGCGAGCGCCCGGGCATCGGCGTCAGTCAGATCGTCCGGATTGGCGAGACGCTGATTGATCCGACGGAACTCATCCACGCGAGCCAGGTTCGCCGGCGAGGAAATCAGGGCCACCGTCCATGGTTTTCCAAAGGATGTCTTTCCCACCTCGATCAGTCGTACATAGGGACTGGCCGCAGCCAGCCTCTGGAAGTACTCGATGGACTGCTCGTAGGTGAACAGCTGCGAATCTGCTCCGACCGGGAATCCAAACGTGGCCTCGGGCGCCGGTAACGACTGGGCCGCGGCTACGGCGACAGGTGCAGCCAGAATGCATGCGGTGGCCAGGGTACCACGAATGCGGCCAGGGACGGCAAACGCGTACATCGGTATCTCCCTCGGTGGATGTGACGGTACCCGAAAGAATGCGCCGCCAAGTCCGCAGTCAACCACTCCGTACGCCGCGGACGTCGCCGGGCATCCCCTGGCTGTCAGGACATCGCCGACCATCGGGGCCGTGTTCCTCGTGGACATGACCTGGAAATTGGATGGGGCGCGGGAATCGGATGACTCTCCGCTCCCCGCTGTCCTTGCCCCGTTGCTGATTCCGAAGTTGGCTCAGGGAGTCGTCGAACGGTCAAGTCGCGCGTGGAAGCGCGGCTGGAAGCGCCACTGCCGTCCCGTCTGAAGGAAGGAGCGACGGGCATTGAGAGTGATTCCCACCGTAGCGGTAAGGAAGCCTCCACGTCGGTCAGATGCCTTGCCGGGCCCGGCCGTGCATGGCTTGGACAATCACCCTGAAGAGAGGTCCACCGGCCTGATCCTTCGCGGCATGGCGCCACCGGCTGGTCCCTCCTCCGGAGAGGGCAGGTTCCTGGAAGGCAGCGATGTTGATTTTCCTGTCCGACCCCTTCAGTTTCCCGCCCGCACGGACCGTTCGTTCTTCGCAGCCGCTTACTCCGCGCAAGAGGCAGGGACAGCCGATGAAGACTCAGTACTTCACCGCCACTAGCCTCGACGGCTTCATCGCGACCGAGGATGATTCGCTGGACTGGCTCTTTCCACTCGGCGACGCCGGTGACACCAGCTACCCCGCGTTCATCAGGGACGTAGGGGCTCTGGCGATGGGATCCAGGACATACGAATGGATCCTTCGTCATGCGGAACGAGTCACGGCTGAAACGGGATCACCCTGGCCCTACCAGCAGCACACCTGGGTCTTTTCGACCCGGGGACTGCTACGCATTCCTGGTGCCAGCCTGTCCTTCGTGCGCGGGGACGTGCGACCGGTGCATGCGGCGATGCGCAGGGCAGCAGGAGAAAGGAACATCTGGATCGTAGGAGGTGGCGACCTGGCAGGTCAGTTTCACGATGCGGGACTGTTGAATGAGATGATCGTCCAGGTCGGATCAGTCACTCTGGGCAGTGGAAAACCCCTGCTTCCCCGCCGAATCGTCAGCCCGCCGCTGGAACTGGTTTCGGTGCGACAGATCGGGACCGGCTTCGCGGAGATGTACTATCGGGTTCCGGCACCTTCGGCATCAGACGCAGCCTGACCGCCCCCCTGAAGAGTGCGGCGTCAGCACCGCCTTCAGCTCACCAGAACTTCAGCCGCATTCGGATGGGAGATCATCATGTACGGATTGATCGGCAGGATCAGAACGGTTCCCGGTCAGCGAGATGCACTGATTGACATCCTCCTGGAAAGTACTGCGGGTATGCCCGGTTGCCTGAGTTATGTGATCGCCAGGGATCCGGCCGATGGGGACGCCATCTGGATCACGGAAGTCTGGGACAGCCAGACGAGCCATAAGGCTTCGCTTTCACTTCCCTCGGTCCGGCACGCAATCGCGAAGGGCAGGCCCCTCATTGCCGGTTTTGACGCGCAGACCGAGACCGAGCCCGTGGGCGGCTGCGGCCTCGGGGGTTGATCCGCTGCCGCGGGACGGATTGGTCAGCCGGCGGCATCGGGCGGGGTTCGCGATGCCGGCGACAGGCGGTCGGCGAATCCTGATGCTAAATTACTGATTGGTTATACACTTTGGGGCCAACCATGGTCGGATTGAGCGAGGCGAATGCCGCTGCCATAGCGGAACGGTTCCGCGCACTCGCGGAGCCGATGCGCCTGCGTCTGCTGCAGGCACTCCGGGAAGGCGAATGCTCGGTTGGCGAGCTGGCACGACTGACGGGCAGTGGCCAGGCCAACGTGTCGAAGCACCTCCAGCTCCTCCTCCAGCAGGGATTCGTGGACCGCAGGAAGGATGGAACCACCACATGGTATCGAATCACCGACCCCGAGGTCTTCACCATGTGTGAACTGGTCTGTGGCCGCATGGCGACGGAACTTGACCGGAAACGCAAGCTCCTCCGCCAGCGTCGCTGAAGCTCAACCGTTTCTTCCCGTACAGCCGAAAAACCGGAGTCGACCGAGGAGTCTCTCCGTGGGGCAGAACCCGGTTACGCTCGACTGCAACAGGTTGAATCCCACGAATGCGGTAAAGGCAAACCACCAGGGGCTGACCCACGTGCCCAGGGCCACGGACGCCAGGACAAACAGTCCGGCCATCCGCCTCATCAATGTCTCACTGCACATCGAACACCTCCAGAATCAGGTAAAGGACTCGACAGGAAGGACGGCCACGTGCAGCCGTTCTCCCGGGGGAAACTCCGCCGCCCTGCAAGCCGTGGCCACGGACGCCGCCAGCTCATTCTCCACCACGGCGAAACAAACGGTCACGCTCCCCGGCCAGGCGCGTGTTCCTTCACGGGGGCCGGTCAGGCCGTGACCCCGGCCTCCGTCCAGACAGGTATGGCCGGTCACGCCCGCGCTGCCCAGCAGCTCCGGGATCCGCTCGGGCGCAGCACCGCTGTATGTGAGCACCAGCATCTTCATGCTTCCGCGCCCTCCCGGCGCCGCAGTTCCCAGTAGAGGAGCGGCACCACCACCATGGTGAGCAGGGTGGCCGCCACTGCGCCGCTCATCAGCGCGACCGCCAGTCCCTGAAAGATCGGGTCCAGAACCATCACGAATCCGCCAATCACCACCGCCGCCGCCGTCAAGGCGATGGGCCGGAACCTGACTGCGCCCGCTTCGAGCACCGCCTCACGCAGCGTCCGCCCGCGGGCCTCCGCCAGCCGAATGAAGTCCACCAGAAGTATCGAGTTCCGGACAATGATGCCCGCCAGGGCAATCATGCCGATCATCGAGGTGGCAGTGAAGAACGCGCCCGTCATTGCGTGTCCCGGCAGGATGCCGATCAGGGTCAGCGGGATCGGCGCCATTATCACCAGCGGAACCCGGAACGACTGGAACCATCCAACCACCAGCACATAGATCAGCACGAGAACGGCCGCAAAGGCCAGACCAAGGTCGCGAAAGACCTCGATCGTGACCTGCCATTCACCATCCCACTTGAGCGCGGTCTCGTCCAGACGGTCGGGCGCCTGAGCGTTGTAGCGCGTCATGGACGCTCCATCCACCAGCATCGTATCCAGCGTGCGGTTCATGGCCAGGATGGCGTACACGGGTGACTCGATCGTCCCGGCAACGTCCGCCGTAACGTAGATGACGGGACGGAGGTTCTTTCGAACGCGAATCGGTTCCTTCACCGTTGAGTCTACCGTTACAAAGCGGTCCAGTGGTGCGGGACCACTGGGCGTGGCCACCGGTACCGCCAACAGCGCCTCGACTCCGCTCCGGGCGGTGAGCGGCAGCCGGGGCACGATGGACACACCCTCCCGCGCCGTCGGTACACTGGCCAGACCGGCATCGCCACCGGAAAGCGCCATGGTCAGTACCCGCGCCACCTGTTCCACCGTCACGCCCGCCTCACCGGCCCGTATCCGATCCACCTGGAATCGGCGTCTGGCCTGCGGTGCCTCCACCGTCCAGTCCACGTCAACCACACCGGGCGTGGACTCCATCACGGCCTTCACCCGGGTCGCGGCCACGAGGCGGGTGCTGTCATCCTCGGCATACACTTCCGCGACCAGTGTCGAAAGAACCGGTGGTCCCGGCGGTATCTCGGCGATCTTGGCGCTGGCCCGGAAACTCCGGGCAATCGAGTCCACCGTGGGCCGCACCGCAACGGCAATCTCGTGACTCTGACGTTTCCTCCTTGCCTTGGGCAGCAGATTCACCTGGACGTCAGCCACGTTCGCGCCACGCCTCATGAACCAGTGCCTTACGAGTCCGTTGAAGTTGAAGGGGGCAGCGGTCCCCGCATAAGTCTCCGTGCTCACCACTTCCGGCACCGTACGCAGGTAAGCCGCCACCGCGCCCGCGGCCGCGTTGGATGTCTCCAGCGTGGTTCCTTCAGGCAGATCGAGGACCACCTGGAACTCCGACTTATTGTCGAAGGGGAGCATCTTGACCTGAACCAGCCGCACGAGCAGGAGCGACAGGGAGAGAAGCAGAAGTCCGGCAACGCCCGCATAGAACAGTCGACGGCGTCCGGGGCGATCCATCAGCGGGATCATGAGACCGGAGTAGAAGCGCGCGAAGCGCGAGGACTCCTCCGTTTCGTGGGCCCGGTCGGCCCGGGCAGCACCGGAACCCACATGTCCGCGAAGCAACCGGAGCGCCAGATGGGGTGTGATGATGAAGGCCACTGAAAGGGAAGCCAGCATGGCGGCCGAGGCCCCCACCGGGATGGGCCGCATATAGGGACCCATCAGGCCGGAGACGAAGGCCATCGGCAGGATGGCCGCGATCACCGTGAATGTGGCAAGGATGGTGGGGTTGCCGACTTCATCCACACCTTCCACCGCGGCAACCTCCGGCGCGCGGTCCCCCATCCTGAGGTGGCGGTAGATGTTCTCCACGACGACAATGGCGTCGTCCACCAGGATGCCTATCGAGAAGATCAGCGCGAAAAGGGTTATCCGGTTCAGGGAGTATCCCAGCGCGTAGTACACGAACAGGGTGAGCGCGAGTGTGACAGGCACCGCAACCAGTACCACAATCGCCTCACGCCAGCCCAGAAAAAGTCCGATCAGAACCGTCACGGAAATGGTGGCGATCAGGAGATGGAGGATCAGCTCGTTGGCCTTCTCGTTGGCAGTCTCCCCATAGTCTCGGGTCACCTCCACCTGCACGTCGCCGGGAAGCACCCGCTCCCGGGACGCGTCGACCCGCTCCAGCGCCAGATGGGCGATTTCAGTGGCATTCGCACCGGGCCGTTTCGCAAGGGCGAGTGTAACCGCGGGCTCGCTGTTTCCCTCTCCGGCTGCATGCGTGACATAGTCCACCGGTTCAGCCGGACCTTCGATGACGGTGGCGACGTTGCGGAGGTACACCGGCCGACCACGATCGGCCACCACTACATCTCCGGCGTCCTTCGCGGTGCTGATCGGCGCCCCCACCGAGACCAGGATCACCTGATTGGCTGCGGCAAACTCCCCGGCTGGGAGCCTGGCGTTGGCGGCCCGCAGCGACTGCATCACTTCACCGGGAGTCACACCACTGGCCGCGAGACGGGCCGGGTCCAGGATCACGCGTATCTGCGACGGTTCGCCTCCGATGACGTCGATGCGGGCAACGTCGGGGATGGTGGAAAGCTCGTCGGCCAGATGATCCGCCATCTCGCGCAGCACGTCCGAGCCATAGCCGCCGCCATGCAGAGTCAGGGCCAGGATCGGGACGTCATCGATCGAGTGCGGCTTGACGAGCGGAGGCATGGCGCCGTCCGGTGCCTGATCGGCGGCTGACTGGATCTTGTGGAAGACCCGGCTTACCGCACGATCCTGATCCTCACCCACCGTGAAACGCACGGTGATCAGTGTCTGACCTTCGCCCGACACGGAATAGACGTATTCCACGCCAGGGATCTCCCACATCAGTTTCTCGATGGGCCGTGTGAGGAGGTTCTCCACCTCGATGGGGCCGGCTCCCGGGAGGGCGGCGATCACATCGATCATGGGAACCGAGATCTGCGGTTCCTCCTCCCGCGGCGTAGAGAGGATTGCCAGCGCTCCCACCGCCAGTGAAGCAAGGGAGATCAGAGGTGTGAGTCTGGAGCGCAGAAACGCCTGTGCCATGCGGCCGGAGATTCCCATTCTCAGCGCTCCGTAGCCGACACCAGAACGGTGTCGCCGGGGGCGACTCCGGAGAGCAGTTCCATCCAGCCGTCAAAAGTCTCACCGAGCCTGACCCACCGCAGAGCGGCCCGTCCACCGACCACCACCTGCACGCCGGTGAGGTTCCCCTGGCGCACGATGGCACCCTTCGGTACCAGAAGCGCCGTACGGGTGCCACGGGGAATGGCGAGTCTGGCGGAACTTCCCGGCAGAAGACGACCACCTGCATTGGCTACGAGCGCATTCACGCTGTAGCTGTTGCTCCCATCGGGAACCACTCCCTCGACAGTGGCGCGCACGGCGGAATCGCCGACGTACCCTGTGAGCAGGTCACCCCGTCTGAGGCCGTCCACCGCGTCCGGCGTGGCACTGACGGTGATTCGCAGCGTGGAGGCATCTTCCACGGTCACCAACGGAGCACCAGGTGAAGCAAAGGCTCCGGGGTCCACAAGACGCCGCGTCACGATACTGGAGAATGGCGCGCTCACCTCCGTGTATGAGGCAGTGGCCGCGAGTTCGGCGAGCATGGCGCGAGCGCCGGTAACCGCGGCGTCCGCTCGGGCAAGGGCCGATTCTGCCTGATCGAGCTGGGCCCTCGTGGCAGCGCTGTCCCGGTAGAGCGCCTGGATGCGTCCTGCGTAGGTTGACGCTTCAGCCTGAAGCGCGGTGGCTCCGGTGAGAGCGGCTTCAGCCTGTTCCCTTCTGGCATCCAGGTCGCGCGCATCCAGCCTGACGAGTGCCTGTCCTGCCTCCACCCGGTCGCCTTCCCGCACCAGAACTTCAGTCACGGATGCCATCAACCGCGTGCTGAGCGCTGCCTGACGAACTGGATGAGCCGTGCCCGCTGCGATGAAATTGTCTCTCACGGCACTGTCGATGACTGCGGTGCGATTGCCGCTGGGTACTGCTCCAGCTTCGGGATTGGGAGGGGCTTCACCGCCGCACGCGATGACGGCCAGGGCGAGGACGGCCCATGGGAGGGCATGCCTGTTCCGCATTTCAGTTCTCCAGTCTCGTGAGGGCCATCAGATCCCCGCCGGTGGCCTGCTGGTATTCGGCGTGAGCGAGGATGGCCTGGCTGCGGGCATCAGCGAGTCCGAGTCGGGCCTGCGTCTCGGTTGCAGCGGCGCTGAGCAGTTCAGCCACCGTGGCGAGTCCGCCGCTGTACTTTCGGGCCACGATGCGGTGCGCCTCGGCAGTCTGTTCCACCGCCGTCCGGGCGATATCGAGTTGCGCCAGTGCCACGGTGAGACGCGTGCGCGTGGCCGTCACCTGGAGCGCTGCTGCCGCTTCAGCGGCTTCGAGCCTGGCACGGGCGGCGTCGGCGGCGCCCCTTGCCGCTTCGCGTGATCCCAGGCGGGACCCACCGGCGAAGGCGGACCAGGTAGCCATGATGCCTATCGAGTAGCTTCCCTTCCCGCCGAAGGGTCGGCTGGGGCTGTTCCAGTCATAACGGCCGAAGCCGTTGATCCTTGGCAGGAGCTGTGCGTTCGAGCGCCGGACGTCGAGGCGGGCCGCTTCGAGTCCGATCCGCGCCGTCGTCAGGTCATACCGGGTGCCGGGTTCAGTCCCAGCGATGGTTTCCAGCGAGAGAATCGCGTCCACAGTGGGCAGTGAATCCGGAAGCACCAGAGCAGTGTCATCCGGCTGGCCCATCGCGAGCATCAGTTGGGCCCGGGCCATGATGACCTGGCCCTGGGCGCCGGCCAGTTGAGTCTGGAGCTGACCCGTCTGTACGGCAGCCAGAAGGGCGTCTGATCGGGTGGCGAGTCCGTTGGAGACCATGGACTCCGCGGCCTTCTGGTGGGCCCGTGCGGCAGCGAGGGATGTCTGGAGGGTGCGAACTCGCTCCTGGGCCAGAACCGCTCCGAAGTAGGCGCGTGTCACTTCCAGACGTGTGGTTTGGCGGATCCAGCTCGCGTTGGCCTGGGCGGCTGACCTGGCGCGGTTGGCGGCGGCGCGTCCATACCACGCGTCCGCATTCACGAGTGGAACCGCGGCTACGAACCCGCCATTCCAGTTGGTGACTTCGGTGGGGTGATTGAGGTGGTTGGGGTCGAACGAGGGAAGGTCGACGCGTCGCTGCTGGAGGATGTAGCCGAAGGTGCCGAGGGGATTGTCGGTCCGGGCCCAGCCGGCTTCGGCGTGGATGGAGGGGAGGATCCCCTGGAGTGCGCTGGTGGCATCGCCGGCTCGGGCGCGGGCGTCTCCCTCGGCGGCGCGGTTCTGGAAGGCGGCCGAGTCGGCCTGGCGGAACGCCTGGGCCAGGGTGAGTGGCGTCTGGGCGTGGAGAGTGGCTGCAACGGCCAGGAGTGGCGGCAGGAGAGCGAGCCGCATGCGGGGACCGCGACGACGGGGATCCGGTGTGGTTGGTATAGTCACTCCATAACTATATAGTTGACAATATGCCAATGTCAACCGCTGGCACCCCGGGAGCGGACCGGACGCCCTGGATTCGGCACCGGTGGCAGCGCCGCGTCCTGCCTGATCCCGGAATGGTTCCGGTTAGCGCGGACTATTGCTGGCCAGGAGGCTGGGCACCGGGCGTGAGCTGCCGCAGCAGTTCACCGAGTCGGTTCATTTCTTCGCCATAAAGCGCCCAGTTGCCGGCCCGCTGCGCCGCTGTGGCACGATCGAACAGCTCCCGCAGTTGCCGCAGCACTTCGGCCGGAATCCCGCCGCCACCCCCGACCGCGGACGATTCCGGCGCTGTCGCGACAGGAGAGCCCCTCACTCCACCCAGCAGCAGGGCCAGACCGGCATCCAGGGTCTCCGCCATCACGACCTGATTCTGGTGCGCCAGGATGACGCGCTTGAGTTCGGGTATCTGCCCGCCAGCGGCGCGCAGGTAAAGCGGTTGCACGTACAGCAGCGATTTCTCGATCGGGATCACCATCAGTTCACCGCGTATCACCTCGGACCCGCGCTGATCCCAGAGCGTGACCTGCCGGGCTATCTCGGTATCCTGGTTGATGCGATTCACGATCTGCCGGGGTCCGAACACCAGGCTCTGCTTGGGAAACCGGTACACCACGAGCTGGCCGTAGTGATCGCCATCGTTACGCGCCACCATCCATGCCGCCAGATTGTCCTTCTGCCGTGGGGTGAATGCCGTCATGAAGATGAACTCCGCCTGCTCCTCGTCAGGCAGGCGCATGATTATGTGTCGCATCACCGGGTTGCGCTCCTGCCCCTCGACCATCACGGGAACCTGCCACTGATCCTCACGATGGTAGAACAGGTCCGGCTCCGTCATGTGATAAATCGTGTAGAGCGAGGCCTGAGCCCGGAACAGATCCTCGGGGTAGCGCACGTGTCGCCTCAGATCGGAAGGCAGGGAGTCCAGCGGGAGCATCAGGCCGGGGAAGATTTTCTCCATCGTCCTTATCAGCGGGTCCGACGGATCCGCGATGTAGGCACGGACGGTGCCGTCGTATGCGTCGATGGTGAACTTCACGCTGTTGCGCATGTAGTTGGTGCCATCCGCCAGCGGCTGCGAATACGGATACCGGCTCGTGCTGGTGTACGCGTCCAGGAGCCATACGAGATTGCCGGCATCGGTCAGCACCAGGTAGGGATCCTGATCCAGGCGCAGGAACGGCAACGCCCGGAAGGCTCGATCCACGATGTTCCGGCGGTAAAGTATCCGGCTGTCGGACGTGATGTCTCCCGATAGCAGCAGCTTCAGCGATCCGAACTGCCACGCCAGAAGCAAACGGTTGAAAAAGGACAGGCGCACGCCGCCCCGCCCCTCGTAGTTCTTCGTGATGTTCTCGTCGCCCGCGGGGTGATCGAACTCCGGGAGTCGGGTGCCCACGATCGCGTACGAGTCGGTCATCTCGCCGTAGTAGATCTGCGGACGGGTGACACTGAGCCCCACGGTGGACTCGGGCGGGAGATCCTTCACGAACAGCACCGGCAGACCTTCGCCCGTCACCTGGTTCACCGGCGCCACGGTAATGCCCATGCCATGCGTGAATGTCAGGTGGTCGTTGATGAATGACCGTGTAGGCAGCGACGCGGTGTTCAGCTCCCGTCCGGAGAGCAGTACCTGCCGATATCGACCGTCGATGACGTAGCGATCGTCATCCACCGCGTGGAAATCGTAATACGTCCGGATTTCCTGAAGCTGACCGATGGTCTGCAGCAGTGGTTCCCGATCCCAAAGACGTACGTTCTCGATGGTCGGACCATTGGCCTCGACATCCGCGGCCGTAAGTGTCGCGTCACCGTCGAGGTCGCGGGTCACCACTTTCTCGAGATCCCACGCCGTTCGGGTGGCCTGAATGTGATTCGTGATGTAGGGCCGCTCCCGGCTCAACTCGGTGGGGGCCACGACCAGTCGCTGGATGAGCGCGGGGTAGACGACCCTCCCCAACAGGCTGATCACCACCCAGCCGAGGATGGCAATCGGTATGGACGGGAGTGCCCGCCCACGTCTCAGGCCAATGAGTATCGCTGCCGCTCCCAGCAATGCGGCAATGGCCGAAATCTGAAGCCCGGGCCGTCGGGCGTGGATATCCGTGTAGCTCGCGCCGGTGAGCGGACCGGTGCTGGAATAGAGCAGCTCGGGAATCCCGACCAGCCAGATGTGCAGGGCGGCAATCGCCAGAAACACGGCCACCAGAATACCCAGGTGCATTCCGGCACGGTGTGACAGGTGGAGGCGCGGTGCTGGTGGCCGGATCTCACCTTGTACCAGATACAGGAAGCCGGCGAGCAACGCCGAGAACACCGTGATGCTCGACAGCAGCCTCAGAAGAATGGACCAGCCCGGAAGCGCAAACGTGTAGTAGCCGATATCCCGGCCGAAAACCGGATCCGTCACTCCGAACGGTGTAGCATGCAGGAACTGCAGCAGCGTCATCCAGGATGACGCTGCCGCGACGGCGGCAACGAAGGCAACAACCATGGCTGCGGGCACGGCAATGCGGGGGAGCTTTTCCACCAGCTCCACCAACCCTTCGGGAATCTGGCCCCGGAACTGTGTCGTAAAGGAACCGGGCCGCCGGGCGATGCGAAGGTTGGCATGCAGAATGAGGAACACTCCCACGCCGACACCCAGGAAGAGCAGGGTCTTGGTGACTAGTTCGGTCGTGAGGACCCTGCGATAGCCGATTTCCCCGAACCACAGCCAGTCTGCGCCCAGAGCGAGGGATGCGGGGAGCAGGATCAGGATCAGGAGTGCGATGCCGAAGACCGCGCGTAGTGCCCGCCGCCTGCCGGCCCCACCAGGGCCATCGACAAGGTGGAGATTGCGGGAGCTCGGTTGTGTCATGAACGACTCCGGTTCGTGACCAGGCGGGCTCACCGCGCAGAGGCACGGTGGCGGAGCGACGAGACCAATCTGAGCCGCGGCACCATCCCGGGTCAATCAGGGACCATGGCGCCGAACACGACATAGGGCTTCCTTGTGGTCATATGCCCCTCCCTGGTCTCCCGGCGACCGCCCTCTCCTGTCTTTGCTCCCTGCTCATGGCGACCGCGGTCGGTGCTCAAGGTGACGCGGGCTCGAGGATCAGCGCGGTTCGTATCATCCGGGAGGAGGTCTTCGATTCGACGGAGTCTGGTTTCTGGCCGTGGCGCATGGCCAACACGCTGCACGTGGAAACCCGGGACTGGGTGGTACGCCGCGAGTTGCTGTTCGCCGAAGGGGATCTCTTTGATTCAGTGCTGGTCGCCGAGAGCGAACGCAATCTGAGAGCACTGGGTGTCTTCCGTGAAGTAAGTATCGCGCACCAGCGGACCGACAGTGGTGTATCGGTTGTCGTTCGCACGGCGGATGCCTGGTCCACTACGATGGGCATCGGCATCTCGGCCAGTGAATCGCAGTCCGTGGTGGACCTGTCGGTTCAGGAGTCGAACCTGCTGGGAACACGGACGCGCGCGGTGGTTTCCTGGCGCAACGATCCGGATCGCAGCAGTATCGCGACGTTGGTGGAGAGCCCCCGGGTCATCGGGAATCTGGCGGGAATGGGAATGAGCTTCGTGGATCGTTCCGATGGACGGTCTGGTTCGGTTTCGCTTCGACTTCCCTTTCTCAGCCTGTCTTCCCGGATCGGCGGATCACTGGTGGGCTCATGGGGCGAGGGGCGGGTGCTGCGCTTTGCTGGTGGTCAACCCGCGCCGGTGGACTCACTGTGGCGGGAGCAGGCCCTGCTCCATTTCGATATCGCAATTGCTCCAATGGCGAGCCCCCGGGGATATCTGCGCGTCGGCTTGCAGGTTCAACTCTGGCGTGACGACGTGGTTCCGCTCCTGGAGCGTCAGTCCTTGCAGGTCAGACCCAGGCTGGCGGCGGGTCCGTATGTGGCGCTCCGCCGTCCCCGATACATCAGGACGCGAAACGTCACCCTGATGGACCGGACCGAAGATATCGATATCGGTCCGTTCGGGAACGTGGGGATACTTCTTGCACCGGGCACCCGGGATCATGAGGCGGGTGTGGGAGCGCGGTCGGCCGCGGGTTTCGGGGCACTGTTGCCGGGAGGATTCGCCAGGGCGAGGATGGAAGCAAGCGTACTCCGGACCCGAGCGGGCACCGATTCCGCATCACTCGAGGCCATGGTGTCGTGGGTCGCGCAGCCGGGGCCGCGTCACCTGGTGATCCTTCATGCATCCGGCGGCATGCTGCGGCATCCGATGCCGGGCCGGGAGTTCGACCTGGGACTGGGCACCGGACTGCGTTCCTATCCCGGTCATGCGTTCACGGGCGATCGACAGTACATCCTGGCGGCGGAATACCGTCTGCTGATCTGGCAACGTCTGTTCGGGGTGGCGGGTGTGGGCTTGGCTGCCTTTGCGGGCGAGGCGGGTGCCTGGTACGATGGGTCTCCGGCGCGTTCCGGCGCGGAGGCGGGGGTGGGACTGCGGATTGCATCGGTCCGTGAGGTGGGGGGCATCTGGCGCCTGGACCTGTCCCGCAGGAGGGCGACCGACCGGCTGGCATCCGGGTGGGTGTTGTCGTTAGGCAGGGGATTCGTGTTCGGAGGGATCTGACGCCGGAGGGCAGAACCCGGAGCCGACGTATCGCGCTCCGGTGCATCCGATGAGGAATCCAGGGCTCCGTCCGCTTATTATGGACGGACACGAACACCCGCAGCGACCGGTACATGCCTGAGGCCCACGAATTCCTCCGCAATCTCGCACTCGTCCTCTGCGTAGCCGCGGTCACTTCCGTGGTTTTCCAGCGGCTGCGCCAACCCGTGATCTTCGGCTACCTGCTCGCTGGCATGATCGTCGGACCGTACCTCCCGGTCCCCCTGGTGGCCAACCAGGATATGGTACGCGCCCTCGCGGAACTGGGCGTCATCCTGCTGATGTTTTCCATCGGACTGGAGTTCTCCATTCACCGATTGCTGCAGGTCGGTGGACCATCCGCCATCGCGGCGACGACGGAAACCAGCATAATGATGGGCCTGGGCTTCATTGCCGGCCGCGCCCTCGGCTTCACCACCACCGAGAGCATTTTCACGGGCGCCATCGTCGCCATCTCTTCCACGACGATCATCGCCAAGGCGTTCGCCGAGCATAACGTGCGGGGCCGGGTCAATGAGCTGGTCTTCGGCATCCTCATAATCGAGGACCTGATCGGCATCCTCCTCGTGGCGGCACTCACCGCCGTGGGTGAAGGTGGGGGACTCTCGCCGCGCGAGATCCTGGCAACCACCCTCCGGCTCGCGCTCTTTCTCACGGGACTCATCGGAGTGGGGCTGCTGCTCGTCCCCCGTCTCATCCGCGCGGTGACGAGAATCGGGCGTGCCGAGACAACACTGATTGCCAGTATCGGGATCTGCTTTGCCGCCGCTCTGCTGGCGCTCTCCTTGGGATATTCCGTCGCGCTGGGTGCGTTCATCGCCGGTTCGCTCGTTGCCGAATCGGGCGAGACGCGCACGGTGGAGGTCCTGGTCACACCCGTGCGCGACCTCTTCGTCGCGATCTTCTTTGTCGCCGTCGGAATGCTGCTGGATCCGGCAGCAGTCATGCAGTACTGGTGGGCCGTGGCCCTGCTCGTGGCAGTCGTCATGATCGGCAAGATTCTGGCGGTGTCGAGTGGACTCTTCCTCATCGGTGAAGGCATGCAGACAGCCGTACGATCGGGGATGAGTCTGGCTCAGATCGGCGAGTTTTCGTTCATCATTGCAGCGGTTGGCATGAGCACCGGCGCCACACGCGATGCACTGTACGCCGTGGCGATAGCGGTCTCCGCCATTACCACGCTGACCACACCGCACCTGATACGGGCGGCTCCGCGCGTGGCGGCCTTCGTCGATGCGCGTCTTCCCGGTCCGCTGCAGACCTTCGTGGCGCTCTACGGTTCCTGGCTGGAACGGCTCCGGTCTTCGCCGGCACACCATCCCGAAGGACGGAACCGGATACGGCGGTTCGTCAGGGTCCTGTTGATCGATATCGCGCTTCTGGTCTTCATCGCGGTCGGTCTGGCCGTGGAACTGACAAACCTTTCCAACTGGTTGAGCACCACCGCGGGTATCACTCCCGCATGGGCACGGCGCGCAGTGGTGCTGGTGGCCACAGCACTGGCCGCTCCGCTCCTTCTGGGACTGGTCCGTTCCACTCAGCTGCTGGGCAAGGCAATTGCGTCCCACGCGTTGCCGCTCCCGGGGCGTACCGGTCCGGACATGGCTGCCGCGCCACGACGGGCACTGGAGGTGACGCTGCAGTTCGCACTCCTCGTCGCCGCGCTGGCGCTCCTGGTAGCCATCACTCAGCCCTTTGCGCCACGGATACCCGGAATTCTCATCGTGGTCCTGGCTTTCGCGGTGTTCATCGCGGCAGTCTGGCGCGCTGCAACCAACCTGCAGGGACATGCCATAGCCGGTGCGGAGGTCATTGCCGCTGCTCTCACGCGAGGCGGCGTCGAAGGAAGCACGCACAGTGAACCGAGTGCACTCGATCGGATGCGCCAGATGCTGCCGGGGCTGGGAGAACCGGTGGCCATGACAGTGGAGCCGGGATCGCGAGCGGTGAATCGCACCCTTGCCGATGTGGATCTGAGAGGCGTGACGGGTGCCACCGTCCTGGCCATCCTGCGAGGCGAGGAACGCATCGTATCACCCCGGGGAGATGTGATGCTGCAGCCCGGGGACGTCATCGCAGTGGCGGGTACCAACGTGGCCATCGATGGTGTTCGGGGCATCGTGTCCGCGGCAGGCAGCGAGATCACCGCACCGGTGGTGCCGTAGATGGCGCTGCCGTCCAGCCAGGAGTGAAGCACCGACCGTCAAGCGAACTGTACCGTTCAGTCTCGGGTGGCCAGCGTCACCACCGCACGTTATGCTGACAGAAGGCGAACCCATGCAGCAGCTGCGCCGTCGTGTGGTCGGTTCCCCGGCCGATCCGCGTCGGCAGGGTGATGGCTGTGTGCTTTTTTTCTTCCCCTGACGCGGAGTCACCATGCTCGCCGGTGAAATCCTGCGTGTCGCTGTCGGCGCGCTCACTGCCAACAAGATGCGGTCCCTGCTCACCATGCTTGGGATCATCATCGGAATCGGTTCCGTAATAACCATGGTGGCCCTGGGTCAGGGTGCCCAGAAGCAGGTGACTGATCGTATAGAGGCTCTGGGAACCACCCTGATAAGGGTCAACGCACTGAGACGCCGGTGGGGTGGCGTGGGGAGCGCGGACATCGCGCCCTTGAGCCTGAAGGACGTCGAACTCGTGCGCGCCAAGGCCAGACACGTCATTGCGCTGCAACCGCAGCAGGACGTCACCATGCCGGTTCAGTTCGAGCACACCAACGTCAACGTGCAGGTCACGGGGACCTCGGCGAACTATCTGCAGGTGCGGAAGTTCGAGATGGCCGCCGGACGCATGTTTACTCCGGCCGAGGACCAGCACCTCGAACGCGTTGCCGTCGTGGGCTGGTCGGTGCTGGAGGAGCTGGGCCTGGACAATCCGTGGGCCATCATCGGTCAGCCGGTCCGCCTTCGTGGGATGCAGTTCACGGTTGTCGGCGTGATGGCTCTCAAGGGTCAGGTAGGCGGTCGGGATGCCAACGAGCAGATCCTCATCCCCATTCACACCGCGCGCTATCGGTTGTTCGGGCGCGAACGGCTGAACGACATCTTCGCGCTCGCGCGGGACGAGGCCTCGATTCCACTGGCCATGGCGGAACTGCAGACCATCATCCGGCGCTCGCACAGGATAATGCCCGGCGAGGCCGATGATTTCACCATTCGGATGCAGGCGGACTTTCTGGAGACTCTCAACCAGAACACCAGTACGTTCACGCTTCTGCTGGCGGGCATTGCCGCGGTGAGCCTGGTGGTAGGCGGCATCGGCATCATGAACATCATGCTCGTTTCCGTCACGGAGCGCACCCACGAGATCGGTGTCCGAAAGGCAGTGGGTGCCACCCGGGGAAACATCCTGCTCCAGTTCCTGACGGAATCGGTCATGATATGCCTGGTGGGCGGCATGATCGGCGCAGCGGCGGGTGTGGGTGGCGCTCACGCGCTGGCCGATGCTTTTCAGTGGACTGTGGCAATAGATCCCAGAACCATCATGCTGGCGGTGGCATGGGCCGGGGCCATCGGGATCCTTTTCGGAGTCTGGCCGGCACAGCGGGCTGCCCGACTCGATGCGATCGTGGCCCTGCGATACGAACACTGACTCTTTCCGCCCCGTGCCGGCCACCCGGGTTTGACCCCGGCGCCTTTCGGGTGCAGGATATCCCGATCTCACCCGACGCGAGGTCAACCCGATGTCAGTGCGCATCCCGAGAGTTTCTCCGATCGGCGCGACTCTTCTTTGCCTGATTGCAGCGACGATGCTCCAGGCCCAGCCATCGGGTCGATTTCGTTTTGCGGTGACCTTTCCGGCGGAACGCAGTGCGACCCCGATAGATGGTCGACTGCTTCTCATCATTTCGACAGACACGACCGGAGAGCCCCGATTTCAGGTGACCGGCACCGTGGCGACTGCTCAGGGATTTGGTGTGGATGTCCAGAGCTGGAAGCCGGGAGAGACCCGTTACATCGATGCCGCGGCGTATGGCTGGCCGCTGCGAACGCTGTCCGATGTGAAGGCGGGAACCTACAGAGTTCAGGCGATCATCAACCGGTACGAGACCTTCCATCGCAGCGATGGACACACGGTGAGCCTTCCCCCGGACCGGGGGGAAGGGCAGCAGTGGGCCCGGAAACCCGGGAACCTCCATTCCCGGCCGATCACGATGAAGTTAGATCCCACGAAGAGCGCCACCGTGCGGATCGCGCTCGATCAGGAGATTCCCCCGGTCGAAGACTTCGCGAAACAGGAAACGAAGTACGTGAAGTACGTGCGAATTCGCAGCGACCTGCTGTCGCGCTTCTGGGGAAGGGACATGTATCTGGGAGCATGGGTGCTGCTGCCGTGGGGATTCGAGGAGCACCCTGACGCCCGCTATCCCCTGGTAATCAACCATGGCCACTTCCCGGCCAGCCTGGGTGGCTGGCGTGAAACACCTCCTGACCCCGACCTGGCGCCGGACTACAGCGAGCGTTTCTCCCTGACGGGATACAATCGCATTCAGCAGCAGGCCGCGTGGCAGTTCCATCAGGACTGGACGGGCAAGGGATTTCCCCGGATGCTGCTGGTGGAGATCCAGCACCCCACGCCCTTCTATGACGACTCCTACGCCGTTAACTCGGCCAACAACGGCCCCTACGGCGACGCCATCATGAAGGAACTCGTTCCCGAAATCGAACGACGCTTTCGGGGACTCGGTCAGGGGTGGGCCCGCTTCACCTACGGTGGATCGACTGGTGGCTGGGAAGCCATGGCGGTACAGATGTTCTATCCCGATGAGTTCAACGGTGCCTGGGTCGCCTGCCCGGATCCCATCGACTTTCGGGCCTACACAGTGGTGAACATCTACGAGGATGAGAACGCGTACTACAGCGAAGGACCATTTCTGCGGGTGCCGCGACCGGGTCTTCGGAACCGGCTGGGTCACCTGCAGGTCACCGCGGAGCAGTTCAATCACCAGGAGCTGCTTCTGGGCACGAAGACCCGCTCCGGGGGACAGTGGGATGTCTGGGAGTCCGTGTTCTCTCCCGTCGGAGACGACGGCTATCCGAAGCGGATCTGGGACAAGGTCACCGGTGTGATCGACAAGGACGTGGCAGCGTACTGGAGGGAGAACTATGACCTGGGCCATATCCTGCGACGCGACTGGCAGGAACTGGGGCCCAGGCTTCGCGGAAAGCTGCGGATCTATGTCGGTGACATGGACAATTACTACCTGAACAACGCCGTGTATCTGGTGGAGGATTTTCTCCGCTCCGCCGATCCCCCGGCCGATGCGGTGATAGACTACGGAAATGGTGACGAACACTGCTGGAACGGTGACCACACGCGCGGCAACGCCTGGTCACGACTTCGTTATGCGCAGATGACGTTCCCCTGGTTCGTGGAGCGAATGCTTGCCAGCGCACCCCCCGGGGCAGACCTGAGGAGCTGGCGGTACTGAGGAACGGAAAAGCACGAGGGGGAACGGTATCCCGTTCCCCCCAACGCTTCCCTCACGCTTCCCTTACGCTTCCCGCTTCCCGCTTCCGGCCCTCAGCTCCAAGGTGGTTTCACCCCGTTGGACCGCGCATAGGCAATCAACTGGCCCAGGTGCTCGTGCATATGAGTCACGGTCAGGATCCACGCGGACTGGCCGGTATAGCTGGAGCCGAACATCGATACCGAGTCGACCATGCGGGCGGCGGTGGTCTCCTGGAGTGACTTCTTCACGAATTCGAAGGACTTCTGAAGGTCGGCGATGACGCTGTCCCTGGGCAGCTTCCGGGCCTCGAAAGCCGCGCCACTGTTGAAGTCGCCGGCGATGATGCCAGTCGACGGGTCGGGCTTGAATCCCAGGACTCCGGGGAGGAGGTAGTTGTCGGATGCCACGTGCAGCAGAACTTCGCGCACCGAGCGCACGCCTTCACCAGGGCGCCAGTCGTACTTGTCCTCCGGGATCGCTCCCGCCAGATCCACGAGCTTCTTCTCCACTGAGCTGAGATCCGCCAGCAGGTCAGGGCCGACGGTTGCCGCCGTGGTGGAGGTGGTGGCCGGGGACTCCGGGCCCGGTGCGGCGCAGGCCGCGACGGCAATCAGTGCAACGATGAACGACAGGGACCGCTTCATCTGAGGTTCTCCTGTGGGCTGGGGCGCCGGGAACTTAGCCTGCGGTGGGCCACCTGAAAAGCACGTCGTCTGTCGAAAGTCATTTCGCGGCGTTACTGTTGCCGCGCGCCGCCACGTCGGTGGCCACGACCACTTCCCCTTCCCCGCCAGACGGTGCTGGACCCCGTTGGGCGAATCCGTCCCATGGAGCGAAACACGCTGGGGATGTCATTCTCGCTCTCGATCGACGGTGGCAGGACGTTCGGGCCCATGACCGGGAACTTTCACGGCGATCATCAGACGATGTGGATCGATCCGCTCGACCCTCAGCGGATGTTCATGGGCGACGATGGCGGCATGTACGTGTCCCATGATCAGGGAAAGACCTGGGAGTGGTTCCAGAACATCCCAGTGGGACAGTTCTATCAGTTGAGTTACGACATGCAGGAGCCGTTCTACCACCTTGCCGGTGGACTGCAGGACAACGGCGTCTGGACTGGTCCCTCCCGCAGTCGCGGCGGAGCAATCCTCTCCCGCGACTGGCGCTTCATCCAGAACGGGGATGGCTACTACGCCATCTCCCACCCGGATGACCCGGACCTGTTCCTGAGCGACTACCAGGCAGGAGGAATCCAGGCGACCAACCTGCGCACCTTCGAACAACGCGAGGCGTCGCCTCAGGTGAAGCGCATGGATGGCTATCCGGCGGACTCCAATGAGGTGCGCTTCAACTGGAATGCTCCGATCGTTGCCTCGCCACACGATGGTCGCGTGGTGTACTTCGCGGGCAATATCGTGTTTCGCTCCACTGACTGGGGGAAGAGCTGGAACCGTATCTCCGGTGATCTGTCAAAGAACGACAAGTCGCGACAGGGTGATGCCGGCGGGCCGGTCCTGAAGGAGAACACCGTGGCGGAGTACTACGGCACCGTGACGGAATTCGCCGAGTCACCGGTGCAGGCGGGGGTACTCTGGGCAGGCACCGATGACGGGAACCTGCAGGTGAGCCGGGACAGTGGACGGACGTGGACCAATGTGGCTCCCAATATCCCCGGTCTGGGGAGCGATGCGGTGTCGTCAGGAGTTGAGCCCTCGCGAACGGCGGCGGGTACGGCGTACGCGTCGTTCGAGCGTCGCATGATGGATGATTTTCGTCCCTACGTCTACAAGACCACCGACTTCGGCCGGACCTGGACCAACATCACCGGCAACCTGCCGGAGAAGAACTGGGTACAGGTGATCCGGGAGGATCCGAAGAACCCGGCCGTGCTCTATGCCGGCACGGAACTGGGCCTATATGTGTCCTGGACGGGCGGGACCCGGTGGACTCGGCTCCATCTGAAGAACCTGCCATCGGTGGCGGTTCATCAGGTCCTGGTTCACCCCCGTGACAATGATCTGATAATAGCGACCCACGGACGCGCCATCTGGATCTTCGATGACGCCACTCCGATCCAGCAGATGACGCCGGAGACAGCCGCCAGAGCGGCGCACCTGTTTCCCATGCGTGCCGCCACGCGCTACAACACCGGTGACCAGTCGTGGAACTGGGGTGACAAGCAGTTCCGCGGAGACAATGCGCCCTATGGCGCCATCATCACATACTGGCTGGGTGTGAAGCCGGCAGCCGACAGCCTGGTGAAGGTCGAAATCCTCAAGGATGGCTCGGTCATCCGGACCATCCGGCGCCCAGCTGCGGCAGAGGGATTCAATCGTGTCACCTGGGACCTTCGCATGGATCCCGGGAAGCTCCTGTCAGACATGAACGAGGATTCCCCGGATCCCGGTGACTGGCGGGGACGACCCAGTGGACCACAGGTACTGCCCGGGCAGTACGTGGTGCGGCTCTCCGTTAACGGTCAGACCGAAGAGCAGCCCCTTACGGTCAGGATCGACCCAACATCCACGGTGACGCTGGCGGAGCTTCAGGCGCAGTTCGATCAGGCAAGTCGGCTGTTCACGGTGATCGCCACCATGATTGACGTGGAACGGAACCTGGGAGCGTTCAAGAACCAGGTGGATGAACGTTCGTCCACCGCGCGGGAACTCCGGGGTGATGCCGCCCGGGAACTTGCCCGGGCGTCAGCCGAGGAACTAGTGAAGCTCGATTCCGTGAGACTGCAGTTGACGCGTCCGAACTCGTCGGAGGTTCCGTTCTATTCGGAAGGTCCGCGGCCGCTGGAGCGTGCCATGTCCCTGATGCAGGCCATCGATGCCGGACTGGCGCCCATCATCGAAGCACAGCGCGAGTACATGGGAGATGTGCGGCGCGATGCACAGGCGGTGATCGACATGGTCGAGCGACAGATCGATTCCACTTCAGCGCGGATCAACCCGCTGTTGCAGGCGCTGGGGTTGCCGCCGCTGGTAGCACCCCCGAAGAAGCCTGTGTCCATGTGAACATGGTTTCGGGATGAAAAAACGGGCCGGCACACCGTGGTGCCGGCCCGCGGGCTGTCCGCGGTGTTTCGCTCTACCAGGGTTCGTCTGCTGACGGGCCATAGATGGACGGTACCTTGCCACCGGCCATGCGTACGTACACCGACAACTGCCCCCGGTGATGGATCTGGTCCACCAGCATGAGGGTGGCAAAGTCACCTGACGTGATCTCTCCCATCTGCTGAGGGCCGGAGGGGAACTGCAGTGGGTTGTGCCAGTCTGACGCCGTCGCCCTGCGGGCCGCCAGGACAACTTCGAGAGCGATGCGCTCGAAGTTGGTGATTGCCTCCGACAGGGACGAGGGAGTGGGGAGTGCGAAGGCGGCGTTGAGGCTGAAGTCACCGTTGATGGCCATGAGCGCCGCGTTTTGTTCCACGCCAAAGGTGTGGAACAGACTCATGGCGGAGCTGGATCGGGGGTGCGGCCTGAAGCTGTCCTGATCGGCGGGGAAGGCACGCATGACCTTGAGCGTGGTCTGCATCTCCCGCTCGAGCTGGTCAGCGTAACTGCGCCACGGGTTGGGCGCTGCGGTCTTCGCCGGACGATTCTTTGGGTGATGCCTGCGGTTGGCTGGGGCTTTCGTGCGGTTCTTCCCGCGGGTGGTACGAACTCCAGTCCGCTTCTTCAGAGGGGGCTTCTTCCGCTTGGTTGCTGCAGACTTGGTCTTCTTTTTTGTGGGCATGTCGAAGCATAGGGCGGGAAGCGGGAAGCGGGAAGCGGGAAGCTGGGGAAGAGGGAAGAGGGAAGAGGGAAGAGGGATGGGGGATGGGGGAGGGGGCGCGACGGGCTTGCGCGGATTCAAAGACCAATGTATTATTCACCTATGAATGAACTTCAGGAAAAGACGGCCGCGGGACGTGATCTCATACTGAACCTGGTTTACGCGGCACATCGTGTGGAGGACCGGCTCGAACGGGCCTTGGCGGTTCATGGCCTGTCACTGGCGAAACTGAACGTCCTGACGATGCTGGTGGAGTCAGACAAGCCGCTGAGTCTGGGCGAAATTGCCAACCGGCTGGCCTGCGTTCGTTCCAATGTCACCCAGCTCGTCGATCGACTGGAGTCCGATGGCCTGGTGCGACGTCAGGCGGACCCGAGTGACAGGCGCAGCATCGGGGCCGTGGTGACCGTGGAGGGTAGGGAGCGCCAGAAGCTGGGATCGGCTGCCTTGACGGAAGCCAAAGATGAAGTGTTCCAGCAGCTTGCGAACCTCGATGCAAGCGCGATCAGCCAGATGCTGGCCTCGCTCAAGGACTAGGCCTGTTTTCTCGCACCAATAGTCCATCGCTGTACAGTGCATATCCAGACAATTCGTAATACTACTAACCAAAGGAGATCCGCAACAATGTCGAGCACGGCCGAATCCACTCTCCAAACCGCAGGTCCCACCGTCGAAACCTGGACACTCGATCCGGCTCACTCGCTGGCCGAGTTCGCGGTGAAGCACCTCATGATCTCCACGGTGAAAGGCCGGTTCGGCGACATGACCGGCACACTACACCTCGATCCGGCGCGTCCCACCGACTCACGGGTCGAAGTCGATCTGGATGTCAGCTCCGTGACCACCAGCGACGAAAAGCGGGACACTCACCTCAAGTCAGCCGACTTCTTCGATGTGGGTAAGTACCCTTCCATGAAGTTCCGCACCACGGGCGTCGAGGGAGACATCAACGGCCGCTTCAAGCTGATCGGCGACCTCACGATCCGGGATACGACGCGTCGCGTCGTGCTGGATGCCAACGCCGAGGGGCGCGTAAAAGACCCGTGGGGTGGCGAAAGAATGGGCTTTACCGCCTCAGGCCGGATCAATCGCACCGAGTTCAACCTGACCTGGAACGTCGCGCTCGAGGCCGGTGGTGTGCTGGTCGGTGACGACGTGCGTCTCAGCATCGAAGCCGAGTTCCTCAAGCAGAACAACTGATCCGGCAACGTTGCTTGTGCAGTCCCCTTGCCGGAGGCGGGCGCGGAGGTCTCTCCACTCCCGCCTCCCGGCGTCCAGGGATCGGACACGGGCGGAGCGCGTAGTCCCGCGACCTCCGCCCGCTTCTTCGAACTACGCCCCGGGCCCTACCTTGTGGCTCAGGCTGTACACGTAGGCGGAGACCGCATCCACCTGCTCAGGGGTCAGCTGCGAACCACCCATCGGCAGCATGGGTGCGGCAGCGTTGTCCGGCTTGGGAACGCCGGCCACGACCGTACCGTGAATCCCCTGCCAGGAACCATCGTTGTGGAGCCAGGTGGCGTCTGTGAGATCAGCGCCCAGGCCAGCGAGGCCCTTGCCGTTGGGGCCGTGGCAGGTCTGACAGAGACCCATTGCCACCTGACCGTGGAAGATGCTGTCGCCCAGCGCAACCATGGCTGGGGTGATGTCCGCCGCGTTGAAGGTCGTGCGGCCGGCCGCTGGGGCAACCGCTGGCGGCGCCGTCGTTGAATCCGCTGCCGGTGTGCCGGTCTCGCCTCCGCCTCCGCCGCAGGCGGCAAATCCCACTACCGCCACCAGCGCCATTCCCAGCCGTACCAGCCCTTTCGAATACTCCATTCCCTGGAGCTGCATTGAGTTCCTCCTGTCGGTGATCACCGTGGGGCCTTCGCCACCCGGATGCGTGGAATTCTAATAGGAGAAAAGCGCTTAGCGGACCACCCCCGGGTCGGGAAATCCACCTTGACCGGTTGCCCCTCGGGGCCCGGAGTAGAGCCAGCGGGCCTCATAGTCACGGGTCAGAGGGGCGTCGATGAGCATGGCCCGCACCATCTCCACCGGCATGGCGCCGCCCCGGAGTATCGCATCGTGGAACGCCTTGTTCGTCATGCGCCCCGATCCCACCAGCTCCTGATGCAGCGCCCGGAACTGCAGCCCTCCCATCATGTACGCCAGCTGATACAGGGGCGGGTAGGTTCCAATGAACGAGCGGCGCACTTCGGCCTCGGCGTTGGCGCGCTCGTGGCCGACGCGGTCCACCAGGTAGTCGATGGCCTGCTGCGGCGTCATCGTTCCCAGATGGAAGCCTAACGAAAAGATGATGCGCGCACTGCGGTGCATGCGCCAGAAGAGTGCGCCGATCCGGTCCTCGGGCGTAGCCTGGAACCCCTGATCCCAGAGCAGCATCTCCCAGTACAGCGCCCAGCCCTCGGTCCAGAACGGTGTACCGAACGCCGGACGCCGGTGCGACTGGTAGCGGGCGTTCATGAAGCCCTGCAGATGATGGCCAGGAATCAGCTCGTGAAAGACCGTCGCATGCGACAAATGGGGACTGTTCCCCCGCATGCTCATCATCTTCTCCTCGTGCGTCATGCCGTCCGTGGGGTACGACACCAGAATGGTCTCGCCGCCGAGGAAGAAGGGACTGACCCGCTGCCGGGCCGGCGACATCATCTCGATCCGCCAGATATCCTTGGCCAGTGCCGGCACTGTGATCAGATCGTGCTTCTCGATGAAGTCCTCCGCCTGGAATGCCAGGCGTCGGATCAGCTCGGGCTGATCCCCCGGAGGAACGTACTCATTCTTCACGCTCTCGAGCGCTGCCTTCCAGTCATCCCCGAACCCGAGTTCCCGGGACGCCTTCTTCATCTCCTTCTCGCTCCATGCGAACTCGCGTTCCGCGATGGCAATGAGATCCTCGGGGTCGTAGGGAATCAGTTCGTCCCGCAACTCGGCGATGATCGCATCCCGACCGATCGGATCACCGATGATGGGATCGGGCTGCCCCGCACGGTACCCCACGATCCGCTCGTGCAGCGTCTTGTAGTAGGCCGTCATGATCGAGTCGGCCCGCTCGTAAGGGTCCGAGGTCCACCACGTGAACAGCGGGTCATAGCCGGCGTAGTAGTCGTACCATCGCTTGAGTTCCCCCTTCAGGGAATTGAGGATCTCGGACGAGCGGTGAGCCACCACCTTGTCGAGGCGGATTGCTGAATCACCCGCGGTCCGGCCCGGACCTCCCTTGCCGGCACGGCTGCTGTCGCCTGCCTGAAGTCCTGCCAGGACCGCTTTCGAAACGGCCGCCACCTTCTCTGTCAATCCCACCAGAGCCAGCGCCGCTTTCTGGGGATTCACGGGCTCCATCCGCCGACGGGCATCCACCAGCGCGAATATGTCCGTCCCGAATGGAAGTGCCCTCTCCGATTCCGCCCACATCTTCTCCTCCCTGTCCAGGAGAGACAGCTTGTGGCGCAATTGATGAACCATCAGGATGTAATCGATCCGGCCCTGCTGGCCGAGTCTGTCGAAGTCCAGCTCCTTCAGGCGAGCCTGCCATCCGTGGTAGTACTCCCGGAAACGCTGCCGGCGCGCGGGGGAATACTCCACGGTCCAGCGGCGCCGGAGGGCTGCCTCGTCGGTGGTGAAACGCGTCACCACGTCCCGCATCTCGCTCTCGACTCCCCGCGGCGCCAGGAGAGGTGCCAGGGGCGGAACGTACGCGGCGGCGTCCGTGCCGGTCTGGTACTGAGGCGTGGACTGCGCCGTCAACGGTGCGGCCAGAAACATCAGGGCAACTGCCAGGCGACCATGCATGGGACTGACTCTGTCTGGGGGTATGTGGAAAGCAGGCCCCTATTGTGACCCCACGGAGCGGTGGCCCGCAATCGTGCATAACATTCCTGAGTCGTGGACCTGGACCGGCGGCATCCCTCGTCGGGCTCTCCCGGGGACGACGGTCCAGCCTTCAACCCGGAGCATCGTTTGGCGGACGTCGTGAAGGCGACACTCGGCGGGGGTTGTTTCTGGTGTCTGGAAGCGGTCTACCAGCAGGTTCAGGGGGTGCAGGGCGTCGGGCGCCTCGCGCGCTACCCGCGCCACCAATCCATCGGCACCCCCACCACCTCCCGACCGAAGTACCGCGCCAGGGCGGGCGGCATCGCCTCGCGGAGCCAACTTCAGGCGGGCAGCTCTTCACAACATCGCTGGCCCAGAAGAGGCTGTCACGATCCTTCTTCGTGAGCCTCTTCTTGCCGACTGATAACGTCTTGCCGTCGAGGTAGGCAGTCGCGACTCGCTCGACGACGATCCACTGCGGGACACCGTCGTCGATCAAGCGAAGGAACATCTCGTCGTAGTAGTTCGTCGCGCGCTGAAGCGTCGTTGGCCGCGCGGTCAGGGTGTGGACCTGACGGATCGAGCGGAGGCGAGCGACCTCACGGCACGCTGGATCAGCGCGATGTCGTCCCGCAAGCCGAGATCCACGTACTGATCCATGATGGCGTCGTACGGATCGCGAAGGTAGGTCAGGGCTCGAATCGCCGTTACGAACTTGCCATGGTCCTCGCACGGCGAGTCCATGTGCCGCAGCACAATCGCCTTGAACCGTACCAGAGCGGCTCTCGCCGGAAGCAGTTCCGCCGCACGCTCGGCTTCGATCTGTTCGATATCTCGCAAGAGCTGCTCCAGCTTGTCCCGGGACGCCGCGATCTCCTGCGCTTCAAGCGCCGCCCTGACCTGCGCATGTTTCTTGCCCAAGGGCGAGAGGTTGATCATGTAGCGGGTCAGTGCGGCGGGGCTCACCCCCCGACCGGCTTCGTCGTGAACGGTGCGCTGAATCCGCTCGAGTAGATCTTGCTGACGTGGCTGACCGAACACCAACCGGTACAGAGCGAGCCGCTCCTTGAGCTCTTCGTAGCGGTTCGCATCCTGGCTGGCCGTGTAGAAGAACAGGTGTCGGCGGATCCTTTCGATCTGGCCGCCTCTCGGCTCAAAGACCCAGTGAGGGTAGAGCCCGTGCTTGTAGCGCTGAATGTCGGGCGCCTCCCCGACCACCGAGAAGACGCGCTCCCAGAAGCTTGGGGTGCTTCCCGAGCCTGCCTGGGCGAGGCGCTCGAGTGGCCACTCCCTGGCGATCGCCCGACGAATCGCCAACCCGTCGCGCCGGTTGATGCGGCCCTCCCTCTGCTCGAGGTCGACGGGATTCGACGGCAGGTTCCAATGGACGATGTCGCGGCAGAAGAGGTGGAAGTCCAGCCCCTCTTGCCCGACCGACGTGGTCGACAGCACAAAGGGCCAGAACGGCGAGTTGAAGGCTTCGCGCACAGCCGTCTTCCGGCTGGGCCCCGATTGCTCGAGGAACGCTCCTTGGTCGGCCTTCACATCCTCGCCAAAGGCGAGCGCGAAGTGCGAACGGCGGACCAGCTGCTCCGCACGTATGCGCCCGGTATCGGTCGTCAGGTTGATGTTGGGGCTCCCGGTGCCGACGCCCAGTACGCGAGCCAGGTGTTCCGCCATTTCGGCCGGGCCGTTCCGCTGCAGAACGTTCTTGCCGAGGTACAAGTACTCGTCCGCGACCGCCTGGAAGTGCGCGCGTT
Organism: uncultured Gemmatimonadaceae bacterium; assembly: GCA_964411635.1. Classification (GTDB taxonomy): domain Bacteria; phylum Gemmatimonadota; class Gemmatimonadetes; order Gemmatimonadales; family Gemmatimonadaceae; genus JABWBJ01. The sequence goes on from CAYPLP010000001.1 coordinate 163,392, forward strand.
CGCAGTACTCGATCGCGGCACGCGCGTAGCCGCGTCCTGCGGGCACCGAGCGCTCGACGATCGCGCGAACGGTGCGTCGGTTGAAATAGCTCCGGAGCTCCCCAAAGCAAAGATCGACGAGCCGGTCGTGCACCTCGCCGCGGCTGTCCGGGTAGGTCGTCCAGAAGGCGCGCAGGATGGAGATGGCCGGTGAAAAGACGGCGATGCGCGCCAGATGCGTGAGCCGCTCCTCGGAGATGCGCAGCGATCCCCCCTCCTCCATCCAGCCGACGAAGGTTTCGACGTGCTTAGCGAAGCGCTCGGTGATGTCGTCCCCGTTGTAGGCCGCGCTCCCCTCCAGAGCTTCGCGGATCGGCGAGCCCGAGTGCCCTTCGAGACGCGCGACAACTTGCCAAATCGGGGAGCGGCTCGTGTCCGCAACCTGTACGCCAGCCTCTTCGAGCGCCCTCTTCAGCGCCTTCCGCGTGCGTCTGAGCAGTTCCTTCGCCGTGAGGGCGTCGCTCGCCAACGCCGAGGGCTCGACGAGCCGAGCGAGCGCCGGCGATGGCATACAGACGTCGAAGATGTGGAAGGAACCCTTTTCGGTGAAGCGCAGTGGCGGCCGGTCGTCGCCCTCCCACAGGCGACCGCGCGGAGCGATCCGTTGTTCGGCCTCGTGACTCGTCAGCAGAGCGATGGCCTTCGGCACGAAGCGCCAGCCGGAGAAGACGAGCATCTTCTTCGGATCGGCATCCCGGAAGAAGTCGTCGCGGTAGTAGGTATAGGTCGGCCGCGTCCACAAGAACCGCCAACGCTCTTCGGGGCCGCCGAACATCGACTGGAACAGCTCTCGGAACCGCAAGCTGCGCCGCGACAATGCACCCAGCTTCCCGGGTTGCTCGATGACACCCGGAGGGACGACGGCCTTCTTGCGCTTTGCCGCCGCCATCGGTGCGTACTGTGCGTCCATGAAAGTGAAAGGCGCGGGACACGACTTCCAGTACTCCGTGATGTGCTGGGAGGTGTCGACCTTGTCCAGGAGGAACCTTCGCAGCCGGATGTAGTCGACGACTTCTTCCTTCCGAGGCACGGCGAACGCATTCCCCGTTGGTCGTACTTCCTGTACCCCCTTCGTGGGATCGAGAAGGTACGCGTTGCGCTCTGTCCTGCAGATCACTCGGCGAAGGTGCTGCTCGATACGCTCTCGAAGTTCATACAGTTCCTGATCGTGCTCACGGAGGAAAGCCCCGAGTTCGAGACGATCTCGAAAGGCCTTCAGGTCGTCACGCAGGCGGGCGACCTCTTGCTTGCCCCTGTCTGCAAACAGGAAGCGCACCGTATCCAGGAACTCGTCGTAGTGCCCCTGCCCTTCATGGTCCAGGGCGAGCATTTTGTAGGGCGTCGCCGAAAGAATGAGGACGCCGGGACGCCCTTCGAAGAGACGCGCAGCGATAGACGTGCTGCTGCCCGCCTCCTCGAGCACTTCCCGGAACCGCTGGACCTCATCGAGAATGACGAGTTGAGGCTGTAGGTCGTCGAGGAGAACGCGCTGGGCGGCACTGCGAAGCATTCCGACGATCAAATTCCGGCGCCGCCGGCTCCCCGCGTCGGTCGGTTTGAACTGATTGACTTCACCCCGCAGGGCGTTTGACAACACCAGCGTCGCGCCGTCGATTTCTACAGGCCTTCTCCACTCCCCGGCGATCCTCTGTCGCAGGCCGGGGCGGAGCTTTCGATTGAATGCCTCCCGCAGGGCGGCGAACCTGGTAGCCTTCCTCCAGCGCTCCTCTCCGGCGCCGCAACGGAAGTACTCCCGCCACCTGCCCTTCCGGATGTCCTGACGGAGTACACGGTGAACCAGGAAGAGCAGCAGCTGCCGCTCCCACGCCAAGCCAGTGCCCGCGGACAGCGACGTGCCGGGAGTGAACGAGTAGAGCTGAAGGTTGTCGCTGGTCTTGGTGCTCCACGCGAGTTGGGTGATCCTTCGCAGCGATGGTGGGGCGTTGGGCGCGAGTTTTGTTCGGTTCTGGTCCGCAATCTCCGTGTTCGAGCACAGGTACACCACGACCAGCTCTCGACCCCGCCGGCGCCGCAAGAGTTCGTCGATCACGCCACGCGCGACGACGGTCTTGCCCAGTCCGACTTCGTCGGCCAGAAGAAATCGGCGCGATCCGCCTGCGTCCGTCAGACGATTGCAGATCGTATCGACCGCGGCGCGTTGAAACTCGGCGAGTTCGAGACTAGACACCGGCGCCTTCCTCTTCGAGCGATTCGCGAAAAACCGCCCAGAACTCGCGGAACGTACTCATGTTGGATGCGTCGCCGCACGCCGCCAACACGGCCTCGACCTCATGGATGCGGCTCGGGTCGGCCGTGCACGCCTCGAGGATTCTCTCGATCGTCGCTCGCCGCAGCAGCGGATCGCCTGCCTGCCAAACCCCGGACTGTCCCCCGCCTGCGGCCCGCGACGTCCCGCCGGGCAGGCCCGCCAGCACGTCCAACAGCAGGCTTCGGGCGTCGACTCCCTCGAGAAGTCGGGCGTTCACGGCCTTGTCGCGTTCATCGTCTTCCAGTGCTCCGAGGTTGAGCTCGAACTGCACGACGAACCGGAGTTCGACGCCCCGGTGGTGCTCGTTCCAGACGACGACGTAGGCGAAAGCCGCGACGTCCTCGAGCTCGATTCCTTGGAAGGCGGCGCCGGGGCCGTAGACGAGCCGGTAGTCCGCGCGTACCGACTGATCTCGCTGCAGGAGCGGCACGATCTCGGCGCACATGCCTGCCGGCCACGCCTGCTCGCCGGCGGAAGACGGCGCGAGCAGCCGAAGGGACTTCTTCGCCGGGTCGTACTCGCCGCGAATCTGGTCCGCGCGCAAGAGGCGCCCAAAGTGCTCGAGGCGTTTGGCCGCTTCCCGCTCGGGGTCGGGCGCTGCAGTCTGGCGGACGTACCTTTCGATCCACGGTTGCGGCTGGTCCTTGGCAGGCGCGACGAAGGCCTTCACGACCGCATCGATGCCGAGGCCGGGTCTGAGCGACACCATCGCCTCGCAGTTGACGCTCGGACCGCACCCCCAGCCTGGACCCGTTGCGTTCGCCGAGCCGACCAGGGTCTCGCTGACGCCCTCGGACTCCCAAGCCAGCAGCTTGGCGTGAAGCTCCAGTGAAGGCACCTCTTCGTCGGCCTCCGCAGAGACGACAAAGACCCGGGCGCTCGCTAGGCGCTCATGAGTCTCGTCAGAGAGTTGATCAAGTTCGTCCTGAGTGCTGACGAGCGTGAGTTCGGCGGTCCGGTCGCACAGACGTTTGAGGAAGTCCGCGCGCAGGAACGGCGAAATCAGGAGGGCGCGCGACATGGTCCGCGGCAACCGGTTGACGAGCACGCGGTCGCCAGGCCACTGCCAATCGAATCTCAGGCCCTCCGATGCCTCCCGAGGCGCAACGAACTCAACGTACCTGAGCTCCTCGATCAGTTTCCACAACGCCTTGGGGAGATCGCGGGAGGCAGCCACCTTCCGGCAGAAGGCGGAAACGTCCGATCCGAACTTCTGTGTGCCGGCTCGCCGCGTCCCTTCGAATAGCGCGCCGAGCTCCCAGCAACCGGAATCCGTGACGTTTCTGCTCGCCGTCAGCAACCGATAGATCGGCTCGACGCTGTGCCGCTCGGGGCGGGCCACCGGATCGAAACGCAGAACCCATACCTTGGGGTGGAAGGCGCCCCCTTCCAGCGCCTTCGACCGGAGTATTCGGTCGTAGAGCGCGAACAACCGGTTCGTCGTCGCCGGCGGGTGAAGGCTTCCCCCGTTCACGAAGACTCGCAGGCGGGACTTCAACCTCGCCACCGACGTCAGGACTGCGGGTACGTTGTTGAGGGGCTCTTCCACGTCGGCCCCGACAAACGCCAGGAGCACGGCCGTGAAGAGCTCGAAGTCCAGGCTGAAGGTCGTGCCGATGCACGCGCCGACCACGAATCCAGGCGGCGGGCGCAGCGCGTCGGTGAAAGCGCTTCTCTGGTGAGTCACGTCGAGAACGCTCACTGGCCGCCCTCCATGCCGTCGAGAATCTCGGAAACGAAGCGGGACCCGATGCCGTGTCGGTAGTCGAACTGGAAGATTCCTTCGCCGACCCGATCGGACTTCCACTGCCTCAGGTACTTCTCATACTTGAGCCTTGCCTTCGCCGGCTTGACGCGTCGCTCGCGTTCGCGGACCAAATTCCTGGCCTTCTCGTCGCGCAGCAGTGCTTCACCCGTCGGAACCGCGACACAACGCTCGAGCCAGCCATCAATGAACCAGCGATCGCCCCGGATGCCCGGACGCAACGCCGAGGCGACGGTCGGCACCGTCACGAACTCGCTCGTGCGCCATTTCTGCAGAGGCTTTATGGCCGTGGTCCACCAGTAGTCGAAGATGGGGGCCACGAGGTCGGGGTGATCTTCGATCCCCAGCCTGTCGCGCTCCTCCATTAGAAGCGCGTAGTACTGCAGTGTGGCTCCTCGAACGAGGAGGCTCATGTTTCGGGCGTGCTCGACCCATACCGCGAGACCCTCGGGCAGCTTCGGACACTCCCAAGGCCAGTCGATGCCGAAGAGTCGATGCTTGAGCATGTGCGACAGCAGCGACTCGGGGAATCGCGACGTGATCCTATTGTACAGGTCCGAGGCTTCCGCCCTGGTGAGCGCGAAGGTTGCGCCCGGCCTTATCCGGCCTTCCGTATCCAGGAAGCTCGCCGGCGGCAGATCGTCGGCCCAGAACCGCACGCCCTCCGGCCCCTGCGGCGTCTTGTCGTCGTCCTGATAGCCGCGGCGGCCGCGCCGGATGTCGTCGAACTGCTCCTGATACGCGCTCTCGGAGAGATTCGGCGTGAACATTCCGAGCTTCTTGAGCCCACTCCAGTAGATCGCCGAAGGGAACTGCCTCAGGTTGATGCCGGCGTCCCGACCGATAACGCCGACCATCTCCGTTTCCGAGAGGACGTCTCTCAGCTCGTCCTGCCTTTGCCGAGACAGATGAGGAACCTGACTCGCGCGAACCCCTTCGCGTTCGAGCGACCTGTAGATGCCGGCGATGAAGTAGAAATATCGAACGGACCGCATCAGTGTGGTCGTTGCCGGGTGCAGTAGGTCCGAGAACCGTCCCAGAAGAGCGAGGAATCCGAGCTCGTCGATGACGCCTTCCTCCTGAAGGGATCGAATGAAGTCGCGCGCGCGCGCGAGGTCGCCCGCCCGGAAGTCCAGCCAAGTCACGGTGTCGTGCCTCACTGCCGCCTCTGTAACGTCGGGCGCCGCGCCGAGCTAGCCGTAGCCCCGGCTACCGGCCTGAGGGGTGGTCTGCCGCTCATGCCTTGCTCGCCGCCACCTAGATCGCGCCCGCTCCGACGGGCAGAACGATCCGCGCCTCCGCGTAGACCGGCAGTTGTCCGCCGTGCTCCTGGGCAAGCTGATCCCACCGATCCCGCGGCACCGGGTTCGCCTTGTGATCGAGCAGCACTACTCCACGGTCCAGCGGCGCCGGAGGGCTGCCTCGTCGGTGGTGAAACGCGTCACCACGTCCCGCATCTCGCTCTCGACTCCCCGCGGCGCCAGGAGAGGTGCCAGGGGCGGAACGTACGCGGCGGCGTCCGTGCCGGTCTGGTACTGAGGCGTGGACTGCGCCGTCAACGGTGCGGCCAGAAACATCAGGGCAACTGCCAGGCGACCATGCATGGGACTGACTCTGTCTGGGGGTATGTGGAAAGCAGGCCCCTATTGTGACCCCACGGAGCGGTGGCCCGCAATCGTGCATAACATTCCTGAGTCGTGGACCTGGACCGGCGGCATCCCTCGTCGGGCTCTCCCGGGGACGACGGTCCAGCCTTCAACCCGGAGCATCGTTTGGCGGACGTCGTGAAGGCGACACTCGGCGGGGGTTGTTTCTGGTGTCTGGAAGCGATCTACCAGCAGGTTCAGGGGGTGCAGGGCATCGTCTCCGGATACGCCGGCGGCCACGTCGACAATCCTTCCTACGACGAGGTGTGCCGGGGAACGACCGGGCACGCCGAGGTGGTGCAGCTCGATTTCGATCCGGAGCAGGTGTCGTATCGCAGGCTGCTGGATGTCTTCTTCTCCATTCACGATCCCACGACCCGGGACCGGCAGGGAAACGATCACGGGCCTCAGTATCGCTCCATCATTCTCTGGCAGGACGACACCCAGCGCCAGGTCGCGGAGGAATGCATTGCGGATCTCACGCGGGAACGGGTGTTCGACAGCCCCATCGTGACCGAGGTGAAGCGACTGGTGCAATTCTGGCCGGCGGAAGCCTGGCATCAGGACTACTTCAGGAGGAATCCCGCCAGGCCGTATTGCGCTTTCGTGATTGCGCCGAAGCTGGCGCATTTTCGTCAGGGCCTGAGCGGCAGGGGCTGAGCCCGGGCAGGGCCGGCCGCGGACAGAGAGCCGTTTCCTTAAAGGACCTGCCTAACGTGACGCCTGTTCGATCACCTGGCTGAACAGCTCGAATGGGATGACCCCGGGAATAACCCGGCCGTTCACGTAGAACGTGGGTGTGCCGCGGATCTGCAAGGCCTGCGCCAAGGAGTCGTGACGTCGTATCCTGGCGGCTATGGCGGGGTTGAGCGAACACCGGGCGAACGCCGACGGATTGAGTTTGAGTTGGCTGGCGTACTTCGCCATCTGTCCCCGCGGATTCTTCGATGCCATCCACTCCTTCCGGCGGGCAAACAGCAGGTCATACATCGGCCAGAACATGTCCTGTTCTCCGGCGCACTCGGCGGCTTCGGCTGCTTCCCGGGAATTGCGGAACATCCCGGTCACGAACGGTACCACCTTCCATCTGACGACCCCGGCCTTCACATACGCCGAGTCGATCTGCTTCGCCGTGCCGGCGGCGAACCTGGCGCAGTAGCCGCAGCCGAAGTCACCGAACTCGACGATGAAGACCTTGGCGGTGGCAGCTCCCCGGTCGTGTCCCACACCAGTCAGGGATATGCCGCCATTCTGTGCCGTCGCCCCGTTCATGGCGGGCACAAGGAGGCCCAATGCGAGCGCAGCGGACCGGAGTCGGAGAACGTGTTTGCGCATGGTTCTGAATGGTATTGCCATGACTGGATGAGGTACACCGGGAGAGACCGGACCTGTTCCGATCCCGAGCCGGTTTCCGCAACGAGGGAAGGCGCCGGGGAACACTGACGCCGCTGCTGGCGGCCGGATTTCGCCAGCGGGTTGCTGGCCGCGAGGCGCTACGGCCACCCGACCCAACGGTATTGGCGGATTGCGTGTCGAAGTTCCGATCTCATGACGCAACCTGCCCTGGTCTCCGAGGTTCCGGTCGTCCCTTCTCCTGACGAGAAGATCCTGATCGCACGTGCCAGACTCGGTGACCGGGATGCGGCGCGGAGCCTCTACGATGCCCACGTCCGGCGAATCCACTGCCTGATCTTCCGACTCTGTGGGGACGAGGAACTGGCGCGTGATCTCACGCAGGACACTTTCATCCGCGTCTTTCGGAAGCTGTCGACCTTCAGGGGTGACTCTGCGTTTTCCACCTGGGTGCACCGAGTGGCGCTGACGGTCACACTGAATGGGCTGCGCCGGGAACGCGGTCATCGGCGGGCGGGGGACACCCTCGACGTGGCGCTCGATCTGCCCGCGCCTCCTGACCGGAGCATCGATCCCGACCTCCGGGAAAGCCTGCACCGGGCGATTGCAGCCCTGCCTCCGGGATGTCGTGCCTCAGTGATCCTGCATGACCTCGAGGGATATACCCACGCGGAGATCGGAGCTATGCTCGGCATCGCCGAAGGAACCAGCAAGGCACGACTGTTCGACGCGCGCAACCGCCTCCGGGAGGCGCTGTCGGCATTTGCCGGGGAGAAGGAGAATGACTGAGGAACATCTGGAACGACTGCTGCAGGACATCCGCCGAAGCCGGTTGGAACCTCCAACAGCGGACTTCGGAGCCATGTGGGCGGTGGTGGAACGCGAAGCGTTCTCCGTTCGTCGATCCGCAGGTTCACCGTCGTGGCGTGTCTTTGCGACCGGGGTTGCCGCTGCCCTGATGATCGGTGTGGGCCTGGGTCGGTTTTCAGCGACCGGGCCCGCGAATGTCCGCACCGCAGTCATGGAAGCGGACTTCGATTCCATTTCCACCTCCGGTTACGAGCGTGTGGCGTCGGAACTGCTGGGGAGAACGGTTCTGTTGTTGAGTGCACTCCCCGGGGAGGCAGGCGCCGCCGGCGCCAGCGACCAATTTGCGGCGCAGGCTACGGATCTGCTGGGTACCACGCGCCTGCTCCTGGACTCACCGGCCGCGGATGACGTCCGTTTCCGGAATCTGCTGGAGGATCTGGAGTTGGTTCTGGCGCAGGTTGCGATGTTGCCGTCGAGTCGCACGCGGGAGGACCTCGATTTCATCACCAACGCCCTCGAAGAGCGCGATGTGGTGCCGCGGATCCGCTCCGCTGCAGCGCGACTTTCAGCGGGTGACTGAACCGGAGAGAGAATCAAATGCAGACGATCTGGACGTCATTGCTGGTGGTTGCCGGTGCCACAATGCTGCGGGCACAGGGGACTGTCACTCCGCTCCCAATTCCGGAGCCGCCCCAGTCCCCACGATCCGGTGTGGAGTGGTTTCGGTGGCAGGACGACCTCGCGAGGGTACGTGTCCGGATTGCCTCGGAGCTGGCTCATGTCGAGCTGTTGAGATCCGAGGCCGAAAAGACGCGGGCGGTTCTGGAGAGCGCCCGCATGCCGGCGGCGCCATGGTTCGACAATGCGGGAATCGCACCGGCACCGTGGGCCGGTCAGGATCCCGGTGACTCCACCTATCGGTCCGCGCGCGAGGCCCTGAACCGGGGCGAGTGGGGCACCGCGGTAGCGGCCTTTCGGACCCTGCTGCAGAAGTATCCGAAGTCGGTTTACGCGGCGGAATCGGGTTACTACCAGGCGTTCGCCCTGTTTCGGATCGGGGGTACGCCCCAGCTGCAGGAGGCATTGGCGGTATTGGAGGCACAGAGTGCCAGGTACCCGAGTGCCCATTCGCGTGCGGAGGCCGTGACGCTGGCAACGCGCATCCAGGGTGTTCTCGCTGCGCGTGGTGTGGCATCCGCGCGGGAGGCTCTGGCCCGGATTCCCACCGAACAGACGCCCTCCTGCGACAGGGAGGAGCAACTGATACAGGCGGAGGCGATGAGGGCACTGAGCAGATCCGGTGCGGCCAACGTGACGGAACTCATCACCCGGGTGTTGGCGCGTCGGGACGAGTGCGCCGCTCCACTGAGGCGTACGGCGATCTTCCTGGTGGCCAGCCGGCACGACTCGCAGGCAGTGGGGATGCTTGCGGGTGTGGCACGCAACGATCCCAGTGTCGACGTTCGCACGATGGCCATCGAAGTACTTGGTTCCCTTTCCGGTCCGGAGGCGACAGAGGTACTGAGCGAGTTGACCCACGCAGACAACGAGCAGGTGCAGCGAACGGCGGTGCGTGCCCTGGTTCACCGCGCTGGTGCAGACGGGCGCCAGGTCGTGCGCGAGCTGGTGGAGCGTCAGGATCTTTCAGAAAAGCTGCGAGCCGAGGCCCTGTATTCTTTCGATGCCGACGATGCGACCGCCGATGACGTGGCCTGGTTGCGCTCACTCTACGCCGGTCAGTCGAGTACGAGGCTCAAGTCGGCGATTCTCCGGACGATCGTACGGGCTGACGGGTCGGATGTGGACCAGTGGCTTGCTGGTATTGCGGGTAACGAGAGTGAGTCTGGGGAGCTGCGGTCGATTGCGTTGCGCCGAATTGCTGCAACCATGTCGGTGGCCGATCTGGGGAAGATGTATGATGGCGCGACCCAGCAGGGTTTTCGTCAGGAGATCATCGGCTTCCTGGGTCAGAGGAAGGGTGATGCAGCGACCGACAAACTGATCGACATCGTGAAGAACGGAACGGACCTCTCGCTTCGTCGTTCGGCGATAGGCGCACTGGCCGGGCGGAAGGACGATTCGCGGGCGATGCAGCTCTTGCTGGAGGTAGTGAACAAGTAGGTCGCGGGAAGCGGGAAGGGGGAAGCAGGGGCGCATTTCCGCTTCCCGCTTCCCCCTTCCCGCTTCCCACGAAGCAAGGGTAGATTTCGCCTCCCTCTGCAGGGGACCACTTGGGGTGTAGCTCAGCTGGCAGAGCGCCTGACTGTTAATCAGGAAGTCGCTGGTTCGAATCCAGCCGCCCCAGTCTAGCCTAAACAGCGGCGCAGCAATCGGCTACGATTGCTGCGCCGCTGTTCTATTCTGTGCATTCTGAAACACTGGGAAGCGGTTCGGTGCGTTCGGCATATTCACGATGGCACATGAGTACGGTCACGCGATCCACGACGATGCGTTTGGTGGCTATCCGCTTACAGTCGGGTGCCCTGCGGGCGGCCACAATTGGTTCATGGTGCTCGGCAACGTCTGTGCATACGTCGAAGGCTTCGCCGACTTCTTCGCGGTTGCGACGATGGGTCCAGAGACTGGCGTCTTGGCGGACATTGAATCGAATCTACCTATATTCTGGGCAGTCCCGGATGGGGAGGAGACACCGGACGGGCGCCTGAATGAAGGCACGGTCGCTGCCTTCTTGCTTGACCTCATTGACCCTGTCGGTTCAGGAAGCGAGTCCCACGACCAGGTTCAGTATCCGGCGAGCTACGTTGGGCAGATCATCCAAACCTGCGATGTGCGGATTGGTGGGCCATCTTGGCAGCACGGAATCGACATCGGCTGGAACGTGTGGTGCTTCGACAGGGCGGTAGACCCATTCTACTTTGACAGGCTACCAGTTGTTACGCAGTACCGGGAATTTGCAGCCGAACCGACAGGATGGGATCGCCACAAGATTCGAGCCATTTGGCTCAAGAATCTCTTCGACGAGACATACTCGCCGCCGCCGCCGCCAGCGCCCACGCTCGACGTGCAGATGTACGGATGGGAAGAAGTACGGCCACAGTACCAGTGTCACTGGAACGCGGCTGCGTCGGGGGGTTCGGGCAGCTACACGTACCAGTGGTGGGTCAACGGCGAACTGGTTGGAGAAGACTCGGACTGGTTGTCATTCATCAACTCGACTGGTTCAGGGGGCAGCTTTCTCGTCCAGGTAGTTGTGTCGGACGGCGTGCTCCTTGGCGGTACCGACTTCACTGTCTCTGTTTCGTCTGGTGCGGGGGAGTGTCCAGTCTTCTAACGAGAGTAGTCATCGTGCGGTGCCCGCGTTAGGGAGTACGATGTCACATTGAGGTGTGGGGTACGATGCGAACCCGAGTAACTGCAGTGCGCGTCTTCGTAGTCGCGTTCTTAGCCTCTGCGGCCGCATGTGGTGAGGGTGTCTCTCCTTTCCTTAGGAACGAAGCGGTTGTCCTGGGCAACGTAAGGACAGAGTCCGGTGCTGGCGTGGGTTCGGCGAAGATCGCAGCGCTAGTCTTCGCCACTGTCTGCGGGCAGGCGGCGGACGCTGATTCGCGTTCTGAGACCCTCACTGACGTTAACGGCGACTACGCACTGACCGTGCGGTCACACAGAACGCTTGGACGAGTATGTGTGAGCATAGAGGTTGTGCCACCAGTGGGATCTGGACTCGTCGGTGCAACGCTGACCGATCGATACGTTATGCTAACTGTGCCTGGTGGAACGGCACGACCAGACACGCTACGGCTTGACGTGGTGCTGTCGCCTGGCTAGTGTAGCGCGTCAGAAGTCATGCTAATATATTCGCTCTGTCTCTTGGGAGCGAACCGGCCATGGCAAATCACCAGCGGGCGATCACGGTGTCGAGCGAAGATCGCGACATCCTGGAAGGGTTGGTGCGAGCCCCAACGACGCCAGCGGGACTGAGCCGACGCGCACGAGCGATCTTGTTGATGGCTGACGGCGTGGCCGGGATCACCATCGCGGAGCGCACCGGCTACTCCGTGGTGCAGGTCAGTCGGCTGCGCGCGCGCTACGCCGCCGAGGGCGTGTTGGGATTGGGTGAGCGACCGCGATCGGGCCGGCCCGCCGAGGTGAGCGATGCGAAGCGCGCGCGGATCCTGGCGCTGACGCTGAAGCCGCCACCGTCGGGCCTCTCGCACTGGAGCACCCGGGAGCTGGCGCAGCGGGTGGGCGTGTCCGCGAGCACGGTGCAGCGAGTGTGGCGGGGGCATGCGCTCCAGCCCCATCGGCACGAGACGTTCAAGTTCACCACCGACCCGAACGCCGAAGCAAAGATCGAGGACGTGGTGGGGCTGTATCTCGCGCCCCCGACCAACGCCGTCGTCCTGAGCGTCGATGAAAAGACCCAGATTCAGGCGCTGGAACGCACGCAACCACTGCTGCCCCTGCGGCCCAATCTGCCGGCCCGGCAAACCCATGACTATCGGCGCCATGGCCTCACCAGTCTCTACGCGGCGCTGGAAGTGCGATCGGGCCGGGTGACGGGGGCGTGCTCGCCCCGCCATACCGGGGACGACTTCCTTCGGTTCCTCAAACAGCTCGCGCGCACCTACCCGCGCGTCGACCTGCACGTCATTCTCGATAACTCGTCCACCCACTCCACCTCCGCCGTTCAGGCATGGCTGGCCGCGAATCCGCGCGTCACGTTTCACTTCACCCCAACGGGCGCGTCCTGGCTCAACCTGATTGAAGCCTGGTTCGGTATTCTGACGCGCCAGTCGGTCCGCCGCGGCTCCTTCCGCTCCGTCCGCGCGCTGGTGCGACACATCGAACAGTACCTCGCTCACTGGAATGCCGATCCCACCCCATTCGTGTGGACGAAGACACCGGCCGAGATCATCAAGAAAGCCGTTAGGCGTTAACATGACTTCTGAGACGTGACACTAGGTGACTGGCGATGACCTGATGGGTCGGTCTGGCACGCCACGCACTGCAGGTGCGTCAATTGCGCCAGCGAGCCAGCCCGCAATGGCGCTGGCCGCTCGATCCGCGGCTCTCTTGACCGGGTCGTCTGCAAGATGAGCGTACCGCTCAGTGGTGCTCGCCCGCTTGTGGCCGAGCAGCGCTCGAACGATAAGAAGCGACTCCCCGTCTGATGCCGGCACTGACGCGAACGAGTGGCGCAGGTCGTGAAGACGGACCTCATCGAGTCCTGCCGCATGCCGGACCGCGTACCAGACGCGCTTGATCTCTTTGAGATGCTCCCCGGCCTTGGCGCCTGGAAGAACGAACGGATTGCCGCTGATCCGCGGCAGGGTTTCAAGTAGCGCAGCGGCACTTTGGGCAAGCGGCCTCACGCTTCTGCCTGTCTTCGTATCCGCGAGTCGAAGATAACCGCGCTCCAAGTCGACCGCATCCCAGCGCAGCGAGAGGATCTCGCCCTCGCGGCAGCCCGTAAGGATGAGGAGGCGAATCGCCGCGATGGCGACCGGACTAGACTTGACGGGGTCGTCGGCGTTGTTTGGCCGGTGCTTGGCGGTCTTCGGACTAGCAGCGAACTTCCGATACTTGGGAGCCGGTCTCAGCCCCTCACGTTCCGCCCGATCTAGCGCCGCCCCGAGCCGACCGAACTCCTCGGCCGTGAGGAAACGCTCCCGTGCCAGTTCGGGGTATGGTTCGACCGAGCGCACGGGGCTCTCGTACGCGGGCCGGACGCCCTCCTGACCCGCGAATGTGAAGAACGCACCGAGCAGGGCGAGCAACCGATTGGCGACGTAGGGCGTCTTCTTGAGCTGCTTGTGCAGCCTCCGGACCTCATCGGCGGAGACATCCGCGACCTTCCTCGATCCGAACTCGGGCACGACGTGTTTCGTCCACAGGCGGCGGTACTCTCGAGCCGTCGTATGCTTGCGCCGATCATCGACATGCGAGAGAAACCGCTCACCCAGCTCCCGCACGGTCTGTGCTGCGCGCTCCGCACGTTTCGCTTCGAGGGGATCGTCGCCTTGGCTGACCGCCGAAAGATGCCGAAGAGCTTCGATTCGGGCCTGCTCGACCGTCATCGGCCCGTACACCCCGATCGCGAAGCGGCGGTACTGTCGGCTGCCACGTGGGCGATAACCGACAACGAAGGTCTTCCGACGTTGGACTGTTCCGTCCTTGGCCCGGTGCTCTCGAACGCGCACGCCGAAGCCGCGGAGGCGTTGGTCCCAGACCAGGTAGTCTCCGTTCTTGATGAACTCGAGCGAGTCGACGTGGCGTTTCGTCAGGTTGGCGACGGCCATCGCGGATCGACCCCCTGGTCTCCGGGAAGCACATGGGAAGCCATGGAAAGCCAATCTAGGGGAATCTCGGGAAACGAGCAAGGATGGTCATCTTTACAGAAGAGCGCTTCGCCACAACCACTTACACATGCTCAGGGAATGTCAGGGAATCTCAGAGTCCCTGACTGTTAATCAGGAAGTCGCTGGTTCGAATCCAGCCGCCCCAGTACAGTTTTGCGTGTGACTGCCACCTCTTGCCTTCCAGCCAGGTAGCGTGGCATGACTAGGTTTAGATGGGTGCCGATCCTGAGTCTTGCGGCGCCGCTGTCGGTTGCGGCGCAGACTGTGGCCACCTCTGACTCGTTGCGCGGTGCGATTGTCGCGAGTGTACGGAGACAACGGTTGAATCGACAGTCGGATGGCGTTGCTGGAAGCTGGTGATTGATGGAGGGTTCGTCGCTGGTAGCAATCCGATTCAAAGGCCCCAGGATATCTATGCCGTCGAAGTTTACCAGCCGCCTGACATACCTCCGGAATACTCCCATCACATGTGGGGCAAGCAGAACCGCAAACAGAAGTACTTGTCGCCATGTACGGTTGTTGTCATGTGGTCGATGCAGGAAGCCGAGCGAAGCCTGCGCCGGATTCAGAGTGCCAAGAAATCGCCGGGTGTATCGGCAGTTGGGATGACGAAACCATGCGCCCGCGGGTTCCGGAAGCCGCTTCTGGCCTACCTAGCCACAAGGAGTACGAAGAGCAGGTGCTTCTGTAGTCTAGAGCTTGCTTTGGTAGCAAGTCGGTCAGTGCCCCCGAGAAATCGCTCGTGTTCAGCCGCCAGCCGATGACAGCGACGGGTGAACAGGCGGTGTGGCGAGGGGGATTACCAGAGGCGTATGCCCGGTCGCGGCAATGAAGCGTTCGAGAGCCGGCCTTTCGAGTACGAGCGTCGCGTTGTTGGTCATCGGGTGGCAGCGCAGGGGCGCTTCCTTCCAGATATCGGCGTCAATGACAAGCTGCACGTCGCGCGCTCCTTCATGACCGAGGGCGAGCAGTGTGACGGCGCCCGGAGCGACGCCGAGGTAACGCAGCAGCCGCTCCGGCGATCCGAAACTCAGGCGGTCGGCATCGAGTTGCACGCCTAACGCCTGGATATCCACGGACTTCTCGCAGGAGGTGACGACCAGCCAGTGCCGGCGCCCGCGCTTGTCGCGGAGGAAGAGGTTCTTGGTCTGGACACCACGCGCTTCCGGGGGCACAAGCTGGGTGGCGTCCTCGCAGGTCCGTACGGGTGGGTGGTCGAAGCGCACGTATGGGATGCCGTGCGCGTCCAGCCACGCGCAGAGCTGGGTGTCAGTCATGGATTCGGCGAAGGAGCCCCCGGGGGGTCCAGGGCTGTTGTTGGTCACTCGGAAATGCGCGGTCCAGCATGGTTCGATGTTTCGCGGCTGCCTCTGGCGGACTGGTCGCCCACCGACAAGACGTCGCCGTTACGATACTCCTTCCCGCCGGCGGGCGGAAAGCCCGGCGCGGAGGGCGCCACGACACGAACTCCGGGTAGTACAGGGGAGGCAGTGGGCCCCGCATTGGCTTGCAACGTTGTGCTTCCCGGGGTCTTTCCTGGAGGACTGCCATGCCTGCTGCCTCGGAGGAAGGGCAGCCGCAGCTCGTGAGGCTCACCGGTGCGGGACCGACCTCAGTGGGATTCCGTCGCATAACGGGGTGTGCTGACGCAGTTTCCCGGGGCGCAGATGACCAGCGGCACAGCAACTTGATTGCTGTGCCGCTCCAGTTCCACACGCTTCTCGAAATATGATGGCGTCAATCGAGGGACGTCTGCGACACCACCCTCACGGCGGTCCCGGATCGCACGCCGACCGTGAGAATTGACGTCGGCCCGCCCGATGGGCTCATGGCGTGGTGACCGGGATCTTCTTCTCCTTCGTGACTGTCGTGGTTGCCTTGGGAGCCCGGACGCGAAGCATGCCGTCAGTGAACTCGGCGGTCACGTGCGGGAGTTCCACGTCTGCCGGGAACGCCACCTTACGGAAGACCTCGTTCCGGCCGAACTCGCTCCAGATGACGTTCTCGTTCTTCTCTCTGGTCTTCTTCTCCGTCGCGGCATGCACGGTTACCCCTCCGGGTTCCGCAACCACCTCGATGTCCTTGGCCTGAAAACCGGGAAGTGTGAGTTTCATCTCGAACTCACCATCCTTCTCCACCAGCTCGGCGGCGGGCCAGCCAAGTACCTCTCTTTCTGCCGTCAGCCAGTCTTCGAGATCGCGTCCGGGCTCGAAGCCACGCGCCGAGAACAGGTCGAACGCACGCCGTTTCACCTGTTCAAAGCGCCGGTCCAACTCCTCGAACAACGGGAGCGCCCGGGGTTCTTCCGCAACGCACTTCACTGGGACGCTTGCCATGACAGTACCCTCCTTCGTGACTCGAATCATGCACCACGGACAACTATACGATCCGAATTCAGGGAGAGCCGCACAGTCGGGCAGTTCCTCATCACCGACTGGGGAATCTCCTACGTCGATGTCATGGTTTACGGTGACGTCGAAGAAGGGTTCATCGCCGAGGACGTACGTGCCAGCCTCTGCAGTGCTGCCCCTCCTGATGGATTCCAATAAGGAAATGTCCGCATCACCTGGTAAGCGGTTCGCCATTTGCCGCATTCGCGTCCATTGACGGCCTCGGCCATGCGCAAGCTTCCGTACAACGACGCAGTACACCGGCACTGTATGAAGTACTCGGTGAGTCAGATATCTCGCATCACGAACACGTCGGCACCGAACATCTCATTATCGCGATACGGGAGTCCGGGGCACTGGCCACCTGCAGGTTGATGCCGACCAGATTCGGGACTGGATCATGGCTGCTGTAACGCCTGGCGCTTCAGTGCCGACACCATGGGGGAGCGCGACCCTACACCTCCCGAACGCAGGCGGCGCTCGGTCTGGCCGTCGATATTGCCCACTCCATCGGACAGGAACAGGTCGTGATGGCCGGGTTGCTGGAAGATCGCGGAAACCATGGAGCCCAGGCATAGAAGCATGGCGGGCTCGCATTGGAGAGAGTGCTGGATCGGGCCCGAAGGTTCGGGCCCGATGATACCGATCAGGCGCGACGGCTCAGGGTTGAGCTTCGAGTACCAGATTGAACGGTGTTTCAGTAGCGCGCCGCATACTGGTAAACCCGCCCTGGCTGACCATGATGTCCCGAATCCGTTTTTCACCCGCCTGTGCGCCGAGTGCGGGACCCTTGCGGGCCAGCGACACGGGCACGCAAATCAGGGATGAGGCACCATAGAACACCCGGCCGACGGGATTGAGGTTGTCCTCTGTCCGGTCTCCCGCAAACGGCTCGACGATCATGCATCGGCCATCTGGTTTCAACGCCGCACGTGCTTCGCGAGCGGCACCGGCGGGATCAGCCATGTCGTGCAGGCAATCGAAGAAGGCAATGAAGTCCAGGTTCCGTTCCCCGTGGGAAGTGGCATCTGCAGTCTGGAACCGGACATTGGTAACGCCCGCGTCTTTCGCTCTTCGGCGGGCGGTTTCAATCGAGGGTTCGTGGTAGTCGATTCCAATGAACTGCGATTTCGGGAATGCCTTTGCCATCAGCAAGGTGCTGGCTCCGTGGCCACAGCCGATGTCGGCGGCCGTTCCGCCACGCTGCAGTTTGGCGGTAACCCCGTCGAGCGCCGGCAGCCAGGATGCGAGCAGGCTTCCGTTGTAGCTGGCCCGGAAGAAGCGTTCCGTACCGTGAAAAAGGCAGGCGTGGTGTTCGCCCCACTCCATTCCCTTGCCGGTGCGGAAGTTTTCCAGAGCGCGATCCTTTACGTGAAACAGATCCTGGACTATCTGGTATGCTCCGGGCAGGTTGACGGGTCCGTCGGGATCGGCAAGACAGAGCCTCTGCTCCTCGTTCAGGAAATACTTTCCGGCGGAGGCGTCGTATTCGACGTAGCCGCCGGCTGCCTGGTTGGCGAGCCATTCGCGGATGTAGCGTTCGGACGTTCCGGTCCGTGTGGCCAGGGCGGCCGGGGTGAGGGGTTCCCGGGCCAGTTCCCGGTAGAGTCCCAGCTCGTCGCCGAGCGAGAGGAGGACCGCGCTGATTGCGGCACCGAGGTCGCCCACCGCTTTTCCCAGGAATGTGTTCAGCCGTTCCTCACTGGTCATAGGAATATCTCTCCGTTGAGGCAGCCTGCCGGATGACAGGCGATGACACCTACCTACCAATAGGTAGGTAGCCAACCTACCGCCCGGCAGGCTAACTTGTCAAGATGAACACGAAGCGACCCCCGGCGACCGACACCCACACCCGCTTGCTGGATATCGCGGAACGACTGGCGCAGACGCGGGGATTCAACGGCTTCAGCTACGCCGACATCGCCACCGAGCTGGGAATCGCCAAGGCAAGCCTGCACCACCACTTCGCAACCAAGGCCGACCTGGGATCCGCCCTGATGCAGCGCTACAATGACAACTTCAGGTCAGCAATCACCCGGATAGATGCCTCGCGTCGCGATGCTCACGGCAAGCTGGTGCTTTACGTCAGGCTGTACGAACGGGTGCTGGAGAATGATCGACTCTGCCTCTGCGGCATGCTGGCCGCTGAATACCCGACCCTGCCGAAGCAGATTCGCACCGAAGTCCGCCGCTTCTTTGACTGGAATGAGGAATGGCTTGCCAACCTGGTCGAAGCAGGCTGGCAGGACGGGTCACTTCGCAGAACGCAGCCGGCACGTGATGTCGCCAGGATGATCCTGAGCGCCCTGGAGGGCGCCATGCTCCTCGCCCGTTCCTGCGAGGAACCGGCACGCTTCGTCTCCGCCATGCGACCCGTCCTGGTTCAACTGGCGGCCCGGCCCGTCAGACGGAAGACTCCGGAGGGAGACGGGACCCGCGTGACGCGGGCGGCGACGAGTTCAGCGCGTCCCCCAGTACGCGCTCGTACTTCGACAGAAACTCCGCGACGCGCTTCCGGCGGTACTGCATGATGAACCGTGGGTGCTCCACCGCCTCCAGACGCTCAAAGAACCGGTAACGTTCGTTGAGGGCGCTGAAAGCCCGGAAATTCGTCCCGGTCCCCAGAACGACAGCCACGTCGCGCCGGGCACCAATCCGGAGCTGCTTCCGCATCGACCTGACGATGAATGGCTCCAGACGCCGCGCCAGAACAGGGTCATCGTAGTAGTTGTAGTTCAATCCGTTCCTGGTGAATCCCAGAGGGGATACCGCCGTGATGAAGAACGAGCGGTAGAACTCCCCGGGACCGCCCAGTCGATCGATCACCTGCTCCACAAACTCGGCGGAGAGCTCTCTGCGGCCGGGAAGCTGGTTGGGGATCCCGGCCTGCCGCGCCAGGGTGACCGGATCCGTGAACGGCACGCCGGTGGTGCCGCCACCGAACCGGCCCGGATTGATGCCCACTATGAACAGGCGCGGGTCGGTCTGGGGGAAAAACTTGCGATAAAAGAGTGTAGTGCAACGAATCGCTTCGGGATCCGCGTATGGATTCATGACGGCAACACCGAGGCGCGACAGCGCCGGGGAACGCAAGCTCCGGTAGAAGGCAATCACCTGTTCACCAAAGCTGATCTGCTCGGCATTGCGTCCGCGGGATTCCGTCATCGATAGTCGCAATCTACGTGAGTGCGGTGTGGCCGGCTGCCCTCCCGCGCACTGCCTCGCCCCCTGATCGGGATTCCGGGATTCATCAGGACCGTCAGGCTTCCTGATGCCGGACTCCCCGTCCCTGACTCATCTGTAGGGAACTACCCGAGTGTCGCGTGTCGTAACGGATGCAGGAGAGCGCAGCCGCGGAACTCATTGCTTCCGAAGTCCGTACCGCGTGTGTCCAATGGAAGACAGGGACCTGGACGGGTCCCGCATTGCAAGGAGATCTCCCCATGAAAAGGGTGCTGCAGTTCATAGGCCGGTACGGCACATTGCTGGCGCTGGGACTCATCCTGGTTCCTCACGGATTGCCGGCGCAGTACTTCGGCAGGAACAAGGTTCCCTACGAGCGCTTCAAGTTCCTGGTCTTCCGGACGGACCACTGGGATGTCCTGCATTACCGGGAGGAAGCGGTGGCGGCGCGGGATGCAGCCCGCATGCTGGAGCGGTGGAACGCGCGGTATACGGGGCTGTTCGATTATCAGCTCAGTGCCCGCAAGCCGGTGATCCTCTATGCTGACCAGCCTGACTTCCAGCAGACCAA
Source organism: uncultured Gemmatimonadaceae bacterium (assembly GCA_964411635.1). Classification (GTDB taxonomy): domain Bacteria; phylum Gemmatimonadota; class Gemmatimonadetes; order Gemmatimonadales; family Gemmatimonadaceae; genus JABWBJ01. The sequence continues at coordinate 183,738 of CAYPLP010000001.1, forward strand.
CGTCGTCTCGGGTGCACTCAACGAGGGCACCGGAGGTGTGACTGAATCGATGCTCGATCGCATGGTTCTTCCGCTTACCGGCTCGTATGCCGAGAGTGACCATGTGATCGGGCACGAAGCGGTGCACGTGTTCCAGTATGACGTAGCCAACCATGACGGCAAGGCCTACCAGTTCGAGCGCCTGCCGCTCTGGCTCGTGGAAGGCATGGCCGAGTACCTGTCGGTCGGCCCCAACGATGCCCACACTGCGATGTGGTTGCGGGATGCGCTGGAGCGGAACGATCTGCCGACGATAGATCAGCTCACCAACAGTGGCCGCTACTTTCCCTATCGTTATGGTGAAGCGCTCTGGGCGTACATCGGGAGCGTCTGGGGAGATGCAATGGTACCCCGGCTCTTCCGGGCATCACTGGAGGATGGCTTCGACCGGGCATCGATCCGGCTGCTGGGGCTCCGCAGTGACTCGCTTTCCAATCACTGGCATGAAGCCATACGGAGGGAGTACACGCCGAGGTTGAGCGGCCGCACCAGACCACGCGAGACCGGGCGTCTGTATCTCGCTTCAAAGAGGGGGAGCCCGGAGTACTACGTTGGACCCGCGGTGAGTCCGGACGGCAAGATGGTTGCCTGGTTCCATTCCGGCATCACCGGGGTGGAACTCAGGCTGGGGGATGTCGCCACCGGTGCCGACCTCGGCGTTCTCTCTTCACCCGGCCTGTCGACCCGTTTCGACGCGCTTTCCTTCCTGTACTCCGCGGGGAGCTGGTCGCCCGATGGCCGGCGACTGGCATTCGTGTCCTATGCCGACGGCGACAACCAGATCGACATCGTGGACATCGACACCCGGAAAGTGGAGCGCCACATCAAGCCGGAAGGTGTGGGAGCCATCAGCACGGTGGCCTGGTCACCCGACGGAGATCGGCTGGCGTTCTCCGGCATGTCCGGCGGGATCAGCGATCTGTATCTGTTTGACCTCTCGTCAGGCAGGACCGAGCGCCTGACGAATGACAAGTATGCCGATCTGCAGCCGGCCTGGTCCCCCGATGGCACCCACCTCGCGTTCGTATCCGACCGGGGAGAGGGGTCCGGAGAGGATTCCGGGAGCGATTTCGGTTCGCTGACGTACGCTCCGCTGCGTCTGGCGCTGATCGACCTGACGACCCGCAGCATCGAGCCGCTGCGTGGATTCCCGGGAGCCAAGCATCTCAATCCGCAATTCGCGCCCGATGGCCGCTCGCTGCTGTTCATATCCGACAGGGGGGGCTACAGCGACGTGTATCGCATGGATCTGGCCAGTGGGGACATGTTCCAGGTCACGCATACGTCGACCGGCGTGAGTGGCATTGCAGCGACGTCGCCGGCGCTCTCGGTGGCCGGCAGGGCCGGCACGACCTTCTTCTCGCTGTTCGAGGAAGGGGGAGTGATGCTGTCCTGGCTTCCCGCCGGGGAAACCAGGGGGGCGCCGGTGATACCTGACGAAGGGTATTCGACATCCGCGGCGATCCTGCCGCGCGGCGAGATCGTGCGCGGGGTGGCGGTGGCCAATTACCTGGCGAGCCCGGCAGGGCTGCCGGACGATTCCGCCGTGACCACGGCGCCGTATGAGGGTGGCCTGCACCTGGGGTACATCGGGGCGCCGTCTCTGGGTGTCGGCGTTGGCGGACCCTTCGGCACCACGATCCAGGGAGGTGTATCGGCGGCTTTCACCGACATTCTGGGGAATCACTTCCTGGGGCTGGCAGCGGAGGCATCCGGTACGGCACGGGATCTGGGCGGGCAGGTGCTCTACATCAACTCGACGCACCGATGGACCTGGGGCGCGAACCTGCAGCGCATTCCGTACCTGTACAGTTACGGGATGCTGACCTCCACGGGCGTGGACTATGTCCTGGCGCACCTGGCTCTCACCGGTGGATCCCTGCTAACCCAGTACGCGCGGAATGCGTCGCAGCGATTCGAACTGAGCGCCGGGTATCAACACTACGGTTACTACTTCGAGTCCACCAGCTTCAGCAGTTCCGGCAGCAGCACGACCACGGAGCTGCCATCGCCGTCACCGCTCGGGCTCGGTGTCATGTCCGCGGCATTCGTGGGGGATGATGCGGTGATGGGATTCACTTCACCCATAGCGGGCACGCGGTACCGTTTCGAGGTGTCGCCGACGATAGGGTCACTGAACTACCAGTCGTACCTGGCCGACGTGCGGCATTACAAGAGAATGGACAAGATCACCTTGGCTGTCCGCGGGCTCCACTATGGGCGGTTCGGCCGGGATGGGGACAGCAATCGCATTGGGGCGATCTTTCTGGGCGACCCCACGCTGGTGCGGGGTTACTCCTACGATTCGTTCAGTGTCGACGACTGTACCACCGGCACGGGTTCGTTGAGTGGCAGTACCTGTCCCCAGTTCGACAGACTGCTGGGGAGTCGTATTCTGGCGGGCAACCTGGAGTTGCGGATTCCGCTGGTCGGTCCCCGGGGGCTGGGGTACATCGAGAGCGGTTTTCCTCCTCTGGAGATCACGCCGTTCGTGGATGCGGGGGTGGCCTGGACCGGAACCAGTCAGCCGGTCTGGTCGCTGGCGCGGAACTCCGCGGACCGGACGCCGGTGATGAGTTCCGGAGTGACGTCGCGGCTCAACCTCTTCGGGTTTGCGATCGTCGAGGTGTACTATGCCTGGCCATTCCAGAGGCCCGGTCGCGGTGGAGTATGGGGATTCAACCTGCAGCCCGGGTGGTGAGGTCGCTGGAGGTCTGGCGCGTCTTGGGGTGACAGGAGAGGTTCTGGTGCATGCGAAAGCCTGTCACTGTGACTGCGGTTCTGACGGCGGTGTTGATTTGGGCCGGATGCCGGACGTCGACGGAGCCCATCAGGGAGTTTACCGTATCGCTCACGGCAAACACCCTGCTTGCCGATCCGGGTGATACACTGACACTGACGGTGGATGCCGCGGGGAGCAGTCTTGTGGGCGTCGTCATGGATTTCGGCGACGGGACCGTGGAGCAGTATGCCACGGGTGGTGCGACGAGTGCGCACGTCAACTTCCGCCACGCATGGTCCGCCGGTGGGACTTTCCCTGTCAGGGCCGAAGTAACCGACGCCTACTCTGGTGAGAAGACTGCAACCCTGGACGTCGTGATTTCCGGACCGGCCACCAATGTTGTGACGAGGTGAGACGGAATGGGGTTCGGAAGTCGGTGTCCCACGGTGCCTCCAGTTCCGCAGGCTTGACGGAATCGCTCGAAGGCTTATCGTGATGCCAATGGTGTGTCAGAGCTCCCACTCAAGCTCCGGAGTCTCGCATGCATTGGCATTTGCGGTACCGTATGGTCGGAAGGATTGTCGTCGCGGTTCTGGTGGCGATGACGGTGGCGGCAGGTTCGGCCGGTGCACAGCAGACCGGCACCATCCGGGGGACGATCACCTCCGATATCAACAGACCGTTGCCGGAAGTCCAGGTGCAACTGGTTGGTACCCGGATAGGCAGTCGTACCGATGAGAATGGGCAGTACACCATCGTCAACGTGCCTGCCGGCCCGCAGAAGATCCGGGCGCAGTTGATCGGACACCGTCCGGCGGAAGCGACGGTGACGGTGACCGCGGGTGGATCGGTAACGCAGGATTTCCAGTTGCATACTCAGGCGTTGGCACTGGACGCCATGGTGGTGACCGGCACCGCGGGTGCTGCCAGGCAGCGCGAAGTCGGCAACAGCATTGCCCAGATAGAACTGTCCAAGGTGCAACTGCCGCCGGCCAACGTTGGTCAGCTGCTTCAGGGTCAGGCGGCGGGCATGACGGTCATGCCCAGTTCTGCCTCCGCGGGCAGCGGTTCGATGATCCGGTTGCGGGGCAACGTGTCGGTGACCATGAGCAATCAGCCGCTGATCTACGTGGATGGTGTCCGCATTCGCAGCGACGGCTACCAGCGGAATGTTCCCCCGACGGGGTCCAGCCTCCGGTCTGGCAATGACGTGGCCAGTCCCCTGAACGACATCAATCCCAACGACATCGAGCGTGTCGAGGTGATCAAGGGTGCGGCGGCCGCCACGCTCTATGGGACGGAAGCCGCGGCGGGTGTGATCCAGATCTTCACGAAGGCGGGTCGCGCGGGAAAGCCGCAGTGGACGTTCAATGTGGATGAAGGCTATGTGGAAGCCCTTCCGTTCGGTCCGGACCCGAGTGAGGCGCCTCCCAGCGATACGATCTATTCCTGCGCGACTTCGCGGCCCTGCACCGGGACCATGAAGGCGTATCGGGACTCGTTCCCGGATCGCTTCGCGGGGCTGCCAACGCGGGGAGTCTCCCGCGCGGGTGGAACGTCCAGCTACCTCTTCATCGATCCCTGGCTCCGCAAAGGCCTGCGCCAGCGTTACTCGCTCTCGGTTGGTGGCGGTGCCGAGAACCTGCGCTATTTCGTGTCCGGCACGTCGTCGAACGAGGAAGGGGTGCTGCCCAACGACAAGGAAGCCCGCAACTCGGTGCGCGGCAACTTCTCGTTCATGCCGATCACGAACCTGCTGTTCAACTGGAACACGGCCTATACCAAGGACGACATCTCCAATACCGCCGCGGGAAACAATGCTCACGGTCTGACACTGAATGCGTTTCGACGGGACCGCAATTACGCATCCAACGACCGGCCCGAGGTGGTTTCCAAGATGTTGAATCAGGAGATCACCAGTACCGTCACGCACCTGATCACCGGCGGTTCGCTCAACTTCACTCCCAGTCCCAGCCTTACGAACAAGTTCACGGTGGGATACGACCGGGCGGAGATCGAGAACCGGAACCTCCGGCCTTTCGGTTTCATCCTTGCCCCCGGAGGAATCATTTCCAGCCGCCGGAATGCGTACGAGAACATCACGTTCGATTATGTCGGGAACTTCATAGTGAACCTGACCACGGACATGCGTTCCACGCTTTCCTGGGGGGCGCAAGGCGTGTCCGTGGAGACGCGTGAGACGTCGGCGTACGGGGAGAAGTTCCCCGGGCCCGGACAGCCGACGGTCTCCAGCGCCGGCACGACACTGGGTTTCGAAGACAGGCAGCGTGTGGTCAATGGTGGCTTCTTTGGTCAGGGCCTTCTGGATCTGAGAAACCGGTACTTCCTGACCGTGGGGCTCCGGGTGGATGGCAACAGCGCCTTCGGAAAGGACTTCGGCCTGCAGAGCTATCCCAAGGCCAGCTTCTCCTGGGTGGCTTCGGAGGAGTCGTTCTGGCCTTCCTGGATACCGGAGATGAAGGTGCGGATGGCGTGGGGTCGGTCGGGGCGCGCACCCGGTGCATTCGATGCGGTGCGCACCTGGGAACCGGTGGGGTGGGGCGGGCAGCCGGCATTCTATCCCCGAAACGTCGGTAACCCCAACCTGGGCCCCGAACGAACCACCGAACTGGAGGCCGGCTTCGATGCGGCACTTCTGGGTGACCGCCTGACGACCCAGGTCACCTGGTTCAATCGAGATGTCGATGCCGCGCTTTTCAGCGCGCGGCAGATTCCGTCACTCGGATTCCTCAGTTCCCAGCTCGCCAACGTCGGTTCCATGAAGAGCAGCGGAATCGAGGCATCCGCGGAACTCACCCTCATTCAACGACCCAGTTTCGAATGGTCCGTGGGAGGAACCCTGTTCACGACCAGCAGTGAGGTGACTTCTCTGGGTGGGGCAGCCGACTTTTCCATTGGCAGCTTCGGGTGGATCATGAAAGGTCAGCCGATTCCCGTCATCCGGACCAATTCCTGCGTGACGAACGCCGACGAGAAGGGGGCTGCTCCGATCTTCAGCACCGATCCGGACGATTGCGTACACGGGCCGAACCTGCCCACGAAGACATACGGCATCAACACCCATGTCCGCCTGCCCCACGATATCACCGTGGTGGTCCGTGGCGAGTACCAGGGTGGCCATTACATCTACGACGGTGCGGCGTACAACGCGGTACAGCGGTCCGTACGGTGGCCGGGCTGCTATCACTTCTACAACCTGCAGGAGACCGGCAGACTGTCAGAGGCTACCGCTCTGGACAATGCCCGCTGCACGGTGTCGACCTCCCGGGCAGACTACTTCGTCTATCCGGCCAACTTCTTCAAGTTGCGGGAGGTATCCATCGGGATGCCCATTCCGGAGCGCTTCATCCCGGGTGCCAGTTCCGCGTTCTTCACGCTCGCCGGAAACAACATCTGGCGCTGGTTGAACGATGGCTTCCCGGTGTTCGATCCGGAAACCGGCAACAATGACGGGTTCGATTCGCGTGTGCGTTCCATCCTGGAACACGTGCCACCGCCGGCGTCCTACACGGCGTCGCTGCGCATCACGTTCTGAGGTGACCATGACACGCCAACCGACCCTTCTATCCGCGAGGCTTTCGATGCGCCATATCCTTCCCGGTGTCGCGCTTCTTGCCCTGGGCATGTCGATGGGCTGCGACACCACGGTCACCAACCCGGGTCCGGTGCAGGACGAGTTCCTGGCGGACCGGAACTCGGCGGCCGCTCTGGTAAACGGGGCGGGCCGAGCTCTCTCGTCAGGCATCAACTGGATTTCATATACTGGTGCTGCCATAACCCGGGAGATCCACCCCGCCGGATCCACGGCCAGTTTTGGCATCAGCGTTCGCTGGCAGAATGGCGAACTGGGTGCGGACGACGCGGATCTGGATACCCACTGGGAACAGGCCCAGCGTGCACGCTGGCTGGCGGAGGAAACCATCCGTCGTCTGGAAACCGTGGGGCCTCCCCCAGCCGGGAGCCTGCAGACTCCGGCGCAGTACGCCAATCTTCTCAAGCAGGCCTACATCTGGGCCGGCTACGCCAATCGGCTGCTGGGCGAGAACATGTGTGAAGCCGTGATCGATGGGGGCGGCCTGCTGCCGGGTTCGGCGTTCTTCACACGCGCCGAGAGCCTCTTCACCAAGGCACTGACCATTACCGGCGGAACCGCCAGCACCATGACCACCCTGAACACAGCAGCGTATGCGGGTCGGGCCTCGGCCCGGCTCTACCTGGGCAACTGGGCTGGAGCGGTTTCGGACGCCGGTCAGGTGGGAACGGACTTCTCCTACAGTATCCCTTACTACAACGTTGGGGAAGACAGCCAGCGCAACCGGATCTTTTATGCGTCCGGCAATAGCCGGGAGAGTGGATCCGCTTACCGGGCCCACACCCAATGGAGCACGTGGTACTACGATTACCGCAACGCGACAAACGATCCCCGGGTACCGATACTCGAGACGAACCTGGTGGGTGATGCCGCCATCGAGTGCTGCGGCAAGGTGCCCTTCTGGCCGGAAGCCAAGTACACTGCCTCCGACAGTCCCATCCGCCTCGCCAGTGGCCGCGAAATGCGTCTTATCGAAGCAGAGAACCTGCTGCGGGGGAGTGACATGAATGGCGCCATGCTGCTGATCAACGAAGTTCGCACGGACGCCGGAGCACCCAATATCACCGCCACGGATCTGACCGACGCCTGGCGGCTGCTGAAGCGGGAGCGGGGAATCGAGCTCTGGCTCGAAGCAAGACGCCTGGGTGACTTCCGCCGCTGGAAGGCCGAGAACACGCCGGGTGCACTGGACCCGCTGGAGCAGGTTGGCGCCGGCTCCCACCTGACGTCCCAGGATCTATGCTTCCCGATTTCCCTTTCGGAACGGGAGACAAATCCGAACCTCCGGGGGAGCTGAACAGCGGTTGCTGCGATCGGACTCCCAGGGGCGCGAGGTCCAGTGGACTTCGCGCCCCTGGGCGTTTCTACGGCCAGCTTCTACCTGCCGGTATCAGGGACTCCGCGCCCGGATCTCCACCGGGAAGCTTGTCCTTACCGGGTTCGCCGCGAAGTGCCTTGATGAGAGTTCCCACGACGATTACCGCGGCTCCACCAACGAGCGCCGTGGTGCGAAACCGGTCCAGCCGCCGGATCTCGAGTTCGACGAGCTCCGGCCGGTGGACCGTCACCCTTTGAAATGGGGTGCTGCCGAACTCCCTGGTGTCCCGGACGACGATGGGAACCTCGACGATGAGCTGGTCCGCGGCAGTGCTCACAATGGTCCCGGTCAGTTGCCGCGCGGACGACGCACCCAGAAGGGGAGCAATCCTGTCACTCGCTCCGGGAGTAATGCGAATCCGCACCGACTCACCCTTGCTGACTGCGTCGGTACTGACCGGCAGGTATGAGAAACAACCGCTCAGGAGCAGGCCGAAGGCGGGAATGAGGCATTGGCGGTTCATGACCATAGCATGCCAGCAGTGGCGCGATCCTACAAGTGCGCCGGGAAGGCTGGATCCGTCGTCCCGTCCTGATGTCCCCCGGGTGAGGGCCAGGGCTGCTCGCGTGGGATCGTGGGATCGCCGGCGCGGAACTGTCCCGATCCGGTCTGGCGCATAACTTCCGCACTGCCCTCACGTCGCGACGGCGAGTGCGACGAAAACGGCGCATCGGACCCCAGCCACAACCCAATGCTCACGCACACCATCATCGAACCCTTTCGCATCCGCACCGTCGAACCGATCCGTCAGAGCACCCGTGCCGAGCGGCTCAACGCGCTCAGGTCGGCCCACTACAACCCCTTTCTCCTTCACTCCACTGATGTACTGATCGACCTCCTGACGGACTCGGGAACCGGAGCGCTCTCGGCGAACCAGTGGTCGGCGATGATGCAGAGCGATGAGTCATACGCCGGTGCGCGTTCATTCTTTGCGTTCGAGTCCGCCATTCAGGAGATCACCGGACTGAAGCACGTGCTTCCCACGCACCAGGGCCGTGCCGCGGAGCGGATACTGTTCACGACCATCTGTCGTTCCGGCGATGTGGTACCCAACAACACTCATTTCGACACCACGCGTGCCAACATCGAGGATCGCGGCGCCATGGCGCTGGACCTCCCGATTCCCGAGGGACGGGAACCAGCGACGATCCATCCCTTCAAGGGGAACATGGATCTGGATGCCCTGGAGGCGACTCTCACAAAGCATGCCGGTCGCGTGCCCATCGTCATGCTCACGGTGACGAACAACTCCGGGGGCGGGCAGCCGGTGAGCATGGCCAACATCAGGGGAGTTCACGAGGTCTGCCGGCGACATGGCGTCCCCTTCTTTCTGGATGCGTGCCGGTTTGCGGAGAATGCCTGGTTCATCAAGATGAGGGAGCCGGGATACGCGGATCGCACACCCGCCGAGATCGCGCGCGAGATGTTCAGCCATGCCGACGGCTGCACCATGAGCGCCAAGAAGGATGGCATGGCCAACATCGGTGGCTTTCTGGCGATCAATGATGACTCGCTCGCGACGCGTTGCCGGAACAACCTCATACTCACCGAGGGCTTCGTCACCTACGGTGGATTGGCGGGCTACGACCTGGAAGCCGTTGCCGTGGGGATTCGCGAAGCGCTCAGCGCGGACTACCTACGCTACCGGATCCGTTCCATCGAGTACCTGGCGGAGAAGCTCACGGCGGTGGGTGTGCCCACGGTTCAGCCGGCCGGAGGACACGCTCTCTATATCGATGCCAGGGCGATGTTGCCGCACATTCCCCAGAGTGCGTATCCCGCCTGGGCACTCTCCTGCGTGTTGTACCTCGAGGGTGGGATCCGGGGCGTGGAGATCGGATCCGTGATGTTCGGTCTCCAGCCCGATGGAAGCGAGAAGCCTTCGGCGATGGAGCTGGTGCGACTGGCCTTCCCCCGTCGGGTGTACACTCAGAGTCACGTGGATTATGTGGCGGAGGTGATTGCCCATGTGCAGCGTCGCGCCGGCGCCATCCGGGGGATGCGCATAGTCGATCAGCCGCCGGCGCTGCGGCACTTCACGGCGCGTCTGGCACCCGTAGCGGGATCACTCTTCGTGGACGAGGCGCCCTGAAACGACAGCGCCCTGTTTCCGTGTGAAACAGGGCGCTGGTCAATCCTTCGCCTGCGAGACCGTTACCGTGGGGGTCTCCGTCCACGGATACCCGGTATCCGACCGCGGTCGAACCCTGGTCGATCCCATCCCCGTATCCCGCGGGTGCCCTCTCTCGTGCGGGTGCCACGCTCAAAGCCACGACGCTCAGCCTGAAGGATCTGCACCTGGGTGCGCTGCGAATCCGAGAGCACACGCATGGCGGCGGCGCGTGCGGTGGAATCGTTACGGACGATTATCTGCCGCAGGGCTCTGAGCGAATCTCCGCGCGCCTGAAGAGCGGCCCGCTGTTCGTCCGTCAGGTTCCGACCGCGGACACCCCTGAGGCGAGTGGTATCCCTGCGGTCCCGCAAGCTGTCCAGTACCACGCGATTCTTCTGGAGCAGTGCTCTTTCAATGGAGTCGAGCTGTACCAGTTGACGGCTGGTGAGATCGAGCTGACGCCGCATGCCAATGAGCGGTGCAATCGGATTGCCCATTCCGGCTCCGGGGCGCATGCCCGGGGTCCGCTGCCCCTGTGCTGCGACGGGTGCGGCGCTGAGGACGAGAAGGAGCATGGGTGTGATCGTGCGTGTGGATATCATGTGAACCTCCCGGGCCGGCAGGTGCATGCCGTGGCCGTTTCCTGTCGCTGTAGGTGGGTGTCGAGGGACCGGCGGAGGTGACTCGCCCGCACCGTTTCCCAGACACCGTTTTCGTTCTCCTGAGACGTGCCGGAGTCGCAGGTGTTAATTGCGACGGCGGGCCTTTCCGGCCGGCAGAGGGCGGGGTACGTGAGGCGCCTTGTCGATATCGAGACGGAGACTCCCCTCGGCGATCGCCCGCACCCGGATGTCCGAAACCGAGGCTCTCACGGAAACGGCCTCGGCGCGATGAACGGTGCCCGAGAGAATGATCCCATCCGTCAGGGTACGGTTGATTCCCTGTTCGGCCATGTCACTCAACCGCCCCAGGAGTTCCGCCTCGGAAATCCGGGCGCGGTCGCGCAACAGGTCGCGCAGTTCATCGCCGCTGAGCCACTCGAGTCCCTGCACCAGAAGGTTGGAACTTCCGATATCGTAATCCAGGTCCGGTACGCGCAACTCCCTCTCCTGGCGGTCCAGTTGGGGAGTTCCGGTGAACCAGAGACGGCCACGTGCGGCGCCCTTGAGATCGATACCCAGGGCCACCCGTCCGCCGCCGATTCCCATGGTTTCGACGTCCGCAATCGTCAGGCGGCGGCCGGCCTGTTCGAATTGGCGTCCCACGAGCGCCTTGCGCAGGAGTGCCGTGGCAACGGGATAGGAAAGGGTCCCCTCCATGCGCACCTGGGCACCCGATCCGGCGCGGGTCTTCTGGCCCAGCCGCGGCATGGGCCTGGCCAGTGCCGAGTCCTGCGGTCGCGGCCCCGTAAGCACCTGGGGAGATGCGACGAGCCGCAGGGCGGCGATGACCGTGTCACCACGGGCTTCTATGGTACCGAGCTGCGCGCTGTAGGGATTCATCGTCATGTAGACGCTGTCCGTGAAGCGGATGGGACGCTGCAGCGTGCGCCAGAGTTCAGCGAAGCGGCTGCGGCTGTCCCAGCGCGCCACGCCACTGTCGATCTGTGCCAGACCCCGCTCCAGGAGGTGACGGACGGTTTCCAGAACACGCGGGGTGATGTCGATGCGCAGTGGTGTAATGCGGCATTTGTCGCGCGGCGTGTCGGTGGCCGGTGCCAGCCTGGTGATACGCGTGCGGGTCCGCAGGCCCCAGTCAGGCGTGATCTGCGCCGTGGATGAGAGGGTTGCCACGATCCTGGGTCGTTTGACGCCACCGGTGCCACAGGCTGCGCTGATCTGCGGTCCAATGGGTGGCAGGTACCATCCCCGGGCTTCGTACTCCACGGTGGTGGAGAGGGAGACGGTCCGGCCGTTCATCCGCAGGCGGAAGGGTGTGCGGGAGACCGCGAAAGCAAAGTGCGCCCGCCAGTTGTCGCCCGCCTGTATTCTCTGGTTGATGTCGCCGTAGGAGCGCGGCAGGGCTGCTTCCAGCGAATCGAGTGCCCCGGAGAGGTCATAAGTGATTGGGGCATCGACGATGGAGGCCCGCAGGGGCGGCAGCGTGTCGGGTGAGTCAGGTGCTACTGCCGGCCTGGGGGCATCCAGGATGAGCGGATGCGCAATTGTTCTGTAGGTGTACCAACCGACTGCCCCCAGGGCCGCAGCCATGACGGAAAGACTTGCCGCTCGCACCGGGTGCAGCAATCGTTTCATGCGCAGTCAGCAAAGGGAAGGAGGTCGGTGAAAGCTCCTGAACTGTCCAATACGGTATCACAGCGGGAGGCGTATTTGAACAGGATTCGGGCGGTTTCGGGCCTGCAGGGCGTCATGACCCCCACTGCGCGGTGTCGTAGATTCATGCGGTCCGAGTACCCGTCACCAGCGAGCGAGGATCATGGATCTTCTGGTCGTACGTCACGCCATCGCCATGGAACGTGAGGAGTGGGTGCGGACCGGGCGAACGGATGCCGACCGTCCTCTCACGGATGCCGGGCGTCGCCGCATGCGCAAGGGTGCGCGAGGGATTCAGCGTTTTGCACCTCAGCCGGACCTGATCGTGAGCAGTCCCTGGCTCCGGGCTGCGGATACGGCGCGTGTCCTGGCGGAGGAGATCGGCATTGCGCGTATGGAAACCACGGAGGCGCTCCTGCCCGATCGTCACCCGCGGGAGCTGATCGCCTGGTTGCATCAGTCTCCGCCTCCTGCGGTGGTGGCAGTCGTGGGTCACGAGCCTCATCTGGGGTTCCTGGTGACCTGGCTGGTGAATGGACGCGAAGCTTCGGACGTGGTTTTCAAGAAGGGTGGTGCCTGTCTTCTGCGAATCGAGGGCCGGGCGGATGCCGGTACGGCGACGATTCACTGGTTGCTTACGCCGGCACAGTTGCGCGCCGGAGCCACCTGAACATGGCGGAGTTCGAGAGCGGTATCCTGGATGACACGGCCCAGCGTGCCGCACGGCTCGTGGCGCTGGCCCTGTTGTCGGAACTGGACGCGGAACGCCGACGTCTGGGTTCGGCGCACGACAGCGAAGCGCTGCATGATTTTCGGGTGGCGCTGCGGCGTCTGCGAACCTGGCTCCGCGCCCTGGCGCCGGTTCTGGAGGGGAGTGTACCGGAATCGTCATTGCGGCGGCTGCGGCGGATAGCGCGTGAGTCCAACGTGGGGCGTGACGCCGAGGTATTTCTGAACTGGCTGGCCTCGTCGCGGGCAGAGCTGTCCCACAGGGAGCATGCTGCCATCCGGTTTCTGGAGGAGCGTTTCCAGACCCAACAGAGAGAGGCGGATAATGGCCTGGGTGACCGCCTGGCGCGGGACTTCGAGCGAGTCCGTACTCGTCTGGAGACGAGGCTTTCGACCTACAAGGTTCAGGCGCATGTCTTTTCGGGGCTTCGGGAGCCGTCGTTCGCGCCCACGATGGCCAGCCTGTTGCTGCAGCAGGGAGAGGAACTCCGTCGGCGGTTGCGACGAGTCCACTCGGTGGACGACATCCGGGAGGTTCATCAGGCACGCATTGCCGGCAAGCGGTTGCGGTACCTGCTGGAGCCGGTGGCGGCCCACACCGGATTGGGAGCAGTGCTGATCGAACGGCTCAAGGGGCTGCAGGACAACCTGGGCGATCTTCACGATGCCCACGCCTGGTTGATGGTGCTTCGCGACGTGGTGGCGGAGCTGGCGATGGATGAAGGGCGGCGGATGGCGCGTGCGTTTGCGCCGACAGCCGCGGCGACTCCGGACGCGGGGCGTCGGCGGGGTCCGGCCCGTGGTGGTTTCGTCTCGCTCGCGAGGCTGGCTCAGGAGCGGTCCGCCGGTGCGTTCGACGCCTTCGGGGTCAACTGGAATGAGAAGACGGCCCGGCGGTTCTTCAGGGATCTGGCCCGACTGGCCAGGGAGCTGCGAGCGCGTTCCCCTGGCGTGCTGGAGATCGAACGCAAGTTCCTGCTCACCGGCATGCCACCTCTGCCGGAGTCCACTACTCTGACCATGCACCAGGGATATATCCCGGGCGAGCGACTGGTGGAGCGACTCCGGATGGTGCAGGAGGGTCGCCATCGACGCTACTATCGGACCATCAAGGTGGGATCGGGTCTGGTGCGGACGGAGCTGGAGGAGGAGACCAGCCGCGCGGTGTTCGAACAGATGTGGCCCCTCACCGAGGGGAAGCGCCTGACGAAGCGCCGACACGTGGTTCCCGATGGCGACCTGCACTGGGAGATCGACGAGTTCACCGACCGGCAACTGGTACTGGCAGAGGTCGAGCTGCCCTCGGCGGATGTTGTGGTGGAGTTGCCGGAGTGGCTGGCTCCCTGCGTGGATCGCGACGTGACCGGTGACCCGGCGTATCTCAACTCGACGCTGGCCAGGTAGGGAGGTTGTCACCGGCGGTGTTCTTCAGAACGCCTCTCCGACGCCGGCATTGAGACCCAGGGAGCCCCGTCCGAAGGCCAGGTCGAGCCGCAGCGCCAGTCGGCTGGCAGGGGAGATGAGCCAGCGTCCTCCCGCACCAATGGTGGGATACCAGGAACCGGATGCCAGGCCGGAGAGGCGGTCAGCTACCGTACCGGCACCGGCGAAGACCACGAATCCGGCGCGTTGCCAGAAGGGAGATCGCAGTTCGACCTGGGTGGTCGTGGCGGCAGCATCGCGATACCGTCCGCGGTCGTAGCCGCGCATGGCGCTGTCGGCGCCGATCATGGGGAGCAGATCGAAGGGAACGCTGCCGCGTACTGCATCGATCTGGAGTTGCGCTGCCATGGAGAATCCCCGGCTCAGGCCGTGGTACCGTCGGGCATCCAGGGTGACGCGAGTGTAGCCAAAGCCGGATCCCCACCGGTCCGAAGCCGCACTCAACAGAACGCGGGCCCAGGTTCCGTGCCGGGGCGCCACTGGCGTGTCGCGCGAGTCCCAGGCGATGCCGGAGCGGATCTCCGACACCGTGCCGCCTGACGAGCCGGGCACGGTGCCACCGGCAAGCGCGCCGCCTGCTTCGACCTCCCGCATGCTCGTGTGGAGGAGGCGCCAGCCGGCCATCACGTAAAGATGGGGACGGATTTCCTGTTGGGCATCGAGCTGGGCGGTAGCGACTCCGCCGCTGTACCACTCTTCCACGCTGTCGGACGTGGCGTTGCCGATTCCGAAGTAGGGAAGGGGATAGGAGCGGTAGTCGATGCGGGCGCGCCAGTGGAGGGCATTGTCGTTGCTCCAGCGCTCGACCTGAGCGTAGGCCTTGGTGTGTTCTCGCGCGGTTCGCGCGAAGTAGATCGCCTCGGTGGAGGCTCGCGCATCAGGATTGTCCGGGCGGTGGGAGCGAAACGCGGTGGCGCCGTACTGCAGTCCGGTCACTTCGGAATAACCGACGACGGGAAGCACCAGCGTACGCTGATCCTGCTCAGTGGAATCCCTGGGTGGGGGTGTGGGTCCCTGGGCGAGCAGGGCCGGGATCAGGAGCAGGTGGAGCAAGTGGTTGGGGGCGGGTGTCGGATCGTCGGCGCCGGCAGGAGCACCCGGGGCCGCCACTTTCCCCGGAGACGGGTGCACTCAGCGGTCTACGGAGTACCCGCAAAGCTATGGAAACCGCAGCCTGACTGCTACGTTGTGCGCGACCCGGTCCCGCAAGGCATGCACGTTTTCGTCGTCACCAACGACTTCCCGCCACGTATTGGCGGCATCAACTACTACGTCGACCAGCTGATGCGACGGCTCCCGGCCGGGAGCGTGACCATCTTCACGTCACGCTTTGCCGGGTGGGAGGAGTTCGATCGGGGGTACCCCCACGAGGTCATACGGCTCGATACGGAGATGATGCTTCCCACGCCTGGGGTGCGTCGCCGGCTGCACGCCGAACTGCGGCAGCGGAAGCCGGACGTGGTGGTCTTCGGAGCCACCTGGCCGCTGGGTCATCTGGGGCCAGGGATCACGCGCAGGCTGGGGATTCCCTGGCTGGGATTCACGCACGGACTGGAGCTGACGGCCACCCTGGTGCCGGGCCTGCTGCGTCACATCGGGCGGGATGCGGCGATGCTGACCGCGGTTTCGGAATGGGCCCGGCGCGCGCTGGAGGGGAGTTTCGGCTGGCGGGGGCGGATGGAGCTGCTGCCGTCGGGGATCGACGCGGAGCTCTTCCGTCCGGATGTGAGTGACAGCGAGGTACGGGCACGTTATGCGTTAGGCGATGCGCCGGTCATTTCCTGTGTATCCCGGCTGGTGGCCCGCAAGGGGCAGGACATGCTGATCCGGGCGCTTCCGGCGATAGCCCGCGCGGTTCCGGATGTCCGTCTCCTGATTGTCGGCGTGGGGCCCTACGAGGGCACGCTGCGTTCGCTGGCGAAGTCCACCGGCATGTCGGATCGGGTGGTCTTCACTGGTGCCGCGCCGTACGCGGAGCTGGCGGCTCATTTCCGTGCCGGTGACGTTTTTGCGATGCCCTGCCGTCTGCGCTGGTTCGGGTTCGACGTGGAAGCGCTGGGGGCGGTGTTCCTGCAGGGCGCCGCGGTGGGGCGGCCGGTGATTGCCGGAGCCACGGGTGGCGCACCGGAGGCCGTGCGGGAGGGGATTACCGGTCATGCCGTGGATCCGACGCGACCGGAAGCGATCGCCGGGGCCATCATCCCATTGCTGCAGGACCGGGACCGGGCGGCGGTGATGGGTCGAGCCGGAGCGGAGTGGGTCCACACGGAATGGACCTGGGAGCGCATGGCAGAGCGCCTGCAGGCTCTGTTGCAGAAGATCCAGTTACGCACCTGACGAGTCGGCGCGCCTGTCCGCCGGCTCCCGTGGCTCCTGATTTGGCTGGTTGACTTCGTCGGCGGGCCGTGGGGCACGCAACACGATCACCGACAGGGGCGGTAGGGTCAGGACCAGCGACCAGGGCCGTCCGTGCATGGGTTCATTGGTAGCCTCGACGCTGCCGAGGTTTCCCATGCCACTTCCGCCGTAGTCGGTCGCGTCGCTGTTGAGGATCTCGGTCCAGGTCCCGGGTGCGCTGGCGCCCAGCCGGTACTGTTCGCGGGGAACCGGTGTGAAGTTGCAGACGAAGAGAAGGGTGTCGGCCGGGTCCCTGGCGTGCCGGAGGAAGCTGATCAGGCTGCGCTCGTTGTCGTTGCAGTCGATCCACTCGAAGCCCTGCGGCGAATCATCCAGCTCGTGAAGGGAAGGCTCGCCACGGTACAGCATGTTGCAGTCGCGGATCCAGCTCCGCAGCCCGCGGTGCATGGGGTATTCCAGGAGATTCCAGTCCAGACCGCGGTCGTGGTTCCACTCGCGCCACTGGGCAAACTCACCGCCCATGAACATGAGTGGGCGTCCCGGATGACCGAACATGTAGCCCACGAGAGCACGCAGGTTGGCGAACTTCTGCCAGAGATCGCCGGGCATCTTTCCGATGAGCGAACCCTTCATGTGCACGACCTCGTCGTGCGAAAAAGGAAGCACGAACCGCTCGGAGAAGGCGTAGAACATGCTGAAGGTGATCCGGTTGTGGTGATAGCGGCGATGGATCGGATCGAGCTTCATGTACTCCAGCATGTCGTGCATCCACCCCATGTTCCACTTGAAGTCGAAGCCGAGCCCTCCCACCGGCACGGATCGCGTCACCATGGGCCAGGAAGTGGATTCCTCGGCGATGACCACTGTCCCCGGGAATTCGGCGTGAACGCGTTCGTTGAGGAGGCGCAGGAAATCGATGGCTTCCAGATTCTCCCGGCCGCCATGGCGGTTGGGGATCCACTCTCCGGCGTTCCGACCGTAGTCCAGATAGAGCATCGACGCCACGGCATCCACGCGCAGGCCATCTACATGGTACAGGTCCAGCCAGAAGAGCGCGCTGCTCACCAGGAAGTTGCGCACCTCG
Organism: uncultured Gemmatimonadaceae bacterium; assembly: GCA_964411635.1. GTDB lineage: Bacteria > Gemmatimonadota > Gemmatimonadetes > Gemmatimonadales > Gemmatimonadaceae > JABWBJ01. Next base: position 201,490 of record CAYPLP010000001.1, read on the forward strand.
GTGCGACCGTAATTGAAGATGAAGGTGTCCCACTGCGGGTGATGACCCTGGCGGGCGTCGGCGTGCTCGTAGAGGTGTGTGCCATCGAAGAAGGCGAGACCGTGCGCGTCGCGCGGAAAGTGTGCCGGTACCCAGTCCAGAATGACGCCGATGCCGCGCTGGTGCAGGGTGTCGATGAGGTACATCAGGTCGTGCGGTCCGCCGAATCGGCTGGTGGGCGCAAAGTACCCGATGGTCTGGTAGCCCCAGGATCCGTCGAACGGATGTTCGGTCACCGGCAGGAGTTCCACGTGGGTGTACCCCATGTCGCTGACATAGTCGGCCAGAAGGGGCGCCATCTCGCGATACGAGAGCCAGCGATTGTCTTCTTCCGTCTTCCGGCGCCAGGAGCCCAGGTGGACCTCGTAGATCGACATGGGTTGCGAGGTCAGGTCGCCGGAGGCGCGTTCGGTGAGCCACGCTTTGTCACCCCAGGCGTATCCCTCCAGACGCGCAACGCGGGACGCGGTCTGGGGTCGGATTTCGGCGGCAAAGCCATAGGGATCGGCCTTGTCGACCTTGTAACGACCGCCGGGTCCGTCGATGCGATACTTGTAACGTGCGCCTTCGGTCACGCCGGGGACAAAGGTCTCCCAGATACCTGAGGCTCCGCGGTACTGCAGGAGATGTCGGGCCGGATTCCATCCATTGAAGTCACCAATGACCGAGACTCGTGAGGCATTGGGAGCCCAGACCGCGAAGTGGACTCCGGCCACACCGTTCACCACCCGCAGGTGGGCGCCCAGCTTTTCCCACGTTCTGAAGTGCGTGCCTTCGCCAAAGAGGTGCAGGTCGAAGTCGGTGAGCAGGGTGCTGGTCATGGGGTCCGGGTCCGGTCATTGGGACAGGCTGTGTCAAGCCTTCGATTCGCGGACTTGGCACTCGCGGTACAACGTTTCGAGGCGGTCGACGATTCCATCCCAGGCAAAGTCTTCGGCCCGCTCCCGACCGCGCGTGCCCAGCGCCCGAGCCAGGGCAGGATCGTCGAGGATACGGCGCACTCCGTCCGCCAGTGCGTCGGGGTCGCCCGGCGGGACCAGCAGCGCCTCCACACCGTGGCGGGCCACGTCCCGGTATCCTGGAATGTCACTGGCCACGATGGGGATGCCGGCGGCCATGGCTTCGGCCAGGACTATTCCGAAACTTTCTCCGCCGGTCGCGGGTCCCAGGTAAGCCACGGAGGCACGCAGGTATCCCGCCAGTCGCGCATCGTCCACCCTGCCCAGCATCTCCACCCGGGCGCGCACGCCCGCGTCCAGCGAGTCGACGGCTCCCCGCTGGGAACCCTCGCCCACCACCAGGAGCTTCAGGTCCGGGTAGACTCCGGCCAGACGGGCGAATGCCTGAACCGCCACGGGAAATCCCTTGCGCCACTCCAGCCGTCCCACGAAGAGGAGGTGACGTCCCGGTGGCAGTGATGCCGGGGTGGCATCGGCGAAACGTTTCACGTCCACGCCGTTAGGCAGGATCAGCAGATCAGCCTCTCCCATGCGCGAAGTGACGCTCTGACGGGCGGCCTCGGAGACGGCAATGCGGCACGCCAGCCGGTTCCAGACCGGGCGCACGGCCGGAACCGCGAGCTGGAACCAGACGCTGCCCATCCGTTCGCGACCCACGTTCGAGTGGAACGTGGCGATCACGGGCGCCCTGGCGCGAAGGACCGCGAGCATCGACACACTGGGCACGAGTGGTTCGTGGACGTGGACGATGTCCGGCTGGATCTCCCTGAGGGCGCGACCCACCTCGCGCGCCACCTGGGGTCCGAAACTGATCCGTGCGACGGATCCGTTTCCGCGTACCGGGATGGCACGTCCCACGATTCTGACCGAATGCGACCGATGGGCCGGTCCCCGACCAGGTGCCAGGACATGAACCTCGTGGCCCCGCTCCCGGAGATGCCCGGCAAGCTCGCGTACGTGGACACCGACTCCGCCGGGAACGTCCCAACTGTACGGGCAGACCTGCACGATTCGGAGCATTGGCTCGGGATTCACCTTGCGACATCCCCGGGACTTCCCGGTCTGCGACGTTGCGTAAGAGCGGCACCAACAGAAGCGAGTACCGCCAGGATGCCAAAGATTCCCAGAGTCATCGCGTAGGAGTCCTCCGCTCCCGCCATCCGCAGCAACGCGGCAGTCACACCGACGACCAGCGAGAATAGCATGAAACTCGCGCCCAGCACAGTATCCCGGGTGGAGAAGACGAGGCCCCGGGAATCGGCCGGCGCCGATTCGTGGAGCAGGGTATCCATGGAAACCATGACCGGGGCGAGGACAGCGCCGCCCAGGAAGGCAACCGGCAGGAAGACCGCGTACTGGAACGCAAAGCTGCATCCGATCATCAGCAGTCCCATGAGCAGGCATCCGACCACGGTCATCCAGCGCTTGTCCCAGCGGGAGCCCATCACGCCGACGAGCAGCCCGCCCAGGATCATGCCGCCCGCCAGCAGTCCGCCGAGTATGCCGATGCCCTTGGGTCCCACCTTCAGAACCGCGAGTGCAGCCGCGGTGAGGATGCCGTAGAGGGATCCGGCCAGGAGCCCCAGGATGATCACCATGAGGAAGACGAAGCGCAGGCCGTGGTGCGTGCGGATCAGCGACCAGGTGGTTCGCATGTCGCCGGCCAGGTGCTTCAGTTCGCGGCGGACGACGTGGGCCGATTCCGCAATGGGGTGAGCCGACCGGTTCCGTCGCGCGTGATGTGCGCTGAGGATCAGTATGGCGGTGAGTGTCAGTACCGAGACGGCGTAGGACAGGGAGTCCATGTAGAAGCCGGCTTCGTAACCTTCCCAGCCAAAGCGACGCCAGAAGGTCCAGCCCACCATGAAGCCACCGCCCACGATGCCGGTGACGGTGGCGATCCTGCCAATGGTGGTGAGTGCCGCATTGGCGGAAAGGAGTTCCTCCCGTTGGACAAGGTCGGGAATGAGGGACATCTTGGCGGCGTTGAAGAAGACACCCGCCAGTCCCACGAAGAACGCCACGACGTACGCTGGCCAGATGTAACCGAGCAGATGGTAGAGGAAGGGTATGATCGCGACGACCATGGTTCGGAAGATGTCGCACAGGATCATGGTGGCGCGCTTGCTCCAGCGATCCACGAGGGCGCCGATCACCGGGGCAAAGACGGTTGGCAGGGCGGTGACGATGGCGATCTTGCTGACCTCTACACCGGCCGTACTGGTTGCGGCGGCGGCATCCACGAGTGCGAAGAGCGCCATGTTGTGGAGGCGGTCACCGAGCTGCGACACCGTCTGCCCGATCAGGAGCAGCAGGAACTGGGGGCGGGCCATGACTGCGGCGAGTCCGTTGCGGCTCTCCGGCAGCGTTTCAGTCGTCACGCTCGATCCAGTTGGGGTGGAAGACGAACCACTCGTCGGGATGTTCCTCGATGAAGGCTCCGATCTGGGCGGCGATGATTCCGGTGAGGCGGTTTCGTTCTGCTTCGTCTCTTCCCTGGGCGTGGAAGGGAGGCCGCAGCTCTATTATGTAGCGTTTTCCCCGGTTCGGGTTACGGTAGGTGAATCCCACGACGATCGGGGCACCGGTCGCCTGGGCAAATATCGCGGGTCCGGTGGGGAATCGTCGGATCCCGGAGCAGAATGGCACCTCGATGGCGCTGCGGGCCTGGCCGATGGCGCGGTCGGCGGCGAGCATGAGGATCTCATTGCGGCCCAGAATCCGGTACGCCTCGCGGAGGCTGTCCTGCATGTTCACCAGGCCGAGTCCCGTGGCAGCGCGGTAGGAAGCCAGGGCATCGAGCACCTCGGGTCGGAGGTTCTCGACGATGGTGTGGGAAGGGAAACCCTCCGCCGCCATGGCACCCGCCGCCAGCTCATAGGGCCCGATGTGCCCGGATACCGCGACCACACCTTTCCCCAGGGCCAGTGCCTGCTGGAGGTATTCCAGGTTCCGGACTTCGAACAGATCCCGCAGTTCCTGCAGGGTGATGCCCGGGAGACGGAAGAGGTCGACCACGCAGGATGCCATCTTTCGGAAGGTCCGGCGGCCGATGCGGCGGTGTTCGGCCCGGGGGCGACCATGGGCGGTGTAGGAGAGGTTCTGCATCAGGGTCCGTCTTCTCCCTCCATCCACGTACCATGCCACGGTACCGGCGGTCACGGCCAGGCCCCGGGCCAGGGGCACGGGCATGATGCGCATCAGGCGGATCCCGGCGCGGATGACTCCTGGCGAGGTAACCACGCCTAACGGGGGCCGTCCGGACTGCGGAACGGCCGGCACCGCACCGGCACCGCATGCCGCGCGACCTCCACGGACCGGCCGCATGAAGGGCCCGCGAGGTTCGTCGGGAAGACTTCCGTCCTGCCTCGCCGGGTGGCGCCGGTACGATCAGGGTGTTTCCGCCGGTTCCGCCGCCTGATCAATCAGATCCCCCTGGTAGAGTGGTGTCAGAAGATACTCCGGCTGCGGCCGGGGCGAAGTCCGGGACCGTACGCGCCGAGGCAAGCTCCTTGGCTGCCTTACCATGACTGCGCTCCGTCCGCCTCCCGGCAGAGGCAACCGACCTTCCATGGCGTTCGGGTGTCACCAGGCTTCTGGCGCCAGTGCCTGCCGGGGGGATCCCGGGTTGGAGCGACGGGGGGGAGGTCCGACCGGCGAGAACGGGCGGCCCTGAAACCTGAAGGGGGGTACCGCCGTTGTATGCAAGCGCGTACTTTCATTTCCCCTATCCCACAATGACCGGACCACCCATGGTTGTCAGCAGGCAGAAACTTCTCGAGGCGACGTTGCGGGTCTTCGCCGAAGCGGGGTTCCGGGGCGCCACCACGCGCAGGATCGCCGAGGAAGCGGGAGTCAATGAGGTCACTCTTTTCCGGCACTTCCGTTCCAAGGCGGTACTCATCGAAGAGGCGGCCCAGCTTTACGGTCGTCGGCGGATGGAAGTTTCGCTCCCGGAAGAGCCTGTTGAACCACTGGAGGAACTCTCCGTCTGGTGCACCCGCCAGCTCGGCTTTCTGCGCGATACCAGAACGCTGATCCGGCGGTGCATGGCGGAACTGGACGAGCATCCGACCCTGGCGGGTTGCATGCGCCATGGGCCGGAACTCTCCCAGGTCCAGCTCATGACGTACGTCAAGCGTCTGGTGGCGCAACAGGACCTGTCCATCACGCCGCAGGAGATAGCGGATGCCTGCATGATGCTCCTGAGCGCGCTGTTCGCCGACGCGATGAGCCGTGACGTCATGCCGGACAGGTTCCCCCGACCGCTGCGTCGCGCGGGGGAACGGTATGCCCATCTCTTCCTTCGGATGCTGGGCGCGAAGGTACCCCGTGAACGAAAGCGGGGGCGCAAGACTGCCGCCAACGGTGCAGCGCGTCGGCGGACCTCCAACCACCGCAGTACCTGACGAGAAATCTCCATGAACCGCTTGATCCACAGTTTCGCGATACTGCTGGGAGTACTGTTCCCCCTGGCAGGATCTGCACAGCAGGCTCGTTCGATCTCGCTGGACGAAGCTATACGTCTTGCCGAAAGTCAGAGTGATGCCATCAACATCGCGGAAGCCGGTGTACTGCGTGCGCGTGGGCAGCAGATGCAGGCACGCAGCCAGAGGCTGCCCCAGGTCGGTGCGTCTCTCATGTACAGCCGCACGCTGGCATCACAGTTTTCGGCGTTGGCCGACGCCGCGCCTCCCGCGCCACCTCCGGGAACGCCGCCAGTGCCGCCGGATGACGGCACGAAATACTACACTCCGTGTTCGCGTTACCTCGCCGCATCTGGTGCCACGGATGCGGAACGGCTGGCGGGACTGGAGAAAGCAGCGCGCTGCGCATCCGGCTCCGGCGGGTTCCCCATCGACTTCAGCAAGGTCGGATTCGGTTCCAAGAACCAGTACCAGTTGGGGATCTCCGGTTCACTGATGCTCTTCTCGGGTGGACGGGTCCAGGCGCAGAACCGCGCCGCCAACGCGGCCCGGGCGAGTGCCGACATAGAACTGGCCTCACAACGCGCCCGGCTGGCACTGGATGTGACGGAGGCGTACTTCGACGCGGCGCTGGCGGATCGCCTGGTGGCCATTGCGGAATCGTCGCTGGCGCAGACCGAGAGCGTCCTGGGCCAGACACGTCTGGCGCGTCAGGTGGGGAATCAGTCGGAGTTCGATCTGCTGCGGGCCCAGGTGACACGCGACAATCAGGTGCCCGCGGTGCTGCAGCGACGCACGGATCGTGATCTTGCCTACGTGCGTCTGAGGCAGATGCTGAACCTGCCGTCGGGAACGTCGCTCGAACTCACCACTGAACTGGGGGATGGAAGTGCACCGGCTCTGACCAGTCTGGCCGCGGCAGGGACGCAGACAGGGACCGACACGATGGTGACCGACAGAGCACCGGTGCGGCAGTTGGCGGAAGCACTGCGGGCGCAGCAGGAGCAGCTTCGCGTTGCCCGTTCGGAATGGATTCCCTCGATCTCGCTTTCCACCCAGTACGGACGACTGGCGTTTCCCAATTCGGGGTTTCCGGACCTGGGTTCGTTCCTGACCAACTGGACCGTGAGTCTCACGGCCACCGTTCCGATCTTCACTGGTGGCCGGATCCGGGGTGGGGCGATGATAGCCGAGGCGGGGGTGCGTGAGGCGCAGGCCCGGTACGAGCAGGTTCGCGATGCGGCATCGCTGGATGCACAGCAGGCCGCGGCCATGCTGGCGCAGGCACAGGCGGCGCTCCAGGCGAGTCAGGGGACCTCGGAACAGGCGGCCAAGGCATACAACATCGCCGAGGTGCGGTATCGTGAAGGGCTGTCCACGCAGGTGGAACTGAACGACGCGCGTCTGCTGCAGCAGCAGGCCAGTGCCAACCGGGCGCTCGCCGTACGCAACATGCAGGTGGCGCGCATGCGGGTGGCATTGCTCCGGGATCTGCCACTGGGAGTGGGAAGCATAACGATTCCCCTGTCGGGTGCCGGTACAGGCGGCGGTGGGCCCCGCCCGCAGCAGATGGTGCCGTCACCCAACGTGCAGGTGCAGTCCGCCACTCAGATGCAGACCAGTGCCGCGGCCGGGATGGGAGTGCCACCAGGCCGATAAGGGTCAGAGGATCGGCAGCGAGCTGAAGCAGGTGAGGTGCAACCCAAATTACGGGAACGACTCAAATGAAAGTCTTGATTGCATGGCGTACGACGGCCGTCGGGCTGATCGCCCTGACAGCCTTCAATGCCTGTGGGACGACGGAAGCGGACAGTGCGCCTGCCGAAGGGGAGGCTGCTTCGGTTTCCATAGGAAGCGAGAACATTGCGGTGGTGGCCACGGGCGAGCTGTCCAGCGGCCCTGCGATCTCGGGATCGCTGGCGGCGGGACGGGAGGCGACCATCCGGGCGCAGGTGCCGGGTGCCGTGCTTCGTGTCATGGTGGATCAGGGTACCCGGGTGGCAGCGGGTGATACCCTTGCCCGCATCGATGATCGCACGATGCAGGATGCCTTCCTCTCGGCGCGGTCGGGTTTCACCACGGCGCAGAACGCCGCGGCGCGCGCGCAACGGGACCTGGAGCGTTCGGAGCGCCTTGCGGCGGCCGGCGCCATTGCGGAGCGCGACCTGGAACAGACGCGGCTGGCCAGCGAAGCGGCAAAGTCGCAGCTCGCGGACGCACAGGCGCGGTTGACCCTGGCACAGAAGCAACTTGAGGATGCCACGATCCGGGCTCCGTTCAACGGTGTGGTAAGCCTGAGATCGGTGTCGGAGGGTGATGTCGTGCAGCCGGGAACCCCGCTGTTCACCGTGGTGGATCCGGTGAGCATGCGTCTGGAGGCATCGGTACCGGCAGCCAGTCTGTCCGAAGTGAAGGTGGGGGCACCGGTGTCGTTCTCGGTGAGCGGCTACCCCGACCGTGGTTTCGAGGGGCGGGTGGCGCGCGTGAACCCATCGGTGGAGCCGGGTACGGGGCAGGTCGCAATTCTGGTATCCGTACCTAACGTGTCGGGACGCCTGGTCGCGGGTCTCTTCGCCAACGGCCGGATCGGCGCCGAGCGGCATTCCGGTCTGACGGTCCCCTACTCGGCGGTCGATCAGCGAGGCCTGCACCCCAGTGTGCTGCGCCTCAAGGGAGGTACCGCGGAGCGCGTGGAGGTATCGCTGGGCCTGCGGGACGAACGGGTCGAGCGCTACGAGATCCTGTCCGGCATTTCCGCTGGCGATACACTGCTCATCGGAGCAGCACAGGGCATCACCCCTGGCACACTTGTCAGGGTGAGCGTGCCGTCCGACCAGCCGCCGGCTCAGTGAGGATCGACTCATGGTAATTTCCGATTTCGCCATCAAGCGCCCGATAGTCACCGTCACGGTGATGCTGGCGCTGGCAGTGTTCGGCATCTTTGCGCTGACTCGACTGGATACCGATGAGTTCCCCGACGTTCAGCCGGTGTTCGTGACTACGACGGTGCTTTATCCGGGTGCGTCGCCCGACGTGGTGGAACGCGAAGTGACGGATCCCATCGAGGAGGCCATTTCCGGCATCTCCGGCGTACGCAGCGTCCGGTCTCAGTCGATGGACGGATATTCGTACGTCATGATCGAGTTCGCGTTCAGCAAGGATCTGCAGGAGGCGACTCAGGAGGTACGGGACAAGATCGGTGAGATCCGCGGCGATCTGCCCGCGGAAATCGAAGAACCGGTACTGGGCAAGTTCAACGATACGGATGTGCCGATCCTGTCGATTGCGTTCGCGTCCAATGTGCTGAGCGGCCCGGAGCTGACGCGTCTGATCGATCCGGAAATCACCCGGGAGTTGCGCGCCATTGCGGGCGTGGCCGACGTGCGCCTTACCGGAGCGGTGGAGCGGGAACTGACGGTGGAACTCCGGCCGGCAGCGTTGCAGCAGGCCGGGATCGGGATCGGCCAGGTGGTGATGGCACTGCAGCAGCAGAACCTTGCGGCTCCGGTGGGGAGGATCAGCGGATCGCTGGATGAAAAGACCATCAGGCTGCGCGGCCGTCTGGACGCGCCTGAGGATTTCCTCCAACTGGTCGTGTCGGAGCAGAACGGACGCATCATCCGCCTGGGGCAGGTGGCCACGGTACGGGACGGTCTGGAAGAACAGCGTACCGCGGCGATCTACAATGGAAGGGACGCCGTAGGGATAGATGTGCGGAAGTCGAAGGGCTACAGCACCACCGACGTGGCCTTGCGGGTCACCGAACGACTGAAGGAGATCGGGAAGGCGCTGCCACAGGAAGTTCGCGTCGACGTCGTGAAGAACTCGGGCGATCGGGTGGAGAGTTCGGTGCGGAACGTGGAGGAAGCGCTGATCGAAGGCGCCATGCTGACGGTACTGGTGGTGTTCCTCTTCCTGAACTCGTGGCGTTCCACCGTCATAACGGGACTGGCGTTGCCGGTGTCGGTTCTGGCGTCCTTCATAGCCGTGCTGGTGTTCGGGTTCACGCTGAACACCATGTCGCTGATGGGTCTGTCGCTGGCGATCGGGATCCTCATAGATGATGCTATCGTGGTACGCGAGAACATCGTTCGTCACATCGAGATGGGAAAGGATCACTTCACCGCATCGCGCGAGGGCACTAACGAAATCGGCCTGGCGGTGGCGGCAACGACGTTTTCCATCGTGGCGGTATTCGTTCCCATTGCGTTCATGGGCGGGATTGCGGGGCAGTGGTTCAAGCCGTTTGCGCTGACGATTGCCTGTGCCGTGCTGGTCTCGCTGTTCGTGTCCTTCTCCCTGGACCCGATGCTTTCGGCGTACTGGGCGGATCCCGAGCTGGAAGAGGGAGCGCACCGTGGGTTCATCTCGCGCAGCCTTGACCGGTTCAACCGGTGGTTCAACAGACAGGCGCAGAATTACCGGAAGGTGATTGCCTGGGCACTGGATCATCGCTGGGCGGTGGTGGGGGTGTCGACGGCCTCGTTCGTGGGCGCCATCGTCCTTCAGGCGAAGTTTGGTGGTGGTGGCTTCATGCCCGAGTCGGATCAGAGCGAAGCCATGGTGATCGTTGAAACACCGCCGGGCTCGAATCTGGAGTACACCAGGCTCAAGGCCGAGGAGGCCGCGAAGATCGCCCGCGGCTATGCGGCGACGCAGTCGACCTTCACCACGATTGGCGGCGTTTCCGGCGCGGTGGACCGGGCCGACATCTATATCAAGATGGTACCCAAGGCGGAACGGGACCTGAGCCAGGCGGATTTCGCGTCGGCCATGAGGCGGGACCTGAGCCACATTGGTGGCGCGACGTTCACGGTCTTCAACAGCGTCTGGGCAGGGAACCGGAAGCAGATACAGCTCGAAGTCCGCGGGGAGGATTCCCGGCGTCTGGCGGAACTGGCTGACCGTATTGCCGCCGAGGTCCGTCAGGTTCCGGGTGCGGTTGACGTGGGGCTGTCCACGAAAGGTCAGAAGCCCGAGCTGGATGTTCAGTTGAACCGGGGCGTGGCGGGCTCGCTCGGAATCACCGTGGCACAGGTGGCGCAGGCGCTGCGTCCCGCGTTCGCGGGGATCGACGCCGGTGACTGGATCGATCCACAGGGCGAGACGCGGGACGTGACGGTGCGTCTTTCGCCGGAGTCCCGGAGTCGCACGGCGGACCTGGAGCAGCTGCCCATCACACTCAATGGGCCCAATGGAGCCGTGACGCTTCCGCTGGGTCAGATCGCCAGTGTGCGACAGAACATCGGGCCGGCTCAGATCGATCACCTGGACCGGACCAAGGTCGTGATCGTGGAGGCCAACACGCAGGATAGGTCACTCACCGAGGTCCTGACGGATATCAATGCCCGGCTGGCGCCGATCTCGGCTACACTCCCCGAGGGGTATCGTATCACCCAGGGTGGTGAGGCCAAGGATCAGGCCGAGGTGTTCGGCCAGGTCTTCGCGGCACTCGGGACGGCTGTTCTGCTGATGTATCTCATTCTCGTCATGCAGTTCGGTTCCTTCCTCGACCCGCTGGCCATTCTCATGTCGCTCCCCCTGTCGTTGATCGGCGTGGTGTTGATGCTGCTGATGACAGGTGACACCTTGAACGTCATGAGTCTCATTGGAGTCATTCTCCTGATGGGCATCGTGGCCAAGAACGCCATCCTGTTGATCGACTTTGCCAAGTGGGCGCGGGAGCGTGATGGAATGTCATTGCGGGACGCGTTGATCGAAGGTGGCGCCATCCGGCTGAGACCCATCCTGATGACCACGTTCGCACTGATTGCGGGCATGATCCCGGTCGCCATTGGAGCTGGTGAGGGTGCGGACTTCCGCGCACCGCTGGGAAGGGCGGTGATCGGCGGTGTGATCACCTCGACGCTGTTGACGCTGATAGCGATCCCGACGTTCTATGAGATATTCGATGGCTGGCGTAGCTGGTTCAGTCGCAGGTTCGGGTTCCGGGTGTCACAGCGGACGGCGGAGCACCGGATCCCTGTCGGTGTGGTTCCGGAGGCGGGTGACTGAACCCCGGCGGTCAGTCGTCAGGTCTTTCGCGGTATCCCCTTGGCGGGTATATCCCCTGGTCTTGGGGTGACAGCAGGGAGAGCGGGAAGGTGCCCGGGAGAAGTTCTCCCGGGCACTGCGGTTACGGGAAGGCGACTCTGACCCACGTTGTCATGAAGATCACCGTCGAGACCCTGGTGCGGGCCGATATCGATTCAGTCTGGAAGGCATGGAACGATCCCGCGGATATCGTCCGGTGGAATGCGGCATCGGACGATTGGCACACCACCCGCAGCCTGGTGGACCTTCGCGAGGGTGGCCGGTTTCTGTCGCGGATGGAGGCCAGGGATGGCAGTGCGGGATTCGATTTCGAGGGCACGTACACACACATTGCGCCCCGAAGTCTCATCGAGTACCGCATGGATGACGGACGGGATGTCCGGGTCGAATTCCTGGATAGTGGCGAGTTCGTAAGGGTGAAGACCACCTTCGACGCCGAAACCGAGAACTCACCCGAGTTGCAGCGCGCCGGGTGGCAAGCCATCTCGGACAACTTTGCCCGCTATACCGCGGGCAAGGCCGGGAGCGGCAGCGAGCCATCCGTCTGACAGCCGGAACGCGTCAGTGATGCAGAAGAACCGGCTGGAAGCGTTCAGCGATGGCGTGATCGCCATCATCATAACGATCATGGTCCTGGAGCTGCAGATACCGCATGAGGCCACGCTGGCGGCGCTGCAGCCGTTGGGTCCGGTGTTCCTGAGCTATGTCCTCAGTTTCGTGTACGTCGGGATATACTGGAACAATCATCATCACATGCTCCACACCAGCAACCGGGTGACGGGAAGCGTGCTCTGGGCGAATCTGCACCTGTTGTTCTGGTTGTCGCTGTTTCCATTCGTGACGGGATGGATGGGTGAGAATCACTTTGCCGCGCTGCCCTCGGCGCTTTACGGCGGTGTCCTGCTGGCGGCGGCAGTGGCATACGCCATACTGCAGCAGGCGATAATCCGTGCCAATGGGCCGAACTCCGTTCTGCGGTCAGCCATCGGCAATGACTGGAAGGGAAAGCTTTCGCCGGTGCTGTACCTGGTGGCCATCATTGCGACGTTTTTCCTTCCGGGACTGGCGCAGGTGATCTATGTGGGCGTGGCACTGATGTGGCTGATTCCTGATCGCCGTATCGAGTCGGTGATGAATGAGGGTTCGGCATGAGGGCGCTGTGCCGGCTGATGCGTCGGGAGACATGGGGACTCTAGTCTCTGCTCTCGTTCTGATCGCGTTGGGGGTTCTCATCCTGGGTTCGACCGGTTCCCGGGCGGTACGACGGGCGTCCCGGATGGTAGCGACCATGGGGTTCGTCGTCTTCGCCTTCATTGCCGTTGCCGGTCTCTATGGCATGGTCAGGTTGGGTGGTCGCGGCGGGGGAGTGCTTCTCTTCATTGCCATACCTGCTGCCATCATTGCCGGGCTATTCTCCACGGCGTTCAGAGGCTCGCGGAGTTCCGAGGAGTTTCTGGAACTGCCGGTGTTGGACCAGGGGACGCGCACCAGGGCGGGTATCGTCGCGGAGATCGCGGTGCAGGAGCGGGTGATCGCGGGGCATGAGGCCGCCCTTGACGGAATCTTCCTTTCGACGCAAAAGCGGGAGCGTCTGAGGGCGGAACTGGATCTGGCGCGCGTGAAACTGGAGGCGTTGCGACGGATTCGGGACGGATTGAACGAGGCTGAAAATGACACCGGCAAGGAACGATCGATACAACCGACCAACCCGCGAAAGGATGCTGATTCCTGATATCCCGTACGAGGCGGCGTTCCTGCGCGCAGCGCTGCTTCTGGGTCTGATGCGCGAGCGTGACGTCACGGCCTGGGCCGACGGGCTGTTGGCGACGACGGCTGATGAGTTTCCCGATCTCACGGATGTGGCACTCGTGCGCCCGGAACTGACTGCCACAAGAGAAGCGTTGCGGCCACTCGCGGAGCCGTCGGATTCCCGGGCCATCGGCGCAGCACTGCTGACCTTCATCGCGACGGATCCGGGTGCGACGGGTCTGCCACTGGCGAGTCGGGTCCGCGTTCTTTCGCACCTGCGTTCCGAAGGTATCCTGGACGACGCCGCTGCCTGGACGGTGAAGTCGTTCGAGGATCGCTGGATGCTGGTATCGGCGGGCGTGCCCGGGGATGCCGCAGTCAGCAATACCGAGGTGGATACGTGGCTCACGTCGGCCGCAGGCGGCGGATACTACCGTTTCCTGTTTCCTGATGCGGATGAACGGGCGGCCTTCCTGGGATCGCTTTCCCGCAAGGTGGTGCGCGACCGGCGTGTTGTTGCCGATCCGGCAGGTGAAGGGCGTGCCTGGCTGGTGGAGTCCCGTGGTGGGGATGCACTGCTGCTCAACGGCTCGCTTTGGCGCACGGCAGTCGCGGAGTTCTCACCTCTTCCCCCGGGAAGCCGGATTCCATATGAAGCCCTCCCGCACGGCGCTGTGGTGATACTGGATGAAGCGACGGCAGAACCAATGGGTGCGGCGGAAGCCGGAGCGCACCTTTCGATGCGGCACTGAGTCTGTCACGCCGCTGTCGGGGCTGGATGCTCAGGCGCTGTAGCGACCCAACAGGTCCCTGATACCGTCAGGCAGTGGTGTGGGCCGGAGCTTCTCATGATCCACGCAGACCACGGTAAGCGAACCGCTGGCCCGATGCGCCAGATCCGACGCCCGGTAGAACTCGAAGCGCATGGTGACCGATGTCCGGCCCACGCGACTGAACCAGACCCTGCCCAGGATCTCCTCCTCCAGATGCGCCGGAGAATGAAACTCCAGGTGAAGCGCCTTGCGGGGCAGCCAGATGTGTCGCCGCAGGCGCATGTCGTCCAGGGTCAGACCCAGCGAACGAAACATGTCGCTCTCGCCGACCCCCATCACGCGGAGATAGGCGCCATAATACACGATCCCCATTGGATCGCTGTCGGCCCAGCGGATCGTTTCGCGGAACTCGAATGCGTTGGCGGGTGGTTCGCCGGAGAGGGCAGGGTGCTGTGACGTCACGGGATTAAGTCTGAAGCAGTCGGGCGCCGGCCGATGACCAGTCACGTTCTGCTCAGAGCGGCGGCACCATGAATGGCAAACTCGCCAGAGTCATCCGATGGAGCAAGTCGGCTTTCCACCGCCGGCCGGCAGTACGCTCCGGGTCGCGTGGTTGAAGATCCCTCATGGGCCACTTCACCCTGATGCGGCAGCTTCGCGCAGCAGTCGCCACGCCTCGGCGACGTGCCGGCTCTCCGTCCGTATGTTGCCGATCGCCAGCCGCAGCACGAAACGATCGTTCAGCTTCGTGTGCGACAGGTAAGTGGTGCCGCTGGCATTCACCCGAGTGAGAATGCGTTCATTGAGCGCATCCGCGTCTCCGTCAGACATGCCTTGGGGTGCACATCGGAAGCAGACCAGGGAGAACATCCGGGGTGCGGCCAGGGTCCAGTCTGGATCGGCTTCCACCCATCCGGCAAAATCCGCCGCCAGGTCCATGTGCGCACGCAGGCGATCAACTATGCCCCGCACTCCGAACGCCCGGATCACCATCCAGAGCTTGAGGGCGCGGAACCGACGTCCCAGTTGCACGCCGTAGTCCATCAGATTCACCACGTCGTCCTGCTCCGCGGTGACGAGATAGTCGGGGACGATCGAGAAAGCGCGTTTGAGCACAGCCGGCTGCCGGGTGAACATGGCGGAGAGATCCACCGGAGTGAACATCCACTTGTGGGGATTCACCACCAGCGAGTCGGCGCGGTCCACACCCACCAGGATCCCCTGATGCTCGGGCACGATCGCTGCGGTTCCCGCGTAGGAAGCGTCCACGTGCAGCCAGAGCCCCTCACGCCTGCAGATTTCGGCAATGGCGGGGACGGGATCGATACTCGCAGTGCTGGTCGTCCCCACCGTGGCAACCACCGCCAGCGGCAGCATCCCGGCGGCACGATCCGCGGCAATGGCGGCCTGGAGTGCATCGGGGCGCATGCGAAAGGCCGCATCAGCCTCTACGTGAATCGTATTCTCCTGTCCGAACCCCAGAGTGATCGCGGCCTTGTCCACCGAAGAATGGGCGTGAACCGAAGCATAAACCCGCAAGGCGGGCAGATCGGGGCGACCGGCCATTCCGCGACGGCGGACGCCGAGTTCCGGTTTCGCCTCACGCGCCGCCGCGAGCGCCAGGAGGGTTGTGATGGATGCGGTGTCGTTGATCACGCCGAACCATCCTTCACCCAGCCCCAGCATCTGACGGAGCCAGTCCAGGGCCCGCTCCTCCAGCTCGGTGGCAGCCGGTGACGTCTTCCACAGCATGGCGTTGACGTTCAGCGCCGCGGCCAGCATCTCTGCCATGACGCCGGGAACCGAGCCACTGATGGCGAAGTAGGCAAAGAACCCCGGGTGGTTCCAGTGCGTTATGCCGGGGAGGATGATTTTTTCGAAGTCATCCAGGATCGTCTCCAGCGATTCGCCTTCCTGGGGGGGAGAGGTGGGGAGCTGCGCGGCGATGTCGCCCGGCCGCACGGTGGACAGAACGGGGAATCGTCCCGGGTCGGCCAGGTATTGCTCGACCCACTCGGCGACATGGCGGTAGGCGCGGGAAGCGGCTGGTACGCGGGAAGCGGGAAGCGGGAAGCGGGAAGCATCAGGGGCCGGGGAAGCGTCAGGTGCCGGGGACGCATCAGGAGCCGGGGAAGCGTCAGGGGCCGGGGAAGCATCAGGGGCCGGGGAAGCATCAGGGGCCGGGGAAGCATCAGGAGTCTGGGAAGCGCTGGGGTCAGGGGCTCTCATGTACCTCGATTCCTTCGCCGGCGCGGCGTCGTTGGGGTGGCATTTCGCGTTCACCTCCAAACAGTGTGATCATAGCCACCGCAGCCACTATCACTGCTCCAGCTCCCGCGATCCGGGGCGTGAGTGGTTCATCCGCGAACACGGCGCCCAGCAGAACCGCCACCACCGGGTTCACGAACGCATACGTGGACGCACGGGCCGCGGTGGTGACGTTCAGCAGATACATATACGACGAATAGCCCACCAGCGATCCGATCAGGATCAGATAGACAAACGCCCCGAATGATCGCAGTGAGACCGCTGATGGATCGAGTTGTCCGAACGATCCCGTCGCCAGCGCGATCAGGCAAATCACGAACCCGCCGGCCATCATCTGTATGGCACTCGTGCGGACGGGTGATTCCCAGCGAGCCAGGGAGCGCGAATAGATCGAACCGGCGGCCCACGAAACGGAACCGGCCAGCACGATACCCGCTCCCAGGGGATCGATCCCCTGACCGCTGACAGATTGCGGACCCACGAGGATCGCCATCCCTGCCAGTCCCATGATCATCCCCAGCACCACGCCGGGTCCGGGCCTCGCGGTGCGGCGTCCCAGCCACTCGAACAACACCATGATGGACGGGGTCATGGCAATGAGCAGCGCGGCAACGCCGGATGGAATGCGCTTCACCGCAAGTGCCACGGCGCCATTTCCCATCGCCAGCAGTGTTCCGACCATGGCGTGTCCCTGCCACGGGATCCGGCGTGGCTCGGGGACGGCGCGCCAGCTGGCAATGATGAACAGTATCAGTCCCGCGGTGAAGTACCTGACGCCGGCCACGGCAACGGGTGGGAGTGTCTCCACCGCAAAGCGCATGAAGAGATACGTTGACCCCCATATGAAATAGACGGAGGCAAACGCGAGCAGGACCCGCGAACGGGGGGCACTCATCGCCAGCGGAAGAAACGCAGCGCCAGGCTGAAGCACGCCACCAGCCATACCACCACGATCGCGAACTCCGGCGCCAGGGCTGACCAGCCGGTCCCCTGGAGCATGATGCCGCGTACGGCGTCCACCACCGCGGTCAGAGGCAACGCCTGGATGACCGGCTGGAAGGCATCGGGGAAGTTGCGCGCGGAGAAGAAGATGCCCGAGGCCACCCACATCGGCAGCATGATGAGGTTCATGAAGCCCGATGCCGCTTCGATGGTGCGGGCGCGCGACGCCACCAGCAGTCCCAGCGAGCCAAAGACCAGCGCGCCCAGCAGACAGGCGACGCCAAATGCTAGGAATGAACCGCGCATCGGGACGCCGAAGACCAGTACGCCGAAACTGGTTATGACCGTCACTTCCACCACCATCAATGTCATCCGGAGGAGGAGGAACGACGCCAGGTACTGATAGCGCCTCATGGGCGTGGCCACGAAGCGCTTGAGCAGCTTCTTCCGTCGGGCATCCACGATGCTGAAGCCGATCCCCCACATGCCGCTGCCCATCAGATTCATGGAGAGGAGGCCAGGTATCACGAAGTCGATGTACCGGGATCCGCGTTCCGAGACCAACGACTCAGCCACCCTCACCGGATCGCTGCGACCGGCGGCGCGCTGCAGGGCGCGGTCCACCACGAGTCGCGCATTACGCGCCTCGGGTCGGGCCGTATCAAAGCGATACTCCACCTGCTGACTGTCGGCTGCCACCACCACGAGCGCCACACCACCGATCCTCAGGGCGTTCGCGGCCGCTGAGTCATCCATGAGCGACGCCTCGATCCCGCTGTCCGCGGCCAGCGCCGTGAGTGCCCACTGCGACCCATTCGTCCCGGAGAGTACTCCCACCTTGGCAACCTCGGCGGGACGCGATCTGAAGGCCAGACCCAGACCGGTGGCGAGGAGGAGCGGAAAGATGAACGTCCAGAAGACCGCCTCGGGTTCACGGATGAACTCGCGAAAACGTGTCAGGGCGAGCTGGACCAGTGGATTGCGTTCGAGGGATGAGCCCGGAGAACGAGTTTCAGCCATTTAGAGGCGACGCAGCCGTGGTGGTACGGAGAACGAATGGCCACGCAATGAGCCCACGGTGGCGAAATGATGCCGAGCGTCCTTTCCCGTCGCGACAGTCAGTCGACGGAGAAGCCGTCATTGTTCCCGGAGATGCCTTCCGGTGAGTGAAACGAATACGTCCTCCAGTGTGGGGGTGTGGGTGCGCAGTTCGGTCAGGCCGGTGCCCAGCTGGTCCACGGTACGCAGGATGGCGGGCACCGCTTCGTGAGCCGCGGATACCTGCAGCGTCCAGGTGCGTCCGTCGTGCCGCACCCCCAGGACGCCGGGTGTGTCCCGGAAGACATCTCCATCCGGCTCGGTTCCCGCCAGCTCCACCTCGACGACCTGGTCCGCGCCTAACGATCTGATGAGGCCCCGTGGCGTGTCCAGCGCCATCACCTTTCCGTGATCCACGATGGCCACCCGGTCGCACAGCCGTTCTGCTTCATCCATGTAGTGCGTGGTCAGAATGATGGTCCGACCCGAGGCACGCAGTTCTTCTATGAGATCCCAGAGCTGCCGCCGGGACTGAGGATCGAGCCCGGTGGTGGGTTCGTCGAGGAAGAGCAGTTCCGGCTCACCGGCCAGGGCACAGGCCACCGAGAGACGCTGCTTCTGGCCTCCGGAGAGAGTGCCGACCCGCGCGTCACGCTTCTCCTCGAGCTGAACCAGACTAATCACCTCATCCGGGGTGGGACCCTGGCCGTAAAAGCTGCGAAAGAGAGTGATCGTCTCATGCACCGTCAGCTTCTCGGTGAACTGCGTTTCCTGCAACTGGACGCCCAGGCGTTCCCGGAGAGAACGCTCGTCGTTCTTCCAGGTCCGTCCCAGAACCACGACCTCGCCCGAATCCGGTTCGGTCAGGCCTTCGCATATCTCTATGGTTGTGGTCTTGCCGGCACCGTTGGGCCCCAGGAGGCCGAAACACTCGCCGCGCCGCACGTCCAAGTCCAGTCCGTCCACGGCCACGACCTGACCGAACGACTTGCGGAGTCCGTGCACGGAAAGTGCTGGATAATCAGCTTGCGAAACCATGGCCCGGGAAGATGGCAGCATGAGGGGCATGTTCGCGAGTGCAAAGGGGTGACTTGCCCGAGAGGGTGCTATGCACGGCCGCCTGACGGGCACCGACGAGGACGCTATCCGACCCTTGCCCTGATCCGATCCATGTCACAGCATTGGCCGCCACTTCATCCCTTCATGACGACCCTTCGCCGTACGCTGACCGCCACGGACATGACCTTGCTGGTCGCGGGCAACGTCATTGGCTCGGGCATCTTTCTGGTACCGTCCGTGGTCCTGAGACAGGCAGGATCGGTTGGCGCGGCGCTTCTGATCTGGCTGGTGGGTGGGCTGCTTTCCCTGTGTGGTGCCATGGCGTATGCCGAACTGGGCGCGATGGAGCGCGGCTTCGGCGGACTCTATGGTTTCATTCGCGATGCCTTTGGTCCGTTTCCCGCGTTCCTGTATGGGTGGACGCTGTTCTTTGGCATCGGTGCGGGATCGGTGGCTACCCTGGTGGTCGCCGCGGTGGACTATATGGGTTCGTTCGGGCTGGCCGACCCTCTGCTCCGTCGTGGTGTGGCCGTCGTTCTGATACTGGGCATGGCGGTGAGCTGCATCCGCGGCACCCGGGGGAGCGTGCTGCTCCAGAACTGGGGAACGGTCGTCAAGGTGGGCGCCATCCTGTCGTTGAGCACGGTGCTGCTGGTGCGGGGGGATGGGGGAGCACCCCTGCCACCAGCACCGGCTTCGCTGTCACTTGTCGCCGCTTCGGGCACCGCGATGATATCGGTGCTCTGGGCATACGAAGGATGGCAGTACGTGACGTTCGTTGCCGGTGAGGCGATCGATCCTCAGCGCTCCCTCCCGCGTGCCATCGTATACGGCACTGCGTTCCTGGTGGCGATCTATCTGACCGCCAATCTGGCTTACCTTGCGGCCCTGGGTCCGGCGGGTGTGGCCGCATCGGAACGTGTTGCCAGTGACGCAGCGGCAGCGGCCTTGGGATCGTGGGCCGGCAAGGCAGTTGCCCTGGCCATCATCGTATCGATGCTGAGTGCCGCACAGGCCACAACCATAACGGTTCCCCGCGCCTATTTCATGATGGCACAGGATGGGCTCTTCTTCCGCCGACTGGGCGAAGTGCATGGAGGCTTCGGGACACCGGCGCTGGCCATCGCGGCGTCGTCCGTCTGGGCCGGCATCCTGGCCGTCAGCGGGACGTTCGAGCAGCTCCTCACCTATGTCGTCTTTGTGGGCTGGATATTCTATGCAGCAGGCGCTGCCGCGGTGCTGGTCCTGAGGCGCAAGCAGCCCGATGCAAATCGTCCCTTCCGGGTTCCGGGGTATCCCTGGACGCCGCTGCTTTTCGTGCTGGCTGCCGCCGCTCTGGTGATCACGACCATACTCGCACAACCGGCGATAGCTCTCCAGGGCCTGGGGATGGTGTTCCTGGGTGCGCCGGCGTTCCTCATCTGGCGGCGTCGCAGGACTGGTGCGGTCGGGAGCGTGACCTGAGCAGCGCACGGTGCCAGACCCCTCCCGCCTCCGGGGACTGGACGACCGGAACCAGTGGGTAAGATTGTCTCCATGCGCTTCCCGCGAAGCATCGTCATGATGTCCCTGCTACTCGGATGCACCACCGGTTCCGGGGCTTCTCGTCAGGCGCCCGCACCCGCGGCGGTGGCGACACTGGGACCCGGCACCCCGCTCACCGCCACCCAGCGTCACTGGATCGACAGCACACTCGGCACACTTGCCCTGCGGGAGCGGGTCGGCCAGATGGTCATGGTCTGGGTACTCGGCGACTACACCAGCACCAGCGACTCCACCTTCGTCGAGGTGGCGCGCTGGATCCAGGAGGATGGCATCGGCGGCGTGAGCATGTCGCTGGGCTCTCCCATGGAAGTGGCGACCAAGGTCAATGCCTTTCAGCGCCTGGCCCGGGTACCTTTGCTGGTGTCCGCCGATCTGGAGCCGGACCTTGGCCGCCTGGAAGGCGGCGTCTTCACGCACTATCTGATGGACGCGGGCAGCGCCACGGTCTTCCCCACCGCCATGGCCATCGCCGCCACCGGACGGGAGCAGGACGCCTGGAATGCCGGCAACATCATCGGGAAGGAAGCCCGCGCGGTGGGTATCCACGTCAACTTCGCGCCGGTGGTGGACGTCAACAACAATCCGGCCAATCCCGTCATCAACACCCGTTCGTTCGGTGAGGATCCCGGTCGGGTGGCGCGACTGGCGGCGTTGTTCGTGAAGGGTTCGCAGGATGCCGGGACCCTGGCCACCGCGAAGCACTTCCCCGGGCATGGCGACACCGATGTGGACTCGCACGTGGGCCTGCCGGTGGTCAGATCCGACTGGCAGCGCCTGGCGACGACCGAACTGGTGCCCTTCCGCGCGGCGATAGACGCGGGCGTGAGCCTGGTGATGTCGGCTCACATCGCGCTCCCCGCCCTGGCGGGTGACTCCACCACGCCGGCAACCCTCTCGTCAGGCATCATGACCGGCATCCTGCGCGATACACTGGATTTCCGCGGACTGGTCATCACCGACGCCATGACCATGGAAGGAGTGGGGAAGGGTTATGGGGTGGAGGAGAGCAGTGTGCTGGCGGTGAAGGCTGGCGCGGACATCATACTCAAGCCGGGCGATGTACGGCGGGCGATCGACGCCGTGGTGACGGCAGTGGAGAATGGCGAGATCCCGGCGTCGCGTATCGAGCAGTCGGTGCGACGCGTACTGGAACTCAAGGCGCGGAGCGGAGTGGCGTTTCAGCGGACGGTGTCGCCCGCAGCGCTGCGGGACGTCGTGGGCGCGGCGGATCATCGTGCCGTCGCGGCCGACATCGCCCGCCGCGCCCTGACGCTGTTGCGGGATGGAGGCGCCATCCCGGTGGGAAATGGCTCGCTGCTCGTGATCCAGTACCTGCCGGAAACCGAACTCCGGGCCGGGAGGGTGTTTGCCGCGGCGCTGCGAAAATCGGTTCCCGGCGCGCGGATCGTCAGGATAGGGCCAGCGGTCTCGCGGGAGCAGCTGGATTCGTTGTCGCGTCAGGCGGGTGAAGCCGGGCGCGTGGTGCTGGCGGCGCATGTCAGGAGGATCGAAGGCGAGGGACGCCCCGCCATGCCACCGCTGATTGCCCAGTGGATGGACTCCCTGGCCGCGGCCGCTCCCGGACGCGTGGCGCTGGTGGCATACGGCAATCCGTATCTCGTCAGGCAGGTTCCGTCGGTGAAGACGTACCTGGTCACCTGGTCGGTGGGAGACGATTCCGAACGGGCAGCCGCCGATGCCCTGCTGGGCAGGCTTTCGATAACGGGCGTGAGTCCCGTGTCCCTTCCCGGCTTCTTTACTGCGGGGGACGGGATCCGGCGGCAGGCTGCGTCGCCTCCTGACTTCCGGAAGTGAGCCGGAAGAAGACGACGCGGTTGTCGCTCAGGAGCGGCACCGCCACGATGCCGTGCTCCATGTCGTAGGCCAGATCAGCCGGGGCATTCACATTGGGGATGAGCACGGTCATCTGGCCCTGTGAAATCAGATGTACGGCGCTGTCCGTCCAACTGGTGACAAGGATCCGCCCGTCGGGCATGGCCTCGATGCCGTCGTAACTCCCCGGACCGGTCGCCAGTACTCCCGGAAGAGAATCCCCTTCCGACCAGGTGAGCACCTCCGGCCGCTGGGTCGGGGCAATGAGCCAGAGACCGGTGGTATCCTGCCAGGTGATGCCGTTAGGCGATGCGAAGGCATCGCCCCGGGCGACGGTCGATACCGTGCCGTTGGTTATGCGGTAGATCCGGCCCTCGCCACGGGTGGCCACGTTGCCGTCCGCGCCAAAGCGAACGCCGGTATCGGTCAGGTACAGCGCGCCGTTCGGTCCCGCGGCAAGATCGTTGAGGAACATGGGCTGCTGGGATGACACGTCGATGGCGGCCAGGGGCGCGCCGGTGCGGCGATCGAAGCCGCGCACCGCATCCACATCGACGACCCAGAGTGTGTCGCCGGTGAGCGCCATCCCCATGGGTGCACTGAGCGTGACACCCTTCTCGCCACCGCGTACCAGGACCCGCATGACGTTCAGGCTCTCGGCGGGTACCACGGCAATGAATCCGTTTCCGTCCTTTTCCACCGGGTTGCCGTCGATGTTGGCGATGTAGAAGACGTCCAGATCAGGGTCATAGCGGGCGGACTCCGGGGTTCGCAGCCCGTCGGTTGATCCGATCTGTGTGGCGGAGAGTTCCGGTAGCGCCGGAGTCGCCGGTGTGGAGCCTTCGCGGGCGCAGGCGGTGGTCAGGAGAGCGAGACCAACGAACATGGGGAAACGGCGCGGGCGCATCTCTTTGTATGGAAAGGGGACGGGGTGGTCCTGGATCAGCGGACTGCTGCCGGGTGTTGGCGCTGACAAGGTGGGCCCATTCTCCGGAGTCTGCCAGCACCCCCTTGTCCGACGATCCCGTACCGGGCAGCTTGCTCCAACACCTTTCCTGAGCGGTATGTCCTCCCCCCGAACCCTGGCCGACGTTCTGCGTGTTGCGCGCGAGCGTGGTGTGATCAGCCCGGAGCAGGACGCCGAGCTGCAGCGGATTGCAGCGGAGGTGCGGGGCGGGCCGGAGGTGGCGCGCGGCTTCAACTGGGTTACCGCGGCGTACGGTCTGGGCGCGATGCTGGTGGTCTTTGCCTGTGGCTGGTTCCTGGCGGAGCGCTGGATGGCACTGGGGCCGGCGGGTGTGCTGCTCGTGAGTCTTTCGTACGCGCTGGTTCTGGGCGTGTCATCGCGATGGCTTGCGGGCGCGGGTTTTCCCGAGGCGGCCGGCGTGGCGGCAATGCTGGGTGTGTCATTGACGCCGGTGGTGGTGTGGTGTCTGGAGTCGTTGACCGGTTGGTGGCCGGTAGAGGACTGGGGGAGGCCGTATTATCCGGAGTGGCCGGCCGCCGAGTCGTCCCGCTGGATCGTGGTGGAACTGGCGACGATTCTGGTGGCGCTCGTGGTGTTGCGGAAGCGGCGGTATGTCGCGGTGGTATTCCCGATTGCCGTGGCCCTGTTTGGTCTGGTGCTCCATCTGCCGCGCGCGATCGGGATCGAGGCGGCGCCACTGTGGGAGCGGTGGAGCATGCTGACCGGGGCGTTGATGGTCTGCGCGATAGCCGACACGGTGGATCGCCGGGTTGTGCGATCCGCGGGCGACCATGCGTTTCCCCTGTGGGTGGTGGGGCTTCTGACACTGGGAGCATCGCTGCTGTCGTTCTGGCCCACGATGCAATGGTTGCGGCATACGATGCCACTGGTTGCGGTTGCGGTCGTGGCGGCGGGTCTGTTCACGGCCCGGCGGACCCATATGGTATTCGGGGTGGTCGTACTGTTCATGTATCTGATGTATCTGGCGGCGGATGTTTTCCGGGACACGCCGTGGTTCCCGGTATCGCTGGCGCTGCTGGGGGGATTGCTGCTGTTCGCGACGGTGTGGCTGCAGCGCCGGGCGCCGGTGCTGGTGCAGCGTCTGTCGGCGCGGCGTGAGGGTCGTGGCGGTCTGCCGGGTTCGCTGCTGCTGCCGTGGCTGCTGGCGGCGGCGGTGGCGTGCATGACGCTGCTGCAGATTCCCGCCGCGCTGGAGGAGCGCGAGAGCCGGGAGTTCCAGCAGCGGCTGCAGATCCTGCGGAGCCACAGTCATCGGAAGACTGGTACTCCGCAGGATCCGGCCGGAGCGCCGGTGCGGTCGAAGCAGTGAAGGTGAGGCCGGGTGCCGGTGTGAGAGGCTACCCGGTGCTGTCGCGTGTGCCTGCGGCGGTCGCCGTGGGTGCGGCGTAGCGCAGTCGCGCGCCCACGCCTCCCACGGCATCCAGTCGCTCGGCGGCCGTACCGGACACCTGCTCCACGACGGTACCGCTGCCCAACGCCAGGCGGACCATGTCTTCCGCGGACGCGGAGTGGTCGTCCAGGAACTTCCGGGTGAAGTACAGCTCGCGGGCGCGACCGTCCGTCAGGGCCTGTTTCGTACCTTCCGGGCCGGTTACGCCGTACCCGTCACTCTGTTCGCGCTCCAGCGCCTCGTTCACCAGTCGCAGGTCCGTGTCATTGCGAAGCATCGATGCGGTCTGCCTGGCGGTTTCCACGATCTGTGCGTCCGTGGCGCGCAGGTCGAGTTGTGTGGCGCGTGCGGCTCGGGCTGCGATGTCGGCCGGGAGCCGGGAGAGGAGATCGTTCACCGGAGACGCGCTGCCGCCGAGTACCAGCCAGAAGGCTTCGTCCGTGGGACGCGCGAGGATGCCGGTGACTTCGGCCAGCATGTGCGCCGTGCCATCCCGCAACTGACGCTGTGCCGAATCCGTTCCGCTGATGCCACGCGTGCCGCTGTGGAATCCCGTGCGCAGGGGGGCGCTCATGTGGCCCCTCGGTTCGAGAGCCATGCGAGCGTGGACGGTTTCCAGCAGGTCGAGCTTCCGTTCCGCGTAGCGGAAGATGCGCGCCTGACGAGTATCCGTGATGACGACCATTACGGGGCGCTCTTCCTTGAGCGCGCGGATGTATGGCGCCAGGCGTGCGCCGCGGCCCCAGGTGGCGGTCGTGGAGACCGGTGCTGCCATCGGTCCCGACCAGTGCTCGCCGGCATCGGTGAAGAACCCCACCCAGCCTGGGGCGCGGACACTGCCCCGGATGGCATCGAGCGTATCCGACATCTTCCGACGGGCTTCAGCGAAGGCCATCCGGTCCGTGCGGGGAGCATTCGCGAGACCGGCTTCGATCCGGTCGAGCGCATGACGGAGGTTGACGCGCCAGGTCTGCCGCCTGGCCGGATCGCGTTCCTCCCCATTGATGTAGACGCTGAGGACATCGCGGCCTTCCAGGTCCTGGCTGAGTTGCTTCAGATCGGAGTACTTCATCATGGCGGTCCCTCCTGTGCCTGGTGGTCCGGTCGCCTGTCATGAGCTAATGCCGGAGGAGATGTGGCGGGTATCGGATTGCCGCCGTCTTCCTGTCCGGCGTATGCCGACAGGTGCCTTGGGCGTTGGCCTACAGGCGCGGGCACCGCCGCGGCGGAGGAGTCGCGGCAGTGATGGAGTGCTGGCGTTGTGGATCAGTGAGCCAGTTTCAGAGTGGCGACACCGGCAATGATGAGAGCGACGCCCACGTATCGGGCGATGGAAGCCTGGTCGCCGTAGTGGAGGACCCCCACGAGAAAGGTCCCGGAGGCGCCGATGCCCGTCCAGATTGCGTACGCGGTTCCGATGGGGATCTGCCGTTGCGCGAGCCACAGCATGGCTCCGCTGGCGATCATGAATACGACTGCGATCCCGAGGCCGGTCAGACGCGTTGCCGGTGTCTGCGCCATCTTCAGCCCCACGGGCCAGCCGATCTCCAGGATTCCGGCGAGAAGCAGGTATGTCCAGGCCACGATGATCTCCGAATGCTTGGTCCTTCGGTTTCCGGCGACGTTCCGGCTGTGACGGACAGGGTTGTCGTTGAGCCAGCGAGTCCGGAGTCCGGGTGGTCGTTCCGACGTGGGGAGTATATACCGCATCGCATCCTGAGGTGGGTTTCCGGTCTCGTGTGGCTGGGTGACCACTGGGCGGGTAACTTCAATGAATGCGACAATTCGAGCGGCGGTGATCCGGGATGGCTAAGACCGAGTGGTGGCAGCGCGGACCCATAGAGGGAGTCCCGGGGATCCTGCAGCCCATTGCGCACATTCTGCTGCAGGTGCGTGAGAGCGTGCAGGAGATGGTGGCGCCGTTGACGGAGCAGGAGTGGAACGCCCGGCCCGCCGGAGTTGCGTCGGTTGCCTTCCACGTGCGGCACATGACCGGCGTGATCGATCGCCTCTTCACCTACGCCCGGGGAGATGCGCTTTCGCCGGAGCAGTTTGCCGCGTTGCGGTCGGAGGGTGAGGCGGTGCGTGATGCGGACATTCCGAAGGTGCTGGCGGCGCTGTCAGCGCGGGTCGATGCGGCCCTGGCGGAGCTTCGCACCGTCGATGTCGGGACCCTGACTGATTTCCGGGGGGTGGGTCGGGCTCAGCTCCCTTCCACCGTGATTGGCTGCCTGACGCATGGCGCGGAGCACGCCATGCGTCACGTGGGTCAGCTTTCCGTTACCGCCCGGATAGCGCGGGGCGGTGGTGGGTCAGGCGCTTAGGCCCTCGACCGGGACGTTTCATCCCAGGAAGCGTGCCGTGGCCATGAGAAATGCAGCCATGGTGAGCACGGATGCCGCGAGGGTGGTGGAGCGGATGAGTCGCGACTGGAGTTGGTGGACGGTGACCATGGTGGCCTCACGTGAGGCGCCTTCCAGGTTCGGGAGCTGGGCACTGATCTGACCCAGACGTCGGGCAGTCGGGCCATTGACGAACTGACCCATGAGGGCGACGAGAATTGCGAGTGCTGCGCCAGTGAGCAGTCCCAGTCCCTGACCGGATTGTGTCCAGGCTGCGCTGAATCCCCCGGACACCCACCAGAGGACAATGGCACCGGTTGTGAGGGAGGTGACCACGGCGGCGTTGATGAAGGAAGGGAGGCGACGGGCCTGAACGAGCTGCTTCATGACCTGGCCTCCGGCCGGGCCGGAGTTCCGGATGGCAGGCAGAAGAAAGGCGGCATTGAGAAGCATGATTCCGAGCCAGAAGCTGCTGGCGATCACGTGTATTGCACGCAGGAGGACGATGAGTGTGAGGGACATAACGGTGTCATGACTGAGGATGGCTGGTACGCTTGTCCGGCGATGCAGTGCGTTCAGCCACGGGCACGCAGTTCGCCGGGAGCTGGCGTCATAACGAGACATCCCCGGCGTTGGTGTCATGCGTGCTGTCCTCAGGTGCATCCGTTCCCGGTTGCTGCTGTGGCCCTGAGTTGTCGGTTCACTTTTCCTGCACGAAGCGAAGGGTATTTCCGTCCGGATCGTCGACGTAGAAGTCCCGGGTTCCCAAGGTCTGGTCGACGGGGCCATTGTGAACGGGAGACTCCGGATTGGCCGCGGGATGCAGGCCGCGGCTCTGCAGGATCTGCCATTCCCGGTCAGCATCGTCGATCCGGATGACGATCGCCTGCCCGTACTCGCCATCGCCGTGATGGCTGGAGAGATACAGAAGGCTTCCCCCATGCGACAGGGCGCAGAACGCGGGATCGGCGTCGCCGTCATTGCCATCGATTCGCCGGAAGCCAGGCAGGCTGGTGTAGAATGCGAGTGATTCTCGCAGGTTGTGGCAGCGCACGATGGGAATGATTGTCATGGTGTTTCCCGGAGCCTCCATCCAGTCAGATCCCGCCCAAGCGGGCCGCAGCTTGACGATCTCGTCGTACAGCTCGAGGCCGATGCGACGGCTCATGCAGACCACCATGGCCTTGGCGTCCATCGCCTCGAGGCGCTTCCCGGAGTGCTCCACGATGTCGCGCGCCACGATTTAGAGCCGCTTGTGGGAACACACCACGGCCTCGAGCTGCGCCCAACGGGTCTTGAGCTTCTCCTTGCGCTCGACCTCCTCGTCCTCGGTGGCCTCCTCGAAGTCCGGGTCGATCCTCGGACGCTTGGCCTCATCGAGTGCCAGTCTGGCCAGTCGGCTCTCGTAGTAGATCGGAACCGCGGCGCCGTCCTGCGCGGCGCGCTGGATGTCGTAGACGCTGATGTAGTCGCCGAACACCGCGCAGGTGCAATGGAGTCATGCTGGTAGCGGTGTGTCAAGAAAATGGCAGCAGCCCCTCGCTCAATGCTGGAGCAGGGTGCGGATGTACGTGTCCTTGTCTTCGTCCTGGAAGACGATGTGCCGCCGGGCCATCTCGTCCTTTTTGATGCCCCACTGCTGGTGCATCACATGTGACGGCGTGTTCGAGACGATGAAGGACTCGAGAACGACCCCGGGATCGCCGAGCCGCTGCTCGATCTCCTTGACGGTTTCATGGAAGCCGATCTTGGGATCCTGCAGGCCCACGTTGCGGATGCCCTTGGGATCGACGAAGGCGACCCGCTGGCGCTCGCCCACGAGCTGCCAGACGATGAAGTCGGGATGGAAGTTGCCGGCCTCGAAGAACCCGACGCCGCGCCCCTTGCTCAGGTTGCGCAGCAGGTAGAGCTCCCTGTCTGCGAAGAACTGGGGGTTCGCCTCGTGGAATGCCTTCAGATCCTCGACGAAGCGGCGCTCGCCCTTGTTGAGGGGCACCGGTGAGATGTCGACGACGCCACCATCGAGGAAGAGCAGCGGCTGGTAGAGGTGCCGCCCGAACCAGATCGCCTTGATGCCACGGAACTCCCAAGCTTTCAGGTGTCCAGCTTCGATCGCGGCCTTCAGCTCGCCCAGCTTCTCGACGATCTCCTGCTGCGACTCCTCGATCAGGATGCGGTAGCCGTACTCTGGGCCGCTTTCTCGAACGATGCGGGGGAAGTTGGGATCGTCCGCAGCGATATCGCGGTACTCCAGGTGTGGCAGCTCCCACTCCCGCTTGCGGAAGCTGTAATAGCGCTCGACATACTTGCGCAGCAGCGCCAGCGCGACCTCCTGCCAGACGCGCACCTTCTCGAAGGAATCGAACGCCATCTCCGATTCCGGGATCAGCAGCCGGTACCAGCTCGTGTCCGCGAGCAGGTCGGCGATGCCTGAGCGCGTGAGATTCAGGTTGTGCCAGCCGCGCTCCGCCTTGAAGCGCTCCAGCTCGAAATGGAGCCGGTCGAGGTCGAGAAAGGCGACGTGGCGGGAGGTCAGCCGGGTCTGGTTCGGGGCGCCCTCGTCGTCTCCTCCTGAAACCCCCGCCGACTTCATCGCCTGGATCTTCGGATACCAGTTGAGCACCACCTGGTTCTTCTGCAGCCAGGCCGTTGCTTCCTCGTGTGCGGGGTGCGGGGGCTGGATCGTGGGGATGGGGCCGAGCTTGCGGAAGGCGTCGCCGAATTCGGTGCTGACGCCGTTGATCTCCTTCTTCAGGCGGATCGTCTTCAGCGGCCGTGTACCCAGGTTCCTGACGATCGGCAGGATGAACTCGATGCGCTCGTCGTGGGTCGGCAGCCCCTCCTCCTCGAGGAAATCGCGGAACTGCGCCATGTAGTCCGCGCGGATGCCGAAGATGTGGAGCGTCTCGAGCGTGTCGATGTGCTTCGGCCGTTCCAGGCCTTCGGGGAGAGTGGCGCGCCCACTCCGTTTGAGGGTCATCCCGATGCCCTTGAGCCGCACGCCGCGGCCGAAGAGCTGGATGATCTGCGCGCCCTCGCCCCGGCCCACGTTCATCAGTCCCATCGTGCTCACGCGCCAACTGCTCCAGCCCTCGGTGAACTTCTTCGAGCCGATGAGCACGTGGATGGTCGAATGCGGCTGTTCCAGCTCGTGGAACAGCGAGCCGGCGAACTCGCGCTCGGCCACCTTGAGTCCCTTCTCTTCGCAGAGTTTGACCAGCTTGGCGTCATCGCCGACGTTGATGACGCCGAAGGGGTCGTTGTCGCCCACGCGGACGGCCACTTCGCCCGTAGCGCCTTTCAGATTCTCGACGTGCAGTGCGCCGCCGGCCGGCGCGTTGAACAGCGTCGCCAGCGTCTCGTCGAAGATCTGCTCCGGCGATAACCCGCAGGTGTTCAGGTAGGCGAACCGGCCGGCGAACAGGTTCTTGCCGGTCGCGGTTACCAGTCCTTCGTGGAGCACCCGCCGGATCTGCTCGATGCTGTCGGCGCGGTTCGCCACGTAGCGGCTCAGAAACCGCAGGATCTCCACGATGTCCGAGGCGTCGCGCGTGGCCAGCGTCGCGGTCACGCTGCCGCCCACGAAGATCCAGAGCGGCCGTTCCAGGTTGAACGGCCTGAACGCGCGCTCGTGCTCCCGGTACAGGCGCTGCTGCTGGAAGAAGGCGAGCAGGCAGGCGATGAGATAGCTCTGCATCCACTCGGCGTTGCTGTCGTCCTCGAGGTTCAGGATCTGGTAGTCCTTCCCGAAGCCGTCGCCGTAGAACCAGCGGTACGAGTAGTCGAAGAGCGTGCTGCGCGCGTAGAGGTCGGTGAGGGCACGGCTCGCCTTCACGGCCTGGCCGAAGGTGGCGGAGTACTCGAAGGAGAAGCCCTTCTCGCAGAGCGCGTTGCGGAACTTCATCCAGGCGCCCTCGCCGCCGGCCGAGGCGCCGCGGTGCCCTTCGTCCACCAGCACGAGGTTGTTCCCCTCGAAGGCCTCCACGGCGACAGTCTTCTCGCCCATCTCCTCCTTGAGCTTGGTGACCTCGAGGATCTCGACCGCCTGCCCGGCGAAGAGCCCGCGCCCATCCTTGTCGAAGATCTCGGCCTCGATGCCGGCCTTTTCGAACTCGCGCAGGTGCTGCTCGGAGAGCCCCTCGTTGGGCGTGAGCAGGAGGATCCGGTTGAGCTCGCGGCCGCGGCCGTGGGTTTCGAGGAAGCGCCGGTACTGCAGGATGTGGGCGTGCATCAGCAGCGTCTTGCCGCTGCCGGTCGCCATCCAGAAGGCGATCTTGTTGAGCTGCGGCCAGGCCTCGGCGGTCTCGTCGAGCGCGGCGATCCGGTCGGGCTCGTCCAGGTCCTCGTTGAGCGCAGCGATCCGCTGGTTGAGCGCGACCAGCAGGGCGCACGGATCGCGGAAGTAGCGGTCGAGGTAGATCTCGGTGAAAAGCAACGCCAGGTACTGGAAGTACTTCCAGACGATCGGCGCTTCGCCCCGCGTGATCCGCCGCTCGTTCAGGCGCTGGGTGACCGAGACGATGGCCTGGTCGTGCTCCAGCAGCAGCTCGTCCGGCAGCTCGGGCCGCTGCTCGATGGGCAGATGCAGGCAGAGCGCGCGGTGGAAGTGGTGGACGTTGTTCTCGTCCATCCCTTCGAGCGCCTCGTCCTTCAGGTGCTCGGCGAGCGGGTCGAACCGCTCGACGCCGAAGAGGCCGAGCAGCCACTGGTTCAGGACCAGCCTGCGGTTGAACGGCACGGAAGCGCGGGCGTTGGCCCGGCGCCCGCGGCGAGCCGGTGCAGCATCGCTTCCGCGAGGGCGCCCGCGCGGCATCAGGACTTCTCCTGGCCGGGGCGACCCGCTTCGATCCGGCGTCGTTCACGCTCGATCTCGCGCTTGAGCTCGCGCTCGGTCGGCAGCACCTTCACGTACTTGGCGGCAAAGATCTGGCGCGCCTCGCTCAGCACCGAGTACTTCGCGATCGCTTCGTTCTTGCGGGAACAGAGGATCAGGCCGATCGTCGGGTTGTCGCCCTCGGGTCGCGCATGGGCGTCGAACATGCGAACGTAGGCATCCATTTGTCCGATGTCCTGGTGGGTCAGCTTGCCGACCTTCAGGTCGATCAGGACGAAGCACTTGAGCAGGTAGTTGTAGAAGACGAGATCGACGTAGAAGTCCTCGTCCTCGAAGCGCATCCGCCTCTGCCGCACCACGAACGAGAAGCCCTTGCCCAGCTCCAACAGGAACGCCTGCAGGTTGTCGATGATCGCCTGCTCGACCGCCGACTCACGGAGCCCCGGGTAGTCCTTGAGGTCGAGGAACTCGAGGACGTACGGGTCGCGGATGAACTGCTCCGCCTCCATGGCGGCAAGCTTCTCCCTGGCCTCGCGGCGCACCGGCGCCTTCTTGCGGCTGGCCAGCAGGCGCTCGTAGTAGAGCACCGAGATCTGACGTTCGAGCTGCCGGGTAGACCAGTGCTGGGTGGCTGCTTCGTTCATGTACCACTCGCGTGCTGCCGGATCGGTCACAGCCAGCAGAAGGCGGTAATGGGTCCAGGACAGCTCGGGTCGAAGCGCCGGGGATTCGCCACCCGCCGAGTGGCGAATCGGCAATTCTCGAGGCGCCACGGCGCGCTTCTTCGTCCCCGGCGATTCTGAACGCGCTGCGTTCAGAATCGGGAAGGCCAGGTAGAAGCTGCGCATGTACCACAGGTTCCGCTCATCGAAGCCTCGCCCGAGGTCCTTGGTCAGGCGCACCGCCAGGGATGCAATCACCGACTCGCCGTACTCCGCGCGACTCCTCCCTTTCTGTTCGTGCTCGACGATCAGCCGCCCAACCCGCCAGTAGGCCTGCACCATCGCGGCGTTGACCGCGCGGTAGGCCCCGGTGCGCGCTTCTTCGAGGACAGCACGGATCTCCCGATACAGGGGCTCCATCGAACGGGCCAGAGTTCGACGTCCTGGTGACTTCCTCGCCATCACACCCCCTCCGTCTCGAACATCAGGCGGAAGAAGTCCTCTTCGATGAGGCGCACCTTCCAGGTGTCGTCGGGGGCCTTCAGGTTCTCGAGGTTGTTGTCGCCGTTGACGTAGATCAGGTCGAACTCGCTGTCCTTGGCTTTGTAGCCCTGCTTCGTGAACCACTCGTCGAGGATCAGGTTGTCCTGCTCGATCCCCTCGGCCGTCTCGCCGCCGGGGCGCTTGCGCCAGATGACGAGTGTCCTGCGCCCGTCGGGCGTGGTGCCGGTGACGGTGCGGAACCACCAGCGGCCGTCGGCCTCCTGCCTGAGCCGGCCCTCGAGCCGCAGCCGCCCTTCGGCGTCGCGTTCAGTTTCGGCGCTGAAGGCCTGCGGCGCCGCGAGGTGCTGCACCGTGAGCCCGATCAGCCAGTTGAAGGTCTCGATGAGATCGACGTTCACCTCGCGCGACTCGTCCGAGCCGGGGCGCTTGACCTTGAGCCTGTAGGCCGTCGGGTCGCTGAACGCCGCGACATTCAGCAGCGACTGGCTGCCGCGCGCCTCGACGTCGAGCAGGTAGCGGAGCATGTACTGCTCTTTCAGCTTGTCAGCTCCTTGCGCCGGCGCGAGGTCGAGCAAGCCCTGCTGCTCGTTCGTGCGCCTCAGTTCCAGGTTGTTGAGCGTGTCCTCGTAGGATTCGAGCCGCACCACCTTCATGATCCGCGGGCTGCGCTCGGCTTCCTCCGGTGTGGCGAGGCGCTTCGGCTTGCCGTCTTTCCACTCGGGAGTGAAGGTGACCTTCTTCAGGCGCGGGAGGAGGACGGTGTCGAAGTAGTCAGCCTGTTCGACGAGGATGAACTTGCGCTGGCCGCCGTCTTCGCGGTTCAGGTTGATAACCGCGTGGCCGGTGGTGCCGGAGCCGGCGAAGTAGTCGAGGACCGATGGGCTCTCTACCGGCCATGTCATCGCCTCAACCGCATCCCAAACCGTGTGAATCGCTTTCGGGTAAGAAAATAGATCCCGCGACCCAAGGATGTCTGCGAGCAGCGCCGTGCCGTGAGGCCCGGCGTTGTACCGACTGTCGGTCCAGTTGCTCATCAAGCTGTTGCGCTTGTTGCTGGTCGGCACCACAAGCTTGAGGGCTCCACTGCTGCTGAGCGCAATCTCGCCGCGTTCAAACCCCGCAAGCGCAGATGAATATGCGCGACACCACACTTTCTCGTCGCCGGCGTCGTTGATCGGGTATCTTCTCTCAAATCCCTCTGACGTTGTCCCTCGAGGGTAGTCCGCTCCCAAGGCCGGGGGTGGTTCGAACCCGACAATCTTCCGGTTGTGTTGGTCAATGATCACGGCGTAGAAGCTGTTTGGTCTGCCAATGCGAGACTTGTTCTCCCCAGGGCCGCTCAACATAAAACTTCGGTGCTCGGTCTCTCCCAACTTTCGCTTGCCACGAAGAATGTCAGTCCCCACCGGCGTGAGTACCACCATGTATTCGTGCGTCCTTGTGAGGTTTGCGCTCATCCCGCCTTGCGGATGATGATTGACAACTACCATATGGCGATCGTAATTACGAAACTCCTGATCCAATACTACACACAGTCGCTCGACCTCATAGTCATCGATCGCTACTGCGATCGGCGCCGCTTCCCTTAGTAGCGTGCGTGCCAGAGCAAGACGATCCTGCATAAGGGTCAACCACGACGAGTGCTTGTACTCGTTCTTGTAGAGCACCTCGCTTGCAGGTGCGTTGTAGGGTGGGTCGATGTAGATCGCCGAAGCTGCCCCGCCGTAGGTATGCGTGAGCAAGCGAAGCGCCTGGAAGTTCTCGCTGTGGAGCAGCACCCCATCAGTCTGCTCATCCACTTCGCCGGTCGCCTCCAGTAGCCGCGCGGTGAAGCCGGCATCGAAGTGCCGCGTATCCACCATCAGCGTCGGATGCGCCTTCAGGAATTCCACCGTGAGCGGCACGCTGTACCCCGGCTTGCCGGGTTCGAGCAGGCTGCCGTCGGTGGGTTTCAGCTCGTCGATGGCGTGCAGCCGCACCCACTCCTCGCGCTGCGCATCGTTCGCGGCGATCTCCGGGTAGAACGCTTCCGGGATCACGCCGAGCCGGATGCACCAGCTCGTCTCCGTCACGAACTTCTTCTTGAGCCACAGCTTCTTCTGGAAATCCTCGAGCTGCGCGAGGAAGGTGATGATCTTGCCGGCGATCTTGCGGATGACCTTGATCTTGGAGAGATACTGCTCGACCCGCGGGGCGCTCTCGTTCTCCACGTCGTCGAGGTGCATCACCTCGTTCTTGATGTAGAAGTCGAGCTCGCGGCGCAGGAAGCCGCCCAGGTCCTTGTGGATGAAGTAGTCGAAGGTGTTGCGCGCGGTGTAGCGGTCCAGATGCACGCGCAGGCGCGTGGCGTCGGACGCGGTGCCGTCGGCGCGCACGTGCTTCGCGCCGAGGGGCTTCAACCAGTCGGCCAGTGATGCGTCGGCGAGGCCGAGGATCGCTTCTTCGGCGGCGGCGTTGAGCTCCTTCTGCTTCGCTGCGTCAGGCTCGTAGGTGAAGCGGATCACCAGCTCGCCGTCCTCGACGGCAGCGAAGGGCGCCGAAGCGAGCCTGAAGCGCCGCTCCTTGCCGGCGGCTTCCTTCACGTTGCCGTGCTCGCCCTCGGCCGCATCCACCAGCCGGAAATGCACGCGCATCGGGTTCTGAGCCTGTCCCGAGCCTGTCGAGGGATCGTCCGGGCGCAGGCGGAAGGCGTAGTCGCGCAGGTACTCGCTCGTCTTGATGTAGTACTGGTCGGCGTTGGCCCAGTGGAGCTTGACCTCCTCGCCCTCGTAGGGGATGGCGTAAACGCCGGGCTTGTAGACGCGCTTGCTGAGGAAGTCACCCTCCGAGTAGTAGCGGCGGAAGAAGCTGAAGAGATGGTCGTAGACCTCGGCTTCCAGCGCGTCGAGGTCCACCGCGTCGTCGGCGAGCTTCGCGCGCAGCTCCTTGACCTTCGGTGAGTCCTCGGGATTCATGCCGGCGGCTTCGATGCCGGCGATCACCTTGGCGAGCTCCTTCTCGATCGCCGCCTTGTCCGCCGGCTGGTACTGCTCGAAGGCCGCCTTCACCTGCGGCAGCAGGTCCTTGTCCAGAAACTGCGTGACCTCCGCGGCGCGGGCGTGCATCACGCGGTAGAAGCCGAAATCGAGGTCGGGCTGGTCGAGCTGGAACAGCTCTTTCAACAGGGTCTTCAGCTTTTCGTACTTCTGGCTCATCGGGCTTGCCTCAGGGTTGCAGCCAGTCGGTGACCGGCCGCGACAGGAACTCTTCGAGCGGGATGCCGTCGCCGCCCACGATCAGGCTGCGCCGGGGCTTGAACGACGCGGTAAACGCGGCGAGGCCCGGGAAGGCATCCGGCGCGCGGCCGCTCTTGACTTCGATGGCGGCCACGCGGCGGCCGGCGCGCAGCACGAAGTCCACCTCGCGGTTGCGCTCGCGCCAGTAGAACAGTTCGCAGGCGCCGCCGGCCGCGGCGTTGGCGAGGTGCGCGCCGACGGCCGACTCGACGAGGCGCCCGCGGAACTCGCGGTCCGAGCGTGCCTCCGCGGGCGAAAGGCCGGACTGCGCGGTCAGGAGCGCGGTGTTCAGCACCTGGAGCTTGGGGCTCGAGCCCCGCTGGCGCACGGCCGTGCCGGCGTACTTCTGCAGCCCCGTGAGCATGCCCGCGCCGCCGAGCAGGTCGAGGTAGTGCGCGAGCGTCACCGTGTTGCCGGCATCCTGGAGCTGGCCGAGCATCTTGGTGAACGAGAGGACCTGCCCGGAATACCGGCAGCCCAGCTCGAACAGGCGACGCAGCAGGGCGGGCTTCTCGACGCGCGACATGAGCAGCACGTCGCGCGCGATCGTCGTCTCGATCATCGCCTGCGCGATGTAGCTGCGCCAGCGCGGCGGATCGTCCGCCAGGTGTGCCGCGCCCGGATAGCCGCCGAAGTAGAGGTAGGTTTCCAGATCCCAGCCGAAGGCGCTCTGCATCTCGGTGAACGACCAGTGGCCGACGTGGATCGTCTCGAAGCGGCCGGCGAGGCTCTCGGTGAGACCGCGCTGCATCACGAGCGGCGCCGATCCGAGCAGCACCACCCGCAGCCGCCGGCGGTGGCGGCTGTCCTCGTCCCACAGCCGCTTCACCGTCTCGGACCACCCGGTCACCTTCTGCACCTCGTCGATGGCGAGGATGGCGCCCGCGCCGCGCGGGCCCGACAGAAGGTCCCGGGCGTTCTCCCACTGCGCCGCGAGCCACGCGGTGTCGCGCACGACCGGCTCGTCCGCCGAGGCGTAGAGCGACGGCGTCGCCAGGCGCGCGAGGGCCTGTTGGACGATCGTGGTTTTGCCCGCCTGGCGCGGCCCGCCCACGAACTGGATGAGCCGCCGCGGCTCGGTGAGCCGGTCGCGGAGCAGCCGGGCGTGGGGTCTCTCGTAGGCGGAGGTTGTTTTGCTCATCGGTGTGAGTAAAGTTACTCAGATGTTCGAGCAAAGCGCAAGCCCGCGGCGCGGCTCATACGACGGCCCAGCGGATGCTGAAGAGCGTTTCGCTGGCCGTGTGCTGCGCCAAGCGCTGCTCGAGCTGGTCCACGAGCCGGTCGCGCCTGGCCATGATCTCGTCCTCGACCTGGAAGATCTCCTGCCGCTGGCGGCGCTGCTGGCGTTCGAGCCGGCTCGTCTTCTCCTGGATCTCACGCTGCTCGTCGAGCGTCACCGCCTGCCGCGCCTGGCGTCGCAGCACCTTGATCTGCTTCTTGGTGTCCTCCAGCGCCTTCTCGGTGGCGAGCACCATGTCGTCGGCCCAGCGGTCCAGCTTCTCACGCGCCTTTTGGAAATGCCTGCTGTTCCGTTCGAGCGAGCGGCTGACGGTTGCCTGCGCGTGGCGCTCGGACTCGGCGGCCAGGCGCCGCGCCTGGGTTACCGGGATGGCGGCGTCGCCAACCACGCGACCGTCACACAGGAAGATCTTTTCAATGGTATCCTGGTTGAGCCGCGCTCCATCATCGGTGAAACCGGAAAAAAGCAGGTACTCCTCCCGATCGCAGGAATCGATCGCCAGCCGGGTGAGCGTCAGGTAGCCCTTCTTCCCGCACAGGGCCTCGACCACGGAGAGCCTGGCGGGGTGGCCCGTGACGTTGAAGTGAATCTCCGCGGCCGGCGTCGCGGCCCGCTTCGCTTCGTCCAGGACGTGCTCGCCCAGCGGGTGAGACAGTCGATAGAGGAAACGGCCGGATTCTTCGCCGCTTCCGTCACCGACCTCCGGCTGCGACTTGGAGATGAGGTGGTAGCGGCCACGCGGGATGTCGGCCCGCGGCGGACGCTCCAGGTAGAACGCCAGCGCGGCCTCGTCGAAGCGCGCCCGATCGGCGAGCATGTGGCGGGTCAGCGACCAGAAGCGCTGGCCCACGCGGTCGAGCTGGGCCCGCGCATCCGCGAGTCGCAGGCGCAGCCGCTGGTGGACGTCCTCGTCGAAGTGCTCGAACAAGGCGCGCCGGGTGTCGTCGAGGCGCGTGCGGATTTGCTCGTCCATTTCGGCCTGCAGCGCGCGGAAAGCGGCGTCGATGGCTTCCGGCGTGCGGCACTCCTGGTAGATCGCGAGGATGCGCTTCTCGAAGTCGACGCCGGACTCGATACTGCCGAGCACGTCGTCCGAGGCACCGAAGACTCCGTTGAACAGGCTGAACTTCTCGGTCAGCAACTCGAGCACGCGACGGTCCGCCTCGTTGCGTTCGTTCAGGAAGTTGATGACGACGACGTCGTGTCTCTGGCCGTAGCGGTGGCAGCGGCCGATGCGCTGTTCGATGCGCTGGGGGTTCCACGGCAGGTCGTAGTTGACGACCAGGGAGCAGAACTGGAGGTTCACGCCTTCGGCCGCAGCCTCGGTGGCGAGCAGGATGGCGGCGTCGTCGCGGAAGTGCTCGATGAGCGCGGTGCGCATGTCCACGGCGCGCGAGCCCGACACGCGCCCGGTGTCGCGGTTGCGTTCGACCCACCGTTCGTAGATGGGCGTGGCCTCCGGGCCCCCGTTGGTGCCGTTGAAGATGATTACCTGCCCCGCGTAGCCGTGCGACTCGAGGAAACCCTTGAGGTAATCCTGGGTGCGGCGGGACTCGGTGAAGATCAGCGCCTTGCGGGCGGCGCCGGTCGATAACATCTGCTCGAAGCCGATCTCCAGCGCCTTGAGCAGCGCTTGCGACTTGGTGTCCACGCCGATGCGGCGCGCCTTCTCGGCCAGGCTGCGGA
Organism: uncultured Gemmatimonadaceae bacterium; assembly: GCA_964411635.1. Taxonomy (GTDB): domain Bacteria; phylum Gemmatimonadota; class Gemmatimonadetes; order Gemmatimonadales; family Gemmatimonadaceae; genus JABWBJ01. The sequence goes on from CAYPLP010000001.1 coordinate 241,097, forward strand.
GGGCCTCGATCTCCCCGCGGAGCTTGCGGCGGTCGATTGGCGGCGAAGCCGTCTCCTCATCCTCGCCGCCATCGGCCTCTGCAAGAATCTCATCGAGGAGGTCGTCCTCGATCTCCTCGCTCTCGACCAACTGCTCCGCGAACTGCGGGTCGCTCTGAACGCGCTCATCGCGCAACGTTTCGAGGCGCTGACGCAGGATGTCCAAAGTTGCGGCGATCGCCAGCGATGACGACGCGAGCAGCTTGCGGAGGATGAGCGCCGTCAGGTGCCGTTGGCGGCGCGGCAGGGCATAGCTGTCCTCGCGCTGCAGAAACGCGGAGACCTCCTCGTAGAGTGCGTGCTCGGCGTCGGTCGGGTGAAATGGCCGGGTGATGGGCCGTCGTTCGGTGTAGCGGATGTACTCCGTGACCTGGTTGCGCAGGGTCCGCTTGCAGAACGGCGCGAGGCGCGCGCGAAGCGCCCCGAGGTCACTGCCGGCGCTGGCGTACTGGGCACGAAAGGCGTTGGCGTCGCCGAACAGTTGCTCGTCGATGAGTGTCGAGAGCCCGTACAGCTCGAGCAGGGAGTTCTGCAGCGGCGTCGCGGTGAGCAGGAGCTTGCGGCAATCCTCGGTCGCCCAACGGATCCCCTGACCGACCTTGTTGCTCGGACGGTAGGCGTTACGGAGCTTGTGCGCCTCGTCGATGACCACCAGATCCCATTTAACCGATCGGAGTTCTTCACGCAGCGCGTTCGCGTAATGCAGCGACACGATCACGATCGTGCCGGGGTGCAGCGGGTCGCGGGCTTCCCGCTGCGCGGTGCGATACGCCTTGGCATCCAGCACGGTGGCGGGCAGGCTGAACTTCTCCTCGAGCTCCAGGGCCCACTGCTTGCGGATGGACGCCGGGCAAATCACCAACAGCCGCCGCCGGCGCTCCGCCCAGTATTGGCAGAGCACGATTCCGGCCTCGATGGTCTTCCCGAGCCCCACCTCGTCGGCGAGGATCACCCCCTTGGACAGCGGCGACTGCAGCGCGAACAGGGCGGCCTCGATCTGGTGCGGATTGAGGTCCACGGCAGCGTCGAAGAGCGCCGTCGAAAGGCGGTCCATGCCGCCCGGTGCGCGCCGCGTGAGGTCGTGCGCGTAGAACTTGGCATGGTGGGGAGTGAGCAGATGATTCATCGGCCTAACGGCAGCGTGTGGGCGTTGCTCGCGGGTGGGATGCCGTACTGCCAGCGCGTGTCGTTGTCCTTCACGCCAGCGTTCCACTCCTTCATGTTGAAGGGCGGGTTGGCGAGGATGAACTCGGCCTTGAGGTCAGGATGGCGGTCGTCGTCGAAGGTGTCGCCGTTGGCGATCTGGCCGTCGATACAGGTCATTGCATCGGCCACGATCCGGCCGATGGTGGACTGCTTCGCCTGCGCCTTCAGATGCACCAAGCGCGCCTCGGGCGGCACCCAGAAGATGTTCTGGGCGCGGTACTCGTCGGGGCCTTCGGGGTCGGCGCCCTTGGCCTTCTCGGCGACGAGCTTGCTGTGCTGCTCCTCGAAAGCGTCGGAGATGTACTTGAGGAAGATCAGTCCCAGGACAACGTGCTTGTACTCGGCAGCGTCCATCGAGCCGCGCAACGCATCGGCCATCTGCCAGAGCTGAGCTTCGTAGCCGACGGTGGCGCCGCTGCCTGCGGTGGTGTCCTTCTTGTCAGTGCGTTTCGCCAGGGGGTCACCCTCCAGCCGGATGTCGTTTGGGAGTCGCCCGAATTTGACGGGCCTGCACTTATGACTGCAATGCACCAAGGCAGATCAGCTCAACGATCCTGCCAGGCGGTGTCATATGCCGTACGCCATTGTCAGGCAACAGGGACGCTGACTTCCTTGAGCGGGTTGCCACCGTCGATGAAAAGACGGCCTCCCCTGACCAGTGCGCCCTGCAGCCGGCGAAGTGCGACTTGCCCGGTGTCCGGGTGGCGACCATCCAGTGCTCCCACCCGTACTGCGAACGCAAGGTCGTAAGGCAGCTCTCCCTTGCGCAAGACAAGGTCCTCAACGGCAACACAGCGAAACTCGAGTTGGCCCGACGCAAGCTCAACGTCGGAACACGCCACGGCTTGGGTGATGGCCTTGGCCGACCTGTCGATGGCAAGTACGTGCCCCTTGCCTATGCGACGTAGAACGGCACGGGCAGCGGCTCCCGGCCCGCAGCCAATTTCAAGGACGCGCATCCCGGGACGCAGCGGGAGTGCGTCAACGATCGCGGCCAGCCTGGTCGAGATCCTATCCATAGGTCACTCTCGTGCGTGTCCTGTCCGACCTTCCCGCACCGACCTGCGTCGCGCGGCTCCATGTGAAGCGCCGTTCCGATCCCATCTCACGACCATCCCCCCACTCCCCGCCAACATACCACGCCGGAGTGACACCACCACCAATCCCATGACCCGGGCAACCCGGCGCCCCTGGATTTCGCTCCCGCTCATCCGGCGACTCACCCCAGCCAACACTCCCAATGCATGGGTCCCAGGCAACCCCTTCGCCACCGGACCATGACCAGGCCCTGCGACACGACAACATTTCGTCGTGCCGCCACCGGGCTATCCCGCCGCTCCCCCTTGAACCAATGCGTGATCTCTCGACGGCGCCGTCCTGCACCGGTATTCTCTCTCCTCTCTGACGTTCCAGGCCGGGAACCAGAGCGCGTCCGCGGAAACTGAAACCACCAGCCCGACCCGGCGGAATCATGCGCAAACCAGCAACAGGCGTTCCGGCGACCATCGATGAATACATCGCATCCGCCGCACCAACTGCCCGACCACGCCTCAAAGAGATCCGACGCATCGTCCGCCAGGAAGCTCCGGATGCGGACGAAGTCATCAGCTACCGCATGCCCGCCTTCCGCCAACAGAGGATCGTCATCTACTTCGCGGCATTTCAGCGTCACATCGGCATCTTTCCGCCGGTGTCGGGTGACGCGAAGCTGCTGCGGGACCTGGCGCCGTTCGCGGGACCCAAGGGCAACCTGCGCTTTCCGCTCGACAAACCAATGCCCCATGCTCTCATTCGCCGGGTGGTGAAGCATCGGCTGAAATCGAACAACCAACGGATCGCGACGAAGTCACCGCGGAAGAAGGCCTCTGGCACCAGGACGTCGGTCCGGCGGTCACAAGCCTGATTCCCGGTGGAGACTCCCTGAAATCGATCGTGGCACTGTGGGCAGCTCTGGCCTCGCTGTCCGCTCTCGCGCGTGGACCGGAACGCGTGGACGTCCTCCGGATACGGGAAGGATTCCGTCTCACTGACGCCGTGCAGGACTCGATATCGCGCCGTATCCTCCGTGTCTTCAACGACACGGCCATTTCCTTCACTGGTGCCTGTCTGGCGTGGGGCTCAGCGTCCAGTCATCTTCCTGCCGGCCGTCTTCCTCACGGAGTGGAAGTCGTGGACGTGCGGGGTGACTGATGAACGTTCGACACTGGGTTGCATGGACGGACCCGCTGGTGCGGCGGCGGTGGCGACAGGTACTGTCCGGTTCTCAGATGATCGGTGGGCTGTTCGGCGCCATCTTGTTTTCTCTCCAGGCAACGCACTCGGCCCGACCAGCATGGCATACCACGGCTGCTCTGCTGTTTTCAGCCGCGAGCCTGATCGCCGGCTGGCTTCTCTTTCGACAGAAACGCGGTGGAACCGCGCTGTCCGTCGCGGTACAGGCGGTTCAGACGGTCTGGATCTGGGGACCGGACGCGTCGTATCGCATAACGTCGGGTCTGGCCCTCCTCGGCGGCTACACGTCTGACCGGGGTGTGGAGGCCATCGTGGGTGCCACGGTGGCTTTCCATGTGGGTCTCCCCGAAAGCACTGCCGGCGTCGGCATCGGTGCCGGAATCAACCTTTTCAGCATCGCGGCGCTGATCGCTCTGCTGCAGCTCCATCGCACGGCCGGACTGGAGCCGCATCCCGCTGATGCGCCGGTGGACGGCTCTGTCTCTACCCAATCAGCCAGCGACGCGCTCGGTGCTCCGGCTCAACGCAATGGCTCGTCGCCAGGTCACGCTGATGTGAGCAGCCGCGAAGTGGTTCCCTCGCGCGGGTCCGTGACGGACAACGCTTGATGATACCGCTACCTCGGGAGAAAGAGACCGATGAGGATCCTTGGCCTTGCACTGGCAACGCTGGCGGTCATCGTGGCCGGCAGCGTGATCGCGGGAACCTTCCACTGGCGATCGGTCACCCGCGACCTGCGCGCCGAGCTGGAAGCAGCGCGCCAACCGGTCAACCCGGCGCCGGTCGACTTCCAGGAGCTGGACAGTCTCCCGCCTCCGGTCCAGCGCTACTTTCGTCTCGCTCTCACTGAAGGCCAGCCAAGGCTGTCAGGGGCACGGGTGCGCCACGAGGGCACCTTCAACATGGGTGAGGACGTCGACCGGTGGAAGCCGTTCTCGTCGGATCAGCAGGTCATAACGAGCCGGCCGGGCTTCGACTGGAATGCGCGGGTCGACGTCGCTCCGGGACTGCACGCGCGAGTCCACGACGCGTATGTCGCGGGCGAGGGCTTGCTGCGTGCTTCTCTGCTGGGTCTCGTACCCCTGGTGAACCTGCGGGGCGATGGCGTGGTCGCCGAAGGCGAACTGATGCGTTTCCTGGGAGAGGCAACCTGGTACCCTACCGCGCTGCTTCCCGGGCCGGGCGTTCGCTGGGACGCTGTCGATGACCGCTCCGCCACTGTAACGCTGACCGACGGGAGCAACTCAGTGACGCTGCTGGTCGCATTCAACGAACAGGGACTGGTGGAATCGGTGCGCTCGGAGTCCCGGGGACGGATGGTGGGTGACAGTATCGTTCCGACACCCTGGGAGGGTCGCTTCTGGAACTACGAGGACCGGGACGGAATGAAGGTCCCCATCGAAGGTGAAGTCGCCTGGGTCCTGCCTGCCGGCGCCAAACCGTACTGGCGCGGCCGCATCACTGAGCTGGTATACGAGTTCGCGCGCTGATCCCGGCACTGGACGCCAGCGTCGACGCCCCTGGTGGGGATCCGCGCCGGTCTTGACGGTTGTGGTACCATTGCAACCGCGAACAGATCATGCATCGTCCCCGAACCAGTCGGATTTCGCCATTGCCTGTACACGGCCTGACGCGGCTGATTGCTCTCGCACTCGTCATCACGGCATCGGGTGCCGGGTCGCAAGCCAGCGCTCCCGCGGTTCAAGGGAGTGCCTATGCCGACCTGCCGGGACGACGCATCTGGTACCTGGATACGGGTGGAAACGGCGAACCGGTCGTGTTCCTGCACGCGGGAAGTGGTCACATCGGTTTCTGGGAGAAGCAGATCGACTTCTTCCGTTCTCATGGTTACCGGTTCATTGCATATGACCGGCTGGGTTCGGGTCGATCGGTGCTCGACTCCGGCGCGTCTCCGGGATCAGCGGTCGACGATCTGGACGCCCTGGCAGACCATCTCCACCTGGATCGCTTTCATCTGGTGGGGACGGCCGCGGGTGGAATCGTGGCGCTGGATTATGTGCTGACTCATCCGCGGCGCTTGCTGAGTCTGGTAGTGGCCAGCAGCACCGGTGGCGTCCAGGACGAGAGTTACCAGGCGCTCAGCCGGCGGATCCACCCGCCGGAGTTCTACGATCTCCCGGTGGAAGTAAGAGAACTGAGTCCGGGTTACCGGGCCGGTGATTCGCTGGGGACGGCACGTTGGGTCGAACTGACGCGGCAGAGTCGTCCCGCGAACCCACTGCCGTCGCCCCAGCAGCGTCGCAACCGCATAACGTTTTCACTGCTGGAATCCATCCGCGTGCCCACCCTGCTCATGACCGGTGGCGCCGACCTCTACACTCCCGCGCCGGTATTGCGGCTTTTCGCAGACCGGATTCGCGGCGCGGAATCAGTGGTTGTGCCCGATGTGGGACATTCCATCTGGTGGGAGGCACCGGCAGTATTCAATGAAACCGTTCTGGCCTTCCTGACGAAGTACTGAACGAAAACATCGATATTTCACCGCCATCAACGATCACTCGTTCGAGGACTTTCACTCATGTCGTCGAGGACATTCACTGGTTTGATGATGGTCGCGCTGCTGGGACTCGGCATCGGCGCTGCTCCGACGGCGGCTCAGGACAAGCCTGACTTTTCGGGGACGTGGAAGCTGGACCGGGCCAGAAGTGACCCAAGGTTCGACATTCCGGACCTGCAGATTCCCGACGACCCGGAGACCGTCATCATTCAACAGACCGCCACCGAAATCACCATCGACGAAGGGGCGGGCAAGGAGACCTTCAGGCTGGACGGTTCGGAAAGTCCGGGCCGGGGACCCATGGGCGCCCCCGTGGTCACCCGGACAGTATGGAACGGGAAGTCGCTGGTGACCTCCGGTTCCTTCGACGCCGGCCAGATGGGAAGGGTCGAGTTCAGCAACACGCGCACACTCAGCGACGATGGCAAGACGCTGTTCCTGGACACCTGGGGCCGCATGGAAATGGGCGAAGGATCCCGGAGGATCGTCTACACCAAAGTGGAGCCGTGACGCCGTCCGCCGGTGCGGGCGGACCCGACTGAAGCTTCAGGCGGCCCGGCAGCCAATCCAACCTGCCGGGCCGCTGCACATCACGCATCGGATTCCGGACGGAACCTCCCGGCCCGCCCGTGCGTAGTGAGCGGGCGTCTTCAAGGAGCCCAACCGGATGCTGGCCGCAGTAACCCTTTCCCTGGCGTTGCAGGTATCCGTCGGTGTGGGGATGACCCGACAGGACAGCCTGCAGCAGCAGCGCCGGGATTCCCTGTCGGTGATGATCGAGGAATCCATGCGGAACAGCCGTCGTGATCGGGGACCGGCACACCGTGACTCCGTTACGCCCGAGCTGGAGCGTTCGGCCTTCAAGGATGCATCCGCCAGGGAGTTGCTTCACCGCGCGCGGGAAGCCCGGCTGCGCCAGGACTCCAGTCTGCAGTCGTACGACGCCAAGGTCTATCAGCGGATCTCCGTGGGGATGGGTCTCAGAAAGCTGGGTCGTGACCGACTGCTGTTCCGTTCGGAGATTGCGTCGCGGGTGCGCTGGTCCCGTACCGGTGGCGCCTGGGTGGACCTGACTGGGCGACGCGCGGTAATGCCCTCGTTCGGCGCGGGATCGGCCGACGCGGACATCGGGGACATGTCGCCACTGCCGTATTACCCGGGCAAGGAAGAACTCTGGGTTGGCTCCACCGAGCTGGCGCGGGCCGAGGTGGATGATCGCGAACTGGTCCATCCCATCGCGACGGGCTCGGAGGCGTACTACCGGTACTCCAGCGGTGATTCCCTGATCTTCACCCTGCCGGACGGATCCCGCATCACGCTCCGGGAGCTGCGCGTTGAACCTCGGCGTCCGGAGTGGCGGCTCTCGGTGGGTTCGTTCTGGTTCGATGCTGCCAGCGGCCAGCTCGTGCGTGCGGTCTATCGCTTTGCCGTGCCGATGGACATCTGGGCGGTGGCCGATGAGGAGTCCGCGCGGAACAGGAAGGAGGGTGGTGACGATGACGACGACGTTCCCGGTTGGGTGAAGGGAATGATGTCGCCACTCAAGGCGAACCTCGAGGCGGTGACCATCGAGTATGGTCTCTTCGGTGGCCGGTTCTGGCTGCCAACGTCGCAGTACGCCGATGCCACGGCGCAGGCCGGGATCATGAGGATTCCCGTCCGGGTCGAGGAGGCTTTTTCCTATGGTTCGGTGAATGGTCCGGAGATCCTGCCACCGGTGCCGGAGCCGCCGAAGTCGCTTAGGGACTCGCTCTTCCCCGACGACACCGGTTCGTGGCGCGATCTCCCCGCGGAGGAACGGCGTTCCCGCAACGACGCCATAAGGAAAGCCGCGGCAGAGCGGGGCCGCGCGCGTCGCCTACAGCGCGAGAGGGAGTGTCAGGAGTCGGGATCGTACACGACGTACCGGGAGCGCTTCGAAGGGACGCTGCGGGTCGGGGTAAAGGTGCCCTGCGACAGCGCGGCGTTGATCCACTCACCGGACCTGGCGGAATCGATCTATGATCCCGGCGAGGAACTCTTTGGCACCGCGCAAAGGGATGAACTGCTCAAGGCGCTGGACTTCGGCCTGCAGTCCGCTTGGGCGCCGCAGCGTCCGCGGTGGCAATACGGGCTGGGGATGACGCGTTACAACCGCGTGGAAGGTCTCTCGACGGGTCTGTCGGGAGAAATGGAGCTGGGTGGCGGCTACGCGCTCGACATGAGTGCGCGTCTGGGCCTGGGTGACCACCGACCCGGCGCCGAGCTGGGCGTGACGCGCAGCAATGGGCGCACCGACTGGCGGCTGGGGGGATTCCTTCGTCTGCAGCCGGCCAGTGAATGGGGGACACCGTTCTCGCTGGGATCGAGTCTGGAAGCGCTGTTCCTTGGTCGCGACGATGGCTTCTACTACCGGGCGTCAGGTCTGGAACTGACGCGCGGCAGCACCGCCGGCGGCGGAGGTGGTTTCACCACCCGGTTCTTCGCCGAGCGACAGCGAACGGCCGATGCGACGACTTCGTTCAGTGTCGCCAAGCTACTGGGATCGGGGACTCGCTTTGGTGAAAACATCCGGGCGGAGGATGGGAGTGCTTTTGGGATGGCCGTGCGTGATGTGCATACGCTGGGCCTGAACCCGCAGAGCTGGCGGCTGTTCTCGGACCTGCGACTGGAGGGAGGCTGGTTCTCTCCCGCCAGTGATGTCTCCGGGGCGCGGGGTTTCGGTCGTGCCGCTCTGGATGTCACCCTGTCGCGGGGACTGGGTGAGCGCGCCGCTGCGGCGTTGACGCTGGGTGCCGGTGTGACCCACGAGGCGCCGTTGCAGCGCCAGTTCATTCTGGGCGGAGTGGAGACGGTGCGGGGCCAGCGGCCCGGCGCGGCCATGGGAGAGAGCTACTGGCTGAGCCGACTGGAGCTTGGTCGTGGCACTCCTGCAGGCAGGCTGGTTGCGTTTGCCGATGTGGGCTGGGCTGGTCCGCGGTCAATGTGGACCAGGCCCGGCCGGGTGCTTTCCGGGGCCGGCCTGGGGCTTTCGTTCATGGATGGCCTGATGCGCCTCGATCTGGCCCGCGGCATCCATCCGTCGAGGGGCTATCGGTTGGAGATGTATCTGGACTCCCGCTTCTGAATCGTTTTTCTCCGTCCTCGCTTCCCCCTTCCCGCTTCCCCCTTCCCGCTATTGATTCGGCCCGTCACTAACCCGGAGCCGTCAACATGTGGAAGGACTTCAAGGCGTTCCTGATCAAAGACAACGTCATCGGGTTGGCCATCGCCGTGATCCTTGGTGGTACCCTGAACAAGCTGGTGGGTTCGGTGGTCGATGACCTGATAATGCCCCTGGTCAATGTGGCTACCGCGGGTGCCGGGGGTGGATCGTGGCAGGAGTGGCACATCAACCTGACATCCGCTGCCGATGGACCGGCCATGCGCATCGGCCTTTTTCTGGCAGCGCTCCTCAACTTCTTCGTGATCGGGTTCGTCTGCTGGCGGATTTCCAAGGCGTTCGTGAAGCCCAAGGAGGGCTGAGCGCCAGCACCGAGCGTCAGGTGCCGCGGCCGGCGTCAGACCTCGATCTCCCCGCTGCAGACCATGACGCTGGAGCCACCCACCCGGACGGCGGTGATCCTGCCGCCGTTCCGGTCGGCTTCCACTTCCAGCAGGCTGGGGCGCCCCATCTCGTAACCCTGTTCCACGATCCAGTGGAGCGTTCCCTCCCGCCGGTCCCGGGCCGCCAGATACCCGCCTAACGCGGCGCCCGCGGATCCCGTGGCGGGATCCTCGGGGACACCGACTCCCGGGGCATACATGCGGGCCCGGATGTCGTGGCCGGGTTCCTCGGCGTCCCGCGCGAACACCATGACCATCGCGCCTGGTGTGTCCTTCAGGTGCTGTTCCCAGAGGTCGGTGCGGATCCGGGAGCGACCCACCGCGGCGCGATCCCGGACCGGGACCAGCGCAAAGGGGATCCCGCAGGACACCACCTGGGGATGCCACGCGCCATCCAGCAGGTCGTCTTCCTCCAGGGAGAGGACGGACGCCAGCGCGGACCGCGCGGGCAGCGGTGGACCGACCTCGGGGAGCATGGCCACGGAGAGCCGACAGAAGTCCGCGGTGCCATCGGTAGCACGGATGGTCACCGGGACGGGGCCCACTCCTTCCTCGAAAATCACGGTGGTCGTGGAGCCCGCCAGGGGCACCTCACCGATCCGTGCCAGCACGAAAGCGGTACCAACCGTCGGATGGCCCGCAAAGGGAATCTCGCCGCCCGGCGTGAAGATCCGCACGCGACGGGTGTGGCGCGGATCGTCCGGCGGGAGCACGAAGGTCGTTTCGGAGTAGTTGAACTCCCGCGCGATGTCGTGCATCCCGGCGTCCGACAGACCGCGTGCGTCGGGGATCACGGCAAGCTGGTTCCCGCCGAAACGCCGGGTGGTGAATACGTCAGCGGTGTGGTAGCGGTAACGCACCCGAATCCTGGATCACTCGGCGCCGAGGAAGGGATACCGCCAGTCGGTGGGAGGCACGAGTGTCTCCTTGATGGAGCGGGGACTTACCCAGCGCATCAGGTTCCACTTGGAGCCCGCCTTGTCGTTCGTACCGCTGGCGCGGGCGCCGCCAAAGGGCTGCTGGCCAACCACCGCGCCGGTGGGCTTGTCGTTCAGGTAGAAGTTTCCGGCACTGTTGCGGAGTTCGATGGCGGCCTCGCGGGCGGCGTTCCGGTCGCGCGAGAAGATGGCGCCGGTGAGCGCATAGGGCGAAGTCTCGTCCACCACCCGGAGGGTCTCGCTCCACCGGGCATCGTCATAAACCCAGACAGTGACCACCGGGCCGAAGATCTCCTCGCACATCAGGCGGTAGTCCGGTGACGGCGCTTCGATCAGCGACGGTTCGATGAAGTACCCCTTGTCGCCGTCGGCGCCGCCGCCCGCGATCACACGGGCGTTCTTCCTGGCGTCGGCCAGATACTCGCTGATCTTGTCGAACGCCTTGCGATCGATGACCGCGCCCATGAAGTTCCGGAAGTCGCGCACGTCGCCCATCCGGATGTCGTCGATGATCGCCACGGTACGATCGCGGACCTCCTTCCAGAGCGACCGGGGCACATAGACCCGGCTCGCCGCCGAGCATTTCTGGCCCTGGTATTCGAACCCGCCGCGCGCGATGGCCACGGCGAGTGCCTGCGGATCCGCCGAGGGGTGCGCGAGGATGAAGTCCTTGCCTCCCGTCTCGCCCACGATGCGCGGGTAGGAGCGGTAGCGGGTCATGTTGGCGCCGATGGTCTTCCACATGCTGTTGAAGACGCCGGTGCTTCCCGTGAAGTGGACGCCGGCAAGGTCCTGATGCGACAGGACGGCGTCGCTGATCATGACGGCATCACCGGGTACGAAGTTGATGACGCCCGGCGGCAGTCCTGCCTCCTGCAGCAGCTTCATGACGTAGTACGCCGAGAGCATCGCGGTGGAGGCGGGCTTCCAGACCGCCACGTTGCCCATCAGCGCGGGTGAAGTGGGCAGGTTGCCACCGATGGCCGTGAAGTTGAAGGGCGTGATGGCGTAGACGAAGCCTTCCAGCGCCCGGTAGTCCGTCATGTTCCAGACACCCGGACCGGAGATGGGCTGGTCGGCGTAGATCTCCTGGGCGTACTGCACATTGAAGCGGTAGAAGTCGATCAGCTCACAGGCGGCGTCGATCTCCGACTGGAACGCCGTCTTGGACTGACCCAGCATGGTCGCGGCGTTCAGTGTGTCACGCCATGTGGTGGCCAGAAGCTCGGCGGCGCGGAGGAAGACTGCGGCGCGATCTTCCCAGGGCCAGTTGGCCCAGTCGCGTCTGGCTTCCTGGGCAGAGGCAATGGCCTGCGCGACCAGCTTGGGCGTGGCGCGGTGCCATTTGGCGAGTACGTGTCCATGGTCGTGAGGCATGACCGTGCTGCCCAGGTCGCCGGTGTGGATTTCCTGGCCGCCAATGATCACGGGGATCTCGACCTGTTCCCGGGCCATGGCTTCCAGGCGGGCCTTGAGATTCACCCGTTCGGTGGATCCCGGTGCATAGGAGCGGACCGGTTCGTTGACCGCTGGGGGAACCCGGCGGATGCCACTGAATCCGGTCAGGCCGTGGGGGTGCATGCCATTGGCGGGCTCGGCGGGAGCGGCTGACGACCGCGGGGACGTCCTTTCGGCGACTGGGGCGCTCATGGGTACAGGACCTCGGGAAAGTCGACTGGGCAGGGGGCGGTGCTGGGTGATGCACATCGCGTCCGACCCTGAAATCTAGCCACCAGTCCGAGGGGGCCAACCGTGGATGGAAAGCTGGCGGGGCTTGCGGGTAGCAGCCCGACCGAGGTGCTGCAGTGCATGCCTTGCGGGGCCTGGTGGGGAGGTGGCGTGGAGAGGAGCCACCGGCCCATGACTGCCCCGGCGTCCGGGCTTCTTCTAGCTTTGCGTGTCGAGTCCCGAGTGATACCCTCAACGAACGCGGTTCGCATGAATCATGTCGCGCGCTGTTCCAGTCTGTTCCTGCCAGTACTGATCTGGTTGCTCCAGGGATGCGGTGGAGGGGACAAGGGAACCGGCCCGGCAAGCGTCGTGAGAGTGGATGTGACGGCGCCGTCCTCCAGTCTGGAACTGGGGAAGACGATGAGGGTGACCGCCCGGTACTACAACGCACAGAGCGGAGAGCTGACCGGGCGTCCCGTGAGCTGGACGAGTTCCAGCGCGCTGATTGCCAGTGTGAGTCAGGATGGCCTGGTCACCGCTGCAGGAACCGGGCGCGTGGTCATCAGCGCCACGGTGGACGGAGTCCGGGGTTCGGTCGATATCGACGTGGTGCCGGTGCCGGTGGCGCAGATCGCGATCACCCCCGCGAATCCCAGCGTGCGCCTGGGTGAGACGATCACACTGAACGGCACTCCGAGAGATGCCATGGGACAGCCGTTGACGGACCGCAGGGTGAGCTGGTCGAGCGCTGATCCTTTGAAGGCCACGGTGGACACCAACGGAGTGGTGACGGGAGTGGCAGCGGGCTACGTCTACATCCGGGCGTCGACGGGAGAGAGGACCGACTCGGTGAACCTCCGGGTGCGGAATCTCCTGCTTCCGTCGATAACGGCGGGTCCGACGGGCGAACTCGTGCCGGGCGCAACTGCCACGCTCACGGGAGTCAATTTCGGCGCCACCGTATCGGCAAACGAAGTGTACGTGAACGGTGCCAAGGGTACGGTGACTGGAGCCACACCGACCTCGGTCACCTTCACCGTGCCCGCGGCGACGGCGTTGCCCTGTACTGCCACTGGGCCGGCTGCGATCACGCTGGTGGTGAACGGGGACAGTGCGAGTTCCTCGGCGACCCTGCGTGTGGCGACGGCGCGGAGCCTGGCGGTCGGGGAATCGCTGCTGCTCACGGCGCCGGCCGATCTGACCTGCAACGAGTTCCTGGGGAGTGGCGGCAAGTATCTCATTACCGCGTTCAACCATGCATCCAACGCCGGGGTGAGAGTCTCGTTCCGTCTGACCGGCAACTCACCGTCGATGGTGCAGGCGGTCACCGCGGCGCCGGCGCTGAATCCGATGGAGGCACCGGGATCGCCTCCACGCCGGGGGGCGGTCCAACTGAACGATCCCTTCGTGAGGCATCTTCGGGCGCACTCCGTGTTTCGGGAACAGGACCGGGAGCTGGGGCGCCGTCTGGGGAATCCCGGGCTGCGCAGCCGCGCGGAACTGCGAAAGGCCAAGGCGGGGTTCCGGAGCCTGGCTGCGATTCAGCCACCGGCCGTGGGGGAGTTCCGCTCCTTCCGGATGAGGCGTACGCTGGCTTCGGTGAGTGACTTCGACGAAGTGGATTTCCGCGTGGTGTATTCCGGGTCGAAGATGGTGATCCTGGAGGATGCCGCTTCGCCGCTGGCGGGTCAGATGGACCAGGAGTTCGTGAAGCTGGGCCAGGAGTTCGACAACGTCATGTACGACCTGCTGCTGGAGTTTGGTGATCCCCTGGTGGTCGATTCGGCGCTGGATGACAACGGCCGGATGCTGGCGCTGTTTTCGCCGAGGGTGAATGGGTACACCGTGAACGGAGTGTCGAATCAGGTGATGGGTTTCGTGAGTCTCTGTGATTTTTTCCCCAGAGAGCCCGAAACCCTGCCGGATGGAACCGTGGTACAGCCCTGTCCCGCGAGCAATGAGGGAGAGGTGTTCTACGCTCTGGTGCCAGATCCTTCCGGAGGGTGGTCGACACCCCTGTGGCGCCGGTTGATGCGGGGTACGCTGATCCACGAGGCCAAGCACATCGTTTCGTACGCCTATCGTTACTACCTGGAAGGTGACGTCGCGAATCTGGAGGAGACCTGGCTGGAAGAGGCCACGGCCCAGGTGGCGAGCGAGCTCTGGGCCCGGACCCTCTACCACCAGAACCAGCGCGACGACATCACCTGGGAGGACGGACCCCGGTGCGATTACGCCGCGGAGTCGCCGGCGTGCCCCGATCCCGCGGAAGGGATTCTGCACCATTTCGCGTTTCTCTACGACCACTACTCCGAGAGCGAGCAGAAGTCGATTCTGGATACACCGGGTGGGGGTGTCGATCCCGTGATCTATGGCAGCTCCTGGTCATTCGTGCGCTGGGTAACGGACAACTATTCGGCGAACGAGCCCGACCTGCTGAGTGCCCTCATCCAGGTGAAGAACGACCACGGGGTCGCCAACCTCGAGGACAAGACGGGGAAGCCGTTCTCGGAATTGCTGGGGCTGTGGTCACTGGCGTCCCTGGCGGACAACTATCCCGGGGCGGTAATCAACGACCCCCGGCTGCGACTGGCGAGCTGGCAGTCGCGGGACCTGTTTCTCAACATGAGTCGCAACCTGCGATCCAATGGTGAGGTGATTTTCCCGCTGGAGTGGCCCTTGCAGGTGAGGCAGGCGTCCTTTGGCCCGTTCGGTCCCCTGGTTTCCGATGTGACGGGACTGCGTGGCGGAGGGTTCATTTCATGGGAGCTGGGGGGAGTGCAACTGGGTCCCCAGGCTCTTGCCATTCGGTCGACCACCGGGGGCGCACCACCTCCTTTCATGGGAATGGCCATCGTAAGGATCCAATGAGTCCGATCCGGTTTGCAGGCGTGCGTTCGATCCCGACGATCCTGACCATCTTCCGGATCTGTTCCGCGCCCGTGCTGATCGTGCTGGCGGCCATGGGTGAGGAGCGCGCCTTTCTGGGGTTGGCGATCGCGGCGGTGCTGAGTGATGTGCTGGATGGAGCGCTGGCCCGTCGTCTGGGTGCGTCCTCCGATACGGGAAGGATGCTGGACAGTTGGGCCGACCTGCTGATTGCGTTGGTGGCGTTCGTGGGTGCCACCATGCTTTGGCCGTTCACCATGCGCCGGGAGGCCCCCTGGCTGGCGGTGGTGCTGAGCGCGCTCGTCATTCCCAATGCGTGGGCACTGCTGCGGTACCGGCGTCTTCTGGGCTATCACACCGTGTCGGCCAAGATCTCCGGCGTGATACTGGGCGTGAGTACACTGCTTCTGTTCATTGGCTGGACGCCGGTGCCATTCCGGGTGGCATCGTGCATAGAGCTGGCGGTAGCGGCTGAGTACATCGCCATCTCGTTGATCCTGCCCGACTGGGTGGGCGAGATGAAGTCGGTGTGGCATGCGTGGCAGACCCGGCGCGTTTCCGGGAAGCATGCGCAGCCGGGTGATGTCGTTGTGTCCGTAGTGAGGTAGCGGCAGCGGAGGACTGCCCGGGCGATCCTGTCGGAGTATAATTCGACAGTTGGCTAATTATCCGTTTTTTCCGGAGGGGTGAGAGATGAGTGCTGCACGACTTGCCGTTGCAGTACTGGCGATCGCGGTGGCCGTGCCACTGGGGGCGCAGGAGCGTGGCGGATTCGTGCTGCTCTCGGCCAGCGGAGACACGGTGTCCACGGAGCGGTTCACGCGCACCGGCACCCGGCTGGATCTGGAGCTTCTGTTCCGACTGGCTGGTGCCCGTTTCACCATGTCGTCATCACTGGCGCCGGACGCCACGATCACGCGATTCGAGAACGCGTATCGCCAGGCGACCGCATCGCCTTCCTCGGCGCCCCTGCAGACCGCAGTGATCACTTTTCCCGGGGACAGCGCCATAGCGGAGATTACGACGGGTGAGCGGACCGTGACCCAGCGTCTCGGCTCCCGCGCCGGCGCCATACCCTTCGTGAATCCCTCGTTTGGTCTGGTGGAGCAGCTGCTGCGCCGGGCCCGCGTCGTGGGAGGGGACTCCGTCAAGGTACCGGTCTTTCTGGTACAGGGGGGACAGACGGTGGATTTCACCGTCGCATGGGTGGGCAGCGATTCCGCCGTGATCGACATGGGTGGAGTGCCAGCGCGGCTGCACGTGGATGCCGCGGGCGCCATTCTGGGCGGTGTGATACCGTCACAGCGACTTCGCATCCTGCGGAGTGCCACTCTGGGGCAGGAGGCGATGGAAGTTGCGCCACCGGACTACAGTGCGCCACCGGGTGCGCCCTATACTGCCACCGAGGTAAGCATTCCCACGAAGGAAGGCTTCAGCCTGGCTGGCACCCTGACGCTGCCGAAGGACGCGGCCCGTCCGCTGCCCGCACTGGTCACCATCACGGGGAGCGGTCAGCAGGACCGGGATGAATCCATACCGCTGGTGAAGGGATACCGTTTGTTTCGTCAGATCGCCGATACTCTGTCACGCCACGGCGTCGCGGTGCTCCGCATGGACGACCGCGGGTATGGTGCGTCCGGTGGTGATGCGACCCAGGCCACGTCCGCCGATTTCGCGGATGACATCCGGGCGGCGCTGGCGTGGCTTCGCAGCCGGTCCGACATCGACTCATCACGCCTGGGACTCATTGGTCACAGCGAGGGTGGGATCATTGCCCCCCTGGTGGCGGCGTCGGATTCCTCTCTGCGGGGGATCGTTCTCATGGCGGCGCCCGCCTGGACGGGTCGGCGCGTCATCGAGTGGCAGAACCGTTACGCCATCGAGCGATCGCCCCAGGTGGAGCCTTCCCGGCGCGATTCACTCCTGGCAGCGTCGATGAGCCTGGTGGATTCCAGCCTTACCAGTACGCCGTGGGGGCACTTCTTTTCCGCCTGGAACCCTCTGGTGGTGGCGAGCAAGGTGTCGGTTCCAGTGCTCATTCTCCACGGGGAGACCGATCGCCAGGTCACGGTGGAGCAGGCACGGGAACTCGCCACCGCGTTGCGTGAGGGAGGGAATCGGGATGTGACAACGCACACCTTCCCGGGGGTGAACCACCTCTTTCTGCACGACCGGGACGGATACTGGGGGAACTATTCAAACCTTCCCTCGGGAAGCGTGCCGCCGGAGGTGCTCTCGGAGCTGCTTCACTGGGTGACCGCGCACTTTCGCTGAGCGTCCAGCGGTTCACGGCCGACAACTGTTTCCCCGGGAGAGAAAAGCCATCTCCCTATTGCGTCACGGTAGAGTGATTTTAGCTTTGGCGCGACGGAAAGAGTGCGCAGTTGGATCGGCACGTCGACCCCACAAGCCAGGAGACCCCAGATGGCCGCCAAGAAAAAGGCCGCAAAGAAGAAGGCCGCGAAAAAGAAGGCCGCCAGGAAGCCGGTGAAGAAGGCCCCTGCGAAGAAGAAGAAGTCCAAGAGAAAGCCGAACCCGGCATTCATGAAGCCAATGACACCCAGCCCCGCACTGGCTGCGGTGATCGGTCCCAAGGCGCGGCCGCGCTCTCAGGTAGCCAAGTCGGTCTGGGACTACATCAAGAAGCACAGGCTCCAGGACTCCAAGAACCGGCGGATGATCAATGCCGATGCCGCCCTCAAGGTGGTCTTCAACGGCAAGAGCCAGGTATCGATGTTCGACATGACCAAGCTGGTGAGCAAGCACCTGAGCTAGCCGCGACCGATCCGGTTGCAAAGGGCGCGTCCCCCACGGGGCGCGCCTTTCCTCTTTCCGGAACCACGGACGACCCGTCGCCGTATTTACATTCCGTCGGAAGCTGCATTACGTGGCCTCGGCCAGTGACACCTGGCCTTCACCAAGTCACCGGTTGGCATGGCTACCACCAGGAAATCCACTCCCGCTGAAAAGCAGAAGAACGTCGTGGCCGCCGCCCGGGCCGGCACCTCCGGCAGGAAGGCGCGCAAAGCCACTCTCTGGGAGAACATCAAGGGCATACTCGGCGCGGTCCTGATCTTCCTCTTCCTGCGCACCTTCCTCATCGAGGCCTATCGCATCCCCTCGGGGAGCATGATCCCGTCGCTGCTCATCGGTGACTGGCTCTTCGTCAACAAGCTGGTCTACGGACCGCACATCCCCTTCACCAACATCAATCTCCCGGGATACCGCGACCCGCAGCGCTACGACATCGCCGTCTTCGTTTCACCGGTTCAGATCGACCAGCCCGAAGACCCCACACCCACCCTGGTGAAGCGGATCGTGGGCCTCCCCGGGGACACGCTGTACATGCGTCATGGTCGGCTCTTCGTCGACGGCGTGGAACAGACTCAAGGCTATGGCGACCAGTCCGTCGTCAACGATCCGGATCAGGTCTCCTTCCTCTTCGACTGGCAGAAGCAATACGCACTCAGCCAGTCGCGCTTTGGCTCGGCGCCGGAACAGCCCACCCACGACGACTGGGGACCCCTGGTCATCCCCCCAGGCTACTACTTCATGATGGGCGACAACCGGTACGAATCGAAGGACAGCCGCTACTGGGGCATCGTGCCGCGCGCCAACCTGCGGGGTCGTCCCATGTTCGTCTACTACTCGTGGAATAATGATTCCGACCGGGTGCTACCCTGGTTTACCGACATACGGTGGGGAAGGCTGGGGCATTGGATCCGATAAGCGGGAAGCGGGAAGCGGGAAGCGGGAAGCGTTGGGGAAGCGGGAGGCAGGGAAGCGATGGGAAGCGATGGGAAGCGTTGGGAAGCGTTGGGAAGCGTTGGGAAGCGTTGGGAAGCGTTGGGGGCTTCTTGCCTCTGATGGGCGTGGGGGCGAACGTTGCGCAATCTCTCCCCCACGGGTGATCTCATGTCTCGCCGGCCATTCCTCTTCCTCCTCGCCATCGCAGCGGTCGCGGTGTTCTTCCTCGTCTCCTCGCGCGGGGCGCGTACCTCTGCGTCTCAACCGGCGCCTGCGGTTCTGGACTCCGCCGTCGTCACCCAGGACGGTGGGATACGGGAGAGTCAGGACGGCATCACGTGGCACATGCCGTACGGCCGACCGACCCGCCCCTTCACGCCAGCGGTGCAAAGCGGTGACCTGATCTTCCTCGCCGGGCAGATCGGAACCGGTGCCGACGCGCAGGGTGGTGTCGTGCCCGGGGGCATCCAGGCGGAAACGCGCCAGACGATGGAAAACATCAAGGACGTGCTGGAGAAGTCCGGATCCGACATGGACCACGTGGTGAAATGCACCGTCTTCATGGCCGACATGAAAGAATGGGACGCCATGAACGAGGTCTATGCCACCTACTTCCCCAACCACAAACCGGCGCGCTCCGCCTTCGGTGCCACGGGCCTGGCGCTCAACGCCCGCGTCGAGATCGAGTGCATCGCCAGAGCCCGGTGAAGAGTCGCTTCCTCGTCGCTGCTCTGATTTTCCTGGGTCTCCTGTCGGATGCTGCGGGTGCGCAGCGTCCAGCCGACACTACACAGACCGGTCACGGTCAGACAGTCAGCGACACACTCTGGGCTCAGGCACTGGGAACCTGGAAGCGCGTTATGGTCTGGCTGCCTCCGTCGTACACCACCAGTCCCTCGCGTCGATACCCCGTGGCCTACTACCTGCACGGGGCCTATGGTGACGAGTCCAACTGGACCGTACAGGGTCGACTGGCGGTCACTCTGGACTCGCTGGTAGCGGCGGGCATGCCGGAACTGATAGTCGTCATGCCGGACGGCGACGATGGATTCTACACCACCTGGAACTTCCTGGGCGACTACAACGGTTGTCGCCGCAACCGGCCACCGAACGCCGAACCAGCCGGTACCTACTGCGTCCCCTGGCCGCACTATGATGACTACGTCACGTGGGACGTGGTTCGCTTCATCGACCGCACCTTCCGCACCCTCCCGGACCGACGTCATCGGGGAATCGCCGGGCTCTCCATGGGTGGCTATGGTGCCATTTCGCTGGCATTGGCATACCCTCATCTCTTTTCGGCGGCCGCGAGTCACTCGGGCGTGCTGGCACCGTCCGTGGGAGTGCTCCCCTCGCCGGCGCCAGTCGACCGCTTCGACATCGCCGCGCTGCGCGTCTCGTACGGTGAAGCCCGCTGGCGCCTCTGGAGGCCGATCTTCGGGAATGACAGCATTGCCTGGACCTCGCGCGACCCGCGTCACCTGGCGGCGCGTCTTCAGGTGAAGCAACCCGACCTGATGCCGGCTCTCTGGGCCGACTGTGGCACCGACGATCCCTATCTGGTACAGAACCGGACCTTCCGGGATGCGCTGCAGCGTCGTGGCATCCCACTGACATACGCCGAGCATGCGGGTCGTCACGACTGGGCGTACTGGAGACGATACTCACCGGCGAGTGTGAGCTGGCTGGCGGCCAGACTTTCGGTGCCCTGAGTCACACCATTTGTCCGTGTGACCTGCTAGCTCTCAGGGTGGGTCTAACTGACGGGAGGAATCATGTCCGGCTACTTCCCGGTCGAAACTCAGTCGGTACGCATCGAGGACGTCCGTCCCTTCCGGCGGATGACGTTCTCTGTTCTGGAAATGGCCGTCATCACCGCTCTGGTGCTGCGGGTGTACCGGGCGCTGGCGCTTTCCTTTGCTGGCACCAATGTCCTGCTCCTCGGCCTCAGCTTTGCCGTGGGTTTCGTGGTCCTCTTTGGCATGGTCACGCTCCACCTGGGGAACTACACCGTGCGGCGCTGGGTGTGGCGGGCGCCGCTGTTCGGGTTGATCGAGGCGGTGGTGGAATCCTTCGTGAGCCTGGGGCTCATAGCCATTCACCGGGAACCGTTAGGCTCCACGCGCGCCTCCATGGCCGACTGGCCCGGAATCGTAGGCAGTATCCTGACGTGGCGCATTGGTTCCATAGTCATCTTTTCCCTTCTCCTCGCGGCTGCCATCCAGCTGGTGCGCATGAGCACCGGCGGCGAAGCCGATACCGGGGAGAAGACCCGACACACCACGGTCTGATCTCCGCCCGCGGTCAGCATGGCAGTTGCACCCTGAGGGCTGGTTTCGGGTGAACGCGGCGGGTGGCTGACGCCGGGAGGATGCCGCATCGGTGCGACTCGACGCATCGCGCCATCGGGGTCGTCGCGGTAGCTTCCCACACCTTCTTTCCGGGAGCCCCCTCATGAGGAGTCTGTTCACCCGGCCCGCGCTGGCCGTTCTGCTGGGCGTGTCGCTGGCCCAGCTCCTGCCGGCGCAGCGACGTCCATTTGGAACGCTTCGGGAACAGGCGGATCAGCAGCAGGAATGGCTGGCCACGCGCCTGAAGACCGTGCTTCCCGGTCTGATGCGGAAGCATGGCATCGACATGTGGGTCATCCCCATGCGGGAGTACAACGAGGACCCCACCTTCACGTCGCTGGTGTCGCCCACGACGTTTGCCGCCAGACGTCGCACCATCTACGTCTTCTTCGATCGGTGTGCCGCGTCGGGTCGCGCTGATCCGGGTGATGGTTCCTGTGTGGAGCGCCTGGCGCTGGGTGGCAGCTCGCAGGGTGGCCTTTACGAAGCCGTTCGTTCCACCATCGCGGTGCAGGCCGATGTGGGTGGTCAGCAGGCGGAACTCTGGGGCGATTCGCAGTGGCAGGTTCTGAAGGGCGTCATCGAGGAACGCAATCCCAGGGTCATTGGCATCAACGTGTCGCGGGTCTTTGCCTTCAACGACGGGCTGAGTGCCGGTGAGCTGGAGGGGATGTCGGCTGCACTGGGTTCGCGCTGGACGTCGCGCTTCAAGCACGCCGAGGAGCTGCCGCTGGAGTTCATTGCCACGCGGGTGCCCGCGGAAGAGGAGTTTTATGGCAGGTTGCAGGCTCTGGTGTGGGAGCTGATAGGTCGCATGTACTCGTCCGAGGTGATCACGCCGGGTGTGACGCGTACGAGCGATCTGGTCTGGTGGTGGCGGCAGGAGGTCAACGATCTCGGGCTGGGGACCTGGTTCCAGCCGTCGGTATCGGTGCAGCGGCGGGGCGCCAGCGACGCGCAGCTGGGCGAGGATCCCATCATCCAGAAGGGTGACGTGCTGCACTGCGACGTGGGGATTACCGCGATGCGGCTGAACACGGACACCCAGCACATGGCCTACGTGCTGCGGGATGGCGAGGCCGATGCTCCTGCCGGATTGAAGACGGCTCTTCGCAATGCCAACCGGCTGCAGGACATCGTGTTCGAGGAAGTGCGACCGGGACGGACGGGGAACGAAATTCTGAAGGCGTCTCTTGCGAAGCTGAAAGCCGAGGGGCTGAACGGAACCCTGTACAGCCATCCCATCGGGATGCATGGTCATGGCGCCGGTCCCCTGTTTGGGCTCTGGGACTATCAGGATGGTGTTCCCGGGCGCGGGGATGCCAAGGTGATTCCCAGCATGTGGTTTTCGTCGGAGCTGCAGGTTACCACACCCGTTCCCGAGTGGGAGAATCAGCCGGTGCGCATGATGCTGGAGGAGGACTTCGTGCTGGGCGCCGATGGCAGGCCCCGGTGGGCCATCGGTCGGCAGGATGCCCTGCATCTGGTGCGGAGTTCCCGCTGAGGCAGGGAGGTTTCGGCGGCCGTCGTTCGAATCACGCCGGGTGTGTCGGTTGTTAGATTGGAGGTCGTCCTGTTCCCGGAACAGTCAGCATGCCACGCAAGAAGTTGATCGTCGTTGGTGATCGGGTGCTCGTGAAGCCCGAGAAGGGTGAGGAGCGGAGCAAGGTGGGACTGTATCTGCCGCCGACCGCGCTGGACAGTCAGGCGGTGCAGGGAGGCAAGATCGTAGCCACCGGTCCCGGTCAGCCCATGCCCGACCCCTCCGACGTGAGTGACGAACCCTGGAAGACAGGGGGATCGCGCGAGCTGCGTTTCGTGCCGATGCAGGCACGGGCCGGGGACTATGCGTTGTTCTTCAGGAAGGCCGCGGTGGAGATCACATTCGAGGGAGAGTCGTACCTGGTGATTCCGCAGGGTGCGATTCTCGCACTGGTACGCGACGAGGAGGAGATTTCTGATGGGTACTGAAGGGCGTCGTCTGAACATCACCCACTCCGGCGCGCCGTCTCAGAGGCGCGCGATGTACGATGAGGAGTTCGTGGGGCCCATGCGCTGGGAGCTGACCGACATTGGTTTCAAGGAGCTGCGGACGGCTGAGGAAGTCGACGCGGCGCTGAAGGATGCTCCGGGGAGCACGATGGTGGCCGTGAACTCCGTCTGCGGCTGTTCGGCGCGGATGGCGCGTCCCGCTGCCCGGCTCGCGATGGAGCACGGCAAGAAGCCCGATCGGTTCTTCACGGTTTTCGCGGGTCAGGACACCGAAGCCACGGAACGGGCGCGCGAGTACTTCACCGGCTATCCACCCTCCTCACCCTCGTTTGCCATCCTCCGGGACGGGAAGGTGGTGTGGATGATGGAGCGCTGGCAGATCGAAGGACGTCCCGCAGAGGCGATTGCGCGGGAATTGGTGGACGCTTTCGACAAGCACAGTTGAGGGTGTACGGGGGGCGGCGCACTCGACACTGGGTGCGGGGCGGCCCACATGAGCGTGCCGTTCTCGGTGACGGGAAATCGCTGACCGCTCCCGGTCAGCCCTTGCCGACGGTTTCCAGAAAGATCTGCTGCAACGAGGGCTGAACCAGTTCAAAGCGCTGGATCACCGCGCCGGCCGCAACCAGCCGGCGCAGCAGCACTTGGGGATCGGCGCCATCCGCGAGCACCACTTCGAAGAAGCGGTTGGAATCATCCACCCGGCTCACCAGTGACCGGTCCGCGAGAATCGCGTTCACCCCGTCACCCGATTCCACTTCCAGGGCGATGTGACGGCCACCGTGCGTCTCCCGTACCTCGCCGAGCGGACCGTCCAGCACCACCTCACCCCGCGCGATGATGCAGACCGAGTCGCACATACGCTCGGCGTTGTCCATCAGGTGAGTGCTGAAGATGATGGTTCGGCCTGCGCGCCGCAGATCCACTATGCTGTCCTTGAGGACCTGGGCGTTTATGGGATCCAGTCCGCTGAACGGTTCATCCAGGACGATGAGTTCCGGTTCGTGCAGGAGCGTCCCGATGAACTGCACTTTCTGCTGCATCCCCCGGGAGAGATCGTCCACCTTGGCGGTGCTCCAGTCCTTGTCCGGCGTGCGCAGTCCCAGACGCTCCAGCCAGGCGTCGATGCGTCCGTCCGCGACTTTGCGCGAGACACCCTTCAGTTCCGCCAGGAATCGCAGGAGGCGGCGCACCTGCATCTTTCGGTAGAGTCCCCGTTCCTCCGGGAGGTATCCGATGCGGTCACTGAGTCCGTCGGTGGTACTGGGGAGGCCGAAGACACTGATGCGGCCTTCATCCGGAGCGATGATGTTGAGCAGCATCCGGATGGTGGTGGTCTTGCCCGCGCCGTTGGGACCCAGGAGCCCGTATACCACGCCCCGCGGGACCCTCCAGGAGACGTTGCGCACCGCGGTGTGGCCCGCGTATCGCTTCACCACCGATTCGATGTCGACGACAGGTGCGGGCATTTCGGGTCTGGCCGGGACCGGGAAGACAGGCAATATACCGGTCGCGCGCGGTGAGTGATGCCGGTGAACCCGGGAGACGAATGACGACTGGCAGGTGGCGGGTGCGGCATGGTGTTTTCACGGTGGTGGTTGCGGCGGCAGCGTCGCTGCTGCTGCTGTTTCTCGCGGCTCCCATTCTGAAGCTGGTTGCTTCCGGGGGAGGGAACGGCCTGGCGCGCCTGGCGGGAGATGCCGAACTGCGTGGAGCGCTGGCGCTGACGGTCTTCACGGCCACTACGGCCACGCTTCTGGGCGTGGTGTGCGGTACGCCGATAGCGTGGCTTCTGTCGCGCGTCCGGTTTCGCGGCCGGGCGGTGATTTCCGCGATACTGGATCTGCCCCTGTTGATACCCCATCCCGTGGCGGGGATGGCGCTGCTGCTGGTGCTGGGACGCGAGTCGATGGCCGGATCGGCGCTCTTGACGATGGGTCTGCGCGTGGTGGGGTCGCCGGTGGGGATCATCTGCGCGATGCTGTTCGTGTCCGCGCCGCTGTACATCAGCGGTGCGAGGGAGGCATTTGCGCGCGTGGAGCCACGCTACGAGGGAGTGGCTCGGACGCTGGGCGACGACGCCTGGCGGACCTTCCGTCGGATCACGCTGCCGCTGGCCGGCAAGGGGATGGTGGCAGCGGCGGTGGTGATGTGGGCCCGGGCGGTGAGCGAGTTCGGCGCCATTGTGATACTGGCGTACAACCCCAAGGTCGTGAGCGTACTCAGTTACGATCGCTACACCACGTGGGGACTCAACGGGGCACTTCCCGTGGCGGCGGTGATGGCAGTGCTGGCATTGATCCCGCTCACGGCGCTTCGCGCCCTGCGTCAGGATCAGGATGTCGGAGTGTCCCGATGATCGAAGCAAGGCGTCTCGGCGCGCGTACTGGAGCGTTCGAACTCTCCGACATCACGTTCACGGTTCCGACTGGCGGATATGGTGTGGTCATTGGGCCTGCCGGTTGCGGGAAGACCACACTGCTGGAGGTACTGGCCGGGATACTGCCCCTGCGCTCCGGTCAGGTGCACTTCCATGGACGCGACGTGTCCGGCGAGCCGCCTGAGGTTCGCGATGTCGGGATCGTGTATCAGCACGGATATCTCTTTCCGCATTTGTCGGTGCTGGCGAACCTGCAGTATGGAGCCCGGGACCAGGCCACCGTGTTCCAGCTCATCGAGCGGCTCGGCATCGCGGAGCTGAGCGACCGCCAGGTGAACTCGCTGAGCGGCGGGGAACGTCAGTTGATATCGCTGGCGCGTACCCTGGCGCGCCGGCCCTCGGTGCTTCTGCTGGACGAACCATACAGCGCGCTGGATCCCCGACGGCGCACCCAGGTGCGTCGCGAGGTGCGGGCCATGCATCGTGAGTGGGGCCTGACGACATTGCAGGTGACCCATGATTTTGCGGAGGCCGGGTTGCTGGGGGACGTGGCGATACTTCTGGATCGCGGTCGCCTGTTGCAGGCCGGTCCACCAGCGGATGTGTTTCGGAGGCCGGCGTCGCCCTATGTGGCCGAATTCCTGGGTGCGGAGAATGTCTTTTCCGGAACCGCGAGGGTGCTGGAGGAATCATCCCCCGACTGGCTGGAGGGAGCGGTGCCCGATATCGCGCGGGGGAACCGTGCGGTGGAGTTCCGGAGTGGGCCGTTGACGTTGTATACGGTGGGGAACGTCGGCGACGGCCCCTGTCATGCGGTGGTTCGTGCGGAGGAGGTGGTGTTGTCGACGGAGGCTCAGGTCACGTCGGCGCGGAACCATTTCCGGGGAAGGGTGATGGAAGTGGCGATTTCGGGCGCGTTGGCGCGGATAACGGTGGATGTGGATGGGACGTCGATGGTGGCGGCGGTAACGGCGAGGTCGGCGCGGGAGATGGGATTGGAGGAGGGGAGGGTGGTGCATTGCACGTTCAAGGCGATGGCGGTGTATCTGTGTTAGGGGGGAAGGGGAGACAGCAGGATGCCTGGCGCTGTGCGCCCGGCGATGTCCCGTCTGAACCCGTTGCAGGAGCACCTTGCCGGTCAGGAGACACGGGCGTGTTGGGGCATGACAGGAATGACCAGGGCAGATGGGCGTTCTTTCGGTTCCGTAACCTGAGCCTGGGAGCCGGGAGGCTTCGTGACTGGAACGGGAACTCGGGATTCGGCTGGGGAGGGCCGGGGTCGCGGAACACGTATTTTGACAGCCGAACAAATCGGGCCAGGCTCAGGGCGGAGGAGGCCCGAATGCGAAAGAGCCGATTTCGCACAGAGCAGATTCTCCTGGCGCTTCGCCAGGCGAAGCCGGCACCGTAGTCGGGAAGACTTGCCCGAAGCTGGGTATCACGGAAGCCAACGTTTACCGGTGGGAGAATACGGGTCACCTCATGCGTACACTCATTTCGTCTGGTTCTCCGCTGGAGCCCAGGATCGGCTTCTCCCGAGCTGTTCGAGTGGGTCACATCGTTGCCGTCGCCGGAACTGCACCTATCGCACCCGATGGCAGCGTCGCGTCGCCGGGAAGCGTTTATGGACAAACCATGCGTTGCCTGCAAATCATCCTCGCGGCTGTTGCCGAAGCGGGGCTTACTCCGGAGTCGGTAGTCCGTACGCGCGTCATGCTCACCGATATCAATGCCTGGGAACAAGCTGCGCGAGCCCACGGAGAAGTGTTCGGAACCATACGTCCGGCATGTACGTTCGTTCAGGTCATGAGGTTCATCGATCCTGATTGGCTGGTTGAGCTCGAGGCCGACTGTGTTGGCGAGAACGAGTGCAGTGCAGGGTAGCCTGCTGCCTGCTGCTGTGTCGTCCTGAGTTGCTCCATTGCCCGGCAGGACACGATTGAGGAGAGGGAATCTCGCCATGCTCGGTTGGCCATGAGGACGCCGCTTCCTTCCGGCGTCTGTGCAAGCGCACGACCGGGATGACCTCGGGGGCCTGTCGCAGTCGCTTCAGGATACCGGATGTCAACCCCCGGATGGCGCGCTGACGGCGCAAGCCTTGCCGGATGACCTGTGGTCCGATGAAGTTTTCGATGCTGGCACCCGGCTGATCACTGGAGCAGGAAGAGTCATGGACGGACCCACGCACACCAGTACCGACCGGAGATTTCGAACCGACTCCGTGCTGATCAGGGTGATTTCCGCCCTGCTGGTGGTGCTCATCCTTCCGATGCGCCAATTGCCATGGCACGCGCTGCAGGCACAGACGGAGTCCGCCACGCCTCACTGGACCGACGCGCTCGATGACCGCCTACCCGGTCTGATGCGGCGTTTTGGCGTACCGGGAGTGCAGGTCATTGTGATCAGTGGGGGGAGGGTGGCATGGCGGACTGCGCACGGATCAGCCGACCCTGCCACAGGACGACCGATGCGACTGGATACACCGATGCGCGTGGAGTCCATTACCAAACCCATCACTGCGTGGGGCGTGCTGCGTCTGGTGCAGGAGGGCCTGCTCTCCCTTGGCGACACGGTGGCTTACCGGGTGCCAGAGGGTGTGATACCCCCGGCCACACAGGCGTTCACGGTGCGACAGCTGCTGTCGCACACCGCGGGTATTGGGCTGGGTGACTTCACAGCGCGATTCGCACCCGATTCGGCAATGCCGACCGTGGCAGAACAGGTCACCCGCGAGTTCTCGATGCCCTGGGCGCCGGGTACTGGTTTCCACTACTCGGATACCGGGTACCTGCTCCTCGAACTTGTCATGGAGTCCGTAACCGGTGAGCGCTTCAGCAGCGTGATGAACCGGGAGGTGCTCACACCACTGGGGATGGAAGGAGCGACCTTCGACCTCACTCCGGCGGTCCTCAGAAACCTGGCGGTGGGACACTCTCTCCGTGGCGAGCCGGTGGCGCCCTACGCATATCCCGGGCTCGCCTCCGGAGGGCTCGTTGCCACCGCGGATGACATCGCGAGGTGGTTGATGGCGGGCGCCGACGGCGCTCCCAGGACGGTGCTGACTGACATGAGCATGAGTCTGCTGCATTCTCCGGTTACGGTTCCTGACCCCCTCTTTCGCCTGGTTGCCGACGGGTACGCTCTCGGGCATTTCACGGAGACGCTCAGTGATGGACGGACCGCGGTCTGGCACGGTGGTCAGGGATACGGATGGATGACGCACGCACATCTGGTGCCTTCCACGGGCGACGGCATGGTGCTGCTTGCCAACAGCCAGCGTGCCTGGCCGCTTTTTGCACGTGTGCTCGCCGACTGGTCGACTGCCATTGGAGTGGCGCCGGTAGGCATGGCACGTATTCGCTGGGGCGCACCGGTGGGTTGGGTCATCACCGGACTGCTGGTGATGGCAACATTGGGTGCCGCCGCAACCCGTCCCCGGAATCGACGGAGGGTGATGATACGGGCGGTGCTGGCACTGGTGGTTGTTGCGGGTGTCGTCTGGGTGGTTACACGCGAGTACATGTTCCTCTTCTCCGTCATACCCGAGATCATGAACGCAATGATGGCGGCCGGTGCGGCGCTGGCGCTCGCTCTTCTCATTTCGGCCTGGCGAGGCGCCCGCCGTTCCATAGTCGTCTCTGGAGCGGGAGCCGCGGTGAGCATGATCACGGCAGCAACCCTGATGGGCGCCGTTTCGGCAAACGCGCAGGAGCGCATGACGAATACCGATCGGGTTGTCGCGAACCTCGAAGTGCGCTCTCAGCCTGGAACGGCAGTGACGGAAGCGCGATCCGGCCCTTTCACGAGGGCCACAATCGCGGTGTGGCGTGCCTGGACGTTTCTGCCATGGGTGTTTGAGCGAGAGGGTACGCTTCTGGCTGGCCGACTCTCCGCCAGTCGCGTCGCCATCATGCCGTCGCCCACTGACACTTCGCAGCCTGTGTGGACGGAGGCGCTCTACGACGTCGACGCCCAGTTGGTGGCCGTCAGGAGTATCGGCGCTACGTGGGAGGTCTCCACCCTGCTGGCCCCGGGGATTGCCAGTGACCTGCGCGGGATGGATGCAAGCCACATCACGCTGCAGGGGATGATGCTGTTGACGCGCAGGTCGGGCGATGACCGCCCGTCGTGGGGGGTGGGTGGCGCCGTGACGAACGCGTCAGGCGACACGCGCATACTGCCGGTAATCTCGTATGAGCGGCGTGGTGCGCGTGGGTACCTCAGCGTGACCGCTCCAGTGGAGGCGACCCTGGCCTGGAGTCCTTCGGTCGCGGTCGAGGTACGGCTGCTCGCGGAGCTCGACGGCAATGCCTATAGACTGGGCCGTCAGGGACTGCTGAATGGCGGCACCATCCGATACTCCGCGGTGGATCTCGGCGCTGGTCTTGGTGTGAGGCTCAGTCCCTGGATTCGCATGACGGCGCGAGCCGGGATGTCGCTGGTGCGAAGGCTGGAGGCCGTCAACGCGACCGGTCTGGTGACGGAGGACGCTTCGCTTGCGCGGGGATGGCAGTTTGGTGTGGGTTTGACTGCAGTGCGACCGGGTGCATGATCCGATGCAGGGGAGCAATCACCACCAGATCGCATGAGCATGCAGTACCACCTGGGGTTGCCTTCACGAAACACCGATGAACATCGATACGACGGCTCCGTTGAGCGCGCAGGCCACGATTGTCATCGCCGCACCTCTCGGCAGAGTATGGGAAGCACTGACCGGGATAGACCGCTGGCCCGAATGGCAGGCCGACGTCTCCTCTGCCCGACTAAATGGCAATCTGGCTGCGGGATCCACATTTCGATGGAAGGCCAGGGGGCTGCGGATCACATCCACCATTCAGGAACTGGAGCCGAGGCGGCGTATTGGCTGGACCGGAACATCGATCGGCATGAGTGCCATCCATATCTGGACACTCGGGGAGCACGAGGGTGGCACACGCGTCACCACTGAAGAATCCCTGGCCGGCTGGTTTCCGCGGATTCTGCGAATGTCCAGTCCCCGCTTTCTGGAGGACTCCCTTGCCCGTTCGCTGCAGGTCCTGAAGGATCATTCAGAACGGCAATGAGCGGTGGTTGGGAGGGACCACCATTTGGGCGCCAGGCGATCCCTCTCCGGAGCGCCGAGCTTCTCAGAACGACATCATCTGCGTGAACTTCAAGGTGATCGACCGGCCGGCCACGGGAGAATCCGCGGTCAGGAAGCGCTGATCATTGTAGACGATGAACAGGTCGCTGAGCGGGTGATGGATCAGGTTGAAGCGGACGTTGGCGTTGAACTGCTTGCTGGTCGGGTCGTATTGCGACAGAGCATCCACGAACATCGCCGGTGTGAACGAATAGTTGGCTCGCATGGTGTAGAGCGACTTGACGAAATCTCCCCGCGGCAGATCGAGTGACGCGTCGGTACGCTGGGCGCCCAGGCTCACCCGAAGGTGGAAATCGGGCCGCCACGTCAGGGTGGCGTTCACCGTCTTCTGGGTGCCGTTGTAGAGACCACCGAAGGCCCAACGCGAACTGAGTGACACCGGTCTGCTGGGGTCAGTGTTCCAGAGGACGCCCAGTTCGTTCCAGCCGTAGGGCCCCGCGGGGAGCGAGTCGGCGTCCGGACTGAGCTTCAGCGGTGCGGTCAGCAGGTTGAAGTTGGGGTTCCAGGACAACTCCACGACGGCGCCGCTTTCGAAGAAGAACGTCTGACCGGTATGGAGTCGCTTCTGCACCATGTGATTCCCCTGGTCGGTCATGAGGTCCCACACGATGTGAGGGTGCAGCTCCCGGATACCATGCCGGCGCAACGCCTCGGGGCGTGGCCTGATCCCCGTATCGATGAACCACTTCTTGATGCCGGTACGGCGGTAGTAACCCAGATCGTTCTCGAATCCATCTCCCAGGGACATGATCCCGGCCTTGCCGTGGTAGAAGTTGCTCTCGTAGTTGACCGACGTCCGCGCGGCGTACTGATCACCGGTCTGGCCCGGGGAACTGGTCGCCACGAAATAGGAGTTCCAGTCCAGCCGTCCGAAGAACCGGATATTGGCATCGATGCCGCCCACCCGGTTCACATCGCTGGAGTTTTCGGTCGACTGCCGCTGCATGTAGAGGACGCCCACGTCGGAGCCTTCCCCGACGTTGCGGCGGAGTCGCATGACCGTGTAGTTCGTGGCGTCGGTCAGGCTGTTGCCGGCCACCTGCATGTTGATGAGACCGATACCGAAACCGCCGGCAACACCTGTAAGGCGACCGCCCGCCTGAATATCCAGCGGCCGACGGTTGACGTCGATGCCGATGCGCCGGCTGAAGAAGAGCAGATTGTCCTCGTCAGGCGTTGCGGGTGCGTAAACCCGATTGTTCCGGGCGGCATCACCCACATAGAAGATCCCGGAGTTTTCCAGGAATGCCTCGCGCTTCTCGGGGAAGAACTGGGCAAACTGCGTCAGGTTGACCTGCTGCTCGTCCGCTTCCACCTGGGCGAAATCGGGGCGGACCGTCAGATCCAGGGTCAGGCTCCGGGTAACCGACACCTTGGCGTCGACACCGGCGTTCACGTCCGACTCGAAACCGCTGCCACCCACTTCGCGGACCGTGGTGCCCAGGACATACGGCTTCACCCGGATGTCCCGGCCGGACCGTCCCAGTTGCAGCCCGGTCAGCTCACCCGCCAGGGAGAGACGGGTGAGGTTGAAGGCGCGTGGAATCGGCGCCCAGAACGCGACCTCGTTCTTCCGCCTGATCCGACGGGAGAAGTTTATCCCCCAGCTCTGATTCGTACCGGGCTCGAAGCGCAGCGTCCTGAACGGAATGCGAAGCTCGGCGGTCCAGCCTTCGCTGGTACGTCTCGTCCGCACGTCCCATACAGCATCCCAGCTCGAATTGATCTCCCGCCCCTCGTTGGCGATCTGCCGGTCACCACGACCCCCGGCCGGATTCACGATGAACACGTAGCCGTTGCGCCGGTCATGGAAGGTGTCGAGGATGACTTCAAAGGTGTCCTGGTCATCCTCGCGGAAGTCCTTCCTGATGTCGTTGACGACTTCGTGACCGGCGTCGGAGTCGTGCATGCGGGCGCCGATGTACAGGTACTGCGCGTCGTATGCGACGAACACCTCGGTGGTCTCTGTCGCCGGCTGACCTCCACGAGGTTCACTCTGCGTAAAACCAGTGGCGGGTACCGCCTGCGTCCATGCGGCATCGTCCAGTACACCGTCAATACGGATGGGCGTCTGAACGCTGGTGGCGCGCACTACCCGCGCCGCGTCCGTCCCGCGATCGGGTCCACCACTGCTCGCATCCTGTGACAGGGCAGTCCCGCAAGGAATGGTCAGTACCAACGCCAGTGTGCCAGTGAGAAGTCTCATGCCTTTCTTTCGGAAAAACGTGGAAGGTCTACAGGATGCTTCAGGAACAGCTCAGCCGCAGAACCGGCCCGGCCACTCCAGCGAGTGGTTCAAGGTGACACCGAACAGCGTTCACCGGGCCGACAGCACTCTCAACGCGAGAGGGCCCGCTTCCGCTGCTTCCTGCTGCAGTCCGGAAGCGCCAACGCGGAAACACGCGGCGGAATGTACGGGCAGAACCGGTCATCCGCGCAGATCACTCGTTCGCACAAGTGGTTGTCAGGGAAACGCCGATATGGACCGGTCCATCCAGGCGTGGAGCCTGACGCAGCGCGGAACCCGCAATCAAGGGTTCTTCGAAGGATCGGGATTAGCATCGACCAACCCTGATCCCTTCTCTGTTTCCCCCTCTACCAGAGCCTCCCGCAACGCATGCCATGCCATGGTGGCGCATTTCACCCGGGTGGGGAAACGGGCCACGCCGGCAAATGCACGCAGCGACCCCAGTGCTGACGCCGCCGGTGTCTCGGTCTTCCCGGTCACGAGATCGTGAAACTGCTCAAAGAGGGACTCGGCCTGACTGCGGGACTTTCCCTTGATGGCCTGGGTCATCATGGAAGCCGACGCCTTCGATATGGCACACCCCTCGCCCGTGAACCTGACATCGGTGATGACGTCGCCATCGAGCTTCAGCATCAGCGTGAGACGGTCACCACAGAGGGGGTTGGTTCCCTGTACCCGCTGTGTCGCGTCGGGGAGTTCGCCCCAGTTTCGCGGTGACCGGTTGTGATCGAGGATGACCTCTTCGTAGAGCGCGCCAAGGTCCATCAGCCGAAGACCCGACGCACTTCCTGAAGTCCCTCGACCAGCACATCGATGTCGGTGGTGGTGTTGTACAGATAGAACGACGCCCGTGCCGTGGCACTGAGACCCAGGGATCGCATCAGCGGCTGGGTACAATGATGCCCCGCACGGATCGCCACCCCGTACTGATCCAGGATCGTGGCGATGTCATGGGGATGCGCCGAGTCCATGGTGAAACTCACGACACCGGCCTTCTCCGGCGCGGTTCCGTGAATCCGCAGGCCGCGGATGGTGGCAAGTCGTTCGGTGGCCTCGCGCAGGAGCGCCTGTTCATGGGCATGGATGGCATCCATTCCCGTGGTTTCCAGGTATTCGATGGCGGCATGGAAAGCCGCCACCGATCCGATATCGGGTGTGCCGGCCTCGAATCGTGAAGGCGCCTTGGCGTACGTGGTCCGCTCGATGGTCACCGTTTCGATCATGTCGCCACCACCCTGATACGGCGGGAGCCGGTCCAGCCAGTCCCCCCGGGCGTACAGGACACCCACGCCGGTGGGACCCAGCATCTTGTGTCCCGAGAACGCCAGGAAGTCGCAGGGGACCCGCTGCACGTCGACGGTCATGTGCGGCGCGGCCTGCGCGCCGTCCAGCAGCACCGGCGTGCCGTTGGCATGAGCCCGCTCCACCATCGCCTGAACCGGATTGACCGTCCCCAACGCGTTGGATACCCAGGTGAGGGCCACCATCCGGGTACGGGGTCCGAGCAGGGCCTCGTACGCTTCCATGTCCAGCTCACCGGCCGGCGTCACCGGAACTGCGCGAAGCACTGCACCGGTCCGCTCCGCCAGCAACTGCCAGGGCACGATATTGGAGTGATGCTCCATGGCGGAGATCACGATCTCGTCTCCCGACCGCACGAACGCCTGCCCGAACGATGAAGCAACCAGGTTGATTGCCTCGGTGGTGTTGCGGGTGAAGACTATCTCGCGGGTCGTCGCTGCACCGATGAACCGCCGCACCGCCTCGCGGGTTTCGTCATACCGCTGCGTGGCCAGTTCGGACAGATAATGGACGCCCCGATGGATGTTGCCGTTCTCGGACTCGTAGTACCGCGTCAAGGCATCGATGACCTGACGGGGCTTCTGACTGGTGGCGGCGCTGTCCAGGTACACGAGGGGCCGGCCGCGAGGCGCCAGCGACAGTATGGGAAAGTCGGCCCGCACGCGCAGGGCGTCGTACGGCGGGGCGTGCCCGGCGGTGGCAACTGTCGTTCCCATCAGGTTTCCTGTATCTCCGTTCCGACGGCACCGGTGAAGCGCTCCAGCGTGGCGTCCTCCAACTCCGTCCTCAGAGCATCGACTGGAATGGTCTCCAGAACCTCCGCGGCAAAGGCGTAGGTCAGCAACCGGCGGGCCTGGGCGCTGGGGATACCGCGACTCTTCATGTAGAACAGCGCCGACTCGTCGATCCGGCCCACGGTGGCGCCGTGGGTGCACTTCACGTCGTCCGCGAAAATCTCCAGTTGAGGCTTGGTGTCGATCTGCGCCCGCTCCGACAGCAACAACGCATTGTTGGTCTGCTTGCCGTCAGTCTGCTGCGCCTCGGGATGCACGTACACCTTCCCATTGAAAACGCCGTGCGAGGAACCGTCCAGTACACCCTTGTACAGCTCGCGACTGTAACAGGCGGGTTCGGCGTGCACGATGCGCGTCTGGTGATCGCAGTGCTGGGTTCCGTCCAGCATGTACAGTCCGTTCAGGGTGGCTCCACAGCCGGCGCCATCCAGACCCACATGCACGTTGATTCGCGCCAGTGCCGCACCGGTGGCAAATGAAAACGAGAAAAAGTGCGAATCCTTCTCCTGCCGGAGCGTCACCGTACCCACGTGGAACGCACTGCGGTCTTCGCGCTGCAGGCGATAGTGGTACAGCGTTGCTCCCTCACCCACGAAACCTTCGGTGACGGCATTGGTGAAATACCGCTCGCCACCCAGGCTCACATACTGCTCGATCACGCTCGCCTGGGCGTTCCGCTCCGCAACCAGCAGGACGCGTGGATGACAGACGCCACCCTCGGCGGCGGGATCGCTGACGAAGAGCAGGTGCACGGGCTGCGGAACCGCGACTCCATCCTGCACCTGGATCACCGCCCCGTCACTCATGAGCCCGGTGTTGATCGCGGTGAATGCCTGCGCCGGATCGTCCACCTCGGCGCGTTTGCCAAGATGTCGCTCCAGAAGCGTGGGCTCCTCCAGCAGGGCGGTCGCCAGGCTCATGGCCTTCACGCCGCGGTCGGTGCCGGGCCGCGAGAGTGAGGGCGTGTAGCGGCCGTTCACGAATACCAGCAAGGGCCAGTCGGGCTTTCCAAGGAGCCAGGGCTGCAGGTCGTCCGTCGTCAGGCTTCCGCGTCCGGGCGCCATTGGCGCCAGCAGTGCCTCAGCGATGGGGGCCGGGCTGGTGAAATGCCAGTCTTCGTTCTTCGTGTTGGGGAAACCGTGTGCCTCGAAGCGCGCCATGGCTTCGGTACGGATATCCCGGAGCCAGGAAGGTCCCTCGGTCGCTGACTGCCGGAACTGGTCGAGATATGCAGTGCTCACGTCAGGCTCCGGCGGTGGCTTCTGCTTCCAGCCAGTCGTAACCCCGCTCCTCCAGCTCCAGAGCGAGTTCCTTGCCCCCCGAGCGCACGATCCGGCCGTCCATGAGCACGTGCACCACATCCGGGACGATGTAGTTCAGCAGGCGCTGGTAATGGGTCACCACCAGGAAGGAGTTGTCCGGCCGGCGAAGCTTGTTGACACCGTCGGCCACGATCCGCAGCGCGTCGATGTCGAGTCCGGAATCGGTTTCGTCGAGAATCGCGAGGGTGGGATCCAGCACCGCAAGCTGCAGGATCTCGTTGCGCTTCTTTTCTCCACCAGAGAACCCGGCGTTCACCGATCGCGTCAGCATCGCTTCATCCAGATCCACCAGCTCCAGCTTCGAGCCAATGATGTCGAGGAACTCCAGCGGATCGGCCTCGGGTTCATTACGGGCCTTGCGGATCTCGTTGTACGCCGAACGCAGGAAGTAGGCGTTGGAGACGCCGGGTATCTCGATGGGGTACTGGAAGGCAAGGAAGATCCCCGACTGGGCGCGCTCCTCGGGTTCCATCTCCAGGAGATCCTTCCCCTGCCAGTTCACGGATCCACCGGTGACCTCGTATCCGGGATGCCCGGCCAGTACCTGGGCCAGTGTGCTCTTCCCGGAGCCGTTGGGCCCCATGATGGCATGGACTTCACCGGCGTTGAGGGTCAGGGTGATGCCTCGGAGAATTTCCTTTCCTCCGGCGGATGCGCGGAGTTCGTTTATCTGAATCATCTGTACTGAGCGGGAAGCGGGAAGCGGGAAGCGGGAAGCGGGGGAAGCGAAGACAGCGGGAAGCGGGAAGCGGGGGAAGCGAAGACAGCGGGAAGTGGGAAGCGGGAAGTGGGAAGCGAGGGGGTCAGCCGACTGATCCTTCCAGCGAAATCCCCAGAAGCTGCTGGGCCTCGAGGGCAAACTCCATCGGCAGCTCCTTGAACACCTCCCGGCAGAAGCCACTGACGATCATCGATACAGCCTGTTCGGCCGAGAGGCCGCGCTGCTTGCAGTAAAAAATCTGATCCTCTCCAATCTTGGAGGTGCTCGCCTCGTGTTCCACGATGGCGCTGTTGTTCTCGACCTCGATGTACGGAAACGTATGGGCACCGCAGCGGTTCCCGATGAGCATGGAATCGCACTGCGTGTAGTTCCTCGCACCCTGGGCACGGGGCATCACCCTCACCCGGCCGCGGTAACTGTTCTGTCCCTGACCGGCGGAAATGCCCTTGGAGACGATATTCGACTTGGTGTTCCGGCCCACGTGGACCATTTTCGTCCCCGTGTCTGCCTGCTGATGGTTGTTCACCACCGCAACGGAGTAAAACTCGCCGGTCGAGTCGTCGCCCTGCAGGATCACGCTGGGATACTTCCACGTGATCGCGGAACCGGTCTCCACCTGCGTCCAGGAGATCTTGGAACCCGTGAATGCCTTGCCGCGCTTGGTGACGAAATTGAAGATCCCGCCCCGACCCTGCTCGTCGCCCGCATACCAGTTCTGCACCGTGGAGTACTTCACCGTCGCCCGGTCCAGCGCCACCAGTTCCACCACCGCGGCATGCAACTGATTGGATGACCGCTTGGGTGCGGTACACCCCTCCAGATAGCTCACGTACGCTTCCTCGTCGGCCACGATCAGCGTACGCTCGAACTGCCCCGTGTCCGCGGCATTGATCCGGAAGTAGGTGGAGAGCTCCATGGGACAGCGCACGCCCTTCGGCACGTACACGAACGAACCATCGGAGAAAACCGCCGAGTTGAGCGCGGCAAAGAAGTTGTCGCTGTACGGCACGACCGAGCCCAGATACTTCCGCACCAGGTCGGGATGCTCCCTGACCGCCTCGCCAAAGGAGCAGAAGATCACACCGTGCCTGGCCAGCTCCGCCTTGTACGTCGTGCCGACCGATACGGAGTCGAACACCGCGTCGACAGCCACTCCCGCAAGGAGCTTCTGCTCCTGCAGCGGGATCCCGAGCTTGTCGTAGGTCTCCCGGATCTTGGGATCCAGTTCGTCCAGACTCCCCAGGGGCTTCTTCGTCTTCGGCGCGGAGTAGTACGAGATCGCCTGATAATCGACCGGCGGGAACGTGACGTTGGCCCAGTGGGGCTCGGTCATCTGCTGCCAGCGACGGAAGGCCTTGAGGCGCCAGTCCAGCAGCCAGTCAGGCTCGTGCTTGCGCTCGGAAATGGCGCGTACCACACCTTCGTTGAGCCCGGGTGGCAAGGCGTCGGCTTCGATATCAGTCGCGAATCCGTACTGATAGTCCTTGTTGACGAGCAGCTCTATGTTGGAACTCATGAGTACGGGGAACTGGTAAACGGTGGTGGCTATGCGGGTGACGCCCGATGGAACTAGGCGGATGGAACCGTTGCGCTGCGACTGATCCCGATCTTTGCGTTCTCAGGGGACTCGATGCAGTACTCGCAGCGGTTGGCGCCCTGTGCAATGTGGGCCTGACGGGTAACCGGCACGCCGAGCAGTTCGGCAATGAAGGCCTCCTCCACGGCGCAAACCTCCGGGAAGCGCTCCGCAATCACACGGATGGCACAGTTGTGCTCGGTCAGCACCGGGTTGGCACCTCCACCCGCATGTGCCTCGGCCATGTATCCCTGACTGGTAAGCAGGTCCGCCAGACGCCGGGCGCGCTGGTGCACCGGCAACTTCTCCAGCTCGGGCCTCGCCACCCGCGCGATCTCTTCCCAGCGCCGCCGGAACAACTGGATCAAGGCCTCCTCGCCCTGCTGTTCCCGCACCAGATCGAGCACCTCGGCGAGGGTGTTCTCATAAGCTCTCGGGAAGAGCGCCTCGCCCGCTTCCGTCAACGAGAATGCATAGGTCGGGCCGCCCACCCCATGCACCTCTCTCTGGAAGCGGACCAGTCCTTCATTCTCCAGCTCCTTGAGGTGGCGCCGCAAGGCATTCGGCGTGACGCCGAAGATGTCGGCAAGCTCTTTAGCTGTAAGAGGTTGCGACTTTTTCAGCGCCACCAGGAGCTCTCCCCTCGTTCCCCGGAATCCGGCGGGCAGACTGGGCGACAAAGTCATGCATCGAGGATAACCGGCTTTGGCTAATAGTTCAACATAAGTGTTGACGGATTCGGCCGGTCACTGACCCGGCTGGAGGATCCTGGTGGGGACTGCCGGGCGGATTTCAAGGGGCGATGGCAGGGAGGTGCCGCTGGCGCTGTCCGGCTGGTTTTCAGGGGGCGATGATGGCCTTCGTCACATCGCGGCGCTCCACGGCGGCCAGCGCGCGACCGGCATCGTTCAGTCCATAACGGGCGCCGATCATCTCTCGCCAGGGGACGTGCGACGAGTGTCGGGCGGCGACCCGGACCGCACGGTAGAGGTGCGAAAAGTCCGAGCCCCAGCACCCGCGCAGTTCGAGATGCTTCTGATTCACCTGCCGGTGGGGGTTGATGGTGACATCGCCGCCATCGGTGTATTGCCCGCAGATCACGACGCTCCCGCCGTCCCGTACCAGGTCCATGGCCTGAGACGCTGCGTCGGGTGCTCCCGCGGCCTCGATCACGACGTCGACTCCCCGTCCACCGGTCAGTTCCCGCACTCGGGCCACGCGATCCGGGTGGGCGACTTCCAGCGCGATGGTATCCGTCGCTCCCATCCGTCGCGCGAAATCCAGGCGCGGCGGCGGATCGCCGATGACAATCACGCGTTCAGCGCCGCCCAGCGCGGCCAGGGCAACCGCGGACTGGCCCACTGGACCGGCACCCAGAACCGCGACTGAATGTCCCAGGCGCATACCCGAGCGCTCCACGGCGTACATTGCGGTCACCAGTCCGCACCCGCCGCCGATGAACGTTTCGGCGTCCAGGTTCTCCGGCAGTCGCAGCATGTGCACGCCAGGTCGCATCCAGAGCGCCTCGGACCATCCCCCCAGGAGTCCATCACGGACACCGTAGGTGATGCCGTACACTCTGCGGTGGGGACAGCGCGTGCTCTGCCGTGTGACCAGACATTCATAGCAGCGGTGACAGGTCCCGTGGACATCGAGAAAGGTCACCACATCGCCAACGGCGAAGGGAACGCCATCGACATCCGTCAGTGGAGAGGGCAACTCCACGATGCGACCCACGGACACGTGGCCCGGAATGATCGGGAAGGGGACACCCGCAAGGCGACCGTGATGCAGGTGGACATCCGTGCCGCACACCTCCGAATAAATGACCTGGAGCAGCGCCGCTCCGGGTTCCAGGGCAGGTGCCGGGAAAGACTCCACTCTGATCTCTTCGCCCGGACCGGGCATTACGGCGGCGCGATACATCTGTTGGAATGGAATGGCAGTGGACTGGTCGATCGTTACCGGTGCATCAGCCTGCGGTCCGAAAAGCCCGGGAGACCATGGCACCTGCGTTGCGGGGACCGGAATGTATACCGGGTGACAGTTTCCCCAAGAGAGTGTGTCCTTTCCGCAGCCGTTCCCAGGCCGGCTACTGCCTTGAACCCCTCTGGTCCGGTTCATTCCGTTCACCAGTGTCTATCGCGAACATTCGCATGATCGCTCCCATCCACTGTCACCGCGTTCGCGCGTCATGTGCTGCTTCCAACCTGACGCGCAGCCGGCGAGGCGTGGTGTCTTGACGCGCCTGGCTCTGCTGATAGGCGAGACGCCTGAGACCGGTGCCATGATGGCGAAGGTGGGCGCTCCCTTCGGCATGGATCGCGTGCAGGCAATGGCCACTCTGGCAGAAGCCCTCGAGGTCATCAGTCGGCAGGACATCGATCTGGTAGTGGTTCCAGTGGATCAGTCGGATGAGTCCCTCCTGACCAGACTGGAGCACCATGCCAGGAGTCAGCAGCGCATGAGCGTGATAGCCACTGCGTCCACACAGGATCCGCAACTGATACTGCGTGCCATGCGCGCCGGGATACAGGAGTTTCTCACCCGTCCGTTGGTGCATGACGAACTCGCCGCAGCCCTGAGGCGTCTGCGCCACCGCGTGGTGTCCCGGAACAGCTCAGGGATGGTCATTGCGGTCTTCAGTGCCAAGGGCGGTGTAGGAACCACCACCGTGGCGGTCAACCTGGCTGCCGCCCTGGCGGTGAATCATGGCGAACAGCGCGTAGCACTCGTGGACCTGGCCTCTCCGCGTGGTGCGGTACCCGCACCGACGCGTCGTAGCGGCTTCCCGACCCCGAGCCAGTCCGCAGGTCGCGGTGATCTCCCGCACGTCGACCCGCTGGTCGCGAAGCTGGTGAGTGCCGAAGGAGGAGTGTGGACTCTGGCCGCGAACGGGATGGCCGGACAGGATTCCGCAGTCGATCCCCGGATGGTCAGTCCGGCCATCTCGCAGTTACGTCGCAACTTCGGCTTCACGGTCATCGATTGCGAACACCAGTTGAACGATCGCACCCTGGCGGCGCTGGACCGGGCGGATCGGATTCTTCTCCTCACGGAACTTCGCGTACCGGTACTTCGCACGACGCAGCGGATGCTGGCTCTGTTCCGGCGCCTGGGCTACAGCGACGAGAAGCTGTGCGTCGTGCTGAATCGTCTGCGACAGGACGATGTCCTGTCGGCACTGGAAGGCGCCCACGTCCTCAGGACTGACATCTTCTTCCGGCTGGCCGACGAAGCCGGCATCCTCAGGGAGAGTGCTGCCGCGGGCCGGTCGGTGATGCATTTGCATCCGGAATCCAGCGTGGCGGGAGCATTTCTGCAACTGGCCCGAAAGGTCGGCGGCAACCGTCATGCCGATACCGAGGTCCTCTGACGATCGGGAGCAGGAGTCATCCTGACGCAGGTCACCATGGATTGGGCGTGACTGCAACGCACCGGATCGTGATCGGTATCAGGTGCCTCAGCTTCTGAGCCAGCGCGCCACCTCGCGGAACGAGGCGCGCTTGCCATGCATCAGCAATCCGGTGCGATAGACCACGGCCGCGACGTAAACGGCCAGGTAGCACGCCAGCGTCAAGCCTGCTGCTGACGCCAGGATCTCCCAGATGGGTACGTCGACCATGCTCATGCGCAACGGCATGATGATGGGCGATGAAACGGGAAGAAGGCCCAATGCGCGTGCCAGGGTGCCGTCTGGCTCCATGAGAACCGGCTGCAGGAACATCACCGAAAGCACGAGGATCAGAACGACCGGCAGCTGGGCCTGCTGGGCCTCCTGTTCGCTGTTGACCATGGCGCCAACCGCAGCGAACAGAGCGGAGTACAGCGTGTAGCCCAGTACGAAGAAGAGAAACAGGATGGCCACCTGTCCGGCCGTTATGGACGGCATGGGAATGTCGGTCACCTGGAGGCCGAGTGCGTTCATGACCGGTACGCGATATTTCAGCATGCCAATCGATGCCACGAGCCAGATGAGCATCTGAGTCAGGCCCACCGCGCCGACGCCCAGGACCTTTCCGGCCAGCAGAGTCCTCGGGCGCACACTGGACACCACTACTTCGGCGACGCGGGTCTGCTTTTCCTCGAGCACACCCCTTAGCACGTTCTGACCGTAAATCAGGATGGTCATGTACAGGAGCAGTCCGACCACGGCAGCGAAGATGATGTTCATGCTTCCCGACCCGCCGCGCCCCGTGGACGTGAGACGTTCGGATTGCAGTG
This sequence comes from uncultured Gemmatimonadaceae bacterium, assembly GCA_964411635.1. Lineage (GTDB taxonomy): Bacteria > Gemmatimonadota > Gemmatimonadetes > Gemmatimonadales > Gemmatimonadaceae > JABWBJ01. Next base: position 283,975 of record CAYPLP010000001.1, read on the forward strand.
TGAACCTCATGCGGGTCACGCGATCGACCTCCTGAGGGGGAACGCCGGCACGGACCAGGTTCTGTCCCATCAGTTCGCGGGAAACCACATTTTCGATGCGGCGCATGTCGGCAATCGAGGTTGCATTCACTCCGGCGTAGCGCGCTCCGGTACCCTGTGCAGTGGCCTGGTCCAGCACCAGATACCCCTTGATCTGCTTGCTCCGCACATCGGCCGTGGCGATCGATTCAGCCGCGGCCAGTTCGGACGGTGAAATCTCCCTGACCTGTGTCAGTGATGTGTCGCCCAGAATGCCGCCGTTCAGTTCCACGGCAACGAGTCGTCCCAGGCCGGTCCCCGTCGCATCCAGGATCCGGATATTCGAGACGTCAGCCGAGGCGTCCGATCGGTTGGCCAGCCAGGCCGGGAGGAACATCATGGCTCCCAGCAGCAGCGGCCCAAAGATCGTGGCGATGACGAACCAGCGTGTGCGCACACGCTCCATGTACTCCCGTTCCAGCACCACCAGCAGCTTCTTCACGGTCGCACGATCAGGTCTTTTCGTTTCGACACCGACTTGTTCCTCGTCCTGGGATATGGGGCGCTCACCTGGTACCGCAGATCATATCGCGCGTCTGGGCCTGATAATACTGGTGGGCGCAACATCCGCCTGTGCCAGGGCCCGTCCCAGCGTACAACCGCGGCCGGCAACACCGGAGAGTGCGGCACCCGTTTCGGGTACGGTGCCTCGCGACGCGGGTTCTCTTCTGGCCGGCAAGTCACTGATGGTCCCGGTGCTGGGTGTCGATCCCGCGGGAGTCGTGGATTCGTATACGGCTGGTCGCGGTGGCGGGCGGACTCACAGTGCCATAGACATCATGGCGCCGCGGGGTACACCGGTACTGGCCGCCGAGGACGGAACCATCCTGAAGCTCCGGTCCAACGACGCCGGGGGGATAACGATCTATCAGCTCGACCCCAGCGGCGGTTTCGTCTACTATTACGCACACCTCGATCGCTACGAACGGGGGCTCGCCGAGGGGATGAATGTGCGCCAGGGACAGATCATCGGGTATGTGGGAACGTCCGGGAATGCGCCGGAGAACCTGCCGCACCTGCATTTTCAGATGATGATCTATCGCGGTGGTGGGCGGTATTGGGGGGGTGAACCGGTGAATCCGAACTCACTGTTCCGGCAGTCCGGCAACGGGCGATGAGCGACCTGAGGGGGAAGGACCGGGCGGGGCTGCGCGCGGAGGCTCACCATCTGCGTCCGACGGTGCACGTTGGTCACCTGGGAATCACGGACACGGTGTTGCAGTCACTGGATGAGGCGCTGGAGGCCCGGGAGCTGGTGAAGCTGCGGGTCGAACGGAACGCCCCGATGCCGGTGAAGGAGGCGGCCAACCTCCTGGCGGGTCGGGTTGGTGCGGAGGTGGTACAGGTGATTGGTCGTCGGGCGACGCTGTATCGGCACAATCCGGACCTCAAGCGCAGAGCCGACGGCTCGCCTCCCTGGCGACAAGGTCAGCAGGGGGCGTAGCTCGCCTGGGTCTGCGCTTCCCGCTTCCCCCTTCCCGCTTCCCGCTTAATAATTCCTGTTCCCGAACTCGGGTTAACCATGCCGTACGTCATCACCGAAGCTTGCATAGGAGTCAAGGACAAGTCCTGCGTGGACGTTTGTCCCGTGGACTGCATTTACGAAGGCGAGGAGATGCTCTACATCCATCCGGATGAGTGCATCGATTGTGGCGCCTGTGAGCCGGAATGCCCGGTGACCGCCATCTTCCCGGAAGAGGACGTCCCGGCCAACCTCCGCAAGTACATCCAGATCAACAAGGAAGTCTTCGAGGGCGACAATCCGCCGGGCCGGCCTTCGAGGTAGTCAACGAGGGTACCCTGCCCGTTTCCGGGGGGCGCTGCAGGTGCCCCGGGGCAGGGCAGGTTCAGGCCAGGCTCAGCGATGACAGGAATTCGCTGACAATGTGATTGAACGCCGCGGGGCGTTCCATATTGCTGAGGTGGCCTGCGCCCGAGATCACTTCCAGCCTGCTGGACCGGATGGATTGGTGCATCTTCCGGGATTCCTCCGGTGGGATCAGGGCGTCTTCGTCGCCCGCGATTACCAGGACCGGGACGTCAATGGTTGCCAGTGTATCGGTCGAGTCAGGGCGGTCCATCATGGCCTGGAGGGCCCCCACGATGCCTTCCACACGTGCGGAGGCCAGCATCTCGCGAACTGCCTCGACCACGTCCGGCTTCTTTTCGCGGGTCGTTTTCCCCACCATGCCGGGCATCATGGCATCGGCTACGGCTCCGCTGCCGCGTTTCCGCCCCAGTTCCATCAGGTCGCGGCGTCGGGCACGCGCTTCGTCCGTGTCGGCGCCCGCACGTGTGTGTGCCAGAATGAGGGCCCTTGCGCGTCGTCGGTGGCGCCGCCAGAAAGCGAGTGCTACGTAGCCACCCATGGAGAGTCCCGCGACCACGGCGTGCGGGATCCGCAGGACGTCGAGCAGGCCAGCCACATCATCGGCATAGCGGTCCATGCTCCAGGGGGGTGCCGTGGAGCTGTGGCCGAAGCCGCGCAGGTCCGGGGCGATGCATCGGGCCCGGTCGAGAAGGCCGTCGACCTGGGCCGACCAGAGGCGCCGATCGTGGGGAAAGCCGTGGATCAGCACCAGTGGCAGGCCGCTCCCGGTATCCGCATACGCCAGCTCTATGTCGTCGATGAGCGCGATCATGGGTTCTCCCGCTGGCCGGTACGCCTAACGGATCATCGGCAGCATGGTGTCGCCAAACATGCTCGAACCGACACTCCTCTGCTAGATTGCTGCACGTCCGCGCGGGTGGTTCCCACAGTACCGCATCCTCAGTGTCGCAACTCACGGTGAGAAGTCCGTCCGGATCCCATCGGTCCCCCATGGTCTATCTCGATTCGATCGCAGAGGTCGAGCGCTTTCTTTCGGGGATTTCCGGCTCGCACATCCTGGCGGTGGACACCGAGGGTGCTTCCTTCCACCGGTATGTGGACCGGGTTTATCTGCTGCAGCTGTCCACGGAAGAGACGGATGCCATCATCGATCCACTGAAGGTCGGGAATCCGGAAGGCCTGGGTCGACTGCTGGAAGACCGTGATGTGGAGGTGGTGTTTCATGACGCCGACTATGACCTGCGGCTGCTGCACCAGGATTATGGCTGGAGGATCACTCGCATTTTCGATACGCGGGTTGCCGCCCAGCTTCTGGGGATCAAGGCGTTCGGTCTGGCGGCGCTGCTGGAAGCCTTCTTCGGCGTGAAGCTGGACAAGAAGCATCAGCGGGCCGACTGGTCAATGCGACCGCTGCCGCGGGACATGCTGGAGTATGCGGTCCAGGATACGATGCACCTCATCCCTCTGCGGCAGCGGATGGTTGAAGCTCTCGAGAGGTCGGGAAGGCTGCACTGGGCGACCGAGGAGTTCAGCCGTCTGGAGGGCACCCGGTGGGCGTCGGAAGAAGATGAGAACGCGTTCCTGAGGTTGAAGGGAGCCCGTGACCTGACCCGCAGGGAGTTGGCGAGGCTTCGGGAGCTGGTCGCCTGGCGCGACGCCGTGGCCCGCGAACTGGACAGAAGCACATTCCGGGTGGCCGGCAACGATGTCCTTTTCCTGCTGGCGCGGGAATCGCCCGGCACGCTCGCGGCACTGGAGTCGATCCGGGGACTTTCGCGACTGGTGGCGGCGCGCCATGGTCGCAACATCATCTCGGCGATAGCGCGGGGCAACGAAGTCCCCGAGAATGAACTGCCGAAGTTCCCCCGGTCACCCCGCTGGTCGCGTGACCCTGACTACGAGGAGCGCGTCAGCCGGTTGAAATCGGTACGTGATCGTCGTGCGATCGAACTGAACATGGATCCCGGAGTGTTGTGTCCCCGGGAGCGGCTCGAAGCGGTCGCGCGACGCAATCCCGCAGGAACGGAAGAGCTCGCTCAAGTTCCCGAACTGCGGCGCTGGCAGATCGAAGTCCTGGGCGACGACTTCCTGCGGGCGTTGCACGACACAAACGGGGAATCGCCCTACAAGGAGTGATGGTGCAGCGGGAATCGGCTGGAATTGGCTTGATGGGACGTCTGCCGGGCAGGCTGGTTGTGATCGTCACCACGACCGCGGCTCTGCTTCTGGGTGGCGTGCCGGTCGCCTCCGCTCAGACGCAGTTGCCGGCTGTCTACGCGGTGGCGTTGCCGTGGGAGACTGAAGCGCCCCCGGTGGAGCGTGAGTTTCGGGGTGTGTGGATCGCCACGGTGGACAACATGGACTGGCCGTCCCGCCCCGGTCTTCCCCCCGACAGCGCCCGCGCCGAGCTGCTGGCTCTCCTGGACGAGGCTGTCCGGTTGCGTCTGAATGCCGTGATCTTCCAGGTGCGTGCGGCGGCGGACGCGTTCTACGATTCGAAGTACGAGCCGTGGTCGGTTTATCTCACTGGAAAGAGTGGTCGGGCCCCGTCGCCGCGGTGGGATCCACTGGCGTTTGCCGTCACCGAGGCGCACCGTCGGGGTCTGGAACTGCACGCCTGGTTCAATCCCTATAGGGCCCGCTATCGTGGCGACAAGGGAACCCTGTCACCGAAACACATAAGCCGGACCCTGCCTTCGGTGGTGAAGCACTACGGTCCATACCTCTGGATGGATCCCGGCGATGCCCGCGTGCAGGCGCGTACCGTAGCGGTCATCATGGATGTCGTGCAGCGGTACGATATCGATGGTGTGCACCTGGACGACTATTTCTATCCCTATCCGGAGCGTGACCGGCGGGGGCGGGAGATTGCGTTCCCCGACAACGCTTCGTGGAGTCGCTATGTGAAGGGCGGAGGCAAGCTGACTCGCGGCGACTGGCGGCGGCAGAATGTCGATCAGCTGGTGGAGAAGCTCTACCACGGAATCAAGTCAGCCAAGCCGTGGGTGAAGTTTGGAATCAGTCCCTTCGGCATCTGGCGGCCGGGGTATCCCGAGTCGGTGCGTGGTTTCGACGCCTACCAGGCTCTCTATGCTGACTCCCGTCGATGGTTGAAGGAAGGCTGGGTGGACTACTTCGTGCCGCAACTGTACTGGACCATCGCGTCGCCAGGCCAGAGCTATCCGGATCTCATGGACTGGTGGGCCCGCCAGAACACCCATGGGCGTCATCTCTGGATGGGGAACGGCACGTTCCTGGTAACGGAGACGGGATCGACGCGCTGGCCGGCCGCCGAAGTGGTCAACCAGATCCGCCTGACGCGGGATCAGCCCGGGGTCAGCGGGAACGTTCACTTCAACATGACGGCGCTCATGCGGGGGGCCGACGGACTGGACTCCCGGCTTGCCAACGGGCCGTACGCGCGCCCGGCCCTGGTCCCCGCATCACCCTGGCTTGCCGGAGGTGCGCCAGTCGTTCCGACGGTGGTTGCCACCTCGGCGGCACGGAGCATCACACTCACAATTTCCGGCGCAGCCGACGCGGGGAAATCGACGGCTTCATCCTCCGATCCGCGCTGGTGGCTCATCCGGTCCCGCTACGGCGACGGCTGGCGTGCCCAGGTGGTTGACGCTGCCGCGCACGCGGTCACGATCCGACCTGGTCCCGATGGTGAGCCTCCCGACATCGTCGTGGTAAACTCGATAGGCAGAGCCGGTGTACAGTCTCCGCCGGTATCCCTGACCACCACCAGCAACGAAAACGGAAATCGCCACCCGTAACGCCGGTTACGGGTGGCGATGGGGCCCCGCAGGCGCTTCCCTACTGGACGCGCCTGACGCGGCTGACTTCCACGCTCGCAACCAGCCGGTTGCCGCGCAGTGCGGACACCAGATCGTCCGGTCCGAAAGGTGCCCTGGGACGGACGTTCAACGTCAGGATCGCCGGAGAGATGGCCAGCACTTCGAAGTCCATCACGGCCTGCAGTTCCGGTACGACCGCCTCGATGGCACGGTTCAGACTCTCCGTGGTCGCCGCCGGATCCACACCCAACGAATCGCGACGCAGGGTGATGACCACCGGTAACGCCGTGGAGTCCACCTGTCCGACCGCCTGGGGTGCACCATTACTGTCGATGACCGACGCCGCGCTGTCGGCGACCGACTCAGGCGTGCGCGCCGGGGCGGAACAAGCGCACAGCAGCATGAGCGCCACCGCGGAACACCGGCGCGCCGCGTGAAAGAACGCTGGTTTCATGTCAGGGGCCCGTTCGTACATGGAGTCGATAACTTCCGAAGTCCATTCCCGACGGCGTGACTTCTACATAGTATGTACCGGCCGACAGGCTGAGTTCCAGCCGGGAGCAGTACTGTCCGGGATACGATGCCGTGGGCCACGGTGTGTCGTCGTTGGTGGCGATCGGTGATCCGTTCTGATCCAGCAACCTCAGGACGGTATCGACCTCCAGAGCGGTGTAGCAGGCTCCCATGACGCCGGATGTCTCGAACGTATACCGACCCGCAGCTGGTATCCGCACGAGATAGACATCCCGTACATCGGGATCCAGCAGGAATCCCGAGACCCAACTGTCCACCGCAAGGGCGTTGGCCTGCGTGTTGAGGTTGTTGGGCTCGGTTTCAACCGGCCGACCCAGTACGAGTGCCGCGTTCCGGACCGCCGTACCCTGGACGTCGATGGCGCTCATGCCCTGGCTTCCGGTCGTCCATCCGAATCTCCTTCCGGGCCAGCCGAACATCGAGTCACCGTTCTCATCCTGTCCTCCCACCAGGTAGTAGCTGCCCGGCGTCAGATTGGCCAGCGTGAACCGGCCGGTTCCGTCAACCGTCGCACTGCGTACCACTGCTCCAGTGGACGTGGAAACTGCCCGGACCAGGGTGCTGGTCGATGGTCCTCGGGTTCCGGTAACGGCATTGTAGGCATTCACGAGACCTGCACCGGTACGGTTGTCGATTCCGGGATCGAGCAGATCGATGGCGCCATCGAGCAGTCTGTCGCGCACCTGGGCCGGCGAAAGCCAGGGATTGGCCGCCCAGACAAGCGCCGCCACACCGGTCACGTGCGGTGCCGCCATGGAGGTTCCGTTGAAGTACGCATACGCGGGGGTCGAATTCTGGAAGTTCCAGACGGTGGAAAGCACTCCTGCGGCGGGCCAGTAGCGGTTCTTGTCACCTCCGGGCGCCGAGATGTCGACGGTTGACCCAACCGTGGTATAGCTGGCCAGACCACCGTCCGGCGCCAGTGCCACCACGGAAAGTGCCTCGGGAAATGCCGCCGGATAGTTGGGTTCGGAGTTTCTGTTGTTACCGGCCGATGCGACTATGAGCGTGTTGTTGGCCACGGCGATCATGGCGTTCCGCTCGGCGGTCGATGGTGTGGTGCTCCCCAGACTCATGTTCATCACGTGAGCGGGCGGCATCTGCACCGTGAAACCCGGAGGAGCGCCGGTATACGTGGCCGGAAGGCCGCCGGCATACAGAATCCCCTGTGCAATGTCGAAGGAAAATCCCGAGCCCGTGATACCCAGCACGCGGACCGCGATGAGCTGTACGTTCCAATTCACGCCGACGCCGCCGTACCCGTCGTTCGCGGGGGAGCCGATGGTGCCGGCAACGTGCGTTCCGTGGCTCCCTTCCGCACTCAGGGTCCAGCAGTAGGCGGGATTGGTGGCGATGTAAACGTCGTGGGGGTGCTGAGGCATGTTGCGGGGTGCCGCCATGTCGGCTGGCGTGCCCCGAATGGTCAGGAACGTTTCACTTGTCCCACAGATGGGTTGCGGAAACGAAAAGGCCGCGGTGGAACCGTCCGTGAAGTCAAAGTGGTCGTTGGGCGCCAGGAGCGGCGCCACGCCGGGGTGATCCGGTCGGATGCCGGTGTCCAGAATGGCAACCCGGACCGCGTTGCTCCCCGTGGTGACACTCCAGGCCCGGGGGAGATCGATCATCCGATAGTGCCAGAGCTGTCCCTCCATGAGGAGATCCGACGGATAGACTTCGGAACCCGGCGCTGCCGCGGGCGCCAGACGCACCGGCGGGCCGAAGAGCTGGGTACGTCCCCACACCCGCGGCTGTTCGTCATCCAGTGCATAACGAATGACATCCTCCTCGACGGCCAGCACCCTGGGATCCGCCAGCAACTGACGACGCACATCCGCAGGATCCTGACCGGGACGGACGTCAACGCGAACAGCGGCTATGGCAGGCGAAACCTCACGACGCTGAATCATCCCGGCGCTTTCCATGGGCTCGAGTGCACCATAAAACGCCGTCGTGGCGGTCCTCCTCAGGCCGGCGTCGACGTAGGCATGGGCATCCTGAGGCAGCCGGAAGGCATCCTTGCGGAACGACACGATGAGACGACCACGGGTGTCGATCATCCGTGCCGCGGCCTCACGCGGAGAAAGTCCGCGATCCAGGTTCATCTCCTTGCGCCCCTTCCCGGCTGGACGTACCAGTCCGGCGGATCGTGATGCCGACGCCGCGCGCGCCAGCGTAACCGACGTGGCTTCCGGTGCCAGTGCAACGGTCCCGGTGATGGTCGGCCCCGTACTGGCGGAGAACACCGCTGCCGTACCTGGAACTGCGGCAGAAGTGGCAGTGACCGTCGTGGGGCCCACGCCATTCAACGTCAGGCTGGTGGCGACCCCACCGTCCGATCCCGTGACACCGGACCCGGCGGAAAGCGTCCCGGAGCCGGATGCCACATTGAACGTTACCGTCACTCCAGAGACCGGGTTGTCAAAGGCGTCGCTCACCACGACACGAAGCGGGGTCGTCAGCGTCGTTCCCGGGAGCCCGGTCTGACCGTCGCCGGACGCCACCGCAATTCGGGACGCGGCACCCGCCACCGCGGTGGCGGTGAAAGTCTGTTCCGCACCACCCACGCTTGCCTTGAGGGTGTTTTCTCCCAGGCCGCTGCCCAGGGTCCAGCCTGACGCGGTGGCCTGACCCTGGAGATCCGTGGTCACGGTACTGGTCGTGATCTGCCCGCCACCAGTCAGCACCTGGAACGCCACCGTAGCCCCGGAAACAGCATTGCTGTACTGGTCCGTCACCCGGACCACCAGAGGGCCAACGGATGCACCCGCGGCCGCCTGTTGGTTGTTGCCGGATACGATCGCCACGCTGGCAGCCGGTCCGGCGGCCGCTGTTGCGCTGAACGTCACGCTCTCCAACCCTGCCGATGACGCCGTAAGCGTCTGGGTTCCAGCCGTTGTACCCAGCGTCCACCCACCGCTGGATGCCACACCGCTCACGGTGCTGACTGCGGTTGCGTTCGCTGGCGTACCACCACCGCTGGCTGTGAATGTGACGGTTACACCCTCGAAGGGCCTGCCGTTGCTGCCAATAACCTTGACGCTCGGAACGGACGATGCTGCGCCTGCCACTACGCCGCTCAGCGACGTGCTTCCACTGGGGACCAGAGCAACCGCCACGATAGCGGGTTCCGTGCCACCCGACGAACACGACAAGGCGACAAACAGCGCTGCAGCAACAGACGCGTGGAGAACTGGTTTCATGCAGGAAACACCTCGGGCGAAGGGTTCATGAATCCGCGTGCTGCAAGTAACACAGCAAGCAACCTCAGGCATAGATCGCCGACCGATTCCCTTCCTCTTTTCGGGGTTTCACCCGACAGCCCTCGGCTTCAGGCATTCCCTGCGGGATCATTCGGGCGCGGTGGGGTGGCTTTCGCCAGTGCGGAGCCTCACCGTTGCCAGACCCGGGCACACCACCGAATTCCGTGAGGACCCCACCCCTTATGCGGCCGGCGCCGCACGGTTCGCAAGTTCCACCCCACCCGTGGAGGGTGAACCAGTCTCAGAAGCCGAGGTAGGCGCGCACCCGGGGTTCGATCCGCTCCGGGGTCCAGGGGGGGGACCAGACGAGGTTCACGTCTATCGCGCCGATTCCGTTCAGGGTACGCAGTTGCTCCTCGACGTCGTGTACGATCTGCGGACCGGCGGGACATCCCGGCGAGGTCAGGCTCATCTCGATCACCACGTCGCCGTCCTCCACACCGATCCCGTAGATCAATCCCAGATCCACGATGTTCAGGTTGATCTCGGGATCCTTCACGCGACGCAATGCCAGGCGCACCTGGGTTTCGGTAATCGCTTCCGTCGATTCGGTTTCCGGGTCTTGCAGGCTCCGGCTGGCCGACCTTTCTGGGATGTCGGCTGCCGCGGACGGGGAATTGGGAAGGTTTTGGTCGGATTCCACACCTGAAGATGCCCGGAGCGCAGGCTCACAGGCAAGACGTCGGAACGAAGTGTGACCAGGTCCAGCGACAAACTCGAAGGGTCGCAGAACCGTCTTGAGGGCCGTGTTCGATTGTCCGGCGGGGAGGGTCAGTGCGTCGCCGAGGCAGCGCCCGTCTTTTTCGGGGTTGCCTGGGACTTACGCCCAGCGCTGGCGGACTTTCCCGTCTTGCTTCCGCTCACCTTGCTGGTAGTGGACTTCTTCGCGCTGCTGCTGCGGCGGGTGGTAGTCTGGCGCCGGACCTTCCGGTTCCAGCCCTCCTCCTTGTCGGCCCGGAATGCCGCTGGCATCTCCAGGATGCCGTTGTCGATCACAGCCAGCGCGGCGGCATCGGCCAGGTCAGCGCGGACATCGGCAATTACCTTGGCCGGTCGCCTGGCCTTGGGGGCGTGGACGCGGTTGGTGAGGAGGATAACGAACAGATCGCGATCGGGGTCGATCCACATGGATGTGCCGGTGAAGCCGGTGTGTCCGAAGGCGTGCTCTCCCATGTAGGTGCCGGCGCTGCCCTCGCCATCGGAGGTGTCCCAACCCAGGGCCCGGGTCCCCTCCGTGCGTTTGGTGAACAGGGCCACCGCGGAATCGCTGGCGATTCGGACGCCGGCGTAGATGCCACCGTTCAGCATCATCTGGGCAAAGATGGACAGGTCGGTCGCGGTGGAGAAGAGACCGGCATGGCCAGCGACTCCGCCCAGGGCCCACGCGTTCTCGTCGTGCACCTCACCCTGCAGCGGGTAACCGCGCGGGGGTGAGACTTCGGTGGGGGCGATCCGGTCGTGTTCCGAGTCGTCGGGGCGGAATCCCGTGTCGTTCATGCCGAGTGGGGTGAAGACCCGCTCGCGCAGGAAGGCATCGAGCCCCTGACCGGAGATCGCCTCGACTACGAACCCGAGTACATCAGCACCCAGGTCGGAATACACCTGGCAGGCGCCGGGCTTGCAGGCGAGCGGTGTGCTGATCACGACACTGCGTGCCTGCCACGGGCCGCGGGCCAGACGACGCAGGTCACGACCGGCAGGGAGTCCACTGGTGTGGGTAAGGAGCTGACGGATGGTGACCTGATCCTTCTGTCCGCCGGAGAAATCGGGAAGGTAGCGATTTACGGGGGCATCGAGTTCCAGCCTGCCCTCGTCGTAAAGGATCATGGCGGCCGTCGCGGTTCCCACGACCTTGGTAAGGGACGCGAGATCGTATACGGTCTCCTCCGGCGCCACCTCCGGACTTCCCTTGACCCACCCCAGGTGGCCGTACCCTTTCTCGAAGACGGAGAAGCCACGCCGCCCCACCACCACTGCCGCACCGGGGAACCCACCCGCTTTCACGCCGCTGCTTACGATCCGATCGATGGCCGCCAGCCGTTTCGCGGACATACCCACGTCAGCCGCGGGGCGGGCCGGAAGTCCGTCCGAGGGAGCAAATGCGATACCGATGGCTACGAGGTGAGCTAGCAACCGCCGTCCGTCGTTGGGGTTGGGTGCCTCGATCCAGTTACCAGACTTCCAGCAAGGGCCACGCCACCCGTTTTCAGCACTCTCGGGCTCGTGTCGCCACAGCCGTGGCCCATTGAGACAAAACAACTTGCGGCGGAGCCCTGAAGTGATGTCTCCAACAGCATGGCTATTGCAAAGTGCGGCCCTAGATAGGGCCGGGGTACGTCGATGTCAAGCATCAAAGAGGACACCGAGGCCCCCTTCAACCACTACATCCGCTTGTAATGAAACGACTTCCGCTGCTTCTTGTAACGGCTGGGCAGGCTCTGTGCCGATGGGGACCTGACCCGGCAACCTGGTAACGTTGCGCGGTGACCAAGGGTTCTGAACGCCATGGCGACGGACTTTCTGACCATCCAAAGAGCTATCGAGGGCGATGAGCGGGCGCTGCGAGCCTTGTGGTCGCAGCATGCGCCGCATATCGATGCCGTCATCCGACGTCTGGTTGGGGATCCTGACCTGGCTCAGGATGTAGCCCAGGAAGTCTGGATCCAGATTTTCCGCGCCCTCCCGTCATACCGGGGTGAATCGCAGTTTGGAACCTGGGCGCACCGGATAGCAGTGAATCGTACGCTCAATGCCTTGCGACGTACCCGCCGTCTCGAAAAGGTCGAGACTGGCATGGAAGACGACATCGCCACGGTGGAGCACACCGGAGACCGTTCGCTGCTCCGTGAAACGATAGATGCGGCCACGGCACGCCTCGCGCCCGGTGCCCGCGCCGTTTTCGTCATGCACGATGTGGAAGGCTACACGCACGAAGAAATCGCCGCGGAACTCGGCATTACCCCAGGTGGTTCCAAGTCTCAGCTATTCAAGGCGCGGGCCCGTTTGCGCAAATTGCTGGCCCACCTGGTTGACACGCCACAGTCGGACTCAGGATCGGAAAATGCAGCACCTGCCTGTTGAACGCCTGGCGGAACTCGCCGATGGCGAGCCATCCGCCGCCGAGCGGGAACACCTGCTCGAGTGCACGATGTGCGCCACGGAACGAGCCGCCTATCAGCGTATCGTGGCCATGGCGGCGGACGAGCGCCGGCGCATTGCTCCACCTCTGACGGACTGGGGCTCTCTGCGCGGGGCCCTTCAGGCTCAGGGCGTGATAGTCACACCCGACGCGGCTGGAGACCGCAGGCTCCGCTCGAGAAGATTCGTTCGTCTGGCTGGCCGGGTAGCGGCTGCCGCATTGGTCCTGTCCGTGGGACTGATAGGCGGACGGATGACCACGGGGATGTCGTTCCGTACCGCTGCGCTGCCGGGATCTTCGCCGTCATCCGCCGAGCGGGTGGCTTCATCGGTGGAGTTCACCAGCAGTGCGGCGGCCCTGGCCAGTCTGCAGCGTGCCCAGCTGGAGTACGAGCGTGCTGCCATCTACCTGGCCAGCCACGACACCAGCACATCTGAAGCGGCAACCGATCTGTTGCGGACCCGCCTCGCCGCGCTCGACGAAATGGCGGAGACGTCGCTTCGGGCGCTCGGCAATGCCCCGGCCGATCCCATCATGAATCAGTTCTACCTCACCACCCTGGGTGCCCGCAACATGACCCTGGGGAGACTGGCGACGGTGCTGCCGGTCGGGTCGAGGCTGTCGCGTTTCTAGGAGCAGTCGTCGATGCGGTTACAGTCAGGCGTAGGGAAGCGAGTGAGGGTGTCAGGCAACGGTGTGATCCTGGCGCTGCTGTGGCTGGCGATCGTGGCCACATCCGCCGCGGGGCAGGGCAATTCCGGCGTCCGTACCGTGTCCACGTGGCAGCGCGAGGTGGAGCGCCTGACGCGGGAACTGCTGCAGCAACGGCAGATGGAACTCCGCTTCCAGCGCATGCTGGATGATCTCGTGATCGACCTGCGGTCGGCCGCGGGTGATACCCTGAGGGCCAGACTGGCGCAGACCCGTTTCGTGTCGGAGCAGCTCCGGAAGACAGGTACGGCACAGATCCAGTTGCGCGCCAGTCTGGAGTCCCTTTGCGTCACGGTCCGGAAACCCGAAGGCTGGCTGGGTATCGTGACCACGGGCATCTCCACGTACGACATGCGGTCCGACGGGCATACCGTCGTGCGGTTCCTGGAGCAGCCCGTGATTGCGTCCGTGGATCCGGGTTCTCCCGCGGATCGTGTCGGGCTCCGTGCCGGTGATGTCCTGCTGGCGATCGGTGAGCAGCCGCTGATGCACCGCGATGTGGTCTTTGCAGACCTGCTGCGTCCCGGTGAACGGGTGAATGTCGAGGTTCAACGCAATGGAGAGGTCGTGGTGGTTCGTCCCGTGGTCGAGGCGGGGCCCCCGGCGCTGAACCGGACACCATGCAGTTGGGTGGACGCCTCCATGGCATATGCTCTGGGCCCGATGTCGGCCATGAGCGATGGACTGCGCGGCGAGTCCTTGGCTGATGACAGCATTCGCATTTCGATCCGCCGTTCCGGGTTGGCGGGTGACACCGGTGTGGCTGGCGTTCAGGTGCCGGTCGCGGGGGTCTGGGAACGCGGATTCGTCGGGCCCATGGCGCAGTTCTTCACGGGGGGAGCAAATCCGGTAGCCGGGGTTCAGGTGGTTCCCATCACCCGGGATCTGGGCCGGATCACCGGTGCAACCAGCGGTCTTTTCGTCGTCCAGGTTCTGCAGGGTACCCCGGGTCGCGAGGCCGGTCTCCGTGGCGGGGACGTGATCCTGTCTGCGGATGGTGTGGAGCTGGAGTCGACGGGTACACTGCAGCGTGTAATCAGCCGATCCGATACCCGCGCCGTTCAACTGGTGGTCCTTCGGGATCGGAAGAAGGAGAAGCTGACGATCCGCTGGTGAGCAGCGGGAGCGAAGGTGGCGCTAGGGGAACTCGTGGCGTGGAGTTCGCATGCTGCCCGCGGGCAGGCGATAGAGGAGCTGCACCGTGGCGCGATCGGCGGGTGAGAGACTCCGGACGCGGACCTTGGACGCCATGATCGAACTGGTGTCACTGGTGTGGTCCAGTCCCAGGAGGTGGCCAACTTCGTGGAGCGAAATCGCCGAGATGGCGGTGGTATCCAGCATCTGACCCGACTGGTGCTGCAGGGCGAGTTGAATCTGGGCATCGATGATCCACTGATCTTCGTCGTGCGCCCAGATCGTCTTGCCACTGATGGGTTCGCGGAAGCGGTCGGTCCACGTGACGTGCACTTCGGCGGTGGCTGAGTCCGTGATGAAGCTGAAGGTGACCGGGATGCCGGTCCCGCTCCAGGTCTGGAAGGCACGTCTTACGACGGGAAGGAACTCTTCGTGGAAGCCGGGCAGGTCGGACCATGGTTGCACCCAGACCCGCAGCGGATGGGTGACCCGGTCGGGCCAGCGCACCAGAGCGGAGTCGTGCGCGTCCACGATGTCGCTGATGTAGGTATCATGGCCGGCCAATTCGACCCGGCGGCGGACGTCCCCGAACTCATCCGCGACCGGCGTCATGATCCGCGTCCGTGCGACGGGCCGGCGTTCCGGCGGGCGGGATGCGGTTGCAGTGCTGTCGGTGCGGGCGACGCCGTAGGATGAGGTCCTGTTTCCGATGGACGAAAAGTGCGCGCGCGTGCGTACCACCTCCCGGACCACGAACATGGCCAGGAGCATCAGGGCGGCACCGACGGTGAGGTCGAACCGTCTCATGGCACGAGGGTCAAGCGGACTTGAGAAAGGACTCGACGAGCAGGAAAAAGGTCTCCGGTGCCTCCCAGAAGGGCATGTGCCCGCATTCCGGAATCAGCACCAGACGTGCTCCGGGAAGCAGCTTCGACAGGTTGCGGGCCTCCGCCGCGGGCAGGGGATCCAGTTCTCCATGAACGACGAGTGTCCGGGCTTCCATGTTACGGACGAGTTCGGTCCAGTCGTATCCTTCCCGCCGGAGGCGGGCGAGGATTGCCGTACCGGCGACTGAAGTCACTTGAGGGAGTGCGAACCCCTGCGCGAAGCGCGGGTCGGCGAACCAGGCTGGATAGAAGGCTCGCGAGTAGGTGGAGTGAAACCCCGGATCCGGATTGCGCAGGAGGCGGGGATCCAGGGGCTCGAGCGCGGGACGGCGTGTGGGATCGAGTCGCGCCAGGCCACGTTCATGCAGACCTTCCAGCCACCCCGAGGAAGTTCCCACCGCGTCCACCAGAACCAGCCGTCGCGTACCGACCGGGTCCATCCCGGCAGCCAGCATGGCGATTCCGCCACCCCACGAATGGCCCAGGATGTCCCACTGGGATATGCCTAACGCCTCACGCAGGGCTCCCACGTCCCCGGCGTCGTGCTCGATGCGCGAGGCATTGGGACCGGGCGGTGTGCTGCTTTCTCCCCGGCCGCGCTGGTCATAGAGTATGATCTGGCGGGCCGGGGAGAGTGGTGCCATGGCCGGCCACAGTACGTCATGTCCGTAGATCATGCCGCCGTTGATGCACAGGAGAGGCACCGCGTCGGGCACGGCCGGTGAGGTCCAGACGGCGAACCGGAGACCCCGGGCGGGTACCATGCGACGCTCCAGCATCGGCGCTCTGGGGCTCCGGCGCCGGAACTCCGTCAGTCGTTCGCGGGGGTTCGAGTCGGTCACGTGCAGGGACGAGTGATGTCGCTGGAAGCTACTGCCCTGCCCGTCAGCCGTCCGATGGCCCAGTCCATGTGCTCCTGAACCACGGGATCGCTCTCCTCCACCCGGATCCGGCGCAGTTCCTCGGCGTCCTGGGCGTCACCGCCGTTCCCCAGAACCACGGCCGCGTTCCGTACCAGTCCCGCCCGACGGGTTCGGGCTATCGCCGTGGCGCCAAAACGGGTTTCGAAGGCAGCGTCGTCGAGCTGGAGGAGATCCACCGGGTCCGGCGATGGCTCGAAGGCCGCGTCACTCAGGTCCGGGTCGGTCGCATCGCTGGCGAACCGGATGTTCCAGGGACAGACCTCCTGACAGATATCGCAACCGAAAAGATGCGTTCCGATCCGTTGGCGCAGGTCAGTCGGAATCTCACCGCGCTTTTCTATGGTGAGATAGGAGATGCAGCGGGTGGCGTCCACCACACCTTCTTCCACGATTGCGCCCGTGGGACAGGCGTCCAGGCAACGCCGGCACGTTCCACAGTGCTCGGTCGCGAAGGGTGGGTCCGGTTCCAGTTCCAGTTCCGTGAACAACGCACCGATGAAGAAGTACGATCCCTTTCGCGGATTGATGAGCAGGGAGTTCTTGCCGAACCATCCCAGACCGGCCAGTCGCGCCAGATCCCGTTCCAGGATCGGCCCGGTGTCCACGTACGGTCGTCCGGTGATCCGACGGCCAGCGGTTTCTTCCAGCCAGCCCAGAAGCCGGTGCAGCCGCTGCTTCATCACGAGGTGGTAGTCCGGTCCGCGTGCATAACGGGAAATGCTGCCTGCCGGAGCGCGGCCGCCGTAGTCGAGGCCCACGACAATGGCCGACATCACACCGCGCTTCGGGAGCCTGGTGTCGCGGCGCAGTCTGGCGTCGCGCTTCAGCCACTGCATCTCCCCGGCGAAACCCCGGGCCAGCCAGTTTTCGAATGACGACCACGTTTCGGCTTCGCCCAGCCGGGCGAATCCGACCAGGTCGAACCCCAGGCCATGGGCCTGGGCCCGGATCAGTTCCCGATCCGGCGCCTGAACGGGATCAGTCTGCACCACCGTCCCGAAAGCCCGCCATCGAACGCCCTGACGCGCGGGGCCACCGGATCCGGGGATGGCAGTTTTCCCGAACCTGTCCCCACCTCCGCCCCCTCACCTGTCCCGTCCGGACCATCGCGCGTAGCGGATGAGATCATCCATGGGGGGGACGGCGCGTTCGTCGCCATAGGCAGTGTACATCCTCCAGCGGAGATAGGCCGTCGATGGCAACGGCAGGAACGGGGGTCGGAAAAACCACCGACGTGCCCGGAACCGCCAGACCAGGCGGATCAGATCACGGGCCAACGACGGTGAAACCGCGGCGCGCACCGTCAGCCCCAATACCAGCGATGTCCAGCCAGGCGACCGCGTCGTCACCTGGTCGTGCGCCCCGGACGGCACCTATCGAGTAATGATCTGAATGACTTCCTGGAAGCGCGAGCCCCATTTCATCTGCGCTTCCGACCGGCTCAGATAACGGATCTCCGCGGTAGTGCTGATCGACAGGCTCCGCAGCGAGTTGTAGTCACCAAAGGCGTCGTTGTTCACGAAGACGGTAACCTGCGTCGGCCAGCTGGGGCGCAGCTGTCGGATGGCGTCCGCGACGGAAGGTGCGTGGCTCTCGGTGAGTTCCTGCAGGGTGATCACGTTGGTTCTTGGGCGCGTCGAGCTGGCGGTCGGTTGCTGATCGGCGGCAGCAGTACCCGACGACGCACAGGCAGCCCCTCCCATAAGGAGCAGCAACGCAATGGCGATGGAGCGCATCTCTGAAATCTCCAGAAGTGGTCGGTTTCCCGGCCGTCCCCGAACTCTCGTCAGGACGGCGGGAAGGTGCAACTCGTTGGCTATCGTTTGGTCGTTACCAGTATTGCCCCGCTTGCGTGACCCGTGCCCCAGCGGGTCGTGGCATCCCGCGCGTTCACGAAACGGATCTCCCGGATCCGGTTCGCCGGAATGGTGGCAAGCCCGTTCAGGTCGTTGAGGCGGACGTCGTCCATGTAGGCCACCACGGGTACCGGTCCCATTCCCGTACCGCGCGGGATCAGCATGCTGGGCCGGAGTGCCTGAATGGCCTCCAGGGCATTCTGGTACGGCCCGGCGGCAAGCTCCGTTTCAGTGATCAGGTTGGAAGAACCACGGGCTGGTGCGGGCGCATTGCCGGGACGGGGTCCACTCCCGCCGCCACAGCCCACGAATGTCATTGCCAGCAGCCCCAGTACGAGGGTTCGCATGACTTGCTCCCGATGGATCAGTTAGGGTCGTCCTGCAGGAAACTGCTGCCATCCAGTGACGCCGGCCGTTCCATGCCCAGCAGTTGAAGCGCGGAAGGAAATAGATCGGCCGTCCGGCGCGGGATTCCCGCCACTTTGCGGCTGGCAAGAAATGGCACCAGCATATGGCTTCTGTGCAAGGCCCCGTGGGACGAGACGTGCGGGATGGGTTCCCAGGCACGCCGCAGATCCCACCCACGCACGGATGCAAGGACGACATCGCCGGAACGGGATGACTGCATCAGGGACCCGAGCTGCACGACGGCGTCCGGGTAGGCCCCGTCCCGCGATCGTTCGTGTGCTTCTGCTGGGCTGACACCCAGCATGCTGCCCAATTCCAGGGGATCGGCGCTCCGGGGTTCATACCACCAGCGGCCTCCGTTACCGCGGATGATGGCCGAACCCTGCCCTGGCTTCGTTACCTCCACCGAACCGTCCGCAAGGTGTGTCACCATCAGGTCCATGGCATGGTTTTCCAGAACATCCCGGATCCTTGGGAACCATTCCTTCCGGAAAAGGTTCCCGGAAACCCTCTGTCGGGATGCCAGGTCCAGGTAGATGTGTGCCATGCTGTTCCCGCTGACCATGACTGCCGCTTCGGATCGGTCGGGAAACGTCCAGGGATGGGAGCGAATGCGAAGCCCGGCATCGCGGAGCGCTGCGGCCAGGTCGAAATGTCCGGAAACCGGGTCGTGGCCGTGGTCGCTCACCACCCACAGGTGCAGTCGGCGCCACCAGCCACCCGACTCCGCCGCCCGTCGGATCCGGCCGACCACGGAGTCCACCAGTTGGAGAGAACGCCGTGCGGCAGGGGACGTCGCGCCCGCCCGGTGCGCGGCCTTGTCGCCGGTTGTGAAAGCCATGAAGGCGAAACGGGGTCGGTCACGGACCAGACGACTGAGGAAGCGGCCGGCCATGTCTTCTTCCATTCGTCCCCACCGCTGGGGGTCACCGGCGAAATGGGCCCGGGTGGCGGCAACCGCGACGCGCAGCCCGCGATCCAGCTGGTTGGGTCGGGTCAGGCCCCGGGACAGCATGGTCTGCGCACCTAACGAGCCCGGGATGTGATCCGCCAGCGTGCGAGCCTCCGGCCTCAGGTCGCGGTCGATGGCACGAAGCTGCGCCCCCACGTAACTGCGGGAGTGGCCCAGCCACCAGGAAAGTCGCCGTTCCCGATCGTACCACCGAAGACCAGGAATGCCGACGCTCCCCGGGAATCGACCGGTCAGGAGAGGAACGTAGGCGACGCCGGTCACGGAAGGGAAAACCGTGGTGATGGCGTACCGGCCGCCTTCCGATGCCATTCGTGCCAGCTCCGGCACATCACCGCTGTTCAGCGCGGTTTCGAGGGCATCCACGCCCAGTCCGTCGGCTACAAGGATGATGACTGAATTTCCGGACACTGCTCTGTTATGACCGAATTCTCGCTGGCCTGACTCCCATCCACTATCTAAACTGAGGCCGTGCAGTCGGGAGGGACATATTCCCGGGTTTCTCCGCGGCACCCTTCCAAACTTCCTTGCCATTCCCGCATGCCAAACCCGAAGGAACCCTCCAAATCGCCACGTCGTCGTGGGGGCAGGCAGTCGCGGATAGATCCCGAACGTCGTATTGCTGCGGAACGCAGTGCCCTGGAAGGCCTGCGCGAACGCACCGAGCAGGGGCATCGCCTTGCCGGACGGACACCTCCGTCCCCCACGGAACCGCGGACCAGCGGGGCGCACCGCGTCATCGACACCTCCATTCGCGAGTCGCTGATCATGACTGCGGATGCCAAACTGCTGCAGCCTCCCGGCAACAACCACGACGACTTCACGCACACGGACACCTGGCGCGTCCTGCGAATCATGGGAGAGTTCATCGAAGGCTTCGATGTTCTCTCCGACATAGACAAGGCGGTGGCGATATTCGGCTCTGCGCGTACGGGGCCGGACGACCCGATGTACGCAGCCGCCGTGGAAACCTCACGGCTACTGGCCAAGGCGGGGTATGCGATCATCACCGGCGCTGGCCCGGGGATCATGGAGGCCGCCAACAAGGGCGCCCGGATGGCGAACGGCCGGTCCATAGGCTGCAACATCGAACTCCCTTTCGAACAGGGCACCAATCCGTTCGTCGACACCGCCGTCCACTTCCGCTACTTCTTTGTCCGGAAGACCATGTTCATCAAGTATTCCAACGCCTATATCATCTTCCCGGGTGGTTTCGGCACGCTCGATGAACTGTTCGAGGCGCTCACGCTCATCCAGACTGGCAAGATCAACCAGTTTCCGGTCGTTCTCTTTGGCCGCCACTACTGGGCGGGGCTGGTGCGCTGGCTGACGGCCCGAGCCCTGGGTGAGCGCAAGATCTCGGCGGGTGATATGGACCTCATGTTGCTGACCGATGATCCTCGCGAGGCCGCGGATGCGGTCATCGCAGCCTTCGAATCGCATAGACGTCAGTCCCGCAACCTATGACCGTCGTTGTCCTCCTCCTCCTCCTCCTCCTCCTGGAAACCTGAAATGAAGAAGAAGAGCGGATCGCCCGGATCCGCAAAACGCGCGATTGGCATGAAGGCGTCCCGCGTCGGGAAGACTATCACTCATGCCACTGCCGGCGGACCCAAGGCCGCGCAGAAGAAGGCCGCCGAGGCGCGTGAGGCGAGGGGATCCGCACACGTATCGCGCGCGCGCAGCCGGTTCCTGCGTGGCGGAGCCATCGATCCCCGACGGATAGACGGCACCGAACGGGTCGCCGACCTCATCGACGACACTTTCCTGGCTTACAACGCCGCCCGGCTGCGTGAGGGTTGCCAGCTCTTCGTGAAGAAGATGCTGGCCGATGACGTGACCATCGGCCTGACGATGACCGGAGCACTGACGCCAGCGGGCCTGGGCATGTCATCCGTCATCCCGCTGATCGAGGCCGGGTTCGTGGACTGGATCATCACCACCGGCGCGAACCTGTACCACGACACGCATTTCGGACTCGGCCTGTCGATGCACCGCGGCAACACGCAGACTTCTGACCTGGTGCTACGGGAAGAGGGCGTGGTTCGCATATACGACATCTTCTTCGACTACGACGTGCTCCTGTCCACGGATGCATTTTTCCGACAGATCATTCAGGGACCGGAGTTCCAGCGTTCGCTGTCGAGCGCGGAGTTCCACTGGCTCTGCGGGAAGTACGTAAGCGAGCGCGAACGCCTGCTGGGAATCGGGAAGAAGTCATTGCTGGGAGTGGCGTACGAGTGCGGAGTTCCCGTATACACGTCGTCCCCGGGAGATTCATCCATAGGGATGAACATCGCGGCGCTGTCTCTCGATGGAAACCGATGCGTCATCGATCCCAATGCCGACGTGAACGAGACCGCCTCGATCGTGCTGGGCGCCAAGCGGAAAGGAGGAAAAAGCGCGGTCCTCATACTGGGCGGTGGGAGCCCCAAGAACTTCGCGCTTCAGACGGAACCCCAGATACAGGAAGTCCTGGGCATCGACGAAAAGGGCCACGACTATTTCCTGCAGATCACCGACGCCCGTCCCGACACCGGGGGACTGTCCGGCGCGACTCCGGCGGAAGCGGTAAGCTGGGGGAAGATCGACCCCGAACGACTCCCTGATGCGGTGGTCTGCTACCTCGACAGCACCGTCGCGCTACCCCTGCTGACCGCGTACGCCATGGCCCGTCGGGAACCCCGCGAACTCCGTCGCCTGTATGACCGTCGTGGTGACCTGCTGAACCGGCTGCGCAAGGAGTACGCCGGCAGTCGTGGCTAGAGCCGTCCCGTCCGGCCGACAGGAGGCCGGGTAACGGCCTCACCTGGGCCCGGCACGCTGGCCGGGCCGGGGCCGTCGATTGAATGGACCGACCGATCCGGTTAGCTTCAGCACAAAGCGCCCGTCCTCCCGGGGTCGGGCGCTCGACTTTTTACCGCTCCCGGCATGATAGAGGAACTCAAACAGAAGCTTGGCGACGAGGTCGAGAAGCTCACCCACGAGCTGAACGTCGTGCTGCCCAATGAGATCCGCAAAGCGGTCGAACTGGGAGATCTCCGGGAAAACAGCGAGTACAAGGCAGCCCTGGAGCGTCAGGCATTCGTCCAGGCACGTCTGGGGCAGCTGCGGCAGAGACTGTCCAAACTCTCCCAGATCGACATGGCTCAGATCCCGGCCGACAAGGTCGGACTGGGATCGACCGTAGTGGTGGAATGCGTCGAGACGAAATCCATGGAGACGTACCAGTTGGTCTTCGGCGATTCCGACAACTTCGACGAGGGTCATGTGACCATGGCGTCACCGATCGGTCGGGCACTGATCGGCAAGGCCCTGGGCGATGACATCCTCCTGAGGCTTCCAGCACGAACCCGACGGCTGCGTATAGTGGAACTGCGCACGATTCACGATATGTGAACACCCGACGTGGCCCTCGCTGAAGCGTCAGGCCCGGGGCACAATTCCGTTTCCAGGTCCATCCAGGGTCGAAGTGCCGTGCGGATTGCCCGTCGCACATGGACCCGGAACGGTTCGTGTGCCAGCATTCCACATGGCAGAAACGTCGCCGTCCCGGACACACCGTGTCGAAACCGTGGACTTCCTCCGCGGTCTCGTCATGGTTCTGATGGCCCTCGACCATACCCGGGACTTCTTCGGCATCCCGGGAAGCAATCCGGTCGATATCCAGACAACCACCGCGGCGCTCTTCCTCACGCGCTGGGTGACGCACATCTGCGCACCGACATTCTTCCTTCTCACCGGAGTCGGCGCGGGACTGCTGCGTACGCGACGCTCCGCCGCGGAGACGGCGCGCTTCCTGATCGTTCGCGGACTCCTGCTGGTCGTGCTCGAACTCACCCTGATCCGCTCGGTGGCATACCAGTGGAACCTTGACTACCGCACCACCTTCCTGCTGGTGATCTGGGCACTTGGCTGGGCCATGGTTTTCCTGGGGCTGCTCATCAGGCTCCCCCGCTTCGCCATCGCGGCCATCGGCCTGGCGATGATCCTGCTGCACAACCTGCTCGACGGCGTGCCACCGACGACACCACTCCTGGCCATCCTGCATGGGCCGGGTTTCGTGCTTCAGGGTGATCACACGGTCTTCGCCGCATACGCCCTCATTCCCTGGATTGGCGTGACGGCAGTGGGATACGCACTGGCGTCCGTCTATGCCTGGCCGTCCGACCAGCGACGCAGGACCCTCATCGGGCTGGGCGTGGCCTGCGTGGTGGCGTTCATCATGCTTCGCGCGATCAACCGATACGGTGATCCATCGCACTGGGCGGTGCAGTCATCGGTGGTGATGACGGTCGTGTCCTTTGCAAATGCCACCAAGTATCCCCCGTCGCTGCTCTTCCTCCTGATGACCCTGGGACCGGCGCTCATACTGCTTGGCGCCATGGAAGGACGTCGTCTCTTCAGACCCGTCGTCACCGTCGGTCGGGTTCCGTTCTTCTATTACGTGGTTCATTTCGCGCTCATCCACGCGGCTGCGGCGGTGACCGCGCTCGTGCGTTACGGCTCGGCGCACTGGATGTTCGAGTCACCCAGCGTGGCGCAGTACCCGTTCACCGCACCACCCGAATGGGGCTATCCGTTACCGGTCGTGTATCTGGTATGGGCGGGTGTCGTTCTGGCGCTGTACCCAGCCTGCCGGCGGATCGCCGCGCTCAAGGCGAGCGGTGCCTATCCCTGGCTCAGTTACTTCTAGGGATTCACCAGAGGAACAGGCCGGTTCAGGCTGCTATCGCTTTTCGGCATCCGTCTCTGCCTTCACCGCGTCCATGAACCGCCGACGGGCAATCGACTGCTCGCGGCCCGTAGGTTGCCGCGCGGCTCCGTTCAACACGATCACCAGGTGCCGGTCCGGATCGATGTGCACGGTCTGTCCATAGATCCCGCTCGCCTCGAAAGTGCCGTCGTCGTTGGTCCACCACTGGTATCCATATCCTCTGCCGGCGTTGCCGGTGGCAACCTGATTCCTGGTGGCTTCGCGGAGCCAGTCGTCCGGTACTATTGACCTGTCGCCGATACGGGCACCGTCCAGGATGAACTGGCCGAAGCGTCCGTAGTCCCGCAGCGTCATCGCCAGGCAGCAGCCACCCTGCTCATGCCCCACATCGTCCACCATCCACGCAGCATTGCTTTCCATGCCGTAAGGTTGCCAGATCTTTTCCGTCAGGTAGTCGGACAGGGACTTCCCGGTGGCGGCCATCACCAGTACGCCAACCAGGTTGGTCTCGGATGTCTTGTACTCCCACTTCGTTCCTGGTGGTGCCTCGCGGGGCAGCCTGCGGACGTAACTGACCGTCGCATCCATCCCGGAATCGGGCTTCACCGCATATAGCTGGGCGACATCGGACTGGAGGTCCGTATAGTCCTCGTTCCATCGAACGCCCGACGTCATGGTCAACAGTTGCCGGACGGTCACGCCATCGTAGGCGCTTCCGCGTAGGGGTTTGACGTACCGGGTGACGGAATCATCCAGACCGCGAATGTAGCCGTCCCGGATCGCTGCGCCGAGCAGGGTGGAAGTGATGGACTTGGCAACGGAGAAGGAGTGCCAGCGGGTGGACGGGCCTTCGGTGAGGGCATACCGTTCCAGCCGGATGCGGCCGTCCTGAAGCACGAGCACTCCGGCGACTTTCTGCTCGGTGACGAATCGATCGAACGCCGCTGCGCGTGACCCGCCGGGAAGGAACGCACTCAGCGGGCGGCCCTCCTGGAGTGGGTGTGGCGTCGACGACGCCCTTACCACATGCGTCTCGAACACCGAGTCCATCGCCGCAAACCCGGCCTCACGCTGTGCCTGGTTCCAGGTGAGGACGACTGCTGCCCCCGATGCCGTGAGGCGTGACCCTGTCCGAGGATCGCTCTGCGCCAGTCCCGCAGTGCTCCACGATCCGCACAACGCCAGGAGGAGCGCCGGTGTCCGCCGGCATGAGAATAGACCCCGCACTGGAAGAACCATCGGACTGAACCCTGGGTTTCGCATCGCTGCAACTTACCGACGGTGAAGACTTTCCCGGCAGGAGCGCCCTGATCCAACGGGAGCCGTGTCGTCAGTCGGTCACGGTGCGAACTGATTCCCTGATTCGCGGTCGCTCTTCACCCGAATCCGTGGCCAGGTTTGCGCGCGCGTTCAGTTGCACCTGTCCCTCGAAGGGGTTCCCCTGCAGCACCTGAAGGTGAAGCCCGGGTCCGCCGCCGATGTCGCCCCTCCGGTCCCGGAGCCGCACACTGCAGTCCAGGCCATACAACCCTGCGGGGACATTCAGCTCCATCGAGAAGTCCAGACTGAACCGGCCCTCGACCGGGAGGATGACACCCACGTGGTCGGTGTGGATCGTGGAAACGGTTCTGCCGTCCTCGAGACTGCGCAGTGTGAGCGCCACGATCTCCTTGTCCACGGCACGTCCGGGGTCGACCATTCCGGTGACAGTCACGCTGATCCGGTCTCCGGACCGCAGTTGACCTTCGGTCCGGAGGATGATGTCGTCCATCATGATCGCTCCGGCAGGAGTCCCCGGATCGCGCTCCACCGCCAGGTACTGCCGGATGGCCTCGTGGGTCTCACCCGAGTACTTGACGGCACCGCGTTCGAGCAGCAGCACCCGGGTGCAGAGTTCGGCGATGCGGTCGAGCTGGTGGGAGACCACCACGACCGGGATCCCGCTTTGAGCCAGCTCTCTCATCCGGCCGAAGGCGCGCTGCTGGAACTCGAAATCCCCCACCGCCAGAACCTCGTCGATGATCAGCACTTCAGGTGAAAGGTGTGCGGCAATGGCGAACCCCAGCCGGGCATTCATCCCGCTGGAGTAGCGCTTCACCTGAGTATCGATGAACTGGCTGACCTCGGCGAACTCCACGATGTCGTCGAATCGTTCCCGGATCAGGGCCTTGGGCATTCCCATGATGGCGCCCTGCAGGAAGACATTTTCCCGGCCGGTCAGATCCTGATGGAATCCCGCCGAGATCTCGATCAGTGCTCCCACCCGGCCACGCACCTCGGCGCTGCCCAGCGTTGGGGGGAGGATCTTCGTCAGGATCTTGAGTATGGTGGACTTGCCAGCCCCGTTGCGTCCAATGATGCCGAGCACGTCTCCCGGAGTGACGGTGAAGGAGACGTCCTGTACCGCCCAGAACTGATCCTGGGCCAGCTTCTCCCTGGGATCGACGTAACCCCGGAGACTGCGGCCGATCGCCGGGATCAGATCCCGGAGACTGTCGTGTCGTTCTCCGCGCTGGAACTTCTTCCAGACGCGGTCAAAGACGATGCCAGTGTCCGTTTCAGACATTCTCGGCGAACACGGGTTGGAGACGATGGAAGACCAGTGCCGCAATCATCAGTCCTATCGTTGCCCACGCCGCCGAGTAGAAGAGCGTGACTGGCTGCCAGACGGTGACCTCGATGCCGGCCCCAGTGGTCAGGCTGAGCGGTGTCAGCAGGTCATGACCCGATACGACCGACAGGCGCAGTCCTTCCAGAATTGGTGTCAGCGGATTCAGCCACATCAACCACGCTCCTTTCGAACCCATCATGGCTGGTTCGTAGAAGACCGGCGTGAACAGGATGCCGAAGGTGAGCATCACCTGCACGATGTACTTCACGTCCCGGAAGAAGAGATTGGCGCAACTGAGGAAAAGCACGATACCGGCTGTCAGAAGCCAGAGCATCACCAGAAGCAGGGGGATCCAGAGCATGCTGAGGTGCAGACCAACACCCATGAAGGGGAGGAAGAGCACCAGCGCGACCAGCCCGATCATGGTGTCGAAACTCTGGGCCAGCAGTGAGCCAAGTGGCAGAACCTCCCGCGGGAACCAGACCTTGGCGATGAGGTTGTAGTTGCTGGTGAGTACGGTGGTGCCGAAGGTCACGGCTCCCGCAAAGAAGGCCCATGCCACGCCCTTGAGCGCGATGCCGGCGATATCGCCACGGGAGACGTCCGCACCCGCGGCCTGACCCATGGCCACCCGGATGAGGATGCCGGAGAGGACGATCAGTATGGGCATGAAGATCGCCCACCCGAATCCCATGACCGCCTGCTTGTAGCGAATCCGGATGTCGCGCGAGGCGAACTCCAGCATCAATTCCCGGTAATCGCGCAGATCGCGGAGGATGGCTCGCAAGTCGGCGAGCATACCGCGCACGAAATGACTGGATGGGAGGGCGTTCGAGGCGTCGATCGCGGGACCGCTGCCTTCAGCGCGGGCGGAGGTCATGAGGTCCGGTTTCCAGCGTACGGTACTCGATCTGCCCGATGAGGCGTCTTCGTGGACTGGCTGACGATCTGCTGTGGTGACATCCGATGAAGAATACATCAGATCCGCGGACCCGGTGCAACACCTTCTCCTCCGATGACTGGTTCTCACTGTCAAGGACGCCGAGACGGCCGTCCGGGTCATCGTCTGGTGAAGAACCCTGCTCAGCCGGCGCGGATGACACTGCGGGACAACGTGAAATCCCGGCACCGTGGCCGGAACCAGGTGCCTGGATTTCAGGGACTCCTTTGGAAGCCGGCGAGCCGGCGATGATCTACTGCTTCGTGGTGACCCTGATGACGCCGGCTTTCCCCTTTTCACCGTAAATCAGTCGAGCTGCACTGCCTTTGAGCACTTCGATCCTGGCGATGTCGCGCGGGTCGATTTCGATCATCCGGGATTCCGTGGCCAGCTCGCCGTCGACGATGATGAGACCCGTGAACCCACCGGGGAAGCGTCCCTTCACCAGTTCCTGCGAGCTCCCTTTCAACAAAACCTGGGGGCTCCCTTCCGCTCTGGCTTCACGCGACGGTGCCTCCGCCGCAATCAGCCCGCCGGTCCGTAACTCGATCGTGTCGACCTGCAGCGACGCGTCAGACCGGGTGCGACGGACGGTTGCCGTAATGATCGTATCGGCTTCGAGTTCGATGGCTTCGGCCTCCGTGATCGGCCGGCCGTCCACGACGTAGACCACCGAGTCCGCGACCAGACCCATGAGCCGTGCCGCCCTGGTCGCCTTTCCGGCGTCGAGCTCCGCGATTTCCGCATCGGTGGGCAGCGCTACCTGGCAGGCCGCAGCCACGGAGGCTGCTGCCAGCGCAGCCGCCAGCATACCGCGGATGCGGGGGAAACGAACAGTTGATGGACGCATGGCGAGGAGCCTCCTCTGGAGATGACTGGTTGGGTTGAGCAGAGCAGGTGCCGGCAGCCGATGTCCGGCGGTCAGCGCCGCCACATCGATGAGCAGGTTGCCGTAGTCGAGGGGAACTGCGCCCCGGCGCAGAACGCGGGCGTCGCAGTCCAGCTCCACCGCGAGCCGAAGCCGGGCCAGGATCCACCACAGCACAGGACTCCACGGCATCAGAGCCACGACCACGACGGCGCCAGCCAGCAACACCGGATCCCGATTCCGGATATGCTCACGTTCGTGGCTCACGATCATCCGCTGTTCCATGGAATCGCGCAGCAGAATCCACCGCGGTACGACGATGTCCGGACGCCACACGCCCATGACGGCAGGTCCGGTATCGGGCGACAGCATCACCGGCTCATCGCCGAGCGATACCGGGCTCCAGCGTTTTCGCAGCGTCCGGTATCGGATGTGGATACCGGCCACCAGGAGCAGCATACCGGCGCCCAGTGCGATCCAGATGTTCCGCAGCGCATCGCTGGTTCGTGGTGGTACCTGCGGCATTCCGGGCGCGAACCTGATCAGACCGGGTTCGATGGTTGCTGCTGCGGCCGTGTCGGAGGTCTGGTCGATGCTCCGGCGCCATGGCGCGAGCGCTGGCAGTGTCACGCACAACGCCAGGGCAGCAACCCATGCCCAGCGCAGCGGACGTCCCAGTTGTCGGAGAAGCGACTCGGTCGCGAACGCGGCCGCGGCCACGCAAACCGACGTGATCGCGGTGTACCAGATGAGGGCGGCGGTCACGGTTTTTCTCCCAGCCGCCTGGCGAGCAGTTTGCGCATCGCCAGAAGTTCGTCCTTCGTGAGGCGCTTGTCGGAAACCAGTTGGGCGAACATCCGCTCGGCCGATCCCTGGAAGATGGCGTCCCGGATCCGCGACAGTGCGGAGTGACCTGCGTGTTCGGCTGGTATGACCGGGAAATAGCGATACGCGCGGCCCTCGCTCTCGTGACGCACGTACCCTTTCTCCTCCAGCGTCTGCAGAGCCGACAGTACGGATGTGTACGCCAGGGCTTCGTCCAGGGCTTCCCGCACTTCGCCGACACTGGCGGATCCGAGTTTCCACAGGACGCTCATGACGGCCAGCTCGCGCGGTGGGAAGTGGATGTCAGCCATGTCGTGCTCCTGCTATTACGGGTTTTCCCGTACCTTACGTCCATCCTGCGGTCTTGTCAACGGGTTTTTCCGTAGTTGCCGGGATGAGGCAACGGCGTGTAAGGCGAGAAGGTTCTTCGCCCGGCCGCGATTCCTGTCAGGAACGGCGGACGGCGGACAACCCGGCATTTCGTTGCCGGAAGCCGATGAACTCAGTACCCCGCTTGACGTCACGAGGCGGGGATGGGCGAGTGTGTCGGGGGCGAGTCGCTACCACGTCTTCTACAGTACAGGAGGCGCCTTCAGTTACAGGACCGAGACTACCGCCACGACGTTCACCGACGGCGCTTACTCTGCTGTCGCCGTATCGTCAGCGCCCCCTTCGCCTCCTTGGGTTGCCTACTATGTTGTCGCGAGCGCGCCTGGGAATTTGTCAGCAAACAGCAGCACCATATACTTCCAGCGCCCCCCTGCGATTTCAGCGACCATAGAAGGTCAGTGCGCAGTGCAGCCCAACGAGATGTGCTACTGGACGGTCAGCACCAGCGGCGGAACTGGGAGCTACACGTTTCAGTGGTCAGTGAATGGGCAGAATGCAGGAACCAACTCTTCGCAGTTCTCGTACTCGGCCGCGTCGTCCTTGACATTGGGGGTTACTGTCACGGACGGGTCAAGTACGCCGGGTGTTGACTCTCGCTCCGTCTCGGTGTCCTCAGGCAATCCGTCCTGCATGCT
Source organism: uncultured Gemmatimonadaceae bacterium (assembly GCA_964411635.1). GTDB lineage: Bacteria > Gemmatimonadota > Gemmatimonadetes > Gemmatimonadales > Gemmatimonadaceae > JABWBJ01. Next base: position 314,492 of record CAYPLP010000001.1, read on the forward strand.
CTAACTGGCTATCATCCGCCGATGGCGAAGGGAACTCAGCATGCTTAGTAAATTCTGCTGCAGTGCCTGTTTCTCCGCGTGGTTGGTGCTTTCGCCGCAAGTCGCCAGTGGGCACCAGCAAGAGAGCTCGACACGATAGCTCGTGGGCATCTCTCTCGGTTCCCTGCGGACCAGTCATCCGGAAGGAGATGGGTTTGCAGCTGGAGCACTTCTCGGGCTGGATCGCCGCATTCGAGCCGGTTCGTCACTGAGGGCGTATGCGACAGTGACCCGCGGCATCATCAATGCGGATGACATAGCGCTGTGCCACCCAACGCCTGAGGGATGTCTCGCGGCTGCCGTCTTTCCGAAGTGGCAATTCGGCTTTGGACTCGAAGGAAGCCTTTCCCCTCTCCCTGGTTTGCCAATCCGTGTAGTCGGGGGGTTCGGAGTCGTTCTCTCCACCGATCCGAGGGAAAGACGAGGTGCTTCGTCAGAGCGGGGCTCAGAGTCGGCTGGTGTCTGGCGACTGGGGCTGGAAGTGCCCTTCGGTGCATCGACGAGAGCTCCGACGTTGCAGCTCACGCGGTCCGGCTTTACACAATCGCAGTATTCAGTATCCGCACTCGACGCGCTCACTCTGAGCCTTCGGAAGTAGAGTTTGCTGGTACGGTACCGTGCCGGAGCCGATTTCGTTGACGCAGTCTGCGGTCCAGATCCCGAAAGTGCGGCGCATCCTTTCCGCGGCCGAGGCGGAGCAGGTTGCGGGCGCGTCCGCATCCGAGCGTTTCGCGCCTGTGTGAGTACGTTGATGCCAAGGGGCTACGGCGCTCAGGGCAGGCTGGCTAACGAAGCGCTGAAGCTGTCGAGCGATCTGTGGAAGCGGCTCCGCCGCATTGATGGTGGGTCGCTCGCAGCTTAGCGCCGCCGTTAGACCGCCAGACATGCCCCCTCGTCAGGCGCTTCAGTCCGGTGGTCCACTAGCCATCCTTTCCGAGATTGGCGAACCAGGGAATCGCACCGTGTCCGCGTCAACGATCCGCCAAAGCCGCCGCTTTCGTATCTCTTTCTCGCCTGATGCATGTTGAATCACATGCCCGCCTGCCACGACGAACTCACTCGGTACGAATACGGGGTGTTCCGTGGAGTTATCCGCCAGCTCTACCGCGTGTACGCGCTGAATGCGGAGAATCCGCAGGTCCGCATCGGTCACTGTTCCAGCTAGTACAACCAGTACCCTCAGTCGCTTAGCTTGGGCAAGCGCTTGCCAGTTTGGCAGCGACGAGCCGCACGAGAAGCATGTCGACGCAGCGTAGACGAGCACCGCTGCCGGCTGATCGCTGACTGCCTCACGGATCGTCGTACCGTCCTTCGTCTTCAAAGTCAGGACGAAATCCTGTTCTTCGGCACATGACATCACGAGTATTGTGCCCACTACGAGCGAGCGTAACAACTGAGCGCATATGCTCGACGACTCATGAGAGCTCGGCGGTACGCGTGATGCGTGTCATTCCTGATCCCGGGGTGTTGCCACCCACCTGCACTGGACGGTCCCGAGACGGTATTTGCGCACAATCGTCCGTGGCTGCAGATCCTTCGTTTCTTCCTGCGACACTACAAAGAGCGTGTCCGCGCGGAACAAGGCACGCGGCTGCGGATCCTTCGGCACCGGGATCAGCACATCGCCGCATGACTTCCGAGACCTGATGTCAATGACGGAAGCACGAATCTCACCCGTCGTGCGCTTACTCGAGATCAGTACTGACACGTCCAAGTCAAAGGTGACATAGCCAATCAAGCCGCCGGAGAGCTTCCCCAATGCCCACGGCACTGAGGGCGCGTAGTACTCGTTTGGTGTCACCAAATCGGGCGTACTCACGACGCGCTTGAGTAGCTCCGTTGTCGGTCCGCCTCGCCGGGAACCAGGCGCGACGCGGATGCTGTCGTACGTCGCCGGCGTGCCGAAGCGGCCCAGGAAGATCCAGTCCGATGCGCCAGCGAAGGAAACCGCGACGCTGTCGGTCCCCCACATCGCGAACGCCAGGAACCCATACATCCGGTCAATTATTCGGGATTCACCGAGCGGTGCTGGAAGCGGTCCGCCATAAGCCACCGCATCATGCGCCTCGGCAACAACCGCCAGGCTCGTTCGACGACTCGGTTCCCTGCCAACGACAGCGTCCCAGAAGATACGGCCGCCGTGCACCACAAGAACGCTGGGGATTCCAGCACCGGGCGCGCGCTGCCAACGCAGATCGCCAGTCCGTGCGTCAAATACGTGCAGATTGGGTCGTCCAAACACGATGAGCAACGAATCACCGTCGAGCGCCACTGGGTCTGGTTCTATGAATTCACCCGGACCACGCCCCCGCCTTCCGAACATTCTGAGGTATCGGCCGTCCGCCGAAAACGCGAGTACTCTGGAGTTGCGGCGATCGGCAATGAAGTACTCGCCTGCACTAGATACCGCGAATCCGCCCACCATACCGACGAATACCGAGTCGTTCTCGCGCAACACGACGGAATCAATGGGTATGAGGGAGGGTCGTCCCTGCGCGCCGGTCGCAGTGATGAACGGCGCACACAGCAGTGCCGCCAGCGCGAGCCGCAGCGCGCAGAGGATTCCGCCTCTTTCCTTCATGACTGCCTCCAATCGCCAACGTCGGAGCATCAACCAGATGGGTCCACCCACTTGGGCCAGCGCAGTTATGCAGCTACGTGCGCGATGCGATGCAACCTCATGATCTCGGGCGCGACGCCATCACCACTCTTTGCGATTGCATTCGTCGCCGTAGTCGCCGGTGCACCCGGTGTACTGCGGGGTACCGCAGATTCCGAAGACAAGGCACCAGCAGAAGCCGTGCCAGTCTGACCAGCACTTCTTCTCGACGAACTCTTTCGTCTGGTATGACCGGGAAATGGCGATACGCGCGGCCCTCGCTCTCGTGACGCACGTACCCTTTCTCCTCCAGCGTCTGCAGAGCCGACAGTACGGATGTGTACGCCAGGGCTTCGTCCAGGGCTTCCCGCACTTCGCCGACACTGGCGGATCCGAGTTTCCACAGGACGCTCATGACGGCCAGCTCGCGCGGTGGGAAGTGGATGTCAGCCATGTCGTGCTCCTGCTTTTACGGATTTCCCGTACCTTACGCCCATCCTGCGGTCTTGTCAAAGGATCTTTCCGTAGTTGCCGGGATGAGGCGACGGCGTGTCAGGCGAGAAGGTTCTTCGCCCGGCCGCGATTCGTGTCAGGAACGGCGGACGGCGGGCAGCCCGGCATTTCGTTGCCGGAAGCCGATGAACTCAGTGCCCCGCTTGACGCCACGAGGCGGGGACTTGCCCTTCCGGCATTCTGCGAAAGCGGTACATCCCGCGAGCATCTCCGGGACAAGTGATGGGACGCAAGCGTCCGGTCGCTGCTCGCCGTGCGGCCTGACTGGACTCGCTATCCGAACACCACCTCTGCTTCCTGATCGTAGGCCAGAAGGGCCGCATTCACCTCGTCAGGGCGCCAGCCCAGAAAGGGCGCAACCAGAGCAGCCACCGCGGGCGCCAGCGACCGGCCATGATCCGGTAGCTCGAACGCAGCATGGGTCCGTCGCAACAGGATGTCCCCGAGCGTGATGGCCATCTCATGGCTCACGGCGTACAGCACCTCCGCTCCGGTCACCGGATGATCCGGCACCATCGGCTGGCCCAGCTTCCCGTCTTCCATGGTCAACTGCCACACACCCCGCCATCGCGATCCGTAGGACCGCAGTATCCGTTCGCGAGTGACGGTATCAGCGATGATTGCGGCCGCCTGGGGCTCCAGATCTCGCGGCTGAACGTCACCGCCCGGAAGGGGCAGCGTTGCTGTACCGAATCGCCTGTCGGAACGAACGCCGGTGAGTCGATCGACGACGTCCGCGGCCATGGACCTGTAAGTGGTGAGCTTCCCACCCGTCACGTGCAGAACGCCGCCCGGTCCGCGTTCGACATGATGCTCCCGCGACGCCGAGCCCACGTCGCTGCCGCTCAAGGAACGCGCCAGGGGACGGATGCCTGCCCAGGCGGATACGACGTCACCATCCGAAAGTTGGGCACGAGGGAAGTATGCGCTGGCTCCCTCCAGCAGGTAGCGCACGTCCTCCCGGCTGGCGGTCACTTCCCGCTCGGCTTCCGGCGTTGGCGTCTCCGTCGTTCCGATGATCGTGAAGTCACCGGCAGGAAGGGTGAACAGCACCCGGCCATCCCGTGGATGGATCATGGTGATGGCGTTCCGATGACCCACGCGCGCCCGCGGCACGCTGATGTGTGCCCCCTTGGATCCGGTGACCGCTGGCGCCTTCACCGGCATCTCGAGTGATCGCACGTCATCCGACCATGGTCCCGCGGCGTTCACGACCTGACGCGCCCGGATCAGAAAGTCCGCACCAGAGTGTCTGTCATGTACCTCCAGGCCGGATGCGCTTCCCGCGGTGATCACGATCCCGCGCGCCTCCGCATGGTTCAGAACGACGGCACCGGCTTCGGATGCGGCAATGACATTGGCGAGCGTGAGGCGGGCGTCGTTGGTCGCCGCGTCGTAATACCGGGCGCCTCCCAGCAAGCCTGCCGGCTGAAGCGCCGGTTCGGCATCCAGCACCGCGGAACGTGACAGGCGCTGGTGACTCCCCACGTTACCGAACATCGCGAGGGCATCATAGAGGCCGAGCCCGAGGGAGAGCTTCAGCCGGGAGATCCGCGCGCCCCGGTACACGGGCCAGGTAAAGATCAAGGGACGGACCAGGTGTGGCGCGATCCGAAGGAGGATGCGTCGTTCGCGGCTGGCCTCGAACACGAGGTGGAGATGTCCGTGTTCCAGGTAGCGCACGCCGCCGTGCACCAGGCGCGACGAACGGCTGGAGGTTCCACTGGCAAAGTCCCCACGGTCGATCAACGCCACGCGAAGACCACGCAGGGCAGCGTCCCGGGCCACGCCGGCCCCGGTGATGCCCGCGCCAATGATGGCCACGTCGAATGTCCCGTCGGCCAGCCGGGCCAGGGCCTGTTGGCGCCAGCCGATCCCGTTACCCAAGATCGTTTACCGGGACTGCTCGCGGTGGCGCGGGATTCCAGCCAGGTTCAGGCATGTCGGAGAGCGGCATCGGCGATCGAAAGCGGTGGGAAGAACTCTACGCGGGAGGCGCGCGCCCGGACAGGCCACCCTCCGCCTGGGTCAGCGCGGCGCTGGCGGATCTGCCTAACGTGGGGCTTGCGGTCGACATCGCGGGCGGATCGGGTCGTCACGCCATCCTTGCCGCCCGGGCCGGCTGGGATGTCGTCCTCCTGGACATCGTACCTCTGGCAATCAGGCGGGCGATGGCCCGCGACCCGCGGATACGGGGTGTGGCCGGTGAAGTGTCGCGGCTGCCGCTGGCCCCCGGGCGCTTTGGCCTGGTGCTGGTGACCAATTTTCTGGATCGGGACGCCATGCCGGGGATCGTGTCCCTCGTGGCACCGGGTGGGACTCTCGTCTATGAGACGTACACGATTCGGCACCTGGAACTCGTGGAACTTGGGCTCGCGCGTGGACCACAGACCAGGGCCTTCCTGCTCCGCACCGGCGAACTTCCCGGACTCTGCCAACCGCTGGAGGTAATCGCCTATCAGGAAGGTGAGGTTCAGGATGATGCGGGTCGACGCCGCACGGCACGAATCGTGGCGCGACGCGGTACGGCCCCACCTGATTGAGAAGTACGACGCTCTGGCCCCGCCGGTACGATAGATTCCCCACATGAACCAGGCTGACGGCCTGCGGGTCAATGGACGGCGAGTCGCGATCGTTGCCGGCGTGCGAACTCCGTTTGCGCGCTCCGGTACCGTTCTCAAGGGGCTGTCGGCAATCGAGCTGGGACGTCTCGCCACCGCGGAACTGGTACAGCGCAGCGGCATCGACGGGCGGGACGTGGATCTCCTGGTGTTCGGAACTGTGGTCCCGTCGGTCCTGGCGCCCAACATTGCGCGCGAGGTGTCACTCATCCCACACCTTTCGAAGGGGGTTCAGGCCTGGAGTGTGTCCCGGGCGTGCGCCTCGGCCAATCAGGCCATCACCGACGCTGCGGACCAGATCCTCCTGGGTCACGCCGACTGCGCCATCGCCGGAGGCGCCGAGTCGCTGTCCAATGTACCCATCCTGCACTCCCGCGGGTTTTCCGATGCACTGGTGGCAGCGTCGCGAGCCAGGAGCGCCACCGGGCGCGCCTCCGCGCTGGCGCGTATCCGCCCCCGCGATCTGGTACCGATCACGCCCGCGATCGCGGAACCGACGACGGGCGAGACGATGGGTCAGTCGGCGGAGAAGATGGCGAAGATCAATCACATCCCCCGCGAGGAGCAGGATCAGTTCGCGCTGCGTTCCCACCGTCTTGCCCAGGCCGGCACCGCGGATGGCCGCCTGACCGGGGAGATTGCACCCCTCTGGCCAGCGCCGAAGTATGCGCCGGCTCTCGCCTCGGACAACGGGATCCGCGAGGATACCACGATCGAAAGGCTCCGGGAACTGAAGCCCGTTTTCGATCGGACGTACGGAACCGTGACCGCGGGCAATTCGTCGCCGCTCACCGACGGCGCGGCGGCGATTCTCCTCATGTCCGAGGAACGGGCACGCGGCATGGGATTCGAACCGTTGGCGTTCATAAGGTCGTATGCCTACGCCGCCCTGGACCCGGGGGAACAACTGCTCATGGCGCCGGTGCTGGCCGCTCCCCTTGCCCTGGCTCGTGCCGGCCTCAGCCTGGCGGACATCGATCTCGTGGAAATGCACGAAGCCTTCGCGGCCCAGGTGCTCAGCAACCTGCGGGGACTGGATTCACCGGAGTGGGCTGAACGCGCGGGCTTCCGCCAGCCCGTTGGCGAGATCGACCGGGCCCGGCTCAACGTCATGGGTGGGAGCATCGCGATCGGCCATCCATTTGGAGCCACGGGAGCGCGCATAACGATGACGCTGGCGAACGAACTGGCCCGGCGGGGCGGCCAGTTCGGACTCCTGACGGTCTGCGCGGCTGGAGGACTGGGCCACGCCATGGTGCTCGAACGATGAGCCAGGATTCCGGCATGGCAGGACCAGGCACGGTCCCGGGTAACGCGCTCAGGTTGGAACGACACGATGACATCGGCGTCATCGTCTTCGACACGCCGGGCGAGTCGGTCAACATCATCTCGCGCAGTGTCAAGAACGAGTTCATCGCGCTGTTCCAGGAACTGGAAAACGACAGTTCGATCCGGGCCGCGGTGCTCATCAGCGGCAAGCCGGATGCGTTCGTTGCCGGCGCGGATATCGAGGAGTTCCTGGAATGGAAAACGGCTGCCCAGGCGGAATCGGCCAGTCGCGAAGGGCATGCTCTCCTGGAACGTCTGGCGACGCTCCGCACTCCGGTCGTGGCGGCGATTCATGGCGCCTGCCTCGGCGGTGGGCTGGAGGCCTCACTGGCGTGTGCCTGGAGAATCGCGACCGACCACGTCAGGACGGTGCTGGCCCTGCCCGAGGTACAGATCGGACTCATTCCGGGCGCGGGCGGTACTCAGCGTCTGCCCCGTACCGTGGGTCTTCAGGCGGCGCTCGACATGATCCTCACCGGGAAGAACGTGAGGGCCAGGAAGGCGCTGCAGATCGGTCTGGTTCATGAACTGGTGCATCCCGCGATTCTTCTGGAGACCGCACTGCATCGCGCGCGCGAGCTGGCCGACGGCAGCCGACCGCGAAATCCCCGCAATCGGTCGGGTGACATGCGCAGCATTCTGCTCGACGGCAATCCCATCGGCCGGTCGGTGGTTTTCCGCAAGGCGCGCGAGCAGGTAATGGCACGTACCCGGGGGAACTATCCCGCGCCGCTGAATGCTCTGACGGCCGTTGCCGCGTCTTACGGTGACCGGGAAGCGGGTTTCCGGGAGGAAGCCCGTCTCTTCGGCGAGATGGCCATGACGCCGGTATGCCGTGAACTCATTTATCTCTTCTTCGCCACGAGCGCGCTGAAGAAGGAACTTCCGGCCGGCGTCTCCCCCAGGGAGGACCTGTCACCGGTCACGCGTCTCGGGGTCCTCGGCGCGGGGTTCATGGGATCCGGGATCGCGTCCGTGGCCGTGCAACAGGAGATCATGGTGCGCTTCAAGGACGCGGATCTCCAGCGCGTGGGGAAGGGAATCTCCGCGGTCCACGAAGTGCTGCAGGAACGCCTGCGGAAGCGACAGATGTCGAAGCAGGAGTTCGCCGATCGCATGCTGCTGCTGGGCGGAACGATCGATTATTCGGGATTCCATGCCGTCGATCTGGTAATCGAGGCGGTGTTCGAAGACCTGGAAGTGAAACGGCAGGTGGTGCGCGAGGTCGAGGAAGTCCTGCCCGAATACGCCATCGTGGCGTCCAACACCAGCACCATACCCATCGCTGAGATCGCCACCGCGTCGCGACGTCCGGAACGCGTCCTGGGAATGCACTTCTTCTCGCCGGTGCAGAAGATGCCGCTGCTGGAAGTGATCGTCACATCCCAGACACGACCCGAGGTGACCGCCGCTGCCGTGAGCCTTGGCAGGAGGTTGGGGAAGACCGTGATCGTGGTGAAGGATTCGCCGGGGTTCTATGTGAACCGAATCCTGGCGCCGTATCTGCAGGAGGCCGGGGCACTGCTCGATGGCGGTGCGTCCATCGAGGCCATCGATGCTGCGCTGGTTGGATTCGGTTTTCCCGTTGGTCCGATCACCCTGCTGGACGAGGTCGGACTCGATATTGCCTCCCACAGCGCAGCCATCTTCCACCAGGCATTCGGCGAGCGAATGGCGCCATCCCAGGCCATGCGGGCGGTGGTGGGATCGGGACGCGTGGGCCGAAAGGGGCGGAAGGGCTTCTATCTGTACGATGAGAACGGCAAGCGTGGCGGGGTCGACAGTGGGGTCTACGAACTCTTGTCGACCGGGTCGACGCGTTCGCCTGTTCCGGACGGGGAGATCCAGCAGAGGTGCACTCTGGCTCTGGCGAACGAGGCGGTACGGGCGCTGGAGGAGGGGATAGTCGCTTCGCCGCGCGATGGTGACATCGGCGCCGTGTTCGGCATTGGGTTCCCCCCGTTCCGTGGCGGCCCCTTCCGTTGGATCGACTCCATGGGAGCGGCGAAGGTGGTCGATGCTCTGGAAGAACTGAGCGCCCGGTTTGCCCCGCGCTTTGTTCCTGCTGATCTGCTGCTCGACATGGCCCGCTCGGGGGAGAAGTTCCACGGATCAGCCCGGCAGACCGCGATCTGAGCGCAGTGTGATGTATGCTGCTGCGCGTCGTCCGGAGAGCGTTAGTTTGGTGGGTCGGAGGTTCCGGGCCGGGAGCTCCAGTCCGGCCCGAGGACGTTTTCGAAAGCTCAGCCACCACATCCACTTCCTTGCCGGGAAGTGGTTGCGGGAGAAGATTTTACGGTGTTTCCCGCCGGGCCGGCGGGGGACGTACCTGCTACTTCGGGTTGACGAATGGCGCTGACGCGGGGTCTATCACTACAGGACGACAGCGATGCTGCAATCGTGGCGCGCGTGCTGGGTGGTGAGACCCGGGCGTATTCCGTGCTTGTGGCGCGATACCGGGCACAATACGGTCGTTATGCCGTAAGAATGCTCGGGAGTCGGGAGGATGCGGAGGAGGCTCTTCAGGATGCCTTCGTCCGCGCTTACCGGTCGTTGGCGAAATGTGATGATCCTGCGCGCTTCGGCCCCTGGTTCTTCCGCATCCTCGCCAATCGCTGTCGAACCGCCGGCATCCGGCGGGGTCGCAGGGAGAAGACGTTCGTGCATGACGAACTGGCGCTCCGGTCGGCTTCGGAGGATCACCCGGAGGAACAGACGGCCTGGCGGGAAGAGATCGAGCGTGCTCTGGCAAGGCTCGAGCAGGATCAGCGGGAAGCCTTCCTGCTGAAGCATGTGGAAGATCTGGGGTACGACGAGATGGCGGAGATGACCGGAGTCGGTGTTTCCGCGCTGAAGATGCGGGTCAAACGTGCGTGCGAGCGGCTGCGGGTGCTGCTCGGCGAGGTGCAGAGTGGCTGACGCAATGCCTGACGAATTCATTGACAGGATCGCTGCCGAGTTGAAGCGCCCCGTGCGCTTTGACCCGCGGTTCGACGACCGTGTCATGGACGCTCTTTCTGCGCCCGAGGTGATTCCTCTCCACCCGCAGCGGCAGACGAGGCGTCCGTGGCTCATTCGCCGGTTCACGGTCAGCGTTTCGCCCATAGTGGGGCTGGCTGCTGCCGCGGCGCTCATCGGAGTCATTGCCCTGGGCGTCTGGCGCTGGCAGCCCGTTCAGCAGGTACAGGTCGCGACGGCTCCCCTGGAAGGCGGGAACCTGGTACCGGTGTCGGACAACGATGTGGCAAGGGACGCTGCCCGCATGGTGGTCACGCAGTTCACCTTTTACGGAAAGGGTTTCGAGTCGGTTGCGCTGGTAGGAACTCTGAACGACTGGGATACCGAAGCCACGCCTCTGACCCAGGTGAGCGAGGGGGTCTGGTCGGTTTCCGTGCCATTGCTGCCGGGGGTGTACCAGTACCAGTTCATTCTGGACGGTGAGCGTCGCGTGACGGATCCGAATGCGCCGCAGCAGCCCAGCGATTTCGGCATGCCTAACTCCATCATCACCGTCTCTCCGCGCTCGCGCTGATGCTCAAGGTGTCGCGTCCCCTCCTCGTCCTGGGCGTTCTGGCAAGTCTGGCCTGGCTGCCGGGTCTGTCCGACCCCCGTATCGAATCGCGGGTGGATCCCCGTATCCGTGCGGAAGTTGCCGCGGTCACGGACTCGCTGATTGCCGAGGGCCTGCGTCCGGAGCCGCTGATCGACTACGCCCTGGAAGGGACGGAAAAGCGTGGCAAGCCGGAGCTGATCCTTGCGGGTGTCCGTCGCTGGGCGGCCGACCTGCGGCGTGCGCGTGATCTGCTGGGACCACAGGCGAGTCCGGCGGAGGTCAATGCCGGGGCCGAGGCCCTGCGCGCCGGAGCCAGCGTGGATCAGTTGAAGCGCTTCCGTAATGCCCGGCTGGAACGCCGTTACGATGTATCTCTCAACACCGTGGCCTTCCTTATCAAGCGCGGTGTACCGGCCGATACGGCGTCGACTCTGGTCGTCAACCTGACCTTTGCCGGAGCGAATGACATCCAGCTTCGGGAGCTGCAGGACGCCATCGAGCGCGACATCCTGGCCGGAACTCCGGCAGGGCCTGCAGCCGTTGCGCGCGCTGCCGGACTCCTCGATACCATGAACAGCGGCGCGCCGGATGGCGTCACTTCCGGCCGGACATTACCTTCGACGCGCGGCACGGGTCTCCCCGCGGACCCGATGTCGATCGGTGGCCTGAGAGGCTCCGCGGTTGGTAACAAGGGTGAACTAGTCCGTCCACCAGCCCCGCGCGGCAAGGACTCGAAACGCCCGTAACCGGCAACGGCTATCTACTGGTTCCAATTGCGCGGCGGGGTGACACACCTCGCCGCGCCACTGTTTCTATGGGTCGGCGCTGCACCCGGCGCGACCGCGCAGGCGCCCGTGCGAATGCGCGATGCCAGCGTTGCCATCGTGAAGTACGAAAATGGCGTCACCGCAGGCGCACTCACCCTGTACGACGCCGCGGTGCTGGCGAGTGAACGCGAAACGCGCGCAGCCTACGGTCTGCTGTCGATGTTCCAGGACGGCCGTGTGAGTCTGCAGGCAGGGCTGGAGGGTGCCCGCCGCTCGGCCGCCATTCCCATGCCACCCCGACTTGCCTCCCTCTTCACATCGTTCCGCGGCGAGATCCTGCTGGAGGCGTCCACGACCATCCAGTCACGCTACATGCCCACCGCGCAGGCAACCGGACATGCCCGGGTCCGCCTGGAACGCAGCAATCGTGGCGGCTATGCGGAGTTCGCGGTGGCGCGCGCGTTCGACGGACGGCTCTGGCAGTCAGTCATCTCCGCCGAGGGATACGGTTGGGCACGACGCGGCAACCTGGAAGGTTCGCTCACTCTTACGCCGATGCAGCTCGGAATGGGTGACGAGCTGATGGACACGGAAGCCCGGGTGACGTGGGTCGCCGGGCGCTCGGTATTCAGCACATCGCTGGGGTTCCGTGCCGGCGAAGCCATGCGTGGCAACACACTCTGGGGTGGCGCCACGGCCACGTTCCCCATCTGGAACGAGCTGATGTTGACCGCCAACATCGGCAGCTATCCGGCGGATCTGGTGCAGAACCTCCCCGCCGGACGCTACGTGGCCTTTGGTTTCCGACTGCCCAGGTGGGGGCTGCCACCGTACACGGTTCCTCTGCCGCCACCACCGCCACGGCCGCGAATTCCTGACCTGCCGGTCACCGAGCGACTCGCTCTGGTGATGGGACCGGCGTACGACTCGACCGGCATTCGCGAAATCCGTGTCTGGGCGCCCGGCGCGAAGGTGGTCGAACTGATGGCCGACTTCGTCGACTGGATTCCCGTGCCCCTGATCCGGCAGGCCAATGGCGAATGGCAGGGATTCTATCGCGTTCTTCCCGGACTGCATCGCCTGAACATCCGCCTGGATGGAAACGAGATCGATGCTCCCGTCAACTGGCCCCGTGAGCAGGACCAGTTTACGGGTCTTGTGGCGCTGATACTCGTGCGTTAGGCAGGCCCATGCCGGTTCAACCCTTCGCGGAACTCGATGCCGCCATCCTCCAGGCCACCATCACACTTCTGGTGCTGCTGCTCTGCGCCGGTCTCTGGCTGCGTACCCGGCGGGCATACTTTGGATGGTTTGCCATTGCGTGGGGCGCCTACCTGGCGCGCCTGGTCGCGATCGGCGCGTACCTGACTACCGAGCAGCCACACTGGCTCTTCTGGCATCAGGTCATCACGGGCTGGACCGGGCTTGCCCTCCTCTGGACGGCTCTCGTCTTCACCGGTAACCCCCGGTGGCACCGCTGGTACGCATGGCTCCTGGCATTTCCGCTGGTCTGGTCCTGGATCGCCATCTACCGGCTCCAGAACTTCCTTCTGGCAGCGGGACCGGCGGTCGTTTTTCTCAGCGGCGCCACCCTGTTCACCGGAGTGGTGTTCCTGCGATATCGCCGGGTCCACCCCTCGGCCGGATCCACCGTGCTCGCCACCACTTTTCTGCTCTGGGCACTGCACCACCTGGATTATCCCGTTCTGCGCGCCCGGGGGGTGTGGACACCCTGGGGCTACTACCTCGACATCCTGTTCACCCTGAGTGTCGGAGCCGGTATCCTCCTCATCATCAATCACGAACTCAACGAAGGACTCCGGTTGCGGACTCAGCAGCTCGAACACCTGTCCCGAAGGATGGTACGACAACACGAGGAAGAACGGCGCCGTCTGTCTCTGGCTCTCCACGATGAAACCGCACAGGTCCTCGCTGCCCTCAAGCTGCAGCTCGGCAGTGTCGCCGAACGGGTCGAACCGCCACTGCGGGATCGCGTCGAGAAGGCGCTCACACTCGTGGATACCAGTCTCCGCGGGATTCGCGGGATCAGCAACGGGCTGCGACCCGCGTTGATAGACGACCTGGGGCTGCTTCCCGCGCTGCGCTCGATGGTGGCCGAGTTCGAGTCGCAGCAGGGCAGAACGGTAGGGTTCTCGAGTCCGTCTCGGTTGCCAGCCGTCACACCGGAGGCCGAAGTGGCGCTCTACCGGGCCCTCCAGGAAGGACTCGCCAACGTGGCACGGCACACCAGGGAAGAGCATGTCCAGGTGGGCCTTACCGCAGCCAACGGCCGGCTGCGTCTGGAAATCGTGGATCAGGGACCGGGCTTCGATGCCGCAGCTACCCTGGATACACTGGAAATGGAGGGTCATCTGGGTCTGGCAGGCATGAGAGAAAGAGTGGCAGCGGCAGGCGGTGATGTGCGTGTGGTATCCCGACGGGGGGCCGGCGTTCGCCTCACCGTGGAGCTGCCGTCCGGGATGGAGGCGGAACCGTGATACCCATCCGCGTGGTGGTGGCCGATGACCACGCCATCGTACGGGAGGGCGTCCGGGGAGTACTCGATGACACCGGGACATTCGATGTCGTCGGCGAGGCGGGTGATGTCTCGGAAGCCGTGCGGTTGTGTGAAACGCTGCACCCGGATGTACTCATCCTTGACATCAACATGCCGGGGGGTTCGGGTCTCTCCGCTGTGTCTCGGATCATCCGCCAGGCGCCCGGCACCCGCATCCTGATACTCAGTGTCCATGACGACATCGAGTACATCCGGGAATCACGCAGAGCGGGGGCCCACGGATACCTGCGCAAGGACTCGGCGCCGGCGGAACTGCGCGCCGCAGTGCAGGCCGTCCATGCCGGGGGTTCGTTCTATTCCGACGCGATAGCGACCCGACTGAACGATTCCTCAGCCGACCCGGGTGATGATTCGCAGAGCGACCTACTCACACCCCGGGAGCGAGAAGTGCTCATCGGAGTCGCACAGGGCCTGGCCAACAAGGAGATCGCCGCCAGACTGGGAATCTCCCGGCGCACCGTGGAGGCACACCGGGACTCATTGACCCGGAAGCTCCGGATCCGGACGGTGGCCGGCCTGACCCGTTACTGCATCAGGCACGGACTGGTGATCGGATAAGGCAGCGAAGTGGGATAGGTACTTCCCACAATGGAGGCGCCGGCGACAGGTGCGCATCCTGCGTGCCATGACTACCTCAAACACCCCCCGAATGGCGGCACGGCTCCTGATGCCGCTGTCGGTGCTTCTGACCCCGATGGTCGTTGGCGCGCAGAATCCGGTGCAGCCGGACTCGACCGTTACCCGGCTGCGGCCCGTCTCCGTGACTGCCACACGTGCGGAAACCGAAGTCCAGAGCATCCCCGCGCCCGTATCGGTAATCGATGCCGCGGAGCTGCAGCACCGCAATCCGGCAACGGTCGTGGACATGTTCCGCGAGTTGCCCGGTGTCGACGTGGCGGGCGTTGGCGCCAGTGAGCTGCGTCCCTCGATCCGTGGCATGCGGGGACAAAGGATCCTGCTTCTGGCCGACGGTCTGCGACTGGGAAACACCCGTCGACAGCAGGACTTCGGCGAACTCCCCGGGCTCGTGGACGTGACCTCCCTGCAACGTGTGGAGGTGGTGCGTGGGCCGGCATCGGTGCTGTATGGCACGGACGCCATCGGTGGCGTCATGAACCTCATCACCACCACGCCGGCTGCAACCGGTCGAAGCAAGCTCAACGCCCGGCTGGGGTACCGGTACGGCGATGCCGGGTCCACCCACCGCGGTGATGGACGACTGAGCTGGCAGTCGAACGGCTGGTCGGTCCAGATCGGCGGCTCGCTCCGCAACGCAGGCAGCTACCTTGCCCCCAGTGGTTCCTATGGAAACGTGAATCTGACGAGCGACGCCCGGGTGGAAGACACCGGTGTGAACGATCAGTCATTGAACGGCTATCTGGGATGGCGTTCCCCTCTGGGTCGCGAGTTCTTCCTGCGGACCGAGTCGTACCGGGCGGACGATGCCGGTTTTGGTCTCATCGAACCATCGCTGCTGGGTGATGCGACACGGATCCAGATCCGTTATCCCCACCAGACGGTATCGAAGGTCTCCCTTGGCGCAGGCACGGGAATCATATCGAGTCCGCTGGCCACCAAGGCGAGCATCGCCATCTATCGTCAGCGGAACGGCCGCGACCTGGCGCAGTCCATCTTCGTTCCCTTTGGTCCGGGAACACCCCCGGGCGCCGGCGTGGACATCCAGATGCAGAACCGCACTGATGTCACCACCGTCGGGTTTCGCGCCGAGGCGGTACGCATCTTCAGTCGGAATACGCTGACTTATGGCGCCGATTACTTCCGCGACGACGCTCGCGGTGGCGATTCCTCGGTGACCACGGTTGTGGGATTTGGGCCGCCTTCCAGTGAGTACAGCAATCGCAGCCAGGTCCCCAATGCCACGCTGGGGTCGCTGGGCCTGTTCATTCAGAATGACATGCGGTTGCACGACCGCTTTTCGCTCATTGCCGGAGGTCGCTTTCAGACGACGACTTCGAGACCGAAGGAGACAGTGGGCGGGGCGACGCTGGAGGATGTCACCAACTCCACTGCTGTATACGCGGTCAACGCGCTGTTCCGGGCCAGCCGGAACGTCAATCTCGTTGCCACCGTAGGCCGTGGTTTCCGCGCTCCGAATCTGGTGGAACGCTATTTCGATGGTCCCACGCCGGAAGGATCGGCCTATCAAAGTGCCGCACCGGATCTCAAGCCCGAACGGAGCCTGAACATCGACCTCGGCCTGAAGCTGGATGGAGATCGCATGAGCGGAGAGATCTTCGTTTTCCAGAACAAGCTCACGGATGGAATCCGGATCGCTCCTGCCGGTGATTCGGTGGGTCGCCTCCCCCGATACCAGAACGTCAACGTGGAGGGCTTGCGTGTCCGGGGAGCGGAAGTGTCGCTTTCTGCCAATATCGCCGCGGGGTGGTCGGCAACGGCCAGCTACTCACGCCTCATGGCGGAAAACATGGCTGACTCGGCGATCCCGGTGGGGGATGTCTTTGCCAGCAAGACCGCTGGTGCCCTGACCTACCGGGCACCGGGTGGAAGGTGGTGGGCGGAGTATGGAGTGAGGTACAGCGGGCGCCAGAGCCAGATCGTCGCGGGATCCAGTCCGGTGGGGAATGTTCTGCCTGCCTTCACGGTCCACAGTGTACGTGCCGGCCTCGTTCCATTCCGGACCGCCGGCCTCCGACAGGAGATCGGCATTCAGGTCAACAACCTGTTCAACGAGCTGTATGCCGAGGTGGCCAACGCCGGATTCTTCCGTCCCGAGCCACGTCGCAACGTGGTGTTGACCATAACGAACTGGTTCTGAGAGGGGAGCGAGATGGTACAGGGGGCGGTCGGATGCGGGATTCCGTCCGCTCCTTCGCTTGACCCGTATTCGTGCACTCGCCTGCGGGGGCGGCGGGCTGGTAGAATTCGCCCAGGCGGCTGAGTCTCCGGATTGCCGGGTTGAGTTGGCTCAGGCCCGCGCAGCCGGCGAGATCGGACAGCTGGAGACGCCGCTTCTGCAGGAACCGACGATCAGCGCGCAACCCCCGAATGCGAGGAGTCTCTCGTGAGCCACAGTGTTTTCCGTCCGGTTCGTAAGGCAGCCAGCTCACTTGCTGGCGTGGTGGTGCTGATGGTGGGCGGATCGTGTGGTCACCCGCCGGGAGTCCGTGTCGTGTCCGCGCCGTCCGGGCCACGCACTCAGGCCGAAAGGACGAACTATGAGGAGACCTCTTCCCACGCGAGCGTGGTGGCGTTTCTGGACAGCCTGATGCGGATGGGGATTCCCATGGGTCACGGAGTGATGGGGCAGACCACGGAAGGCCGGGATCTCCCGTACGTGGTCATTTCGCGGCCGCTGTACGATACGCCGGTGGCGGCCCGGGCCTCCGGCCGTCCGATCGTTTTCGTGCAGGGCAACATCCACAGCGGCGAGGTGGAAGGAAAGGAAGCGCTGCAGGCCCTGGTGCGGGATCTGATGCTGGAGCGGCGCGCCAATGTACTGGATTCCATCGTTCTCATTGCGCTGCCCATTTACAATGCCGACGGCAACGAACGGCTGGCGCCACAGGTCCGGAATCGGGGGGCCCAGAACGGTCCGGAGCTGGTGGGTACGCGCGCCAATGCCACGGGCCTGAATCTGAACCGGGACTACATGAAGGCGGACGCACCCGAAACCCAGGCCGAGCTTCGTCTGCTGAACGCGTGGGATCCGCATGTGTTCGTGGATCTGCATACCACGGATGGGAGCTACCATGGGTACAACCTGACTTATGCGCCGTCGCTGAACCCCGCCGCTGAACTGAACGGGTACACCGATGGCGGAGCGTGGGCGCGGGACTCGTTTCTGCCGGAACTCCGCCGGCGACTCCATGACCGTCACGGTGTCGAGGCTTTCGACT
The DNA here is from genome assembly GCA_964411635.1 of uncultured Gemmatimonadaceae bacterium. GTDB lineage: Bacteria > Gemmatimonadota > Gemmatimonadetes > Gemmatimonadales > Gemmatimonadaceae > JABWBJ01. The sequence continues at coordinate 332,369 of CAYPLP010000001.1, forward strand.
ATGGAAATTTTGGCGGTGGAGGCGGATTCGGCGGAGGTCGGGGTGGACGTGCCGGCGGCGGTCGTGCCGCTGGTCCGCCTCCCCGGGGTATGACGCCCGATCCGGTTCCGACCGAGTGGCGCACCTACGAGCATGTTCCCCGCTTCGGAACCAACTACTACGCGCTGCGGGGGCGGGTCTCGATACTCAGTGAGACGTACTCGCACGATCCGTTCGAGAAGCGTGTTCGATCGGCGTATGCCTTCACGAAGGAACTGCTTTCACTGGTGGCGGAGCGTGCCAGGCCGATAATGGACCTGGCTCGGCGGTCGGACCAGGCGATGCGGAGCCGCGCTGCTTCGCTGCCTGACGTTCCAGTCGTCTCGCGGATGACCGACAAGCCGTTCGATGCGCCGGTGTCTTACGAGCTCGTCGAGCGGATGGGAGACACCGTGCGGTATGAGGCGGGGATGCCGCCGGGCATGCGGCGCACCGGGGAGTTCCGTACCGCGACGATGAAGGTCTACGATCGCTTCATTCCTGTGGTGTCGCGACCGGCGCCTTGGGGGTATGCCCTCGCTCCGGGCGATACCACGGCGGTGAAACTGCTTCGGTTGCACGGGATCGAGGTGCGGCGCCTGGATGCCCCGTGGCAAGGGGATGCCGGGCCGCAGTTTACCGTGGACTCGACCGTTGTGGCATCCCGGGAATTCGAGGGACACCGACTGGTGCGTCTGGTGGGTCGCTGGCAGCCTGCGGGTTCGGTTTCTCTGGCTGCGGGGACGTGGATCGTTCCAGTGTCACAGCCTCTGGGGATCGTGGCGATGTATCTGCTGGAACCGGAGAGCGACGATGGCATCGTGGCCTGGGACGTGGGCGGTCGGTCGACCGGATCCGCTGGAACGGCGCCGGTGGTACGGCTGGCATCGCAGCCGGCAGCGAGGATGTCGGTCGCGCCGCCTTCACCACCGGACCGGCGCTGAGCGAAAGGATGCCGGGCCGCTTCCTTCCTCCTGATCCTGCGCAGGGCGATGAGAACACCATCGGGGGGTACATGGCGGTTCATGCCCGTCCGGCGGCGTTCGAAGGGAGTGACGGGATGTCCTACAGCGTGGCGATCGAGGTGGACCGGACGGACGAGTCTGACCGTCCCTGGGGAGCATACTTTCTTTTCCTCCGCTGGCGCAGGACCGGGGCGCAGGGCGTGGAAGGTCATCTGGAGACGCCGCTGCTGGCTTACGGCCCCACGGCGGAGGCTGCCCGTGTCGCGTTAGGCACGATGCCATTGCGTGAGGTCAAGGCGGTCCTGGATGATCTCATCCGCAGCAAGGGCACTTCCGGCCGGAAGTGGTGGGATGCCATCCGGGACGACGAGCCATGATGCAGGGGATCGTCCTGTGGGGAACCGGCGGCAAGTGGCACGTACTTCTCGATGACGGCACGAACGAGGTGGCGGTACTGCGCGGTGCGGTCAAGCATGCTCCGGGTGAGAAACTCACCGTGGGTGATCGGGTGGCGCTCAGGCGCGATCCGTCCGGCAGGGCATGGGCCATTCGGGAGATACTGCCGCGGCACTCCCGGCTGGCCCGGCGCAACCCGGGGCGTTCACCCCGGGAGCGGGTACTGGTGGCGAACATAGATCAGGTGGTGGTGGTCTTTGCCCTTCGCAAACCGGAACCGCATCCTGCCATGCTGGACCGGTTCCTGGTGATCGCCGGGGCCAACGAGATTGCCGCCAGGATCGTGGTCAACAAGCTGGATCTGGCCGATCTGGACCAGGCCCGAGAAATGTTCGGGCACTACGAGAGCATCGGGTATCCGGTGCACTACACGAGCTGTCGCACCGGCATCGGGCTGGACGAATTGCACGAACAACTGCGCGGACGCATGTCGGCTTTCACGGGTCCGTCGGGCACCGGGAAGTCGTCGCTGCTGAACGCCATGTATCCCGGCCTCGAGCTGAGGGTGGGGGCGATATCCGAGTCGGTCAACAAGGGCCGGCATACCACCGTGGGGGCGTTCCTGCATCCACTCCCCGATTCCGGCTATGTGGTGGATACCCCCGGGCTTCGGGAGATCGGGCTGTGGGGCGTGCCGCGGAGCGGGCTGGACGAGTGTTTTCCGGAGATCGCCCGTTGGAAGCCGTGCCGGTTCACCGATTGCACCCACCTGGTGGAACCAGAGTGTGGCGTGCTCGAAGCCCTTGCCCGGGGCGACATCACACGCCCTCGTTATGCATCGTACGTCAAGCTGCATGATGAACTGGGATCCGGCGGATAGTCCGGATCCGGTGCTCGCATCCAGTCCGGCCGTCCGGCTTTCTCAGGGCGACAGACGTTCGATCACCCACGAGCCGGCTTCACGCCGGTATCGGATGCGGTCGTGCAGACGATTGGGGCGACCCTGCCAGAACTCCATGACATCCGGGACCACACGATAGCCGCCCCAGTGAGGTGGCAGGGGCACATCCTCGTCGGGGAAGCGCTCTTCCACACGACGCAGTTCCCGTTCCAGCCATTCCCGGTCAGGAATCACGCTGCTCTGCGTGGATGCCCAGGCTCCCTGTCGGGACCCCAGCGGACGCGAGCTGAAGTAGGCGTAGGATTCCTCCCGTGTCAGGCGCTCCACCGTTCCCTCGACGCGGACCTGTCGCTCCAGCTCGAGCCACACGAAGATCAGTGCCGCGCGGGGGTTGGCATCTAGTTCTCCGGCCTTCCGGCTGCGGTAGTCCGTGAAGAAACTCAGTCCCCGCGGCTCTATTCCCTTCAGCAGGACGATGCGCGCTGAGGGGCGTCCATCCCTGGTCGCGGTTGCCAGCGTCATGGCGTTCGGTTCGCGGACTTCGGATGCTTCTGCTGCCTCGAACCAGGTTCGGAACTGAACCATGGGATCGCGGTCGACGTCGTCCGGTTCGAGGGAGGCCAGGCGGTAGTCGCGTCGCAGTTGGGAGGGATCCATGTTCCGGAGTAGTGGCGGTTTCCTGAAGATAGGCCCCCGGCCGAGACCCGATCGGTCCCGGGATAGGGCCGGGGGGTACTTGATATAGGGGGAGGGGGTATATATACTTCCCTCTGTACCGCCAGCGTGGCTGGCATCTCGAATACGGGAGAACGCCGATGAAGCAGGTCCAACTGGAAGTCGAGGGGATGAGCTGTGGCCACTGCGTGCAGGCCGTGAAACAGGCTCTGAGTGGCATCGAAGGTGTCCGGGTGGACGAGGTGTCCATCGGGAAGGCCAGGGTTTCGTTCGATGAAGGACGGGTCGCGGTAGCGACCGTCATCGACGCAGTTGCCGATGCCGGGTACGCCGCGAGGGAGGCTGCGTGACACTGGCTGGTGCGGCACCGCCACCCGCCCCGGCTGCTGGTCCCCTCACGGCGGAGCCTGAGCACACCACATCCAAGGTGTCGATCCCGGTATCGGGGATGACCTGCGCTGCCTGCCAGGCACGGGTTCAGCGCGTGCTGGAACGCACCGAAGGAGTGGCGGAGGCCACGGTCAGTCTCATGACCAACAGCGCTACCGTGCGTTTCGATCCGGCGGTGATCGAACTCCCGGAGCTGGTCGAACGAATCCGAAAGACCGGCTATGGCGCTGAACTCCCGGTCGATGACCGCACGGCCATCGAGGAGCAGGAGGCGTTGGACGCCGCTCGGATCGAGGAGTACCACGGGCTTAGACGCAAAGCCATCATCGCGCTCATGGCGGGTGTGGCAGCGATGATCGTGTCGATGCCCCTCATGTCCGCCAACGCACACGTCGGTCAGGGCACGGCTGATCCCTTCATGCGCTGGACGATGGAGGTTCTGGATCCGTCCGTCCGTTCGCTGATGCCCTGGCTCTACGCCGTACCGGCGCCGGCTCTCTCCTGGTTTCTGCTGGTCCTGACCACGGTGATCATGGTATGGGCGGGACGCCACTTCTACGTGCGGGCCTGGAAGGCGGCACGCCACGGTTCCGCGGACATGAACACGCTCATCTCCATTGGTACGGGCGCCGCCTTCGTCTTCTCGGTGTTCGCCACGGCAGCACCGGGGATATTCATCTCGCGCGGCATTGCGCCGGATGTGTACTACGAGGCGGTGATAATCATCATTGCCTTCATCCTGGGCGGGAATGCGCTGGAAGCACGGGCCAAGGCCGGAACGTCAGCCGCGCTCCGGGCGCTCATCGATCTCCAGCCGCCCACCGCTCGGGTGCGCCGTGACGGCGCCGAGCAGGAACTGCTGGTGTCCCAGGTCCATGCGGGTGACGAAATCGTGGTGCGTCCGGGCGAAAGACTCCCAGTGGATGGCGTCGTCCTCGGCGGGTCGAGTGCGGTGGACGAGTCCATGCTCACGGGTGAGTCGATGCCCGTGACGCGCAATCCGGGGGACCGGGTCATCGGTGGCACCATCAACCGCACTGGATCATTCTCCTATCGGGCCACGACTCTGGGTGCGGATTCCACTCTGGCGCAGATCGTCAGGCTCATGCGCGATGCCCAGGGTTCGCGCGCGCCGATCCAGCGTCTGGCGGATCGGGTGAGTTCGGTTTTCGTACCGGTCGTTATCGCGATTTCCATCGCGGTCCTTGCCGTCTGGTACCTTGCCAGCGACACCGCTCCCGTGCTCCGGGCGTTCACGGCCGCGGTTGCCGTGCTGATAATCGCGTGTCCCTGCGCCATGGGTCTGGCCGTACCCACTGCTGTCATGGTGGCCACGGGGAAGGGTGCCCAGCTGGGTGTGCTGATCAAGGGCGGACAGGCGCTGGAACGGGCGGGCGACGTGGATACGGTGGTGCTGGACAAGACCGGAACCGTCACGGAAGGGAGACCTGCGGTCGTGTCGCTCGAGGCTCAGGAACCGTGGTCGCCTGACGAACTCCTGCGACTGGTGGGCTCACTGGAACACGTTTCCGAGCATCCCCTGGCCTCGGCCATATCGACGTCGGCCCGGGATCGGGGTCTCGAACTCTCCGCGGTCGAGTCGTTCGAGTCGCTGACCGGCAGGGGAGTGACCGGAGTCGTGGAGGGCCACGCTCTGGCCGTGGGCAACGAGTTGCTCATGCGGGACTACGCCATTGACGTTGCTCCACTTGCCGGGCGGGCCACGCAGCTCGCCGCTGAAGCACGTACCGTGATGTACGTGAACATCGATGGCGCACTGGCGGGTCTTCTCGCGGTTGCGGACCCGGTCCGTGACACTTCGAAGACAGCCATCCAGCGACTGCGGGCTCTGGACCTGGATGTCGTGCTCCTCACCGGAGACGTCGAGGCCACCGCAAGTGCCATCGCCCGGGAGGTGGGTATCGACAGGGTCATTGCCGGAGTACTGCCGTCTGGCAAGGTGGATGCCATACGGGAACTTCAGTCGCAGGGCCGGGTGGTTGCCATGGTCGGTGATGGCATCAACGATGCGCCGGCGCTGGCGCGCGCGGACGTCGGCATTGCCATGGGAACGGGTACCGACGTGGCCATCGAGGCCGGCGATATCGCGCTCCTCCGCGGTGACCTCATCGGCGTGGTGGAGGCACTGCGTCTTTCGCGACGCACCATGCGGACCATGCGCCAGAACCTGTTCTGGGCGTTCATCTACAACGTGGTGGGGATCCCCATTGCGGCAGGAGTGCTCTACCCCTCTTTCGGAATCCTTCTCAGCCCGATTCTGGCCAGCGCCGCGATGGCTCTGAGTTCGGTGAGTGTAGTGAGCAACAGCCTGCGGCTGGCGCGGTTCCGGCCGGCTTGATCGGGAGTGATTCATGGTCAGATCAACGGCAATGCCCAAGTCGAACGAAGTCGCGGAGTGCGGCTGTGCTGCTCACGAAGATGGAGGCCGCAAGGCCATCGGCGTGGATCCGGGCATCCGTGACCGGAATCTCAAGCGCCTGCGCCGCATCGAGGGACAGGTCCGCGGTCTCCAGAAGATGGTCTCGGAGGACCGCTACTGCGCGGACATAATGACGCAGATCTCCTCCGTCCACGAAGCGCTCCGGGGGGTGGGGCGGGAACTCATGCGCAATCACCTGAAGCATTGCGCCACTTCGGCCATCAAGGCGGGTCCGGATGAAGCCGAGGCGATGTACGACGAGCTGCTGGAGCTGATGTACCGCCACGTCCGGTAGTTGCCGCGCCACGATCCGGTCTTACGCCCGCGATCATGCTGCTGCACGTTTCGGGTCGCATCCCGACCGACATCTTCCGGAGACGGCCCGATGAGACTCACTCCCCTGATCAGCCTGACGCTGATCGCCGCGCCGCTTTACGCCCAGCCGACCTCCGACTCCGCTGCCGTGGCAGCGGTGGTGGAGAACTTCCACAAGGCGCTCGCGTCAGGTGACAGCACCGCGGCTCTGACGCTCCTCGCCGATGACGCCATCATTCTGGAGAGTGGCGGAATCGAGTCGCGGGAGGGATATCGCTCGGGTCACCTGGCTGCCGACATCGGCTTTGCCCGCGCCGTTCCCAGTCAGCGTGGCTCCGTGAACGTGCGGGTTCGCGGTGATGCTGCCTGGGCGTCATCCACCAGCACGACCCGGGGCGAAACCAATGGGCGCCAGGTCAACTCGGTCGGGGCGGAACTCATGGTACTGGTCCGCACGGCGGGGACGTGGAAGATCGCTGCCATCCACTGGTCCAGTCGGCAGAGACGCTCGGGATCCTGACCTCCCGCACGGCACCCCCCAACCCACCCGCCGCCTCACGCCGACGGCGGGTATTTATTCCCCCTGCGACATCACCTATCCTGATCCAGCGCTGGATCCGGTTGCGGCAAACGCGGGCGCGCCTTCGAACTCTGGTGCCGACTCCTGGGGTGGACGCGCCAGCTCGCGTTCCCGCCAGATAGAATAGACCGCGGGTATGACCACCAGGGTGAGAATCGTGCTGCTGATCATCCCGCCAATCATGGGTGCGGCAATTCGCTTCATTACACTGGTACCGGCGCCGTTCCCCCAGAGTATGGGCAGCAGACCGGCCATGATGGCCGCCGTAGTCATGAGCTTGGGCCTGACCCGTACCACAGCGCCCTCGACCACCGCGTCGTAAAGGTCGCGCAGGGTGGGACGCCGCCCCGCCTCGGTCCGTTCCCGCCACGCCAGATCCAGGAAGATCAGCATCACCACACCGGTCTCGGCGGCTACTCCTGCCAGTGCTATGAAGCCAATGGCCACGGCCACTGACCAGTTGTAGCCCAGCAGCCATACGAACCAGATTCCTCCCACCAGGGCGAAGGGGAGCGAGAGCATGACGATGAGTGTCTCCGTCACACTTCTGAAGTTGAAGTAGAGAAGGAGAAACACGATCGCCAGCGTTGCCGGTATCACCAGCTGCATGCGTTCCCGGGCACGCTGCATGTACTCGTACTGTCCGCTCCACGCCAGGGTGTAGCCCTGCGGCAGGATCACCATGTCCGAGACCATCTGCTGGGCGTCGCGGATGTACCTGCCGATGTCGCGACCGGCAACGTCCACGTACACCCATGCCGTCGGGAGCGCGTCCTCGGTTCGGACCACCATGGGTCCGGGTACCTCGCGGATGGTGGCGACCTGACCCAGGGGAATCTGCGCTGACCGTCCGGGTGTCATGACGCTGGAACCCGACATCGACCCCGCGTCCATGACGACCGCGTCCGCACCTGTCGGGCCGGCGGATGCCGGCACGGCACCGCGCTGCCTGACGGGCACGAGAACGTTGGCCAGTTGTTCAGGGGTCTGGCGCAACTCCTGTGGGTATCGCACGCGCACACCGTACCGCTCCCGACCCTCGACTGTCTCCGTGATCGTCATGCCGCCGATCGCGGTCGCAATTACGGTGTTGATGTCACCCACGTTCAGCCCATAGCGGGCCGCCGCCTGACGATCTATGTCGATGTCCAGGTAGTAGCCCGATTGGGCGCGTTCCGCGAACACGCTCCGGGTTCCGGGTACCATGCCGATCGCGGACTCGATCTCGATGCCTATGCGCTCCAGTTCTGCCAGGTCAGGTCCGAAAATCTTGATCCCCACCGGGGTCCTGATTCCGGTGGCCAGCATGTCGATGCGGCCCTTGATCGGCATCGTCCAGGAGTTGCTGACTCCGGGCAGCCGCACCGCCGAGTCCATTTCCGCGATCAGCCGGTCGTAGGTCATCCCCGGTCGCCACTCCGTGGCTGGTTTCAGCGTGATGGTGGTTTCGATCATGTCCAGTCCCGCGGGGTCGGTCGCCGTGGTGGCGCGACCGGCCTTGCCCCAGACCGTCTCGACTTCGGGAAACGATGCCAGGATCGAGTCCTGGACACGGAGGAGTTCACGCGCCCGGGCCACGCTCACACCCGGGAGGGTCGTGGGCATGTATAGAATGGTGCCTTCCTCCAGCGGCGGCATGAACTCACTGCCCGTGCGACTCCAGGGTATCCACGTGAGCACCAGGAGGATGACTGATCCGGTGATGACCGGCGCCCGGTGCCGCAGCACTACCTCGATCACCGGACGATAGATCCGCATCAGAAACCGGTTGAGGGGATTGGCGTGCTCCCGGAACATGCGTCCCCTGATGAAGAGGCCCATCGTCACCGGCACCAGGGTCACCGACAGCAGGCTGGCAGCGGCCATGGCGAATGTCTTTGTATAGGCCAGCGGCTTGAAGAGGCGACCCTCCTGCCCTTCCAGGGTGAATACCGGCAGAAACGACACCGTGATGATGAGCAGGGAGAAGAACAGTGCCGGCCCCACCTCCCGGGACGACTGCATAACGATGTTCCAGCGTTCTCGCGTGGTCAGGATCCCGGTCTGGAAACCGGGTCGTGGACCGCCCGGCCCCTCACTTCCGGACCCGCGGGCTGCGACTGCACGCTCCAGGTGCTTGTGCATGTTCTCGATCATCACGATGGCGGCGTCGATCATGGCGCCGATGGCGATTGCAATACCGCCCAGGGACATGATGTCGGCGCCGACACCGACCCATCGCATGGCGATGAAAGCCATCAGGATGCCGACCGGCAACGTGAGTATGGCCACCAGCGCCGAGCGGGCGTGAAGGAGGAAAAGGATGCACACCAGGGCAACGACGATGCTCTCCTCCACCAGCTTGCTGCGCAGCGTCGCTATCGAGTGCAGGATCAGGTCCGATCGATCGTACACCGGGCGAACCACGACTCCGGCCGGCAGCCCGCCCGCGGCATCCTTCAGCCTGGCCTTCACACCGTCGATGGTCGTCAGGGCGTTCTCGCCGGAACGCATGACCACGATTCCACCCACCGCGTCCCCCAGGCCATCCAGTTCACCGAGACCCCGCCGGACGGCGGGACCCACCGTCACTCGTCCCAGCTCCGCGACACGCACCGGGGTACCGGCCGCGGTGGCGCTGACCACCACGTTCTCGATGTCCGCCAGTGACTTCAGATACCCGAGCCCCCGAACCATGTACTCCCGGTCGGAAAGCTCCATGACCATGGCGCCCACGTCGGAGTTGGAGTTGCGTATGGCATCCATCACCTGCATCACCGTAACGCCATGGCCCCGCATCTTCGTGGGGTCGAGGTCCACCTGGTACTGCTTTTCGAATCCACCGACTGATGCCACTTCGGATACCCCCGGCACCGCGGTGAGTGCATAACGCAGATACCAGTCCTGCAGGCTGCGCAGGTCCGCCAGGTTCAACCGCCCGGTGGTGTCCTCGACGACGTACTGGAAGATCCAGCCCAGTCCTGTCGCATCGGGCCCCAGCCGGGGCGTGACCGATTCCGGAAGTCTTCCGGTGATGCCGTTCAGGTTCTCCAGCACCCGCGAGCGGGCCCAGTACAGGTCCGTTCCGTCGTCGAAGATCACGTAAACGAACGACACACCGAAGAACGAGTATCCGCGCACCGTGCGCGCGCCGGGGACCTTGAGCATCTCCGCCGCAATCGGATAGGTGACCTGATCCTCGACTATCCGGGGCGCCTGCTCGTTGAACTCCGCCTGTACGATCACCTGCACGTCGGACAGATCCGGGAGCGCCTCCAGCGGTGTCGCTCGGATGGCCTGGATTCCGCCAGTGATGACCAGCACCGTGAACAGCATGACGAGCAGCTTGTTGGCCACCGACCATTCGATGAGTCGCCTGAGCATGGCCCGCTACTCCTTGTGCGCGTGCGATGTTGCCGCCGCGGCGCTGTCCGGTGGTTTCGCGGTCGGCATCGTCGACATGTCATGCATGGAATGATCCGTCGTGTCCCCGGTGGCGGCACCTCCCTGACCGGTGCTCATCCCCGGCATGGTCGTCATGGCATCCATCGCGGCGCCGAGGTTCGATTCGGCGTCCACCAGGAAGGTGGCGGATGACACCACGGTCTCGCCAACCTTCAATCCCTTCAGGACCTCCACGCGGTCGTCGACGGCGAGGCCGAGAACCACCTCACGTGGCTCCAGCATGCCATCATCACGCCTGACGAACACGATGACGCGCTGACCCGTCGCCAGAACCGCGGTCCTCGGCACGTTGACCGCACCACTCCGCCGGACACCCTGAACGCGAATGGTGGCGTACATGCCGGGACGCAGTCGATGACCGGGGTTGGCCAGTGACACGCGGATCCGCGTCGTTCTCGTGGCTGGATCAACGGTGGGGTACATCCACGTAACGGTGCCGCTGCGTACCTCGCCGGGGTAAACCTCGGTCTCCACCGTAACTCGCGCACCCATCCTGACCGACGCCAGATCGCGCTCGAAGACCTCGCCTTCGATCCACACGGTATCCAGGTCTGCAATACGATAGAGCGTCTCGCCCTCCATTATCCGCTGACCTGCCAGCACCGACTTCTCGATGACGACTCCCTCCACCGGTGAACGCAGGGTGAGTGTCTTGGTGACGCTGCCCGAGCGCTCCAGTGCATCGATGTCGGACGCGGGGATATCCCACCATGCCAGTCGTCGCCTGGCAGACGCCACCAGCTCGGCGGAGGAACGTCTTGCTTCCTCCGTGCCGCTGGATACCTCACCGGCCAGGCGCAATGCCAGGAGGAGTTCCTCCTGCGCCGTCACCAGCATGGGCGAGTAGATGCTCAGAAGTGGCTCGCCAGCCCGTACATCCCGGCCCGTGAAGTCTACGTGGAGTCGATCGACCCATCCGCCCACCTTGGGGGCGATGGCCTGGACGCGCGTCTCGTCGTACGTGACCTGACCCACCGTGCGGATCTCCGATACGATCGACCCCGCGGCCACGGTGGTGAAGGTCAACCCGATGCGGCGGGCAGCGTCAGGTTCCACATGAACCGGTCCGGAGGTTCCTCCGCCCATGGCTCCATGCTGATGACCACCCGCGGCCTGCGGTTGCGCTTGTCCCCGGGTCACGTACCAGGTGATTCCCGCGGCCCCGACCACGAGTATGGCATAGGCACCGAGACGCAGCACATTCCGGGTCCGTCCGGCGGAACCGTTCCCAAACGGTGAATGCCCGGAGTCATTCCGCAGTGCCACCTCCGCATGCGATCGTGCATGCTGCCCGTGTGCCTCCCGTGCACTGCCGGCATCGTGGGTCTCACTCATGGTTGCCTCTCCTGTCACTCGTCGATGCGAGTGAAACGGTGTTCGGATCGAACAGTTCACGGCCCACCAGCATCTCCAGTTCGGCCCAGGCCCGTCCCTCGCCGGCCTGCAGCTCCGCCAGTTCCATCCGGTAACCGTTCACCGTCATGCGGTTGTCCAGCAGCGTCATGAAATCCACTTCACCAACTCGATAGGCGGCCAGCGCCGCGGCGGCCGCGGCTTCGGCCTGGGGAATGACCGTATGGAGGTAGAGCCGTTCCAGCCGGCGTGCCCGGTTAAGCATGGCGCAGGCCTCGCCCACCTGTCCCTTGGTCTCCGCGCGCATGTACCGGAGGTCTGCCTCGGCCATCGTACGCATCGCAGCCGCTTCTTCACGCAGCCGGATCTGACGGCGACTGGCGAAGATGGGAACGCTGGCGCCGAGCATCAGGCTGCCCATGCGTTCCGTCCCCATGCTGGATCCCCGCTGTCCGTACTGCACCCCGATCATGAGATCCGGAAAGAGTTCGCGATGTGCCAGTCGCTCCATCTCACCCGCAGCCCGCAGTTCGTCTTCGCCGGCACGGACCATCGGCCTATCGCGAGTGGCCATGCCGATCAGCGAATCCGCGGATATGACAGTGTCCGGAAATGCGGGGAGGAGTGCCGATGGAACCAGTGCGCCGGCATCCCGATCGAACAGAGCGTTCAACCGGGCAGCGGCGGCAGCGCGCATGGCCGCCATGCGATCGATCTCCTCCGTCATGCGCGCCATCTCCACCTGGGCCCGCAGCACGTCCGTCTGTCTGCCTTCGCCGACCTCATACATCGTCGCGGCGATTCGCTCTATGTCCTGGATCAGCCGACGCGTTTCGATGGCGATTGCCATCGACTGTTCGGCTTCATAGAGATCGTAGAACGCCGACGCTGCCTGCTGGCGGATGCTCCAGTCGACATCCAGCGCTCGCTCTCTCTCAGCCGATGCGCGCGACTCAGCGATGCTGCCCGCCAGACCCAGCTTCCCCGGTGTCGGCAACATCTGCGTGAGCTGGAATGCCACCATTCCGGTAGGGTCCATGGGCCGCAGGCCGGGGAGCCCGTAGTTCATGAAGGAGAGCTGGACCTGGGGGTCCGGTGGCAGCTTCGCGCCCGAAATCCGGGACCCGGCGGCATCTGCCAAGGCGTGCGCCGCCGCGGCCTTCGGATTGCGATCGCGGACTTCGCGATAGACATCACCCAGTCGGACCGCGGATGACGTCACCGACCGACGCTGACTGTCCACCGCCGATGATGCGTCGGTTGCACCCTGGGCGTTCGATGCGGTTGTCGGGATGGCTCCGGCAAGGACCAGGGCCAGCAAGGTTGAACATCGGTGGACCCAGCGGGCCCTCCGTATTCCAGAGGCAGACATGTGATTGATCTCCGTCGGGTGCGTGCCGACCGACCGGGTCGACGCATCATGCTTCACGCGACACGAACGCCGCCCGCGGGGCCGCTGGTCGCGTGGTTCAGCCGATTGTGAAGGAGATCAGGCTCTCGGAGGGGGATGATCCGGAGCGGTGTCGGGACCCTGCCAGGCCCCGGCCGCCAGAATGGAAATCCTGGCGCCATGATCCGGTGGCACAGAGGCAACCCCGGATGCAGGGAAGACATGGGGGGCGCATCCAGACATGAGGGCGCACTCCCCGGAGCAGAAGCCGCCGTTTCGATGACAGCCGGTCACGTCCCCGAGTGACGGTCCAGAGTGGCGTCTGGCGCCATCCCGGGCGGATGAGTCCTGGGACGATTCCTTGGCGGCATGCGAGCCGTGCACGCTGTGATCCATGCCGGCGTGGTTGGGCTTGGTCACCGTCCCCGAAGCACGACTGTGATCCTCGCACGCCGATGCCCCGATGGGGACGAGCATGTTGAACAACGCCGCGGCGGCCACGGCGGCCACGACGCGTCGAAGCATGCTGGTTCCGGGGCTGTTACGTGCGATCAAGGTCGTAGTGACTCACGGTCGAGGGAACCTCATGCAGAATCTCTGCCCGCGGAGGGATCAAGAAACGGCTCCCAACCCAGGAAAGCTAAGTCCTTCGGTGAGTGCCTGCCAGAACAACTATTGAGTGCATGGTCCCTGGCGGAGCCCTCAGATCTCCGGATCCCTGATCAGGCGCCGTTGAGGTTCAGGCTCCATTCGATAGGCAGGCCGGGATCCAGCGAGTCCTTCACGGAGCAGTACTTGTTGATCGACAGGTCGATGGCCCGCTCGGCGTGATGCCGCTCGATCCCATCCCCGGTGATCCGGAAGATCATTGCCACGGAGGTCAACCTGGCAGGAACCGCCGCGGCTCGCTCACCCCGGATCTCCACTTCCAGGGAAGCCACCGGCGTCCGACGCTTCTCCAGGATGGAAACCACGTCGATGGCGGAACAGGATGCCAATGCACCCAGAAGGGCATCCACCGGACTGGGACCAGCCTTGCGAGCGCCGTCCAGCCGGATCGTCGGGTGGCCGGGAACTCCCGCCTCGAATGATTCAGCCCCGGTCCATCGGGCCACCACGTGATTCACCCGCTTCGTTACGGAGGAGTTCGGTTCTCCGGCTGCACTCATGAGGTTTCCCGGGGATGTGAGGTCGGGCGCTGACTTCCGATAACGAGGTTTGCCGTTGGCATTCTAACGGCCGTGCAGTGGTCAGGGGCAGACTTCCGCTTCACGCACTGACCACCGTCCACATGGGAACGGAGCGGAGGACAGAGGGCAGGGGCTGTGGTTTCCGCGCGTTGCCGGCCATGTCGGCGCTCACTAAGTTGCCATGACACCGGTTCGATTCCGGTCGGGCACTGGACAGACGATCCATCCCCGATCGCCCGTGATGATATCCTCACGGCAAGCAATCCGGTGACCATCGCGCGACGACGAAACCACACTGCTTCATGCCTGACCCGTTCAACTCACGTCGCCTGATGATGGGGGCCGCCCGAAAGTATCTCCTGGATGCGATCGAAAAGGAGCCCCGGACCTTCCCCGCAGACGAGCCGCCGCGCCTGACCCCGCGTGCCCTGGAGAGAACGCGAATGCCAAGATCCCGCGAGCGCATACTGAACAACCTGGACGAGATGTATCGAGAAGCATTCGAAAGAGCCAAGGCCGCGGGTGACGATGCCCAGATGGCGTCGCTCGACTTCGCCTACCGGCGGGAGCAGCTCTACTTCGAGATCCTGCTCGACGTACGGGATGCCATCGAGCGGAAGCTGTAGCGGACCAGCGCCAGGCCGTGAAGCCCGTCAGGTGGGGCAGCAAGCCGCCTGCCTTCAGATTGCGCGCCGCCGGCTCGCAGCGGGATGCGGCCTGTGGGCTCTGGTTGCCACCAGCGTCATGGCAGCGTGCGACATGACGCCATCGGATTCACTGGTCACACTGGCCATCGTCAACGGCCGCGTCTGGACCGGTGACACCGCCCGACCCTGGGCGGACGCCGTCGCGATGAGCGGCGACACCATTCTGGCCACGGGATCCTCCGCGGAGATCCGGAAGCTCGGTACACCCGATCGGCTCATCGACGCCCAGGGTGGACTGGTGATGCCCGGTTTCGTCGACTCGCACGTCCACTTCATCGATGGCGGCTTCAGGTTATCGTCGGTACAACTGCGCGACGCGGACAGCCCCGAGGAATTCGTCAGGCGGATCAGGGACTTTGCCTCCTCGCTGCCTGCTGGGACATGGATTACTGGAGGCGACTGGGATCACGAACGCTGGGGTGGTGTGCTTCCGGAACGTTCCTGGATCGATTCGGTCACACCCGACCATCCGGTCTGGGTGAACCGGCTGGATGGGCACATGTCCCTGGCGAACAGTCTCGCACTGCGCCTGGCAGGAGTGGGTGCCGCGACGGACGACGTCAACGGTGGGGCGATCGTCCGCGACGCGAAGGGTGAGCCCACCGGTATCCTGAAGGACAACGCGCAGGCTCTCGTGGACCGGCAGGTACCCACGCCAGCGGAAGCGCTTCAGGATCGCGCTCTCGATACAGCCATGGCATACGTGGCGGCTCAGGGCGTCACCTCGGTCCACAACATGGGTTCCTGGAGTGACCTGGCGATCTTTGAACGGGCTCATGCTGCCGGTCGTCTTCGAACCCGGATCCATGCCGCGGTACCCCTGTCATCGTGGGAACGCCTGCGTGACACGATTGCGGCGCGCGGCAGCGGAGACTCCTGGTTGCGGATAGGTGGCCTGAAGGGATTCGTCGATGGTTCGCTGGGGTCACATACCGCCGCCATGCTGCAACCCTTCACCGATGCACCGGGTGACCGAGGTCTTCTCGTGAACTCACCGGAGGACCTTCACGCGTGGATTGCGGGCGCGGACCGGGCTGGGCTGCAGGTCATGGTACACGCGATTGGTGACCGGGCCATCCGGACACTGCTGGACATCTACCAACGTGTAGGTGAGGAGAATGGCCCACGGGACCGGCGTTTCCGGGTCGAGCACGCGCAGCACCTTTCGCCAGCAGACGCTCCGCGTTTCGGTGCCCTCGGGGTGCTGGCCAGCATGCAGCCCTGGCATGCCATCGACGATGGCCGTTGGGCCGAGCGCGTGATTGGCCCGGAGCGGGCAAAGTTGACGTACGCTTTCAGGTCTCTGCTCCAGAACGGGGCCACCGTGGTGTTTGGCAGCGACTGGTTCGTGGCCCCACCCACACCACTCGGAGGCATCTACGCCGCCGTGACCCGTCGGACACTGGATGACCGAAATCCGAACGGCTGGGTCCCCGAACAGAAGATCACTGTCGAGCAGGCACTCCGGGCGTACACCGTGGATGCTGCGTGGGCATCGTTCGAGGAGAACCACAAGGGAACGCTCACGCGGGGGAAGCTGGCTGATATCGTGATCATCGATCGGGACATCACGACCATCCCGCCGGAAGCCATCCGGGACGCTCAGGTGGTCATGACCATTGTCGGCGGGCGTGTGGTCTTTCAGCGCGAGCGGGAGTAAGTCCTGGAGACGACACGAACCGAGCGCGGGGGCGGGGGCGACAGTGCTGAAACCGAAGCGCCGCCCCCGGGTTAGGGGCGGCGCTGCCGATTGCGATGTTCCGGAGGAGTCCGCTCAGCGCCAGACGAGGAGTCCGCTCAGCGCCAGACGAAGAACGCGAGTACCGCCAGACCGAGCAGCAGAGCCACGACAGCCAGAATCGCGCCATGGGTCTGGCGCTGGGCGGTGGGCGCAGCGGTCGGCAGGCGCAGTTCTTCGCGCCAGCGTGGGTGTCGGCGGACCTCGTCCTGCGTGATGGCTGTCATGTCCGGATTCACGGTGGCCAGGAAGATTCCGCAATTGCCGCGCCATGCGACTCCGGGTCGGTCTGCCCCCGCTGTCAGCCATGCCCAAAGCGTTGCCTGCGTTGGACTTCTGACGCACCCGCCGGTTGGGATACTTCCCCGCAACACCGAATGCCGCTGGGGATGGCTCCCCACAATGTGGGGAAAACACCAGAGTTCCCGTAATCTCCGACAACACGAGGGCCGGATACCTGGGTCGTGGGGCGTTGGCCCCGGCATCCGGCCAGAGTGGTCCGTCGTTTGTCCGTTCAGAATGCCACGGTCTCGGTTATGGCTTTCTTGAAGTCGTCCACCTGGGGGAGGATGGCGTCCTCCAGCCTGGGTGCATAGCCGACGTAGGTGTCGGTGGAGCCCACTCGCTTCACGGGTGCGTCCAGCCAGGCAAAGCAGTCATCGGCGATGCGGGCGGCAATCTCCGAACCGTAGCCCCAGGAGATGGCGTCCTCGTAGCCGACGATGACCCGGTTGGTCTTCTTCACCGACTGGTACACGCGTTCCTCGTCCCAGGGCGAGAGTGAACGCAGGTCGATGACCTCCGCCGAGATCCCTTCCTCGGCCATCTGGTTGGCTGCCACGAAAGCGCGCTGCACGGTGGCTCCGTAGGTCACGATCGTGACGTCCGAACCTTCGCGGACGACCTTGGCCTTGCCGAACGGGATCATGAAGTTCGAACCGGGATAGGCGGCCTTGTTGTATGTCTGTCGATAGAGGTGCTTGTGCTCCAGAAACATGACCGGGTCATCGCAGCGGATTGCGGTCCGCAGGAGGCCGGCGGCGTCCAGTGCGGTCGCGGGGCAGATCACCCGCAGTCCCGGACAGTGCGTGAACAGCGTGGCGCCGGTCTGCGAATGGTAGACAGCCCCCCGTATATAGCCGCCATAGGTGGTGCGGACGATCACCGGTGCGGAGAAGGCGTTGTTGGATCTCCAGCGCATGGTGGCCAGTTCGTTGCGTAGCTGCATGTACGCGGGCCAGATGTAGTCGAAGAACTGGATCTCCACCACGGGCTTGAAGCCATTGAGCGCCATTCCTATGGCGCGGCCGATGATGTTGGCTTCCGCCAGCGGGGTGTTGTAGACCCGCAGCTCGCCGAATTCGCGTTGCAGGCCCCAGGTCACCTTGAACACACCACCCTTGCCCTTGACCTTGTCGAGGTACTGCCGGCGCGAAACATCCGCCACGTCCTCGCCGAATACCACGATGCGCGCGTCCCGCCGCATTTCGTCCTTCATGGTCGCGTTGAGCAGATCGACCATGGTGGTTTCGTTCCCGGTGAACTGGGGGTCGTCTTCGGTGTCGAATTGCTCGCTGGTGGGGTCCACGTCGGGTGAGTAGACGCCGAACGGAATGGTTTCTTCGGCGGGCTGGGACCGACTCAGTGCGTCGTCCGTCGCGGCGAGCACCAGGGCATCCACCTCTTCCCTGATTCGTTCGAGTTCTTCGTCCGTTGCATGCCCGTCTTCGATGAGCTGGCTGGCCAGGGTGGTTATGGGATCCCGGGCGGCCTCCGCCTCGCGCTCTTCCGGCGGTCGGTAAAGCACCTCGTCATCCGAGAGTGAATGGGAGTAAGGGCGGATCACGTGTGCGTGTACCAGTGCCGGTCCCTTACGGGCCCTGACGTGCTCTATGGCCGAGCGCATGGCCTCGTAGGAGGCCGGCACGCTGCAGCCGTCGACTTCCTGGATGTAGAGGTTGGGGAATCCGGAGACCACGCGGGAGATGGACCCTCCGGCGGTGTTCACCTCGACCGGGACGGAGATGGCGTAGCCATTGTCCTCGATCAGATAGAGGACGGGGAGTCCCAGGTTGCACGCGGTGTTGAGGGACTCGAAGAACTCCCCCTCACTCGTGGTTCCATCGCCCGCGGAGACGAACACGATCTCGTCTCCCGTGCGGCTTTCATCCAGTTGGCGCTGACGCCAGATGGCCTCGGCGCAGCCCACGGCCTGCAGGAACTGCGTCCCCGTGGGCGAAGACGAGGAGACGACGTTGAGGTTCTTGTGTCCCCAGTGACTGGGCATCTGACGACCGCCCGAGTTGGGGTCATCGGCGGCACCCACCGCGGAGTAAAGCATCTCGTTGGGTGTCATGCCGAGCGAGAGCATCAGCGCGCGGTCGCGGTAGTAGGGGAAGAACCAGTCCGAGGCAGGGCGCAGCAGCATTCCACCGGCGGTGAGGATGGCTTCGTGACCCGCGCCCGAGATTTGGAAGAAGATCCGGTTCTGGCGTTTCAACTGGATTTCCTTGTCATCCAGTCGCCGGGAAAGGAGCATGGTCCGGTAGGCGGCGATGAGCTGGTCGCGATCCAGCCCCGCGGGCGCCTTGCGCGTGGAGGTTTTGGTCGGCATGGTCGAAAGATAGCTGGCGCGGGTTCTGCAGTTGAGGGCGTCAGGTCCGCGAAAATGGCCGGGGAGGGTGGGGAGGTTTTCTGTCCCTGCTGTTATTGTCCCGTGGCCCTGTGTCCGCCCCCGTCGCCGGGAAACCTCCGTCTCCAGCCCCTCACACTATGTCAGCATCCTGCATCTTCTGCGAACTGATCCATGGTGGCGGCGAGGTTTCCATCTGCTATGAGGATGCCGACTCGCTGGCATTCATGGACATTCAGCCAGTGAACGCCGGTCATGTCCTGGTGGTGCCACGCCATCACTATGCATCACTGGCGGACATCCCTGCGGCGCTGGCGCGACACCTTTTCGACGTGGCTCTGCAGCTCAGCTCGATAGTGCGGCGCCTGACCGGTACTGACGGCATGAATGTCATCGTGAACAGCGGCGTGGCGGCGGGTCAGGACGTGTTTCACTATCATGTTCACGTGATTCCCCGACTGGCGGGCGATGGCTTCGATGTTCCGTTGCCATTTCCCGGTGCGGAGCCGCCGGACCGGACCCAGTTGGATGCCATGGCCGCGCGTATCATCGGGGCTCTTCGTGACCCGGCCAGAGCGACGACTGGCAAGGTTTGAGGCAAGGCAGCCGTGAAGCTGCTCTGGAAGTACGCTAGTAATCCACCGGCCTCAGGTAAGACTCTCCAATGGCAGTGTGCGACAGCAGCGCGACGGTGGGCAGCTTCCTCTTCCAGTGGGTGCGCTCCAGCCTGCCGCGTACCAGTCGCACGTCGTACTCACTGAATCCACGCGCCACAAGGTCATCCGGCGTAAAGCCCCAGAGAAGGCCGTTGAGGATGGCATCGGAGCGATCGTAGGTGATGCCGAAGTCCGACTCGTCGGTCTGACCCGCGACGAGATCGGCCGTGGCGGGCTTGTTGACGATCTCGCCGGGTACACCAAGATGCCGGGCCAGGGCCCAAACCTGCGTCTTGAAGAGGTCCCCGAGTGGATTCACCGGCGGCGAATCGTCGGCATGCCAGGTGAAGTACCCCAGCAGTCGCTCGGACTTGTTGCCCGTGCCTAACGGTATCCCGCCCAGTGCGGCGGAGAGGTCGAACAGCGCCGTCATGCGGAGACGGGCGATGACATTGCCCCGCCGGGTCCCGTCGGCGGTGGGTTCCTGGGCCAGGTAGCCATCGACCGCGGCGGAGAGGTCGATGGTGCGTGAGGGAATCCCCAACTGATCGATCACGAGCTGTGCGTGAATCAGGGACTCGGGACTGGAGGTCCGGTATGGGAGCCTGACGCCGAGCACGTTTTCCGGACCGAGGGCACGCGCCGCGAGTGTGGCGGTTACGGCGGAGTCGACACCACCGGACACCCCGATTACCACGCGGGTGAAGCCGCGTCGGCTCATTTCGTCCTGGAGGAAGTGGATGAGCCAGTCCTCGACCAGGGGAGCGTCTATCTCGAGTGACGGAGGTCCGCCGTGGGCATGGCGTGCCACGTGTTGCGATGGGATGATGCTGTCGGCGACGGACTGGTGATGGCTGTCCGCGCCGGAAACGCGAGATTGGGATTCGGGGGGGGGCCCCCCGGGTCCGGTCCTCACTTCGGTCGCATCGAACAACACCGCATAAGGTCGCTGCTCCTCCACCGCATCCAGCGTCCGACGCAGATGCGGCAACGCCGTGCGCAGGTCCGGCAAGAGTGGCAGATCCGCCCGCGTCCGCGCCAGATCACCCAGATCCAGCGTCAGCGACACGATGGCCTCCTCGAACGCCGGCGCCCGCACCCGGATGTCGCCGCGTGGACCCGCCACACACGACCCGCCCGCAAACACCTTGCCCCCCTCGCTCCCCGCCAGATTCGCCAGGGACACGAACATCCCGTGCTCCTCCGCGATGTCCCGCACCAGTCGTTCCCAACGGGCCACGCTCCCCGGACCGGGCACTCCCTCCGACGACCTCGGCCCCCGCGCCGGAGCCGCGGAACAAAGGAACACCACCTGCGCTCCATCCAGCGCAGCCACCGTGCCGGTCAGGCTGTGCCAGGCATCCTCGCAGATCAACAGCGCCGCCCGCCCCCACGGCGTATCGAACGCCCGCAGCTCGTGCCCCCGCTCCACGAAGCGCTCCTCGTCGAACAGACCGTACGTCGGCAGGAAGTTCTTTCGGTGTACGTGCAGCACCCGGGCCGATCCGTCACCCAGGCGGACATACGCCGCGCTGTTGTACAGCGTGTCACGCCACCGCTCATAGAACCCCACCACCACGTCCAGCGGCCTCCGCGCCCGGTCATCCGGACCCTCGGAAAAAGCTTCGTCCAGATCCCGTGCCAGCGTGCCCGCGGTCACGGCCACCTCCCGCACACCACCCTCCACGAAGTAGCCACTGAGCACCGTTTCCGGGAAATGCACCACCTGAGGCGGCGGCGACATCATCCGAACCTGCGCAAACACATCCCGGAGTCTGGCCAGATTCGCGGGGTAGTCGCCCTTCCGGGGATGGAGCTGGGCTATGGCAAGGTTCACTGTGCGGGACATCCGCGGGAACCTGCAGGCGAACGCAACCGGCGGCAACTCCCCCAGGTTTGCACGGCTCCCACGGCCGCCCCATGACCCGGAAGTGCGTCCCATCACCGCACCAACCGTGCGGAACGGCCACATTCCGATGTGTACCAGACGACATTGCCAGTTTCCCGCATGTTCACGCGCACTCTCCTGGTTACCGCCACCGGTCTCGTCCTGCTGGGCAGGGTGGCGCTCGGCCAGGAGCCCCGGCGCGAGGAAGCCTGGCAGATCATCCGACCACCGCAGTCGTCGATGGTCCTGGCCCGCGACGGCACTCTGATAGGGGACGTGGGGAGCGAAATACGGACGAGCGTCCCGCTGTCCAGCCTGCCACCATGGCTCCCCCAGGCGTTCATTGCCATCGAGGATCAACGCTTCTACGAACACGATGGCGTGGACCTGGTGGGCATAGCCGGCGCCATCAAGGACGCCTTGCGTGGCAACCCCAGGGGCGCCAGCACCATTACGCAGCAACTGGTCGGGAACATGCACCCGACCATCATAGACCGGTCGGACGTGAGCCTGGGACGGAAGCTGCGGGAGCAGGCGGCCGCGCGCGAGATGGAGCGGCACTATACAAAGGACCAGATCCTCGAAGCCTACCTCAATCAGGTTCACTTCGGACACGGCTGGTATGGAATCGAAGCAGCGGCCCGACACTACTTCGCCCGTTCTCCTTCGCAGCTGTCGTTCGCCCAGGGGGCGCTGCTGGCCGCGATCATCAACGGACCCGGCTACTACGACCCGCTGCGACACCCCGACCGTGCCCGCCAGCGTCGGGACCTGGTCCTGTCGCTCATGGCCGGGCAGGGGTTCATCACCGAGGTGCAGGCACGTGAAGCCAAGGCTGAACCGATCGTGCTCGCCGACAACTCGGGCTACAGCGCACCTTCAGGGTACTTTGTGGACGTCGTCCGAATCCAGGCGGAACGCGCCGGTTTCCCGGTGAGTCGCGGTGGTTACCGCATCCACACGACGCTGGATCCCCGCATCCAGAGCGCGGCGACGCGGGCGTTGCAGGAGGGTCTGGCGGAAATCGAGTCGCAACCCGGGTACAATCACCCAAGGTGGCGGGATCGCGTAAAGGCGAATAAGGCAGGTCGACCACGAGCGCTGGATGCCTATCTCGAGGGCGCCGTCGTCGCCATGGCCCCATACACCGGGGACGTGCGTGCCCTGGTTGGAGGCCGGGATCACGATGTCACTCCGTTCAACCGTGCCGTCGACGGTCTCAGGCAGCCGGGCTCCGCCTTCAAGGCCTTCGTCTACGCCACTGCACTGGCCCAGGGAATGACCGCTTCGAGCCTCGTCGAGGATACGGCGGTGGCATTTCCGCTGGAAAACGGTTCAACCTACCGACCGCGCAATTCCGACGACGAGTATCTGGGAACCCTCACCCTTCGAAACGCCCTGGTGGGTTCGCGCAATCCGGTCGCGGTTCAGCTGGGCCTCCGCTTCGGTATGGATTCGGTCGCCGATCTCGCCCATCGCATGGGAATCGACGCCGTCATCGCCCCTTACCCTTCCAGCGCCATTGGCGCGTCGGCAGTCCAGCCACTGGATCTGGTCTCCGCATATGCCGCCATCGGAAACATGGGCGCCCGGGTCGAGCCGCGTTTCATCACATCGATTGTCGACTCGAATGGCGTCACGGTCTGGCAGAATCCCATGGTTGCCCCGTACACTGTTCTTGATCCATCAGTCGCTTTCATTTTGCGTGACATGCTTCGGGACGTCGTGGACCGAGGAACCGCCAGATCGATTCGGCAGTTCGTTCCGGAGTCCGTACCCGTCGCCGGGAAGACCGGCACCACCAATGACAACACAGACGTCTGGTTCGTTGGCATGACCCCTGATCTCGTTGCCGGAGTCTGGCTGGGATTCGACAAGCCACAGTCCATTGCGCGAGGAGCGTACGGCGGCGGACTGGCGGCACCGATTTGGGGGAGGATGATTGCCCTGGCTGGTGACACCGGCGGTGGCATCCCCTGGATACCACCGGCAGATCTCATCCCAGCGGAACTCGAACGCCGGACCGGGGAGCTCGCCGATCAGGACACTCCACCGGAGTCGCGCTACACCGAGTACTTCATTGCGGGAACCGAACCCCTGCCCCTGAGACTGGATTCCTGGGGGATACTGCGTGGACGCCGCTCAGCGGTTCGTTAGGTCGGCCTGGCGATCAGCGCTCATCCTGCTCCCCACGGCTGTCCTGTCTGGTTGCCGTGACGAACCGACAGCAACCGTCGCATACTGGACGGTCGAACCATCGCTCGGCAGTCCCCCCAGCGCGCGGGCCGGCAGCATACTCCAGACTCCACCCACCTTCATCGTCCGAAATGCCGCGGGACAACTGCTGGCCAACGTCGCGGTGAAGGTGGAGGTAACAGCCGGGAACGGGACTCTCCGAAACACGCCCACCCGCACGCGCTCCGGTGCCACACCGATCGGAGACTGGACGCTGGATACCCTGGCCGGCCGCAACGAAGTAACCATCACGGCTGAGTCGGCACCGCCGGTCACCATCGAGGTCGTGGGTGTGGCGGGTCCGCCCGCCAGGCTGCAGGTGACGGGAGATGAGCAGTCAGGCCTTGCCGGCGACATACTCCCGCAACCCCTGCTGGTGACGGTGGCGGACCGGTACGGGAATGGCATCACCGGTGTCGATGTGGTCCTGGCCGTGGCGGAGGGTGGTGGTGTGGTCACCCCTGATGTGTTCCGGACGGACGTGGCAGCAGGAACCAGTCTCACCTGGCGCCTGGGCCGAAAGGGCGGGAACCAGGCACTGCTGGCGACGGCCGCCGGACTGTCTCTCACCATCAGGGCTTCGATCCGCTCCGACTTTACACCACGGATCCGCTTCGTGACCGGTACGCCTGACCCGCAGGTGGAGAACGCCTTCCGTGCCGCGGCAGACCGGTTGCGTGCCATCATTACGTCGGACCTGAGCGATGTACCCGTCTTCAGCTTCGATCTGGCGCGTTGCGGTCTCCCCCCGGGTCAGCTCACCGAGGTCGTCGATGACGTCGTGATGTATGCAACCATCAGCCCGATCGACGGAGCTGAAAGGGTACTGGCCGCCGCCGGACCGTGCATCAAGCGAACGAGTTCGGGAATGCCGGTGATCGGTACCATTCGTCTGGATTCGGATGATATCCCGGGGCTGCTCTCCAATGGCCGTCTGGAGCCGGTGATACTGCACGAGATGCTGCACGTGATGGGTGTGGGATCCGAGTGGTGGTCGCGCGGACTGGTACGGGGGGCTGGAAGTGCGGATCCCCGATTCACCGGACTCCTGGCCGCGACGGAGTGCGTCGCAGCAGGCGGAAACAATGTCTGCGGTGATCACTCCGTTCCCCTGGAGAACGTCGGCGGGAGCGGAACGGTGGAGGTTCACTGGCGGGAGGCGATCTTCGATTCCGAGCTGATGACCGGCGTCGTCGAACCTTCGGGTGACATGCCGCTGTCTGCCATGACCATTGCATCACTCGCTGACCTGGGCCTGGTGGTCAATCCGCTGAGCGCCGATCCTTACCTGATCCCACCCATCGTCAACGCTGCTCCGCGGATCCGGAGATCCGGGTGGGTGCAGTGGGAGACCCTGACGCGTCCCCGGTTCGAGGTGGGTCTGGATGGCTGGATAAGGCCGCTCGCGAACCCGCTTTCCCCCGGTTAAAAAAAAGGAGAGAGCTGCCGTGTGTCTCACGACAGCTCTCTTTCGCTTCGATCTGCCGGCTACTTGCGCAACGTCTGCGCCACGCGCTGCACTTCGTCCATCACCCGGAGCAGGTTGCCGCTCCAGAGCTTGCCGATCTCTTCTTCAGTGTAACCGCGCTTCACGAGTTCCAGGGTCACATTGAAAGTCTCCGACGCATCGTTCCATCCGACCACTCCACCGCCACCGTCGAAATCGGAGCTGATCCCGACGTGGTCGATTCCAATGAGCTTGACGGCGTAGTCGATGTGGTTCACGAAGTCGGCGACCGTGGCACGCGCGGGAGCCGGATAGAGCCGATCGATCTCCGCCAGGCGCTGCTCGTAATCCAGGCGCCTCTGAGCCGGGAGGGAATCGAGCGCGATCTGCAGGGGGCTCCGTCCGCCCCGTCCAGCGCCACCCCCACGACCAAATCCGCGACCGCCTTGCGCGGGCAGACCGAAATCAGCGTACAGTTTCTGGAGCGCGGGCTGGCGCTCGGGGGGCGGCGGATCGCACTTGACGTATGACGAAAAGGCAACGATCTGCACTACGCCACCGGTCTTCGCGAGTCCCTTGAGCTCCTCGTCGTCCATGTTGCGCGAGTGCCCGCACAGAGCCTTGACCGCGGAATGCGATCCAATCACCGGCGCCTTGCTGAGCGCAAATGACTGCATCGCCGACTCCTTGGACGGATGGGAGACATCGATCATCATTCCCACCCGGTTCATTTCCGCTATCGCCTGCTTTCCCAGCGGTGAAAGGCCATGCCACTTCCAGTCCTGGTTGGCTTCACCGGTATTGGAATCGGACCACTGCGAATGTCCATTGTGCGCCAGGGAGAGATAGCGGCCACCACGGTCGTAGAAGAGCTGGATGTTGCCCAGATCCTCACCCAGCGGATAGGCGTTCTCCACGCCGATCATGGCTACCTTCCGGCCGGAAGCGATGATTCGCCTTACGTCAGCGGAATTGAGCGCCAGGCCAATCTTGTCGGGCGCAATGGTTTCCGTCAGACGATGGATCGCATCGAACTTTTCCATTGCCTGTTCGTACGCCTGCCGGTAGCCCTCCGCCGTGAAGTCCTGACGCTGTCCCACATAGACCACCAGAAAAGCCACATCCAGGCCACCCTTCACCATCTTGGGGATGTTCACCTGGTTGGGCAGATCCTGCGTGTAGTTGCGCTCCGCGGTGAAATTCGACGGGCTGATGTCGTCGTGGGTGTCGAGCGTGATCACGCGCTCATGGATGGCCCGCGCCCGGGCAATGAGTTCGGGGGTGGCGCCTCCCTGACCGCGTGAAGGCAGCGGGAAAAGGACCGCTGCGGTCAGGAACGCAATCGTCAGTCGTGTGGGTGTATCGCTCAAGGTCCTTCTCCTGTGGATGGGGCCAGGGGTACCGTGCCCCGGGGACAATTTCCGAATCGCCGCTCTGGCGCGAACCTAGGGCCTGAAGGGGCCACCCTCAAGGGTGACCCCGTCGTTTGGTCGATCTCCTGGCCCGCACGGTACGACCGCCACGAGCGTGTCAGCCTACCGCCGCCGGGATGGCCTCCGGAACCGTGACGCCGTCGTCAGACGACCCGCTTCTCACGAGGGCGATGCGAAGTACGTCCGAAAGCGTCTCGACCGGATGAAAAGCCAACTGACTGCGAACCTCTTCCGGCACATCCTCGAGATCCGCTTCGTTCTTCCTGGGAATGATGATGTCGGTGATCCCGGCACGATGCGCACCCAGAACCTTTTCCTTGAGTCCGCCAATGGGAAGCACCCTGCCGCGCAATGTGATCTCCCCCGTCATGGCGACATTGCGACGCACCGGTTGCCCGGACATTTCCGACACCAGTGCAGTGGCGATGGCAATTCCCGCGGATGGCCCGTCCTTGGGAATGGCCCCGGCCGGAACATGGATATGGGCCTCCACCGAACCGTCGAGCCGATGCGCCGGGATACCCAGCATCTCCGCGTTGTTCGTGGCATATGTGAGTGCCGCCCGGGCGCTTTCCTTCATGACGTCGCCCAACTGGCCCGTCAGGATAAGCGACACGGGGCCGGGCTCCGGTCGGGTGCCAACCTCCCCATCAGCCGTCACCATCCGCGGTTCCCGACGCCTGATGGAGGCCTCGACGAACATGATGTCTCCTCCCACAGGTGTGTAATACATCCCCGTGGCAATGCCGATCTCGTCCTTCTCCGCGGCACGCTCGGGATGAACCTTGGGTCTGCCCAGCAGTTCGCGTATCTCGTCTGCATCGATCCTGTGGTCGGAAGTAATCCCTTCATCGCCAGCCGCGAGATGCCGGGCTACCTTCCGGCAGACAGCGCCCACCTGTCGTTCGAGTTGCCGGACACCGCTTTCGCGGGTGTAGTTGGAGACGACCGCCGCCACGGCCTCGTCGGTGAACGACACCCCCTTGTCACCCAGACCGTTCTCCTCCATCTGTCGGGGAATCAGGTACTTCCGGGCAATCTCCGCCTTCTCGCGCTCCGTGTATCCGGAGAACTCCACCATCTCCATGCGGTCGTACAGCGGACCGGGAATGTTCTGCACGAAGTTGGCGGTCGCGATGAACAGGACCTCGCTAAGGTCGAAGGGAACGCCGAGGTAGTGGTCTGTAAAGGAATCATTCTGTGCCGGGTCGAGCACCTCCAGCAGTGCCGACGAAGGATCGCCCTGGAATGACACACCGAGCTTGTCCACCTCGTCCAGGAGGAAGACGGGGTTCTTCGTACCCGCCTGTTTCATCCCCTGAATGATCCTGCCGGGCATGGCGCCCACATAGGTCCGGCGGTGTCCCCTGATGTCCGCCTCGTCGCGCGCCCCACCCAGGGACACCCGCACATACTCGCGCCCCAGCGATCGGGCGATGGACTTGGCGATGGATGTCTTTCCTACGCCAGGGGGGCCGACAAAGAGCAGGATCGGACCCTTGGCCATGGCACGCGACTTGGCTTCACGCGCGTCGGTTATGGGGCGATCATCGTCGTCAGCTCCCAGGGAAGGCGTCGCTTCCTCCTTCGGCGTCCTCAGTCGTGCTGCGGGAAACTCGCCGGTCCGGGAGACCTCTTCGGCCATCTGACGCGCCCGCAGCTGCCTCACGGCCAGGTACTCCAGGATCCGGTCCTTCACGTCCTGCAGGCCGTAGTGGTCCTCGTCCAGAATGGCGGTCGCGTGGTTCAGGTCGAGCTGGTCGTCCGAACGGGTGTTCCAGGGAAGTTCGGCGATCCATTCCAGGTAGGTTCGGATCACCTGGGCTTCCATGGATTCGCGGCCGGTGCGCTCCAATCTGCCGAGTTCGCGCTCCACTTCGACGCGCGCCTCTTTCGGCAATTCCAGCTTGGTCAGCTTTTCGCGCAACTCCTCGATCTCGCGCGACTGGTCGTCATCACCCAGCTCCTTCTGGATTGCCTTCATCTGCTCGCGAAGGAACATCTCCCGCTGGCGCTGCCCCAGTTCCTCCTGAACCTGGGACTTGATCTCTTCCTGGGCCTCGAGAAGGCCGATCTGCCGCTGTATGTGAACCAGAACGCGACGGAGGCGCTCTTCCACGCTGAGGGTTTCCAGCAGGCCCTGCTTCTCGGGAACCGTCAGTTCGATGTAGCCGGCAACCAGATCGGCGAATCGCCCCGCGTCCTCGACCGAGTCCAGAACCTGATGCACTACCTCTTCGGGGAGCCCCCTCTTTTCACCCAGTTCCGCAGCACGTTCCCGGGTTTCCTTGTGGAGGGCCTCGAAGGCGGGGTCGGTTTCACTCAGCGGAGTCATCTCCTCGGTCGGCATCACCACCGCGCTGAGGTAGCCATCGGCTTCGGTGTACTGAAGCGAGGTGGCCCGCTGCTCGCCCTGAAGCAGGAGTTGCACCCCGCCCAGGCCTCGCTGTACCTGTCCGATACGGGCCACCACTCCCATGGAGTACAGAATCTCGGGAGCTGGCTCGTCCGTGTTGTCGCGCTGGGCGACGGCAAATACCAGCCGGTCACCCTTGATCGCCGCCTCGATGGCGCGCAGGGTGCCGGGTCTGCCCGCGGCGATCGGTGCCGTCAACCCCGGGAAAATCACCGTTCCACGGAGTGGGAGCACCGGTAGTGTCTGTCGCTGCGCCATCTGATTCTCGTCCTCGTCCTGAATGGTGAAGCCCAACGGTGGCACCAGAGTGCCTTGGACGTAAGCCCACGCTGGTCAGATGCAGGGTTCGTTCACCTGGTTTCCGCCAACCTGGCGCACCCTGCAACTTTTCCGGGTCATTGTGACGTAGGGTCATCCGCTGCGATGGCAGGATGCCTGTGCAAGCGCCTTCTGCCTGGCCGGCGTGCTGGCGTTTCTTGTGTGAAGTCGGCTCTGAAGGGGCTTCCGGGTATGAAAATGCTCAAAGAGACCCCGGGGCCTTCTCCGCGATCCGTAACCCTGCGGTGGATTTTGCTTTACGCTGTCGTCAATGAGTGCTACACTACTCGATTGCCCAGTCCTGTTACCCAGTAAGTCCTCTCGCGTGCCAGAGCCAGCCGGGAATCCGTCGGACCCTGACCTCCGCGCCCACCTTGAACGCGCGCTCGACTCGACCTACGAGCTCGACCGCGAGATCGGGCGCGGTGGCATGGGTATCGTATACCGGGCCCGGGACCGTCGGCTCAAGCGCCTGGTGGCCATCAAGGTACTCCCGCCGGAGCTGGCTTTCCGGCAGGAGATCCGTACCCGATTCCTCCGGGAAGCTGAGACCGCCGCCCAACTGAACCACCCCAACATAGTTCCCATCTACAGCGTCGACGAACGGGAAGGGATCGTCTACTTCGTGATGGCGCTGGTGGATGGAGGCAACCTCGCCGCACGACTGCACGATGAAGGTCGACTCCATCCGTCGGAAGTACGACGGATCATGCTCGAGGTTGCCAGTGCCCTGGCATACGCGCACGAACGCGGGGTGGTCCACCGTGACATCAAGCCGGACAACATCCTCATCCAGCGTGAGGACGGGCGTGTTCTGGTAACGGACTTCGGAATTGCCCGGGCCGTGTCAGAGGGGGCGGATTCGCGCCTCACGGCCACCGGCATGGCGATTGGTACGCCCGCGTACATGTCTCCGGAGCAATCCACGGGCGAGCGGGTCATCGATGGTCGCAGCGATCTCTATTCACTGGGCGTGGTGGGCTACCAGATGCTCACGGGCGATCCGCCATTCACGGCGCCGAGTACGCCGGCACTCCTGGTCAAACACCTGTCCGAGGCGCCGCAGCCGCTGGCCACACGCGTCCATGGGGTACCTGAAGATCTGGAACGCGCCGTGATGCTCCTGCTGGAGAAGGATCCCGACAACCGATTCTCCAGCGCAGCGGCTCTCGTGACCGCGTTGGAGACGGGCAAGGTCCCGCCGGTACCGGTACCGCTGGCCGCGACCGCAGCCCCGCCGGTGTCGCGGCGAGCGCCAATTGCGGACGCCGTGGAAGAGTGGGGCGATGGACCCACTCGCGAGGAACTGGCCCGCTGGAACGAGCCCTCCGTAAGGAAGCTGCGCCGCCAGCTCGGTCCCTACGTGATCGTCAACTCAGTGATCATCCTGACGTCGATCCTGTTCGGAACAGGTCTGTTCTTCGTCACTGGGATCTGGAGCGTGATGATGGCGTTCCGATATGCCAAGCTCTGGAGCAACGGCTTCGATTGGCATGACGTCCTTCAGGAACCCAGAGAACGGATGTTTCTGGACGTGGCGGCGGAGTGGTTCGACAGCCTGCGCGCAGTCTGGGACCGCGACAAGCGAGCCGAGGTCCGGGAGCGCAACCGAAACCGGGTGCTGCGTGCCTCAGGGGCGCCCCGGGCACTCTCGGCGGCGGCAGCTCCCGGACTGCCACGGGCATCACGGACTGCCAGCCTGAGCGCGGCCGGGCGCGACGCCGTTCGTCGTGCGGAAGAGTACCGTCAGGATATTCAGCGCTGGGCAGACTCACTGTCCAAGCGGGAACGCAGCATCGTGGGTGATGTTCCCGGGACGGCCCAGGCCCTCTTCCAGAAGGTCCAGCGGCTGGCGACGATGCTGGCTGATCTCGAGCGGGGCGTCTCGCCTGGCTCGGCCGAAGCCGTGGAGTCCGAGATCTCGCAACTGGAGGCGCAGGCCAACCCGTTCGACGCCGGGAGCGAGGAGCGGATCCGCCGTCTCGCCCAATTGAAGCGCCAGCGCAAGGCGGTTTCGGATCTGGAGTCGCGGCGCGAACTCGCCCGCAGCCGGATGGAGGAGTGTCTCCTGGCTCTGGAGAACATCCGGCTGGACGTACTGAAGCTCCGGGCCGGGAGTCAGACATTGCAGGAAGTCACCCTCATCACCGACCGAGCCAGGGACCTGGCAGCGGAGGTGGACAATCGCCTGTACGTGGTGGACGAGATGGAGAAGCTGAGAGGTGGGCGAGAGTCCGGAATCGGTCACCGCTGACCGCGGGCTGGTCGTCATGTCGATGAACGACACGCTTCGTGCCCGCAGTGCCGCCGCGTTCGGAGAAGGATACGAGCTCGAGTCGGAGATCGGGCGTGGTGGGATGGGGGTCGTCTATCGTTGCCGGGACGTCAAGCTGCGGCGACACGTGGCCATAAAGGTGCTTCCCCCGGATCTGGCGTTCCGGGAGGACGTGCGGACCCGCTTTCTGAGAGAAGCCGAGACCGCGGCCCAGCTGAACCACCCCAACATCGTCCCCATCTATTCGGTAGACGAACGCGACGGCATGGTCTGGTTCGTCATGGGACTGGTTGATGGTGAAAGCCTCGGCGCGATTCTGGCGCGGGAGCCATGCCCACCACTGGACCGGGTGAAGCGCCTGCTCCGCGAAACGGCTGATGCCTTGGCCTATGCGCACGCTCGTGGGATCATCCATCGTGATATCAAGCCGGACAACATTCTGATAGAGCGACTGTCCGGCCGTCCCATCGTGACCGACTTTGGAATCGCGCGCGCGGTCGAAACCGAGTCCCGTTTGACTGTCACCGGTACCGCTGTGGGAACACCGGCTTATATGTCGCCGGAGCAGGCCATGGGTGAAGCCGAACTGGATGGACGAAGCGACTTGTACTCCCTTGCCGTGGTTGGTTACCAGATGCTGGCGGGTGAACTGCCATTCAAGGCTGGGAACACACCGGCGATGCTCATGAAGCATCTGAACGAGCCCCTTCGTCCGCTGCGATCCGTCCGGCCCGGTGTGCCAGCCGAATTCGCCGCCGTGGTGGAGCGCTGCCTTGCCAAGAAGCGCGCTGACCGCTTTGCGGACGCCGCGGGATTTCGGGACGCGCT
Organism: uncultured Gemmatimonadaceae bacterium; assembly: GCA_964411635.1. Lineage (GTDB taxonomy): Bacteria > Gemmatimonadota > Gemmatimonadetes > Gemmatimonadales > Gemmatimonadaceae > JABWBJ01. Next base: position 364,999 of record CAYPLP010000001.1, read on the forward strand.
CGACGCCTTGCCGCCGATGTCGGACTCCGAGGTACACATGTCACAGGCGTGGAAGCATCCGGCCGCTGGCAAGGCGCTCGAGCCACCAGTCCCTCCGGTAGCGCCGCACAGACTTCCCCGGTTGGTGCAGCCGGATCGGATACCGGATGAAGCTGGTCCGCTCCGTTGGGATCGAACCCCGGTGGCGTCGAGGTCGAATCGACATTCCGGGGATGCCGACAACCCACCGATCCCATCGTTCATGCCCGAGTCATGGCGCACCGCGCGCCAGGAGTGGCAGCCGGGACGGGTGAATCCCGGGCAGAAGGCGGCTGGGTGGGATCGGGCCAGGAAGATCCTGGGCTTTCGTCGCACCCTTGCGGGAACTGCCGTCATTGCGACGAGTCTGGCTTTCGTGAATGCGGTTTTCATCAATCTCCCCGGTATTCCATGGTCGCTATTCCCCATCAGTTTCATGGCCTTTGGGGTGCTGCGGAAGGCGGGGAGTCTCTGGGCCGAGGGCGTTCGATTTCAGGATGTTTTCGGGGCCCGCGCTCGTGCTGCGCTGGCGGGTGGTGATATGTCACCGCGATCTCTGCACGTGGAGTCCCGGCCATCGAGCGAGCAGTTGGCCCTGGAACTCGTTCCGGAGAGTGTGTTGCGTGGTCCGCATGGCGACATGGTCCGCCGGGCCGCCGGTGACAGGGCAACCGCGAAGGAAGCGCTCGCCAAATTATCGCCTGCAGACCGGGAACTCATTCCGGATGTGGCGCCGGCGCTGGATGAACTCGCGGAGCGGGTATCGCGTCTGGCTCAGGCGCTGCATGGTGTGGAGGAGGCCGCTGCGCCGGGGGCCATGGCTCAGGTGGAAGCGCGCATTGCGGAGGAAGAGGCGCTGGGTGAGTCACCGGGGCGAAACAAGCGACTCGAGATGTTGCGGCGTCAGAGGGACACGTTGGTGGATCTCGACAGGAGGCGTGACCGGCTCAGGGAGCAGCTGGAGAGTGCCTCGCTGATGCTGCAGAGCATGCGTCTCGATCTGCTGGCGTTGGGTTCAGCGGGAGTGCAGTCCGCCGTCAATGAGACTTCCGGAACCACCCAGGAGGCGCGGGCGCTTTCGCGCGACCTGAGGAATGCCCTGGAAGCAGCCCGGGAGCTGCGGTCGGAGAGTCAGTGAGGGCCTAACGCGGAATGCGGGCCGGTATCCACCGCTCGCTTCCCATCCCCCATCCGATTCCACCGCCGACCACCGCGCCGATGAGTGCTCCCCTGGGCACCGCGCGCAGGAAATCGTTGGCGTTGGGATTCACTTCGGGCAGGCTGCCCGCGGCGATGAGTACCCCACCGACCAGGGCACCCAGCAGCACGCCCTTGATCGTGGAACCTCCGGCCGTCCTCCCCCGACTGACTTCCACGGACTCGATGGTCGCGAGTCGAATGGTCACACGCCGATACTCGTCCACCAGGACGGGGCCACCACCCAGCCCGAGCATGGACCTCACCTCGCCGGTGTCCAGAACGACGACGGCATCGTCCAGCTTCTGAATGCGGCCGACATAGCGGTCCGTCCTGAGGTCCGGAGCAAAAATGCGAACCCGCGTGCCTATGGTGGCCGGAACCGTCGGTTCACTCTGGGACTGGACTGCCGGAACCCGGAAAAGGAGTCCGATGATCGTCAGTACCGCTACCTTGCTCAGCATCTTCACGACTGCGCCCTCACACCGGCGGATGATGAACCGCCCAACGATATGGTGGCGGCCCGCCCGTCGGGTTCATGAACGCAGCAGGAGCGTCACCACCCGGGCCACCTGCTCGGGAGACTCCTCGGGTGAAAAGTGGCGATCATTCTGAAAGATGTCGAGAGTTGCCCGGGGCAGGACGCGGCGGAGCTGGGCCACGGCAGTGGCCGGGACCGCTGGATCATCGGACCCGGCCACGATTGCCACCGGCTTGTTCAGGGTCGCGAGAGCCCGGGTACACTCCATCGACTCACTTGTCTCCAGGGCCCGCAACTGCCTCATGAACGACGGCCATCGATTCGGCGCTGCCAGAGTTCTAAGGTACATATCCACGGACACCCTGGCACGTGACGGATCGTTGTACCAGCGGCTGATTTCCCGGTGTATGCGGGCCTGCAGCATCCCCGGTGGTACCAGTCGTGCGATTGGCAGGAACGCGCGCAGGACAGCCAGGGTTCCGCTCAGAACCGCGTCTCCCGCGATCGGGTTGAGCATGGCCAGGTGGGTAAACCTCTCCGGTTCGGCGATGGCCGCCAGGCCAGCTATCAACGCCCCCGCATGGTGGCCCACGAGGGCAGCGCGCGACACGCCCAGCTCATCCAGAAGGCGACGCAGTCGTGACGCGTGTCCCGCGAGGGAGAGATCCGCATGGGCAGGGTGATCCGACCTTCCGTGACCCAGGAGGTCCGGAACCACGATCCGCCGGCCCGGCGGCAGCAGTGCCGTCAGGTTGTTCCAGAGATGGCCGCTGGTCGGGAAACCGTGAATGAGAACGATCGGGTCCCCACTCCCCCTGGTCCCCCGGGCGTAGTAATAGAGACGATGCCCTCCAATGTCGACGAATTCCCCTCTCATCGGTCCCCGTATTGAGGTCACGCTCGGTGAGGCACGTAAAGTCTACTCCGGATGCTGGCTTCGTTGGAACGAATCCTTGCGGGGTCGGAGTTTGCCTTCCGGAGCGATGGTACGGCTGGCGGCGGGCAAGCCTGACCGCAATGGTAGCTTCAGTGAGGGGTACGCGAGCCAGGTGCCCACCGGGCGCTGTTTAGGTGTTAGAGACAATTGTAAGCGAATACACGTCGATTATTGCGACATTATCAAACCAATATAGCGTCAATATTATGGCAGCCACGCTCTTGGTAATACCTAGACATGTACCCGGAGACTGACAGCGCCGCGCAGTCGCTGGTGCTGACCGTCAAGGGAGAATGCACCCGGGTGGTTCGGGCCGGCGACCCGGGTGCCTGTGCCGTACTTCTCCTGCACGGGTGGGGCGGATCGGCGTACAACTACCGATCCGTCTTGCCCCTCCTCACCGCTGCCGGGCTGCAGGGGATTGCCCCAGATCTGCGGGGGCATGGGGGCAGTGACAAACCCCGCGATCCGAAACTGTACACCGCGGCAGCCATGGCGAACCGCGTGGCTGCCGTGGCTGACGCCATGGATCTGCGACCCGGTGTCGTGGTGGGTCAGTCCCTGGGTGGGGCGATCGTCATGGATCTCGCCAGGCTACGACCCGATCTGGTGCCCGCGGCCGTCCTGCTCACACCCGTGGGATTTAGCCAACTGAAGAGAGTGGAGACCTTCCGCCGTCTCCGGGTCTGGAACTGGGCGCCCCGGCAGGCTCGCCGATGGATGGTTCGCCTGGTTCTGCGCCGGGTTTACGGACAGCGGAGACGGTGGACCGAAGAAGACGTCGAGGAGTACCTGGCGCCGCTGCGGGACCGCGCCGCCGTGGCCGCGCTCATGTCGTTGGTTCGCTCCTTTGATTTCGCACCCCGGGATCCTTTCGACATCCCCCTCCCCAGGGAGCGAATGGCCCTGCTCTTCGGTGCCCTGGACGGGTTCATTCCCTGGTCGCAAGCCGGGACACGCGTCGCCGCATTCCCCGGTGCCCACGTCCACGTTCTGTCAGGAGTGGGGCACCTGCCAGCGGAGGAGGCCCCGGACGAGGTCCTCCGCGCCATTCACGAGGTGTCTGGCTGAGAGTTCCCCGCCGCGGCGGCACCCGTGTGAAGCACCGCCGGGACGGGGACTCCGTCAGCGCGCTACGTCGCTGACCGGGAGGACGGTAATCGATCCCAGGTTCAGTGCCTCGATTGGTCCCCTGATTTTCGCGAGGTCTCCCACGATGACCACATTGGCCTGGTCCGGTGTCAGGTACTTCCGTGCCACTGTCTGGACATCTTCGGCTGACACATTTTCGATCCGGGACGCCAGGCGCGGCAGCTCATCCAGCGTCAGGCCGAAGACCGCCAGTTGCGCCATCTCGCCGGCCACCTGACTCGTGGATTCGAGCGATCCAGGGATATTCATGACCACGTACGCCTTGGCGCGTTCCAGTTCGGCCGTCGAGACGGGAGTGTCGCGGATGGCGCGCAGTTCCCGGAAGAACTCCACCAGGGAACTGTCCGTAACGTTCGTGCGGACCTGAGCCGATGCAGTGAATGGTCCCGGAATGCTGCGCCAGCCAAATCCGGATCCCGCTCCATACGTGTAGCCCCTGGTTTCCCGGAGGTTCATGTTGAGGCGTGACGAGAAGGAACCTCCCAGAATGGTGTTCATCACCGTGATGGCGGGATAGTCCGGTGACGTACGTTCCACCCCGGGCCAGCCGATGATGATCACACTCTGTGCGGCCGCGGGCTTGTCCACCAGCCAAACGCGTGTCGCGGACGGGTGAGATGCCTGTGGTGGCGAAACCGGGATGGGACGCGCGGCTCCCACGGCTCGCCAGGCGCCAAAGTGCTGATTCAGGAGTTCACGTGCCTTTGCCTCGCTGATGTCTCCCACTACGTAGAGTGTGGCGCGATCGGGCCGCATGGCGGCCTGGTAGAAGGTGCGAACCGCGGCTGAGTCGAAGGCGGCCACGTGGGTGCTGTCGCCCTGGGGCGCGTCGTGGTACGGGTGACCGGCGGGAAAGGTCACCTCATTGAACGCCAGACCCGCGAGAGCACTGGGCTGATCCCGCTGTTGCAACAGACTCGTCAGGCGGAGGTCGCGCTGGCGGCGGACGTCGTCAGCGTGAAAATCGGGCCTCTGCACGACATCGGCCATGAGCGCCAGCGCTTCGGGAAGAGTGCGAACCGGCACTTTGAGGCTGACCACGAAGCGATCCCAGTCCGCGGTGGTGGAGAGGCTGGCACCCAGGAAGGCGAGTTCGCCCTGCAGCGCCGTGGCATCCCGATTCGCGGCTCCTTCGTCCAGCATACCGGCCATGAAGCTGGCCATCCCGGGTTCGTCTCCATCGAGACGGGAACCGCCCGTTACCGAAAGGGTCACCTGAACCAGAGGGAGTTCGGTCTGCTGCACCACACGCAATTGTATGCCATTGGGGAGCGCCGCCCTGATGACGGCCGGCACCGTCAGTGGTGCGGGTGGCGGCAGGGTGGGTGGTGTGGGCCAGGCGGAAGGCTGCTGCGCGACGGCACTCAACGGAGCGGCCAGCAGAATCAGGAAACCTCGCGTCCTGTGCTTCACTGTACGGTCCCTCGCGTGGCTGCCAGTTCACGTTTGCCCATGGGTACGATGCTGAGCATCACCCGGGGTCCCCGGAGATATGTACTCACCACCCGCCGTACGTCCGAAGCGGTGACACCGCGCAACTTGTCGAGTTCGTTCTGGAAGTTGTCGGGGCGACCATCGAAGTACTCATAGGCGTTGAGCTGGTCGGCCTTGGCGCTGATGAACTCGAGTCGATTGAGAAAGCGGGCCTCCATGGCATTCCGGGCCTGTTCCAGTTCACGTTCCGACGGTCCGTCCGCGGCCAGTTGCTGCAACTCACGGTCTATTGCCGTCTTGAGTGAATCCAGACCCTGACCCGGACGCGCCGTGGCTACTATGGCGTAGTCTCCGTCCAGCCGCTTGGCGTCACTGTACGCCGACACCGAGCTGGCAACTTCGCTTTCGTAGACGAGCTGATTGGTGAGCCGACTGTTGCGGGCCCCGGTAAGTATGTAACTCAGTATGTCGAGCGCGGCTTCGTCCCGGTGGCCGATCTTCACGGTATGCCAGCTCAGGTACAGCCGGGGAAGCTGGACCCGGTCCTCGGCCACGATGGCGGTGTCCCGCACAGTGAATGGAGCTGGCGAGGGGCGGGAGACCGCGGGCCCGCGGGGGATGGCACCGAAATACTTCCGGACCAGTGCGCGCACATCGTCGACCTTCACATCACCGGCCACCACGATGACGGCGTTGTTGGGCGCATAGTACTGCCGGAAGAATGTCTTGACATCCTCCAGCGAGGCCGCGGAGAGATCGGCCATCGATCCGATCACGGACCACGAGTACGGATGACCCTTGGGATACAGTGCCGCCGGCAGGATATCCGTCGCCATTCCATATGGCTGATTGTCCACACTCTGGCGGCGCTCGTTCTTCACTACATCCCGCTGCAGGTCGACCTTTTCCGCCGTCATGGTGGGGAGCAGCCATCCCATCCGGTCGGCTTCCAACCAGAGCATCATCGCCAGCGAGTTGGAGGGCCCCTCCTCGTAGTAGTTGGTGCGATCCTCGGTGGTCGACCCATTGTTGGCGGCGCCTGCGGACTCCAGCAGCCGGTCGAACTGGGGATAAGGTGCGTTCTGCGATCCCATGAACATCAGATGCTCGAAGAGATGCGCAAAGCCCGTCCTGCCGGGATTCTCATCCCCGGATCCCACGTGGTACCAGACGTTCGTCGTGACCTGCGGCACCGAATGGTCTTCGTGCACGATCAGTGTGAGCCCGTTCTCCAGCGTGTCCACCGTGACGGGTACGTGAAGTCCGGGGCTCGACTGTCCGGCCAGGACCAGGGGAGAAAGGAGCGCGCCAAGGGTGCAGAGGATTCGCAAGTGCATGGCGTATGGTGTTGGCGGGCGTCTAAACCTGCCCGGTTGGCTGGTGAGACATCCGTAATCTGTGCAATCCGCGCCTCTACTGGGAGCATATGCCGGATCCTGCCCTTGGCAGCCTTGGTCGCAACCCACCCGAGGAGCAGGCTGAGCAGTCCGGCGCGGCGTCACCAGGAACGCCAGCCCACACCAGTCAGCGTCGGGGCCGGCCCAGGCGGGACACATAGACGGTGTCAGCCGCCGCGCCTCGTGAAAGAACTATCCGCGTGTTCGCCGCCCCAAACCCGAGGCCGGCGGGGCCAAAGGCTATGGAATCCCGCGTCGTCTCCAGTCTCACGCCATGCACCGTGCCCAACGGCCGCAACGCGATCGTGTCGGTCCCGGCAATGACCAGCACACTGGCAGATCTGGAGGTATCCAGCCTTACCGCCGTGATAGCTGACAGCCGGAGTGCTGTCTCGCGGGCCGTCGTCATCATCGCCATCGTGGAGGCCGCTGCCGCATCCACGGCGATACGGTCCTGCCAATGGCGCATCCGGGGAAGGGACATCCCCGCCATGAGAACCAACACTGCAACGGTGATGAGGCCCTCTACGAGACTGAATCCGTGCCGCATGGAAGCCTACCCTGGTAATGATGAGCACAGTCTTGCTCTGCCCGGGCCGGTCGCCACCATCGTGGGACCGCGATGTGCAGCTTCCTGCCGCGGCCCGTATTCTCCTGGTCGGTGCCCGGCCGTAACGTGAATGCCGGCCCGAAACTCCAACTGCGATGAAACATCGACTCCCCTGGTACGCACTCGCGCTCTTTCTCGTCGGATGTGTCCGTCCTGCAACGGAACAGGATCTGTACCTCGCACAATCGCTGGTGGACATCCAGGACGCGCTCAGCGATCTGCGCACCATGACCTGGGAGTTGCACGACCAGGTGGACTCACTCCGCACGGTCGTGGCGCAGCGGGATTCCATCATATCACGACTTGCTGCCCAGGCGGGACTGGCCCTGCCACCGTAGCCGGTGTTTCCGAGCGTGGTCATTCCACGCGCGAGCGCTAAGTTTGGTGCATCCCTTGCCCCATCTCTCAACGTGCACGTCGCCATTCGTTACTGCGTCGTCTGAAACTACGAGCCCCGGGCTGCCGGTCTGGCAGCCGAAATCCGCTCGGCCTACCCTGACGCGACGGTACAGCTGCTGGAGGGAAGCGGTGGTGTCTTCGAGGTGGTTCTCGATGGAGTACTCATCTTCTCGAAGAAGTCTCTCGGTCGGCACGCCCGGCCGGGCGAGATTCTGGATCTGCTGTCGTCACTCACTTAGCACCATCTGATGCGTATAGCGATTTCCACGGGTGGCGGGGACGCACCGGGCCTCAACGCCGTGATCCGCTCGGCGGTCCTGGGTGCAATTCGGCGCGGCTGGGACGTACTCGGGATCTGCCGCGGATATTATGGGCTCCTGGGTGAGGATGAAATCATCCCTTTGACCCGGGAATCGGTGAGAGGTATCGCCCATCAGGGTGGGACCATTTTGCGCACCACAAATCGGGGTAACCCGTTTGTCTTTCCAGCGCGGCAGCCCGACGGGACGTACCTGAGCATAGACCGGTCCGGTGAGGTAATGGAAAACGCCCGTCGCCTGGGAATCGATGCCCTCATTTCGATTGGCGGCGACGGCTCGCTCTCCATAGCCCAGCGCTTCCACCAGCTCGGAATGAAAGTCGTTGGTGTTCCCAAGACCATCGACAACGACGTCAGCGGGACCATCACCACGTTTGGCTTTGATACGGCGGTGTCGACCGCGGTGGAAGCGATCGACAAGCTGCACACGACTGCGGAATCCCATGACCGGGTGATCGTCATGGAAGTGATGGGGCGCCACGCTGGTTTCATTGCGTTGCATGCCGGTGTGGCGGGCACGGCCGACGTCATTCTCCTGCCGGAGATCCCTTACGATATCGGACGGGTTTGCGAAACGATTCAGGCGAGAGACCGCGCCGGCCAGCACTTTTCGATCGTGGTGGTCGCCGAAGGTGCGTTTCCCGTGGGTGGTGAAGCATCCATCATGGGGCATTCCCAGCCGGGGCAGGATCGCCGGGTCGGCGGGATTGCTGCCCGAATTGCATGGGAGATCGAGGAACGGACGGGTAAGGAATCCCGATCCCTGGTTCTGGGGCACTTGCAGCGGGGTGGCATGCCCACCGGATACGATCGGCTCCTGGCAACCAGGTTCGGTGGCGCCGCCGTGGAGGCGGTCGAACAGGAAAAGTGGGGATCCATGGTGGCGCTGCAGTCTCCGCATATCGTGACCATTCCCCTGGCGGAAGCCCTGAAGGAGCAGAAAAAGGTTGATCCCGGTCACGACATTGTCCGTACAGCACGGGCGACGGGGATTTCCTTCGGTGATTGATCAGGGCACTTCCTCCGGCCGGACGGGTACCCGGTGTCCATGATGCGACGCGGCGGCCTCCCGGTCATTGTCGTGCTGAGCCTGGTGCCTTCTCTGGCGATGAGTCAACGCGTCGTGCGGGAGCGTCCCGACACCGTCAGGCGTGACAGTCTGGCAAGGGCAATACCGAAGGAAGCCCTGCCACCCAAGGGAATGTGCCGGGTCTGGATGGACGGCGTGCCCTTGGCGCGACAACCGGCACCAACGGACTGTGCCTCTGCCGTTCGCAACAAGCCATCGGGTGCGAGAGTGTTGTTTCCCGACGACAGCGCAGCCAGACGTGATCCTCCACGTCGACCGAAGCCACCGTTGCCGAAGCCGGATACCAGCAGGCGTCGGCGACCGCCGCCAGCGTGACCGGGCCGTCGCCGGGAGGGAGTGGCAGTCCGCCACAGACCAAGACGCTGTCATGAGTCAGCCGTTCAGGGAAGTCGTGGACCGGTCCCTGCCGCCGGATCACGCCGCGTTCCTGGCAGCGGGGCCGTCCACCGGCCGGCTGATCGTCATAGCCCCCACCCGGGCTGCCTGCGAAACGATCGAACTGGCCCTGGCTCTTCACGTCGAGACCCTCCTGGAGCGGGAGCACGGCGACGAACTGCGTGCCTTGTCGCGTTCAGGCCGTGGCTTTGGCATAGTGGCCGGAACAGGGACGGGGAAGACTCTGGCGATCCGTCCCATAGCCGAGGAGATACTCGGCGTCAAAGCTCTGAGGGTGGGGGTGGTGAACCGGGAGCGGGAGGCGACGCCGGAGACACCCACCTGGAACGTGATCATCGTAACCACCGGCATTGCCCGCCGCTGGTTCGAGGAAGGCAATATCCAGGCCAGAGATACGTTGCTGGTGGATGAGATTCATCAGACTTCGGCGGAGCTGGAACTCTGCCTGGCCCTGGGGAAGCGTGCCGGTTGTCGCTTCATCTGGCTTTCCGCGACGGTGGATCCGGCGTTTTACGCGGATTACCTGAGGGCTGCCTCGGTACTTCAGACCCAGGCATTCGATCCTGACCGGGCGGCGCGCGTCACGGTGGTGAACGTTCCGCCGGGCGGATTCCTGAATGATCGATTCCTGAAGCGGGTGGCCAGGCAGGGGAGAGGCGTGGGAGTGTTCCTGCCGACCCGTGCGGCGGTGGAGGAAGCGGCGGAGCTCGTTGGCGAACGGTTTCCCCGGATTCATGCGGCGTTCTACCACGGGGGCGAACCGATCCGGGTGATCCGGCCGTTCCTGGAAGAGGGGGTACCGCGTCCGTTTGTGCTGGCCATGACGGCGGCGGGTCAGAGCGCGCTCAATGTGAAGGGGCTGGACACGGTCGTCATCGATGATACGCGATTCTCGAACGTGGTGGAGCGGGGGCGCAATGTCCTGACCCGTACGCATCTGGGATCCAACGAGATCCTGCAGATGGCGGGAAGGGTTCATGGCCGGGTTTCCGGCGGCGAAGTGTACCTGCTCAGTGACCGGGATATCGATTTCGCGACGCTGCAGCCGACGGCGCCGGAGTTCCAGCTGGCGGGTGATTCCGAGCGCGTGGCGTTCACCTGTGCTGCGTTAGGCGTCCGGGCCGACGAACTGGAACTGCCGGTCCCTCTGGATCGTGCCGCCTATCGGAGGGCCCTGGCCACGCTGGAGGAGCGTGGCATCGTGGAGCAGGGCCGGCTCACCCGTTATGGGCGTCTGGTGGATGCCACACCGGTGGAACGGCCCTGGGCCGAACTGCTGGTTCAGGCGGATGATTCGCTGGTGCCGGTACTGGCTGTCATGGCCTCCGCCGAATCCCTGCACCGAATGACGCGTGAGGACCATGATCTCGAGGGTCTGGTTGTTGCCGGCAGCGATCACCTTACCACGTACAGCGTGTACGCCGACGCGTACCGCAGAGCCGGGAGCATTGGCGAGGTATACGGTTTGCCGCGCCACGTCTTCGACGAGACCGTCATCGAGCGCTGGTCGGAACGGCGTGGAGTGTTGATCAAGGCGATCGAGGACACGGCCCTGGCCATGGCCAGCGTCTGTCGCAGTCTGGGCGTGCCGTTGCCCCAGGCCCTGCCCCGTGTTTCAGAGTCGGTGCGCGGAGCCTTCTGCGACCTCCTGGCCCGGGTGATGCCGTTCGATCTGGTCATCGATGGGGAGACGGCGAGCGGCGAGGAGGTGCGGGTGTCCCGCAGCAGCGTATGCGGTTCATGGGGTGCGATCGCCGGTACCGTGCGCTTCTTCGCCGATCGCTTCGGTGTGCCCCGGGCAAGTATCGAAGGGACGCAGCTGTCCAGCGGACTGATCCGTCGTTATGCGCGTCAGTCAGGTGAGTCGCTCATGCTGGACACGCGGCATCATGGAGATCGCCTGAAGGAGGTTCGAAACCTCCGGTATTTCGGTTTCGAGCTGGAGCGCGAGGAGGAGGAAATCGACGCGTTCCCTCCGGGACGCGAGGAGGAGGCCCGCCGGTTGCTGGCGGAGGCGCTGGCGAGCGGTGAAGCGCGCCATCCCGCGGTTCGCCGTCACCAGCGCGCCATCGAGGAAGTCCGGGAGATGTATCGTCGCTCCGGCGGAACCACGCCCCGGCTGGGGCGGAATGAACTGATGGAGCTGTACGCCGGACCCCTTGGATCGATCGGATCGATGTCGGAATACCACCGAGCTTCCCTGATGCTCGATCTGGCTGACGTCGTCGACCCGGCAACGCGCGCCCGACTTGCGGAGCTCCCTTCGAATGTGGAGCTCCGGGGAAAGTGGATTCCGCTGGACTACGACCTGGAGGAGCAGCCGGACGGTTCACCTGTGCCGGTTGCCCGACTCCGGCTCCCGGAGAAGATGGCCCGCACCCTGGTCCGGCAGGAACTCCCCCGGCTGGACCGACCACTCCGGTTCGTCGTGACCCGGGGCCGGCGGGGGGCGGTCCGGGCCGCGACACTGGAACAGTTGCAGGAAATGCTCGAGCGGCCCTGGTCGGCGGACGAACTCATGCCGGAGCGGAACCGGCGGCAGCGTCCACAGAGACAGTCCCAGCGGAAACGCCGTCGGCGTTAGGCCGGTTTGGGCAGCGCCGATGGCGGCCTGAAGTGATGCGTCAGGCGGATCGCGCCTGGTCCACGTGACCGTCCCCGGGAGGGCGTTCCCTGGCGCGGAAGCGCGCCGCCTTGGCGCGGTTTCCGCAGGTGGCCATGTCACACCAGCGACGACGGCCGTTCCGGGTGGCGTCAAAGAACACCCGGGGACAACGGGTGTCGGCGCAACGCCGCACCCGGGGGAGGTCGCCATCGACGAGTGACTGGGCAGCCGATTCAACCACCGGGATCATCAAGCCCGCGAAGGCATCACCCACGGGTACGAAGCTCTGCCGGAAGCTGCCATCATCGATCGTGTCCACCCGCCGCGTACCGGCGCTGCGGCCCAGTACACGATTGATCTCGGCCAGCGCGTCCGCCCGTGCTTTTTCGAGATGAGCGCCACGCTCCGCCAGAGCCCGCAGCGCCGCGCGTACCCGTCGGGCTTCCACCAGTGCGGCGGCTGCGCCCGCGGGTTGCTGCTCCGCCCGCCTCGCCATCCCGGCAGCCCGTTCGCCATCCAGCACATCGGCCGCACTCAGCCAGGCGATCAGGGAGTCGAAATCCCGCAGTACGTCCACGCGTACACCCCGCCGCAGATCGTCGGTGTTCACGAAATCGAGCCAGAGCCTTTCGGCGATGAACACGAAACTCAAGGTCGCGTTTGCGATGGGAGACACTGGTACGGCTGGGAACGTCCCGGCATGAGGGGCCATTGCGGCCAAGCTTACGTTTCGGGCCGTGGGACGGCAAGCGAACGCTCCCCCAATGGCGGGGCTGCTATATTGTCACCATGAGCGCTGCCTCCGGAACCTACTACCGGAAGGGTCTCGGGTTGAAGGCCGAGGTCCAGCAGGAGATAGCCGTCGATTACTCCGGATGGGTGATCGATGTCATGCGGGACAACGACTTCACACTGTCCGTCGGGGATGTGACGGTGCGCCTGGCCCGGGAGTTCGGCTTCTGCTATGGCGTGGAGCGGGCCGTGGACTACGCCTATCAATCCCGCAGGAAGTTCCCGGACCGGCGGATCTTCCTGGCCGGGGAGATCATCCACAACCCGCATGTGAACCGGCGGATGCGGGAGATGGGGATCGTCATCATGAAACCGATCGCGGGATCCTCGGAGGAAGCCCGTTTCGACTACAGCGAGGTCGGCGCGGCGGACGTTGTGGTGCTCCCGGCCTTTGGCGTGACCATCCGGGACTTCGACGCATTGCGGGCCATCGGTTGCGTTGTGGTGGATACGGCCTGTGGCTCGGTCCTCAACGTCTGGAAGCGCGTGGAGGCCTACGCCCGTGACGGGTACACCGCCCTCATCCATGGGAAGGCTGCCCATGAGGAGACCCGGGCGACTGCGTCCCAGGTGACCCGCTTCCCGGAAGGACGCTACCTCGTGGTGCGGGACATGGAGGAAGCTCTGCTGGTCTGCGACTTCGTGCGGGGGCTGGGCCGTGGCGAGGTACACTCCGACGTCAGGGTGCGCTTCGAACGTCAGCTCGGCGCGGCCGGCTCCCCCGGTTTCAATCCGGATCGTGACCTGCGTCGCATCGGAGTCGCCAATCAAACCACCATGCTTGCCCGGGAATCACTGGCGATCGCGGAGAGGGTCCGGGATACGATGGAGGAATCGTTCGGCCCGGAGTATGTGACCGCCAACTTCCGCTCCTTCGACACCATCTGTTCAGCCACTCAGGAACGGCAGGATGCGGTACTGGAACTTCTCCAGGAACCGTTGGATGCGATGCTCGTGGTGGGCGGTTTCAACTCCAGCAACACGATCTCTCTGGCCATGCTCTGTGCGGAACGGGTTCCCACGTATCACGTGGAGGATGCGGATGCCATCGACACCGGGGAACACTCGGTTCGCTATCGCCCGGCCGGCAAACTCCACAGCGAAGCCGTGGCCCGCGGCTGGCTGCCCCGGTCGGGTCCGATACGCGTTGGGGTGACGGCGGGTGCCAGCACACCGAACAATCGCATCGGTGAAGCCATCTCCCGTGTGTTTGCCACACGGGGAGTGTCGCTCGAAACGATTCGCCCGCGGGACTGACCATCGCGCGTGAAGTTCCCCTTCTTCTCCGCACGGACCGAGACACCGACACTCCCCCGGACGTCGTCCTGGGGGACGGTGGAGGTACGGGGAGGGGGGAGCCGTCTGGTCTGCATCCCGGCTCTGGGAGGGCGCATCACCGAGATGGAGATCGGTGGTCGTCAGTGGCTCTGGCATAACGAGTCGATCCCCTTTGCTCCGCCGGTCGAAGGATCCAACTACGACGAAAGCGGTGACATGGGTGGTTACGACGAACGCTTCCCCACATCGGCCGCGTGCCGGATCCCGGGCTGGGTGCGGGGATGGGGCGGCATGGAGCTGCCGGATCGCGGAGAGATCTGGTCCCAGCTCCCGGAAATGGACATCGACACCGGCACCGATGGCCAGGCCGTCGTAACCACATGGGAAGGACGCAGGCTGCCGTACCGCCTGACGAGGCTTGCCCGCGTGACCGCCGATGGTGCCGTGGTCATGACATATCACGCGGTCAATGACGCCGCTGATCGCATTCCCTTCATCTGGGCCGGACACCCAACACTTCCTCTGACTCCCCGGACCCAGATCCGCCTTCCGGAAGGATCTCCCTTTCGCGTGGTCGCGGCGCACCGGCTGGAGATGGGAGACGGTCGTTCCCAGCATCGATGGCCGTTCGTACGCGCGGCAGGACGGGTACTGGATCTCCTCACGCCCGCGGCCGTGGCCCGCGAGTTTGCCTGCCGCATCTTCGTGGAACCATCCGAGGGTCGCGCCTGCTATCGCGACGGCGGGGAGGAACTGGAAGTCACCTTCGACCGCAAGGAAGTCCCCTGGTTCGGGCTTTGGGTGAACTGTCGTGGCTGGACACCGGGGCGACACGCCCGTGCCTACCAGAATGTCGCCTTCGAACCCTGCATCGGAGCCCCGGATTCACTGAGTGATGCACTGGGTGACTGGAAGAGTGCGCGCTGGCTGGAGCCGGGTGAAGTGTGTACCTGGTCCACGACATGGCGCGCACGGAAGGTGGTCGAGGAGAATGACACTGAACACCATCCCGGCTGAACCTTGGCGCCCGAGCTGATCATCCCCAACCGGCGGGCGGCACTCGCCACTCTGGTGTCCTCCACCGGTGGCACACCCCGCGAAATCGGTGCCCGGATGTGGGTCGACGCTTCCGGTGGCATACTCGGCTCCGTCACGATCGGCGGCTGTGTCGACGCGGAAGTGATCGAGCAGTCCTCCCTGGTGCTCGCCCACGGCGAGCACCGTGTACTGTCCCTTTCACTGGGTGACATGGAAGCATGGGAACTGGGGATGACGTGTGGCGGCTCGATCGAGGTTCTGGTCGAGCCAGTGGATCCTGAGGATCCGGCCGACCCCATAGTGCCCGCACTGGAGGGAGTCCGCACCGCCGTGTCACGCGGGATCCCCGCCGTCATCGTCGCGCCCTTGAAGGGTACACGAAGACGGTTGCTGGTGACCGCGGACCGGATCGAAGGAACCCTGGGAGATCCATTGCTGGATCGAGCAGCCGCGGTGGAGGGAAAGGCTCTGCTGGGTGAGGGTGCGTCGGGAGTCAGGGAGGTTGGTGCGCACCATGAGCGACTGTACTTCGAGCGACACGCGCCACCGGTCACCCTGCTGGTTATCGGTGCCACGCACGTGGCGATGCCCCTGGTCCGGATGGCCAGGATTCTGGGTATGAGAACGGCAGTGGTCGACGGACGTGAAAGTTTTGCAACGGCCGAACGCTTTCCGGACGCGGACGAGGTAATCGTGGGGATGCCGTCCGAGGTTTCCGAACGACTGTCCTCAGGACGGCAGACTTTCGTTGTTCTCCTGGCTCACGACTACAAGTACGATCTTCCTGTCCTGCGCAGTGTGCTTGCCGGCAACGCAGGTTATATCGGTGTTCTTGGAAGTCGCCGTCGCGGTCGTGCCCTCCTGCAGTTTCTGGCGGAGGATGGTGTCGCCGCGGAGCAGCTTGCCCGCGTGCACGTACCCGTGGGGCTGGACATCGGTGCCCGCAGTCCCGAGGAGATCGCCCTCGCGATACTCGCCGAGGCGCTGACCGTAACGAGAGGCCGGGGAGGTGGACTCATGCGGAATCGCCCATGAGATGGGAGTGTGCGAACCATTCCGGACGCAGCGTCGGGGGATCCGCCCGGCAGTCACGTCGGATCCGGGGATGTTCCGTTCGTGGTCGTCCGAGGTGCTCCGCTGGGCCTGTTGGACTGACCACAGGCTGATGGCATATCCGTACTCGCGTTCCGTGATGGAACACTTCCGGCGCCCCCGGAACCGAGGGCCGCTGAGTCAGCCCACGATTTCCGAAGAAGGCACCAACCCTCTCTGTGGCGATCGGGTCCGGATAGAGTTGCGGCTGAAGGATGGCCGGGTCGAGGAAGCAAAGTTCACCGCCAACGCCTGTGCCATCTGCGTGGCTGCCGCTTCGGTACTCACCGAACTGATGACGGGGGCCCCCCTGGATGAAATCGACACCCTGACGGTGGAGGACCTACTCCGGGCGCTGGATGCCGAGGTTCCCGAATCGCGGCGCAAGTGTCTGCAGCTTCCTCTGACGGTACTGCACACCGGAGTCATGTTGCACCGGCGGGCAAATCGTCTGCCGACCGCCGATCGAGCGCGCCCCATCGCAGCCGTGGTGCTGGCGGCTGGACTCGCGCGTCGCTTCGGGGCTCAGAAGCTGCTGGTTCCGTTTGGGGAATCCACGGTGATCCGGACGGTACTGGAAACCGTACTGGAGTGCGACGTGGCGTACGTGGTCGTGGTGGTGGGTCCCCAGTCCGAGGGCGTGAGGACCGCGGTTGGTGGCCTGCCCGTGTCCTGGGTGGTGAACGAGGATCCGGCCCGGGGACTGTCGTCTTCGGTGGTCGCCGGTGTTGCGGGACTGCCGCCGAATGTTGGAGCCGCGCTGCTGGTGCTCGGTGATCAGCCAACACTTTCCGCGGACGTGGTACGCCGGGTGGCGGATACCTGGCGCGCCGGTGGTGGCCCCATTGTTGCTCCGCGGTACCGTGGTGTCAGGGGAAACCCGGTACTGTTCGATGCCTCGATGTTCGGCGCGCTGCAGATGCTGGAAGGTGAGCACGGTGCGCGCGACCTGGTGGCCGCGGATCCAGCGCGTGTCGCGGCTGTCGATGTGGCGGAGCCCCTGCCAATGGATATCGACACGCCCGTGGACTATGAGGAACTGCTCCGTCGGAGTCGGCCGGGTTTCCCCGGCGACTGACGGACCTGGGCCGGTGGTGGTGCCATGTCACCCGGACGGCCGGATATCCAAGAGTTGCGCGGGGAGGTGCGGCCGGCTGTGTGAGCGGTATCTTATCCGGCCTATTGAGACTGCCCCGTCCGCTTGCCAGACTTCCATTTCGGGTGAGCATCCGGGGCCGCTGACAACGGGGGAGGCAGATGCAAGGCTCTGATCTGGCGAACAGCGAGACGCTGGACAGGATACTCGAGATACTGTCCTGGCTGGTGATTGTATTCGGTGCCCTGTGGCTGGTAACAGGTATCGCAGGTTTCCTGCATCGTCGTGCCTACAATCTCACGCCAGCGGAGTCCGGAGGCGGGAAGCCGATAACGCCGGATTTCCTCAAGGTTGACAGGAAGAAGCGCGAGGAGGCGATAGCGCGGGGAGAGGCCTACGCCGAGGTTCTCGAAAAGCGCGCCACACCGGCTGAGAAGGCCGAGTTCTGGTCCCGCGCGGCGGCGATCATCACTGCTTCGTTCACACTGGTCGGCACGGTCATCGGCTCGTTGATGAAGGTCGAGTCGCTGGAGACGGGTGTCCGGCAGTTCAGTTCCGTCGATGCGATCACCAGCACCATCCGGGAACACCCTCTCGGCATTTCCATCGCGGTGCTCGTCATCGGCGCCAACATCATCATCTTCGTAAAGGCCACGAAGAAGACACTCGCCAGGAGCTGACCATGGCCACGACTCATATCAGATTGAGCGACGACAACCTCCTTGCGGAGTACGTCGATATGGACCGATTCAAGGGGGTGCTGGAGCAGCGCCTCGACATTGGACCGGACACTCTGGCGCTGCTGATCCGGGACGGACAGATCGTGCAGGCCTCGGCAGGTGCGCACATCTCCATCGGGGGTCTCTGGCGGAGCATCAAGGATGCCGTGGCCGGCCAGCACGCCCTGCGACTGCTCATAGCCGATCTGAAACCGTTCCAGCTCACGACCGCGGCCACCGCGTTGACGCGCGACAACGTACCCATCAGCTGCGAGTTCACCATCGAACTGCAGGTGAATCCCGAGAAACCGGCCAACGTGCTCGGCCTGATGAAGGAGCATGGTCTCGTGACCAAGACCAGCATTCTCAACCGACTCACGCCTCATCTGGGCGAACGGGTTCTGAATGCCGGTATCCGTCAGGTGGATGCGCTCGAGGTGCGTGGCAACAAGGGTCTTCAGGACAAGATCCAGGCGGACACCATGACCGAGGTCGAGCGTATCGCCGCGGATCTGGGACTCATCGCCCGCGTGGTGTCGGTGAACTGGGCCTTCAATGAAGAAGAGAAGGCCATGATCCTGAAGCGTCAGCAGGAGCGCGAGCAGGAGACGCTGGAACGTGAGTTCCAGATCCTCAACCGGAGCATTGCCCGCGAAGCCGAGTCGAGCATTGTCCGCCTGACGGCGGATTTTGACGTCGAGAAGAGCAAGGTCACCACCGAGGATGACCTGCGGAAACTGATTCTGAACAACGAACTCGGCTTCGTGGATGCCCGGGAGACCGGTGTCCGAATTCAGCAGATGAAAGCGCTGGAGCACGAACTCCAGATGAACCGCACGCAGCGGCTGGATGGGCTCAAGGCTCAGCTCGAGGCCGAGGACCACCGGATCGACATGGCCCGAAGTGCGGGTCAGCGGCGCGATGTGGAAATGGATCTGCAGACACGGGAACGGCAACACGATCTCAGCGTCACGAAGATCCGCGGCGAGATCCGTGAGGTCGAGCGGGCCATCGAGGAAGCCGACCGGAGGCAGGCGCTGGCGCTGGCGAAACTGGAGGAGCTGCAACGTCTCGACCTCGCGGCAAGGGCGCACGAGGATCAGATCAAGACGATGCGCGGCCTGCAGGATGTCGAGATGGATGCCGAGGAGCGTCGACTGGATCTGAGGATGAAGGAGGGCGACTCCGGTCATCGCCGTCAGATGGAAGCCAACCGCCAGAGGGAAGAGGCGGTCATCGACAGGATCAAGGCCCTGAAGGATGCCTCACCCGAGACGATCCTTGCCATTCAGGCGGGGTTCTCGCCGGAAGTGGCGAATCTCATGGTGGAGCAGGCCCGGGCGCGGGCCCAGGGTGGTCAGGATCAGGTCGCTCTCATGCGGGAGATGATCCAGCAGGCGCAGGAGGCCAAGGTGGCCTCGGAAGCACAGGCGCGGCACTTCTTCGACTCGGGGATGCAGGGCACGGTGGGTGTCGCCCAGGGAGTGGGCGCGGGAGTCGGTGCCGGCGCGGCGGCTGCCGGTGGCGGCGCTGGCATCGAGGCGGCCCGCGACACTACGGAGTGCCCCGATTGTCATCGCACCATACCGGTGACGGATCGTCACTGCCGGTTCTGCGGCCGGGCGATGAGGCAATAGGTGATGGACTGGCAGCCGTATCGGCCGTGTTGTCATCGCTTCGCGACGGATGCGGAAGTGGCGTTCTGTCCGGAATGCGGGCACCCGTTTCTGCGATGCATGGCCTTTGCTGAATGCAAGAGCCTCGTCACACCCACGCAGGCGTGTCCCGTCTGTGTGGCGCCGGTGCTGATGATCGATGCCGGGGCGGTGGTGCAGTCGAAGCGCGGTGACCGGGTGTCCGTGCCCATGATCCTGCGCAACAACTCCACCGCCGGTCGTCCCATTTCCGTGAAGCAGATCGTTCAACTCGGTGGTGCAGCCGATGAACCGGTTGCTCTCACCTGGGAGAGGATCGACGGGCAGGCAGAGCGTCATTTCACCATCGAGACTCCTCCGCTGGAAGTCGGCGGTACACATGCCCTGCGGATTCTCTTCGTGATCGCCACTGCCTGGAAGGGAGTGGAGGAGTCGTATGCATTTTCGGGCGGTACTTCCATCACGGTATCGGGGACCGAGACGCAGCAGGTTGTGCAGAACATCAACCTTGCGGGCGCCCAGTTTCAGACCGGCGGCATGGTGCATACTGCATTGAACACCCGGGACAGGGAACGCTCTGCACCGGCAGCGCTGGCGGACCGTACCGCGCTTCCGCTGGAGCGTGCGGAACGTTATGAGCTGGAACATGGGATTCGTGGCTATCAGGACAAGGGTTTGCGCGTCCCGCGTCACGTCGAGTTTGCCTTCACCGGGTTCGCGCCCGACGATGTGCCACGGGATGGCTCCACCATGCTACCTGGCGGGAAGCTGGCTGCAGGCCGGAATTCACGGAATCCCGACCCGGGCAGCGATGCGGTGGCCAGCGACATCTGCCTTCGCGCATTCGATCCGCGGACCGGCAGCGTGGATGAACCAGCCACCATGGCCATCTCGCGACATCACTTCGATTTTGTCGTGGTGAACGATCGCTTGTGTGTGCAGGTGCGAACGTCCCACGGCATGGAGCTTTCCGGGATGCTTGTCGCGTCGGGTGCGGTTGCCGAGGTGCGGCCGGGTGAGCGGCTGGTGCCCATCCCCGGCAGGCCGGACAAGCTCGCGCTGCAGGTCTCGTTCGCGTCTTCCATCGGCTCTGTCGACCGCATAACAGTGGCCCGTTCCCCGGTGGTGCCCACATGAAATGTCCGAGCTGCCAGACGCCGCTGCCAGCAGACGCGGTGTTTTGTCCGAATTGCGGGACAAATCCAAAAGCTTCCACTCCCAGCCGCCGGCCGGCGGGAGGCACCTACAGTGGCCTGGCCACCGTCGTTCCGATGCGGGAATCCCGTGCCAGTGTTCTGGAGCCCGGGACCCGATTTGCCGAGCGCTACGAAGTGGTACGAAAGCTCGGCGAGGGCGGCATGGGCGTCGTCTACGTGGCGAAGGACAGCAACACCGGTGAGGAGATCGTCCTGAAGCTGATCCATCCCGATCTGGTCACCGGCGAGGAAGCGATCAAGCGACTGATGGCCGAAGGGCTCACCGCCCGGCAGATCCGCCACCCGAACATCGTCGCCGTGTACGACGTTTCCCAGTACAACGGACAGCCGTACTTCACCATGGAGTTTGTCCGGGGCGGCACGTTGCGGTCGTGGCTGGTGAACGGAATCAGTTCCGGCCGGGAAGTGTCGCTGCAGACGGCTGCTGGACTGATGAAGGCCATGTTGGCCGGTCTGGGAGAGGCACACCGCATGGGTGTGGTGCACCGGGACCTGAAGCCGGAGAACGTCCTGCTGGTGGGTGATCCCGACGCGGGAAACTACGACCTGAAGATTCTCGATTTCGGCATTGCCCGTGCGATTGGCACGCCAGCCACACACAGCAGCGGTGGTCCGGTGGGGACGCCGATCTACATGGCGCCGGAGCAGATGACGTCGGCGGACGCCGTGGGGCCGGCGGCGGATTTCTACTCGCTGTCGGTGATGTTCTACGAGCTCCTCATGGACGCGCCGCCGCAGGGTCGCTGGGAGTCGGTGAGCAAGAGCCGTCGCGACGTTCCCCCGTCGATCGACGCAATCATCGAGAAGGGTCTTTCCGCGCGGCCCCGCAGCCGGTTTTCATCCGCAGCGGAGTACGACGAGGCGCTCGATGCAGCCCTGGGAAAGGCCCGTCCGCAGCCACTCGTCGAGCCGGATCCTCCCCGTCCGGAACCGCTTCCTTCTCCAGTTCCGAGTCCGGACCGGAAGTCCTGGCTTCAGTATCAGGGGATACTGGCAGGCGCGTCCCGGCGCACGAAAATCATCGTGTATGGGGTCGTCGCATTCGTGGTTCTGGGCGTGATCGGCAACATGATGAAACCAACCGGGAATGGAGGGTTCGTTCCTCCTCCACCTCCTGAGCCGGAAGTTGACACGAACACGATTCCCACTTCGCAGTTCAATGCGTCGGGATACTGGATCGACGGTTTCGGCAATCGCTTCAACGTGACCCACGACGGCACCAACTTCACCGCCACGTCGACCATTCCCGGCTATGGTATCGTGACGCTGGCGGGGACTCTGAACATGGCGGGAGCCAGCTTCACGCTTCGAACCCAGTCCGGCGTGGTCATGCAGGGCAGCGGCACGGTTCACATGGACAACATCGGCATGCCGCACCTGAGCTACACCCTTGCGGATGGGACCCAGGGCGAGTTCAAGATCAATCACTCACAGTAGGCGGCCTGCCGTTCGCCGTCACTTCTGGAGGTACACAGGGATGAATTGTTACCGCTGCAGGAGCGAACTTCCCACTTCCGGGAGCAACTGCCCGTCGTGCGGACAGGCCATTTACGCGCGCGGAGTGCAACCGGGCCAGCCCGCCATGGGGAGACGGCTCGATGGTTGCCTTCCGGAGGCGCCGGGGGCCATGGCAACGGCAGCGCGCGCCACACCCAACCTGGACGCTCTCCCGCGTCAGGTGGATCTGCGGCAGTATTGCTCACCGGTGGAGGACCAGGGGCAGGTGGGAAGTTGCACCGCCAACGCGGTCGTGGGTGCCATGGAGTACCAGATACGCAAGGAAGGGAAACCGGCCGTCGATCTCAGCCGCCTGTTCGTCTACTTCAACGCCAGACGTATGTCCGGTCACGAAGGGGCGGACTGCGGAACGCGCATTTCCCAGGGCCTTGCCGCGTTCATGGCGTTTGGCAGTCCCCCCGAAGCCGCCTGGCCATACGACCCCAATCTCGTGAACCGGGAGCCCGGCGATGCGGTTTTCCAACAGGCGCGCGACTATGTGCCTGCTGAATACGCACATGTCGACGGCTTCGACAATGTGCGGGGGGCCCTCGCGCGCGGGTACCCGGTGGTGTTCGCCGCCAGCCTGCCGGAGTCCTTCTGGAACGCAGTACGGGCGACGGGTCGCGCGGCTCCACCCTCGAAGGACGAGCTGATGGCGGCGCATACCAATGAAGGAACCCACGCCATGCTGCTCGTGGGCTATGACGACGGCCAGCGGGAGGTTCTGATACGCAACAGTTGGGGTGAAGGTTGGGGCGAGAAGGGTTACTTCCGTCTCGACTACGACTCGTTCACCCTGGCTGTCGGCAAGACCACCCAGTGGATCCTCGGCAAGCTGGAGGCTTCCGGTGCCTTCAAGATTGACAGACCCGCGGTGAAGGAAAAGCCGGTGGATGGCGGTGTGAAGGATCTTGCCGCGAAGCTGCGCGAAGACATTCGGGGCAGTCTCGAGAAGGACATCAAGGACGCTTTCAAGGATGTAAAAGACCGGCTGAAACCACGGTAACAGGCGGCTCATGAGAAGATCGCCGGTCCTGCTGGGAACTGCGCTGCTGGCCCTGGTCACTGTCCCGGGCCAGGCGCAATCCGTGGCCGATCTCGAACGGCGTCTGCTGCCGTTCCGGAACACGCTGGCGCCGACAGCAGGCTTCTGGGAGGCGCTCGCGGACCTCAGGAGCCTGGAAGAACGTCAGCAGGCGTTGCGGGCGGACATACTCTTTGGCCTGTCCGGCGATGAGGCCGGCGAACGCTCCCTTTACAAGCTCAATACCGGTATCGCGGTGTCCCGGGGTGATTATCCCTCGGAACTCTCCGTGGACAGCCGGCTGGGCCTGCAATTGCGTGACGGCATGCTGCAGGAGGATGTCACGACCCTGCGCATTACCTACGACTACCACACCAGTCGCACTCTGCAGTATTCGGCGTTTGCCGAACGCTTCACCGACAACTTCCTGAGCATCCAGCAGCGCTACGAGATCGGCTTTGGCGCCCGCCTGGCCTGGCCGCTCGGATTCGTGGGTGATGAAGCGGAGCTGGACAGGAAAATGAACGTGGTTCGCACCGGATTGACTGGAATGACTGGGGTGGCGTCCAACCCAGCCTCTCTCACGTCATCGGACCTGCAACGATTTGGCAGGTCAGTGGACGAGCTGGACAGGTCCATTCGCGACACTGAAGCAAGGTTGCTGTTCGGGATCGCGGTGAGCGTATTCTCGGAGATCGAGCGCGCGAGCCTGGATGTCATGTCCGTACCCTTGGTCGGTCCGATAGTGCCGGGTGATTCGCTTGCAGTGAGCATTGCCGTGCCGAGCCGACAGCGCTATCGCCTCAGCATCCGACCGACCTTCCGTTGGCGGCCGGCACCGGATGTGCGCATCCAGGTGTTTCCTTATTTCAAGCTGCCGCTCAATGCATCGCACAGGGTACCGGACCCAGGCGATTCGACAGTCAGGCGCTATGATTTCCGTCGCGACATCTATTCGGAGCTGGCGTGGACGCTGCGGAGCGACCAGACCGGTCTCGAGAACGTCCAGTTCGTCCTTACCCTCAATCACTTTCTGGATAACGTTCCACCTTCCCTCTCCGCGCGGCGAATCGCCGAGGAGGCGGCGCGAGGACGGGTTTTCGTACGTACCTACGCGGAGCGTACCCACAGCTACGTATCGCTGGCGCTGAGGGTGAGATGGTAGTATAAGCAGGACGGGGCGGCCGCCCCGGGCGACGGGATGACAATATGTCGCCCGATCTCACCGTCCCCCACCACTGACGAGGTTGTGGTAATGGCACTGATCGCATGTGCGGATTGCGGCAAACAGGTTTCGACCGCGGCAACCAACTGTCCGTCCTGCGGTTGTCCGGTGCCCCAGGAGCATCGGCAGCAGGAACGCAAGGCGGCTCTCCTGGACAGGGCGGCGAAGAGCGAGAATCAGCCGGTTCTCCTGCAGGTGCGCAGTTCTCTCTGGGACATCACCTGGCAGGTTGTGGTATTCGTCATCCTGATGCCGTTGGCGCTCATCTACCTGCCCATGGATTGGTGGCGCTACCTCTGGGTACTTCCCGCGGCGTGGGTGGTCTACATGTTGATCCACGCGCTCTACCACAGGCGCTCCTTCGTCATGCGCATCTACCCTGAGCGCGTGACGGTGATCGAAGGCTTCTTTTCGAAGGAGCGGAGCGAGTTTTTCATCAAGGATATCCGTTCCATCGATGTGAAGCAGAGCTTCTGGGCACGTCTGGTGAATATCGGGGACGTCACGATTTCGACTGCGGCATCGACCGAAGCTGCTGAAATGGCACCCGCGGTGCCGGCACCGAACCGTATCCGGGATCTCCTCATTACCCTGCGGGAACAGGCATCTGATGACTGAAGACCGTGCCGGGTTCCAGTCGGGCACGTAGTCATGAAGCGTACCACGGTAGTGCAGGTGCTGAGGGCCATTGTCCTGATCGTATTCGGCCTGGTCCTCTGGAGTCTGGCTGGTACCGCGGCGGTTCAACCTGGGAGCCGGGTTCTGATGTTCGTTGTGGCCGCCGCCGCAATCCTCATGGCCGCACGTCCATGGATCGGTGCCGGACTCGTCGTCGTCGGGATAATGACGCTTCCCATGAGCTCCACGATCCTGGATCGTCTGGACGCCTGGAGTCTGGCTTTTGCGCTGTGCCTGTCGCTGGGCCCCTATCTTCTGATGCGGAGGTTTCCGGGGATACGCTGGATCGTGGCGAGCATCCCATTCTGGGCGCTGTCCAATGCAGCAGGATGGATGACGTACATCGCTCTGGGGCTGGTTTTCACAGGCCTGATCATGGGTGGCGTGGGCCCGGTTCTCCCGGGTCGCCGAAGGAAGTCGGATCGTCCCGTCCTGCCGGAACTGGCCAATGGGCCGCTGGTTCCCGTCGAGCCCTGTGAGTATCCCGGCGGTCGGCCGAGTCGTGTCCTCGAGATCGCGGCCATGGTGCTGGCACTGATGGCATTGGGTCTCATTGTTCTCGCCCTGGCTGGTTGGGGCACGCCCCTGACCGGAATCCTGGCATTCCCCTCCGCCCTCATGGCGGGGGTGTTCAAGTTCGGGAACTGGTGGGCCGGTCGCATTGGATACCGCGTGGATGCAGTGGGACTGCACAGCAGATTGTTTTTCACCGAGCACACCATTCGCTGGTCCGATGTCGTCGATGTCTCACTGCGGTATGTGCTCCTGTACTACGGCGGGATGCGAATCGTGTACTACTGCGTTCACTCACCGACACGTGAGTGTGCCTTTCCCTCCAGCATGCCCCAGGCCAGGGACCTGCAGGCAACCATAGAAGCGGCCACCGGGTTTCATTGGCCGGCGCCCCGGATCACCGCCACCCTGTGAAAGTGCGTGGGGACAGCAGCCGGAGAGTGATCTATCGCTGTGGGCCTGTGGCCTGGTTATGGCGGGTGTTCTGCATCGTTGGCATCATGGGTGGGCTGCTGATGGCTGTTCCGGTCGTCAGGGGGGAGGATCCGCGGCTGCTGGCCATTGGTGCGCCGTTGTTCCTGCCGGCGCTGTTTTTCGGGCTGGTCATGGGAGCGCGGATCGAGTGCACGGACGACGGTGCGCTTTGGGTGACGTCACTTCTGTTCGTGACACGGTCACTGGTGCGCTCGGATCTGCGCCGACCGTGGGTACGACTCTATGCCTACACGAGGTTCAACAGGGTGTACGCACCCAGGGCGTGGATCCCGGTGCGAGGGGGCCTGCCCATATATCTGGACCTCCGGGGTGAGATCCTGGACCGGAGAGTCCTGGCCAACGTGTTTGGCCTCCCGGCGCGTATCCTGGCGCGGCCTTCCGGAAAGCCTGATGCTGCAGCGAAACGCTGAACTCCCGGATATGGGTGCTGGGAGGATCAGTGGAAATCCCGGCTCCGGGCCCAGGCTTCACCAGCATCTGCTCTGAGTGCCCGGAACGATTCACCCCGCAGGTTCACTACGCCGTGCCTGACCTGCAAGGTTCCGCGTACGAGAAGCAGTGGTGAGCCGGAGATGAGCAGTGCCTGCCGCTCGAAACGCCGGGGATTCACCACGACATTGAGAATCCCGGTCTCATCCTCGAGCGACAGGAAGACAAAGCCTCTGGCTGTCCCCGGACGCTGCCGGCAGATGACCAGCCCCGCGTGCGCCACACGCTCACCATCGCGTCCCCGTCGTGCAAGGTCGGCCGCCGTGCGGACGTCGTTTGGTGCCAGTATCCGGCGCAGGTGACGCATGGGGTGTCCGTTGAGCGACAGTCCGGTCATCCGGTAGTCGGCATCGGTGATCTCCATGCGGGACAATGGCGGGAAGCGGGAAGCGGGAAGCGGGAAGCGGGAAGGGGAAGCGGAAGAAGGGGAAGCGGAAGAAAGGGAAGCGGAAGAAAGGGAAGCGAAAGGGGAAGCGAAAGGGGAAGCGAAAGGGGAAGTGGACTGGTCGTCTGGTGTCTGTTGCTTCTTCCTGGGTGCGAGGGGGCCGGCGGCTCCGCGAAGTGCGTCCAGCGCGCGCCAGAGGGCGGTGCGGCGTCGCTGGTTCGGCGCCACATCAGCAACCATGGAATCGAAAGCACCAGCTTCACAAAGGGCCCGTACCGCCCGCTGATCCACTCTCACCCGCCTGACGAAATCACCGATATCCGTGAACGGGCCGTCCCGTGACGCCTGCTCGATGATCTCCCTGGCCCTGGTGCCGAGTCCGCGTACCAGCCGGATACCGAGGCGGACCCTGGGAGCGGGAAGAGGGAAGCGGGAAGAGGGAAGCGGGGTGGGGGAGTCATGTTGTGTCACGGTAACCACGCTTCCGTTATCCGGTATCACCATGCTTCCGTCAGCCAGCTCCAGCGAATGGTCCCAGGCCGAGCACGTCAGATCGACCGGACGGACCACCACACCATGTCTCCTCGCGTCCTCGATGAGCGTGCCCACGGAGTAGAATCCCATCGGTTGCGCATTGAGCATCGCTGCCAGGAACTCCGGCGTGTAGTAGTGCCTCAGATAGGCCGAGGCATATACGATGAGCGCAAAGCTGGCGGCATGGGATTCGGGAAACCCATAGTCGGCAAAGGCGTTGATCTGGTTGTAGATCCGGCGTGCGGTTTCTTCATCGATGCCGTTCTTCCTCATGCCATCGATCAATTTCCCGCAGATGGCGGCCATGCGTTCACGGGAGCGCTTGTGACCCATTGCCTTGCGGAGGACGTCAGCCTCACCCGGTGTGAAGCCGGCGGCGGCTATGGCAACCTGCATCCCCTGTTCCTGGAACAACGGCACGCCCAACGTCCGCCGCAAAACCGGTTCCAGTGACGGATGCGCGAACGTGACCGGCTCTTCACCCATCCGGCGGCGCAGATACGGGTTCACCATGTCTCCCTGTATGGGACCCGGTCTTATGAGCGCCACCTCAACCACCAGGTCATAGAAGCAGCGTGGCTGAAGCCTGGGGAGTGTGTTCATCTGAGCCCGACTTTCCACCTGGAAGACTCCGACAGTATCCGCGCGACAGAGATCGTCGTAGACAGCCTGATCGGTCATGTCCAGCGTTCCGGGATCGATGGAAACACCACGCGTGGCGCGGATGTACTTGAGGCAGTCCTGCAGTACCGTCAGCATGCCGAGGCCAAGCAGGTCGATCTTCACGAGGCCGGCAGGATCCAGGTCATCACGCTCCCACTGGATCACGGTACGGCCCGGCATGGAAGCCGGCTCGATGGGAACCACGGTGCGGAGTGGTTCGCGCGTTAGCACGAATCCGCCGACATGAATGGAACGATGCCGGGGGACCCGGTGCAGCCCGGCCACGATGTCGGGGAGCACCTGAACCCGACGATCATGGAAGTCGAGGCCGGATTCGGTGACGGACGACGGGGAATGCCTGGCAGGTCGCGTCTCGCGGGACACAGTCGCTCCCTCTGCATCTGGTCTCTCCGCATCAGATCCGCCAGCAGGCGCGAGTAACGCCTCGGCGGTCCATTCCTGAGGTCGGCGCCGGGGATCGTCCGGAACGGCCGGCCGGTCGGACTGTGGATCGAGATCGTAGCGACGTCCCGCCATCTCCTCCTGCGTGGTGCCGGAACGAAGCGCCGCTGCCGTGGCCGTGGCGGAAAACCGATCAGCCATGCTGCTGAGCACATTCGCCTGCTCCACCGAAAAGCCCAGCACCCGCGCGGCGTCGCGTACGGCGGAACGGCCCCGGTACGTTATGTGCTCGCAGACCATGGCCGCATGCTCCCGGCCATAACGCTCGTACACATACTGCAGCACCAGTTCCCTGTCACGGTGGGCGAAGTCGATATCGATATCCGGAGCCTCGCGTCTCTCCTCGCTCAGAAAGCGCTCGAAGAGGAGATTCATCTTCACCGGATCGATCGCGGTGATGCCAAGACAGTAGCAGACGACCGAGTTCGCGGCGGAACCACGCCCCTGGCAAAGAACCCCGCTCCGGTTCGCAAATCGGACGATGTCCCATACGATGAGAAAGTAGCCCGCCAGCCCCAGCCGCCGGATGAGGTCCAGCTCGTGATCGATCTGCTTTCTGTACCGCTCGGGGAGAGTGATCGGCCCGGCATACGGTCCGCGATCCATGGATCCAGGATCAGGAGAGGACCGTGGATCACGACCGGCAGCTCGTGCCGCGGATGATGGAGAAGGAGCAGGAGCATCCCGGAGTGGTTCTTCTCCACTGCGTGCCCACACCTGTCCGGTGTCGTTTCCCGATGTCAGACGCGCCACTGCCGGTGCCAGGCGCTCCCGCACTCCCTGTTCCACGAGTCTGGCCAGATACTCATCCGCAGTGATTCCCGGCGGCAGAGGGAAGACCGGCAACGAAGGCTTCAGTTGCTCCAGACGGAACGCACAGCGCTCGGCAATGACCAGCGTATTGCGGAGACCGGTATCATCCAGTTGCCAGCGGCGTCGCATTCCAGCGGCGCTGCGCAGATACCATTCGCCATTGGGACGAAGGCGTGTACCCATCGCATCCAGCGGACGCTGATGACGGATGGCACAGAGCACGTCGTGAACCAGGCGGCCGGTGGGTTCGGCATAGTGGACATCATTGGTGACCACCCAGGGTATGCCCAGTGCACGGGCCAGCGGGATGAGCTGCCTGACGAGTTCCCTCTCCTCGGGGAGGCGATGATCCCAGCATTCGATGGCGAGTCGCCCCTCGAAGATCTCCAGAAGCGTAGCGGCGGCCTCGCAGGCACCATCGGGATCACCGGCCGCCAGACGCCGGGGCACCCATCCCAGTGGACATCCGGTCAGCGCAAAGATGCCACGGGAGTGTCCTGCCAGCGTGTCGAGCGTGACCGAAGGCTCTCCCCGGAACGTATCCATGCGCGCCCGTGTGATCAGGGATGCAATGTTGCCATACCCCTCACGTGACTCGGCCAGAACCACGAGGTGCGTCGGCGAACCGTCGCCGATGACCGTAAGCTCCGCACCGATGATGCCACCGATGCCGGACCCGGCAGCTGCCTCGGCGAACCGGACCACACCGCCCAGGTCATCGTGGTCGGTGAGGGCCAGAGCCGGCATCCCCACCGCTCTGGCACGGGCCACCAACGCCTCCGGCTCGGAGGCACCGTCCAGCAGGGAAAAAACGGAGTGACAGTGGAGTTCTATGTACACGGAGCGGGAAGCGGGAAGCGGGAAGCGGGAAGCGGCGGGAAGCGGGAAGTGGGAAGCGGTGAAGGCAGAGGACCACATTTCCGCCTCCCTCCGCTCCGCTTCCCGCTTCCCGCTTCCCCCTTCCCGCCGCTTTCAGTCATTCCATCCCTGAATAAACCAGGATCTGCCTGACGTGTTGTCGCGATAGAACACCAGTCGGCCCTCACCCTCGGGGTCGTCGCAGTGCCAGTAGTCGCGCGAGTAACCGTCCTTCCACCAGTCACCAGAGAGACGTTCGGGACCGGTCACACGGGCTATGCGCAGTCGGCGCCCGCGCCAGAAGATCAGACATGGCGTACCATCACGGGTGCACTCGACGTCAATGGGTTCCGGTGGATCCAGTTGACGGGTGGCAGTTGGAATGGCGGGGGGAGTGGGGAGTGGGAAGCGGGAAGCGGGCAGGTCACGGTCACCTGTCCGCTGCTCGACTCCGGGGCTGCCGTCAACCGGTTTCCATTCACCCGA
This sequence comes from uncultured Gemmatimonadaceae bacterium, assembly GCA_964411635.1. Taxonomy (GTDB): domain Bacteria; phylum Gemmatimonadota; class Gemmatimonadetes; order Gemmatimonadales; family Gemmatimonadaceae; genus JABWBJ01. The sequence goes on from CAYPLP010000001.1 coordinate 396,046, forward strand.
CCGTTCGGGCCGATGCTCGTCCCGTGCGACTGGGACTACAATGGCATCAGATCCCAGTTCGGCACGCAGGCGGGCAAAGGCTGCGTCAGCGGCAGCCGGATCCCGCCAGACGGGATCGAGCAGATCCCCCTGTTCACCAGGCAGTGGTGCCGTGGCCGTGATGGCAATGGTGAAGCCACAAACCGGTGCCGACAGCGGCCAGCGATCCAGCAGCGCCCGACACTGTTCAAAGAGAGGCACCAGTCGTGCCATTGGATGCACCAGCCGGATCTCCCGCGTGATCCGGTGTGCGGGTCGGGATCCTGCCGCCCCCCGGGCATCGTCGAGCGCAAGGGTGATGGCAAGTATTGCGGCGGCACGGCCATCGGCTGCGAGATCGGCCAGCAGGCGCTCGAGCGCGGCTCGCATCAAAAAAAGAATGGGCTCCACGGTCGACACGCCCGGCACCAGATCCACGGAGGATGCCCGGGGCTGGTCAGCCAGGGTGAGTCCCGGTCGGCGGGAATCCTCACCCCGTGCCAGTCGCCAGGAAAGGAGTCCTGTCCTGCCCCAGCGCTGTTCCACTTCGTCGGGTGGCAGAGCTGCGAGGCCACCCGCCCGATGGATGCCTAACGCTCTCAATGCATCTCTCATGACCTCGTCCATGGGGAGGAGGCCCAATGGGACGGTGGCGAGATAGGCAGCATCACCACCGGGAGGAATCAGCAGGGGTGTGTGACGTTCGCGGTGTGGACTTTTCTTCCGACTCCGGTCCCGTAACCGACGGCTTTCCTGTCCGTCATCCCAGGTACCGGCCCGGGCCGCCGCGCAGGAATCCGCCAGGGCAACGCGCGCATCAGGATGCCAGCGCCGGGCAATCTTCGACAGCAGTCCGGCAAGCACCGGCTCACCGCCGAGTCTGTCGAGACCGCCGGCACCGACCCACCAGAGTCCTGGGACGCCAGCGACAGGAGTGACCTGGGGACTCGCGGCGAGGAAGGCGGCAGTCACACGCCGGACCTCGTGGTCAATGACGACCTGATCCCAGGTCAGAACCTCCAGGTTGGCGCAGCGCGACCTGGCTTCAGTGACCGTCATGCCTGCGCGGATCTGCATACGGGCTGCCGCTGCAGTCAGTGCGCGCAGACGCAGGTCCTCGGCCAGCGCGATGGGAAGAGTATCCCAGTGGGAGCGGGAAGCGGGAAGGGGGAAGCGGGAAGCGGGGAATGCGTCTTCTGGTTGCGGACTGTCCTCAGCGGGCGAGGAGGAACCCGTCCCGTTTGATGACCGGTTCAGCACATCGGCGCCTGTCGGGGAGGGTACCTCCAACGAAGAGTGCCCGTTCCCCACGGCCGTATTCCGGAGTTTGCTGTTTGGTATCATGCTCCCCGCCACCCGGTTCTGCGGTGCCGCGACGGTGTGGGGATGAGACCCGTTGTCCCTGGCGATTGCGTTTTGCCACACCGCGCCGATCGGGAACCTGGGGATGCGTACACAGGCGACGCGCCATCGGGATTGCACAGCCAACCTCCACGGGATGATGCCAGCCGCCCTTGCTCACAAGGAGCGTCAGGCGGGAAGAGGGAAGCGGGAAGCGGGATTGGAAACAGAAGTGAGAGAGAGGAAGCGATTGACATCTGGAACCGGTTGCAGGAAGGGATCCGGAGTCAGCAGGCAGGAGCGGGCCATCTGTCGATTCCGGTTCCCGGGTCCTGACTGTACGTATCCGTACCGCACTGCCGACGATACCGCTCTCCTCACCAACAACCACGAGCGCCACGTCATTGCCCCGGGCAAGCCTCGTCAGGCGGATACCCACGGGACGTGAAAGCGATGGTATGCCATCGAGCACCACGAGACTGAAAGCACCGCTGCGCAACAGCATGTCGGCACACCAGGCGCTGCGGTCCGGATCAGCGGGACGGATCACCCACAGGCGTCCGCCACTGCCGGCGGAAACCCAGTCGCATGGCGACAGAGTGCGCGAGCCATCGACGATGGCAACCCAGCGCCGGGCATCGATGGCGGCAGTGACGAGCTGTCTGACGAGTGTCGTTCGACCGCTCCCCCGCCTGCCCAGAATCTCGGTCAGACGGCCGCAAGGCACTCCACCACCCGCGAGGATCCGGTCGAGTGCCGGAACCCCGGTCGAAACCGCTGCGCTGCCAGTCCGTGAAGGCGACTGGATGGCAGCGAGCTGCTGGCGGAGAGCAGTGACGGCGGAGGACAGATGACGGGAAGGGACAGGTTGACCGGGGCTGCGGCAGCAAACCGCAACCCACGGATGAAGCAGGCAGTGATTCTCTCACGTACTATCAGATGGTTCAGCCGCAAAGCATCGGGCGATCCGTAATGGACGCAAATGACCAGTCACGCTCACCGACATGACCACCGGATCCCAGACATCTCACACCGGGCCTGTTTCCGAAGGCCCCTTCGACCACCGGGACAGAGGAGGATTCATGAACAGTCGCAGCCGCACCACCGAAATCACCCGGGCGGGCGTGACGATGGGCAGCGCGCTCGCGATAACCATCTCGTGGAGCATGCACCACTCGATTCTGTGGGCGATCATCCATGGCTTCTTCTCCTGGCTGTACGTCATTTACTACGCGATAACGCGTTAGGCGCGCCCGCCCTCCGCTTCCCGGATCAAAGCCGGGGAAACAGAAATACCGAATAAAACCCGAATATGCAAGTGGAGCGCTCCTGCCAGGATCACCAGGACAGGACGCTGCAGGGGTTAGCTATCGCATTGCTGTACAATCAGTTATATCAACTCTCAGCCCTCGATACCCGCCCCCCGCCCCCCTTGAACGCACTCACTCTCATCCGGGATATCCGCCACCGCCGGGTCTCGCCCGTGGAAGTCGTGGATGAGATCCTGGCACGCATCGACCGCGTGAATCCCCAGGCCCACGCCTACCTGTCCGTCTTTCCGGAGCACGCCCGTCGCACCGCCCGGCACATCGAACGACTCGTCAGGCAGAAAGGCACAACCCCCCCGCTGCTCTCCGGTGTGCCTCTGTCGGTGAAAGACCTGGTGCTTACCACCGAAGCACCAACCACCGCGGGATCACGGATCTTCGGAGACGGACTCACCACCACCCGCGACGCCAGGGTGATACGTCGCCTCCGTCGGGCGGGCGCCATCCTGATGGGCAAGACCAACCTCCACGAAGTGGCGCTGGGTGTCACCTCCGCCAACGAACACTTCGGACCCGTGCGAAACCCCTGGGATCCGGACCGCGTCGCCGGTGGATCGAGCGGCGGTTCGGCCGCCGCCGTGGCCATGGACCTCGGCCCCCTGTCCGTCGGAACCGATACCCGCGGATCCATCCGGATCCCCGCCGCGTGCTGTGGCATCACCGGCCTCAAACCGACATTCGGACTCGTACCCGTCGATGGTGTGATACCGCTGAGCCCCTCTCTGGATCACGCCGGACCCATGGCACGCAGCGTACCCGAATGCGCCCTGATGCTGGAAGCAATGGCAGGACCACGATACACCGGCAAGTTCCTGTCAGCAGCACAACGAAGCGCACGCGGCATGCGGGTGGGTATCTCGGAGTTCCACCTGCGGGATCTGGACACCGCGGTGCAGAAACCGGTCGAAGCGGCAATCCGCATCCTTTCGAAAGTGGGATGCCTTCTGCACGACGTCAGGCTGCCAGAGCTGGACGAGGCCCACCACGCTTCAGTCGTCATCAGCGCATCCGAGGCCGCCGCATACCACGAACAATTTCTCTCGGCCCGGCCCGAAGCATACGGCCCACTGGTGCGGCAACGCCTGCAGGCCGCCTTTCGCTGGAGTGCACTCGACCTCCTGCGGGCAGAGGCAGTACGGCGCACCCTGACGGAGGCGTTCGCGCGCGTCTTCTCCGACCTCGACTGTCTGGTGGGTGCTGTCCTCCCGTCCATTCCACCACGCATCGAGGAGACCACCGTCACCGTCAACGGCAGGACCGTGGGCGTCGTGGATGCGTTCACCCGCCTAAATGCACCCCAGAACATGGCCGGCCTGCCGGCACTGTCCCTGCCGTGCGGATTCGTGCATGGCAGGTTGCCGGTCGGCCTCCAGCTCATTGCCGCACGAAGAAGGGACGCTGATGTACTCCGGCTCGGCGCCGCATTCCAGCGGGAAACAAAATGGCACGAACGCCAGGCAGACTCCTGAGGTCAGGCACACCACTCCCAATCCCCCCGGGAGAGAAGCCGCAGTGCCGGAACGCGGCAACCACGAAAACAGCAGGGCCCACGGTCGAGCGATCCGTGGGCCCTCTGTTCCTGAGCGTCCGTTCCCCTCAGTTCACTCCCGCCGACCACCCAGGAGACTGAGAATGGCCAGAAACATGTTGAGCAGGTCCAGATAGATGGCCACCGCGGCCTGTACGTAGTCCTCGGGGCCATACACGTTCCGCAGACGCCACGTGTCGAACACCAGCAGCCCACCGAACACCAGAATCGTCCCACCGGCAATCCAGAGCGACGCCGTGGGGTTCCGGAAAAACATGTTGAGCAGTGAAGTCGCAATCAGAACCCAGAGACCCACCGTAAAGAAACCACCCCAGGCGCTGAAATCACGCCGGCTCACGAACGCGTAGAGCGTCAGCACACCAAACGTCGTCCCCGTAAGCAGGGCAGCCTGACCCACCACACCCGGTTGCATTCGATCGTACGCATAAATCAGCGGCGCGATCGCAATCCCTTCGATGAAGGTGAAGAGAAATACCAGACCAATGTTCGTGGGAAAGACCTGCCGGAAACGAAGCGCCCCCAGCAGCGGTGCGAACATTCCGATGACCGTCAGGAAAGGATGCCGCAATGTCCAGTTGAGCACCGCCGGCGTCGACAAAGCCCAGGACACTCCGAGCATGGTTACCAGCACACTGGCAAAAACCAGCAGGTACGTGCGCCGTACCAGAGTGGCGCGCTCGGCGCCCGTGCGGACCGCGGTGACTTCCAGCGGACGATAGGACACACCCATGTCAGTACTCCTTGGCGTGGGTAAGACCCCGTCAATATAACCGCCTGGGGCCCCTGTCAGGGATACCGACCCGGCACCACCAGCATCACCCGATGCCGCGGAAACTGTTGATTTCCATGGACATAGTACCACATACCCGGAAAGACGAAGGCGACGCATTCAGCGCCGCCTTCCGGTACCGGAGTCCGTGAGGAGCCGTTACCGCCTTTTCAGCTCGATGGAACCATTCACCGTGCTGAGCTCCAGTTCCGGGCCGCCGTTGCCAATCCGGGCACTCATCCGGCGCGGATTGATGCGCCCCTGGACAGTCATGGGAAAGTCGGACCTGAGTGTGCCGTTCACCGTGCGCATGGTCACGTCGGCGTTCAGTGAAGCGGGGACGGTGACCGTTATGGAACCGTTGACGGTCTCGAATTCCAGATCGTCACTGCCCACGGTGGTCATCTCCACGGAGATGTCACCATTCACTGTCTCCGCCGTCACCGGGCCTCCAGTCGACCGCGCGGAGATGGCGCCATTGACCGTGCGCGCGTCGACCTCGGATGATGCACCGGTGATGTCCAGCTCCCCATTCACTGAACTGGCCAGAAGCCTGACACCCTCCGGAAGTCTCACGGTGAAGTTGACGGCAACATCATCGTCGCGGCCCCGTCGATTGCGGTTGTTGTCATCCATCTCGTAGCCGTGCTCATCACAGCGTTCGGTGCGCTCCTCCCAGATGGCACATACCAGTACATCCCGTCCTCCCGATCCCGTATGCGTGACCTTGATCGACACGTCATCCGGATTGCCCCGCCGCCAGCGCTTCTCGGCGACAACCTCGACCTCGGACCCCGAGGAGCGTTCGACCCGTATGCCGCCATTCAGGTTCCGGATCCGAACCCAGTTCCCGGACGCTACCGTGCCGTTCCATTGAAAGCTCCGGTCGGTTTCCTGTGCTCCTGCGCCACCACCTGGCAACGTGAGCGACAGGAGCCCGCCGGCAACTGAGAGAGCAAGTACGCGGTTCATGCAGGTCTCCTGGTTACGGGCGCTTCTGGCGCCGGATGTTGATATCGCCGCTGAAAGACTCCACGATTACGCGGGCATCTCCCGCGCCTATGGAAAACTCCATGCGTTCAATCGTACGCCGGTCGGAACCTGACTGCAGTGTAATCGGGAAATCGGAATCCAGCTCCCCGTTGAATGTCTCCACGCCGATACGGGCGCTTATTCCCGCTGGGACCGTCAGCGTGACATCTCCCGCGTGACTGGCAAAGGAGTAGGTCCCCCGGGGATCGATGGGTCCGGTAAAGAGGATATCGCCGGAGACGCTCGATGCATCGATATCGGCTGACGTGACGTTGGTGAGTTCGACGTCGCCACTGGTGGATTCCCCACGTATCCGGCGCGCCTTCACATCACGCAGATAGACATCGCCGCCGAGGGAACTGGCATCCACTTCACCAGTCATAGACCGAACAGTGACGCTACCGGACAGACTGCTCACCTCCACCCGATCTCCCGCACCGGAAACCGTGACATCACCGCTGCTGCTGCGTGCCTCGACCGACCCCCCGGTTCCGGTAACGTTCAGGTCTCCGGATGAGCTGCGCAGGATCACGTGTACTCCCGTGGGGACGTGCAGCTCGAATCTGGCGTCTCCCCGGCCGCGGCGTCCCTCGGCTTCGAGGGAGATCCGGCTCCGGGAGAACCGGTAGCGCAGGTTGCCGCGCTCCGTACGGGCGACCACGCGTGCCTCGGCGCGGGTCCAGCCGGTCACCGTGATATCTGCATCGAACCCGGACAGATCCACGGTACCATCGCTCGGGAAGGCGAATGTGGTGTCGATCCGGCTGACTCCCTGATGCGAGTCGGTCCAGGCCCAATCCATGTTCTGGAGGGCATCCTCGAGGGCGAGCATGGCGCTGGCAAGGCTCGCGTCGATGGTCTGCTCTATCCTTCGCGACAGTGGTGGCTGACGCCCGGCATCTCGCTCCCGGTTGTTCTGGCCCGGAAGCAGTCCCGGGGCTGCCATCACGAGTGCACCAATCACTGAAATCCGTGGCGCAAGCATGGGAATCCTCACGAAGCCTCCGCGGGCATCAACACTACGGTACGCAGGACGCTGAGCTTCTTCTGAAGTGCCCGATCGAGCTGATCCTGCAGGAAAGGACTGGAATCGTGGCTGGCCAGCGCCGCCCGAGCCTCCTCGATGGCTCGGTCTATTGTCGCGAGTGAGTGCTCCACCACACCGATCGTCGTGGAATCGAGCCCTCCACGACGTTCATCCAGAATGGTGCGAAGCCGGGCGATTTCCCGGGAATAGACGACCTGGGAAGTCACGGGAGTCGGGTTGACTGCAGTACCCGCGAAACTGTCTCCCGAATCGGCCAGCAGAGTCGTGGTGGCAGCAGCGTTCCGCCAGGCGGCCATTGAATACGTCACACCCGAGACTCCGGCGATCAGCAGGACGGCCGCTGCAGCTCTGGTCCAGAGTACCCGCCTCCGGGAGGGTCCGGGAGAAGTCGACACACGCAGCACGGGTGCCACCGTACGTGCCGCGATTCCTTCCCACAGATCCCGCGGCGGCGACATCTCCGGGAGGTTGGCCGCATCGTGTCGTATGGCATCGATGTCGCGCACGATTGCGGCGCACCGAAGGCAGTGCGTGACGTGATCGGTCACGGCGCCGTGCTGCAGCGGATCGAGGTCGCCCTCGAACCAGGCGGACAACAGTTCGTCAGACTGTTCGCAGGTAAGAGTCATTCTGGTCATCGCTCCAATGCCTTTCTCAGCAGCATACGCGCCCGGTGAAGCTGGGCCTTGCTTCCTCCGGGCGTGATCTGCAACTGCCCGGCAATCTCTTCGTGCCTGTAGCCTTCCACATCATGCAGAACAAAGACTCTACGCGCGCCGGGAGGAAGAAGCGCGATTGCCGCTTCCAGGTCCAGAATCAACCCATCCGAGACCTGCCTTGCCGGCAACCTTGCTTCCGGAAGCCCATCTTCGTCACCGTCTCCCGGCCCCGCAAAACGATTGCGCCGCTTCCTCTCCACCTTTCGCTCATTCAGCACGACATTGACGGCAAGCCGGTGGAGCCATGTTCCGAAGGTGCTCTCGCCCCGGAAGAGGTGCAGTTTCTGCCACGCCCGCACAAAGACATCCTGGGTAAGTCCCTCCGCGGCCTCGCGGCTTGCGGTCATGCGAACACAGAGCGCGAAGATCCGGTTGACATGCTCGCGATAGAGTCGCTCGAATGCTGGACGATCCCCGCCGGCGGCAAGGGAGGCGTCCCTGGCGATTCGCTCGTCTCGAAGCGAGTCGTGATCGATGTTCGGCACCGTCATGCGTGGTCGGCTCAGCGCTCACCGGTTGAGATAGCCGAACCGACCGGAGGGTTTGAACTGGATGGGGCAGGGTCCGGGGAGAGCCGGCCTCTCCCGCGTAGTCGTCCCGATCCTACGGTGGCAGCCGGCGGGGTCGTTTCAGCGACGTCCTCGGAAGGATGCCAGCCGCACCAGTTCACCCGGATGATCCAGAATCTCCCGCGCTCCTGCCTCCCGGAGTGTCGCCACCGGAAATGCCCCCCATGCGACACCCACGGCCCGGACTCCGGCGTCCCGGCCAGCGGCGATGTCGTACGGGGAATCCCCCACGAAGATGGTGTCCGGAGGATCTGCTCCCAGGCGTTCCATGGCGAGCAGCACCGGAGCCGGATCGGGCTTGTGCAGGTCCAGTGAGTCGGAAGCGATCAACACGCGCATGTAGTGCTCCAGGCCCACGTGCTCCAGCGTGCGTCGGGCCATGAACCCGATCTTGCTGGTGACGATGCCCATTACGCATCCAGCGTCATCCAGGGCGGCGAGCGCCTCCGGGATGCCGGGATACGCACTCGTCAGGCGGTCGTGGTTCTCCACCTGGTACTCGCGGTACCGGTTGACCAGGAACGGCAGATCATCTTCACCCGTGAGCCAGGGCCCGAACTGGGTGGTCAGCGGGCGTCCGATCGTGCGTCGGATCTCCTCCTCGGTGGGAGACGGGCCGGGGCGCCCGGCAAAGGCATTGAGTGCGGCGGCCACGATCAACTCGATCGAATCGACCAGTGTGCCGTCCAGATCGAACAGGATCACCGGGGCAGTGAACGTCATTTCAGCCGTTTCCGGTAGCTGGGTTGGCAGGCCGGGATTGGTCGGACCACCCGGTGACGGCAGCAGGTCTCCGGCTCGTCGTCGACTGGCCCCCAGCGTTCAACGACTGCCGTCGGAAGTGGCCTTCGCGCGCCGGGCGGGGTCGAAGTGCGTTTCAAACCAGTCGAACATCCGCGCCCAGTGATCCCGGAAGTCAGCCTCGCTTCCATTCCGTCCGGCACCGTGGCCCGCACCGGTATACTGAACCCACACCGCTTCCCGGCCCAGCCGCCGCAGCGCGTAGTACATCTCCCTCTCGTTTGTGTCCGGAACGTTCCAGTCCTCCTTGCCCGTCAGCATGAGGAGCGGGGTCCGGATCCGGTCGGCGAACATGATTGCCGAGTGCTGGATGTACTTCAGTGGCGCCTCCCACAGCGTGGCACCCAGGCGGTCCTGGCCGTTCTCGGCGGCACTGTAATTGCGCGTGCCGATCTTGGGACTGTCACCGAGGAACGAAATGATGTTCACCTTGCCGGAGATGTTCACCGCGGCAGCGAAGCGATGGGTCTGGGTGATCAGCAGGTTGACTGCGTAGCCACCATAACTGGTGCCTTCCACACCCAGCTTCGTTCCATCCACGAGCCCACGGTCCTCCAGCATGTTGATGGCATTGGTCACGCCCTTGATCCACGCCTCTCCGGGGTAGCCGATCTCCAGATCGACCGACGGATGAAAAGCAAACCATCCCCGGGCTGCGAGCAGATTCATGTTCTCGTTGAACCCGTTGTCGAAGTATTGCTCATAGATCTCCGCAACGAGCGGATACTTCCGACCCGGCTGGTAGCCGTACGGATAGTAGAGCACTCCACGGAGGATTTTGCCATCGGCGTCCCGGTAGCTCACCAGCTCGGAGTGCGCGAGTGCAACACCATCGAGCTGGGGGTTCAGCCGGGTGATGGGGTGAGCATCGCTGAAATCGCGACCGGCAGTGTATACCTCGTTGGGTCGATCACCATCCGATTGAAGGAAGACAAAGCGGGAGCCGTCATCCGCCACATGCCAGCTCGAATAGAGGTTGGTGTCGATGACCAGATCGGTGGCCTGACGCGTCGTCAGATCGTAACGCTCCAGTCCTCTGGCCCAGCGGTCCTTCGCGGAACGCGAAAGGAAGAGGTGCCGCCCGTCGCTGCTCCAGGAGACAAAGGCGCGGTTGGGGCGCGCCGCGGTGTCGGCTTCGAAGGGATACACCAGCGCCAGGGAGTCCGTACGGGTGTCGATCAGCTGATATCCGTCCCTGGTACTCAGCAACAGCGCTCCGCCGTCGGGACGCCAGGCGGTCAGCGTGTACGATGTCCGGGTACTGTCACTCCGCGTCCCCGCCGCGACCGCAGCCGGCTCCCGGTACCGTGCCGTGAGGTTGCGGGCGCTGTCATCGGTTACCCTCTGCAGGAACACATTGCCTCGATCAGACCAGGCGAAGGCAGTGGCGCTGTCGTTCCACTGAAAGGTCAACCGCTTCTCGGTGGGCTTGACCAGCGTGTCAGGCGTGGCGCCCGCGGTCAGGGGTAACGTGAACACCCCGTATGCGGTCCCTGAGTTGTTGTCGTAGGATGTCTTCCTCGGCTCGGCAGTGGTATATGCCAGGTACCTGCCATCCGCCGAAAAGCGCGCGTCGCGGAGCGGAGTCTCCGGGAGAACCTCGCGTACGGAACCATCCGACAAGTCGACAATCGCCGGAATCTGCTGATTGCTCATGTTCCGGACGGCGTCCCAGGAAAGGAACGGCTCGCTGGCGTCCTGCACGACGATCGGTCCCTCGGTCATCCGGAGAAACGCCGCCCTGGCTTCGGCCGCCCAGCCTTCGGGTCGCAGAGTGGTGAGCAGTGCGTCGCCCCGTGGCGACCAGGCCAACGGCGCGTTGGAGGCAATGGCCTTGGTCGTCTTCGCCGGGATCTCGCGCGTCCGGTTGCCTGCCACGTCGGTCACCTGTATCACCCATTGGGATCCCTTCAGCAGGTAAAAGGCAAGCTGGCTGCCGTCCCTCGTGAAGGTCACACTGCGCACCTGCACTTTTCCCGGAAGGATGGCGCGCGACTGCCCGGTGGTGGCGTCGATCAGCAGAAATTCCGCCAGCGCGGGTGATATGTACGTCGGGTCGCCGAAGCGGGCGTTGTCCACGGTGAGCGCATCCCGCCGCACGCGGACGGTCATGGCCACCCAGCGGCCATCGGAACTGACGTCCTCGATACGCCCAATGCGCAGGTTCAGGTTGTCCTCGACCGTGTAGGGCCGGCCGGAAGCCTGCTGCGCCGGACTAGCCGGAGCGAACGCAAGGCTGGCGCAAATCAGCGGAACCAGGATGCGAAATGACGGACGGTGCCAGGAACTGGACATGGAGTCACCCGTTGCAACTGTGGGAACGATCGGCAGGAAGGAACATGTCAGGGACGTACGGTGGCGGCAACCAGGATGCCCGAAGCACCGACCCGGGGGTTCCATCCGTTCCGCAAGGGAATCACCCCCGGCGCAATCACCACGAGCGGGTCGGACGTACTCACGCTGATCCAGGCGCGGGCCATGAGCGGCCGGAGAACACCGGAATCCTGGTCATGCGGCCTTGATCGGCGCGGGCCTCCGGGCGTACTGATCCAGACCCAGACCTAACGAGATGGTTGCGAGCACGACCACGGCCGCGGTGTAGAACGGGACCCCGCTCCCCAGGGCGTCGAACGCGAAGCCCGCCCAGAGCGGCGCGATGATCCGTGACACCCCCCCAAATGTCTGCTGAAGCCCCATGTACAGTCCCCGGTCCTGAGAGCTGATCACCCGCGACAACAGTGCGGTGACACAGGGGAAGGTGAAGGCGGTGCCCAGGGGAAGCATGGCGACCGCTACGGCGAGCGTAGGGAGATTGGGCGCCAGTGGCATCCCCAGCAGTCCCAGCGCCAGCAAGACGATGCCGACGCGCGACAACCTGGCCTCACCCAAACGGTCCACGCCCCGCCCCAGGAGCAGTACGCGGGCAAAGACCGAAATGCTGCCGATGTACAGGTAGAAGTATCCTATCGTCTTTTCCGTCACCTGGAACTTCTCGTTCAGGAAGAGCGGCAGAACGGGGAACGTCCCCTGGAATGCACCGATTGCGATGGCGTATATCCAGATCAAACGGGAGGCCGGCTCCCGCCCATGGGTGATGACGCGCAGAACGGCATCCCGCGGCCGCCGTGGAGGGGCTTCCTGGGTGGCGAACTCCCGGGATTCATGCAGGTACTTCCAGGCGAACAGTATGGTGAGGCTGCACAGCAAGGCTGCCACGATGCCGGGAGCCGCATGACCCATCCGCAGTTCACCACCACCGGGGAAGAGATCCCTTTCCCCCAGCGTCACTGCAAAGGCACCGACCACCGGCCCCAGCGCGACGCCCAGGTTGGTCGCCGCCGACAGCCATCCCAGACTGCGCGCACGCTGCTCCGGCTCCGTGCTGTCGGCCACGTAGGCCTGAATGACGCCTACCGTCCCACCACCCGCACCCTGGATGATGCGGGAGAGAAAGAGGACGAGCAGCGAGGAAGCAAAGCCGAATACGAGATATGCGATCCCTGCAGCGGTAAGGGCTATCAACAGCGCCGGCCGACGTCCGTGTCGGTCCGAGAAACGCCCCCACATGGGAGAACTCACCAACTGCGCCAGAGTGAAAGCGGAAGTGATGATCCCCGAAAGAATGCCTATACCGAGGTGGACGCCCCCAACGTTGATTCCTTCGCCGCCGAAGTTCTTCACGTAGAACGGCAGCAGGGGGACGACCATCAGCAATCCCACCATGTCCATGAATGCCGTCGCCATCAGAGCGAACAGCTTTGGCGGAATTGCCCGCAGCTCTCTCGCCAGCACCCAGACCAGCAATCCTGCGAGAACCGCGATAGGCAGTATCACCAGGGGCGAAGAAAGCACCCCGCCGAGCCTCGCCTGCATCATCAATTGAGCATGCCGCCTCCGCTCCGCCGGTGACAGTCCTGCCCACGTCCACCTGGATCGGCGATCGCGATGATGGGCCAGGGGGTCATGTTTCGTTCAGCCGTTGCGGGTGCGGCTCACGCTGCCGGGCGGGTGACCGGGTATGCGAGTCCCCGGTCGTGACTGTGCGCCGCCGGTTGTGGTGGCCGGAACCCGACTGGTCACGGCCCTTACTTTACGACCCGCGCCGTCTTGATGAAGTCCAGCTTGGGGAAGTCCCGCTTGAGGTACTCATTGCCGCTGCGCCGGATTTCACCCTGATCCGGACCTGCGCCACGAGGGGCGCCCTCACCGTAGCCGCTGTAGAACGCGTCTACCACGGACATCCCCTCGACGACCTCCCCGATCGGCGCGAATCCCCGGCCATCGAGGGCGGCGTTATCGGCGAGGTTGATGAATAGCTGCGTCGTCCGGGAGTTGGGACCGGAAGTCGCGAACGTGACCGTGCCACGCTTGTTGCTCTGTGTAACCGGATCATCCTGCAGAGCTCGATTGGACCAGGCAGCAGTCACGGCAGGATCTCCATTCATGCCGAACTGGGCAACGAAACCGGGAAGGACTCTGAAAAAGCGGGCGTCATCGTAGAAGCCTTCTTCTACGAGCTGGAAAAAACGATCGACTCCCATCGGTGCCCAGTCCCGGTGCAGCTCGATCACCAGCGATCCCCGGCTCGTCTCCACTCGAACGCGGAAATTGTCGGGGGCCGTGACCGTTGCAGGCGCAGCTGGAGGTGGCGGCGGCTCGGGCGTCTTTTCGGCCGGCGGTGGTGGGGCCTTGTCGCAGGCCACGGACAGTACCAGCGCGCACAGGGCAAAAAGGGCTCTCGAAGCTCTTGACATGGCAGTAGTGGACGGAATTCGTCAGTGTTTCGGGGGAAACAGGGCACCGGCGTCCAACCTGGCGATCTTCCCCCGACCACCAGCGGCAAAGGCGACACCGGACGGAGAAAACTGTACCGCATTGAACGCGCTCCCGTCGAGGGGTGTCCACGTCCTGCCCCCGTCCCGGCTCACGTCAGTACCGTTCGTACCCGTTGCCAGGGCCACCAACTGGCCCCCAAGCGAAGCGATCGCCACGCCCGAGCGGTAACCCGACGGCTGAGTGGTCGCGGGTGACCAGGTCCGCCCTCCGTCCGATGTGAATGACCCGCTGCCGCGTGAAGAATCCGGCTGGGTATAGTCGCCACCCACTGCAACCCCATGGGACGCGTCGGCGAAGGCCACCGAAAATGCCCCGCCGGAGCCCGGATTGGCCCGCAGTGCCGATCCCGTGGATATCCAGGACGCACCTCCATCGGTGCTGCGGAAGATGTGTGACTGGGTACCACCGGTGCCAAGCCAGACGGCTTCTCCCCGGGTTACCAGGGACGTACCCGAAGCGGCAAAGGCGACTTCCCCGTCGTCCGCGGGCGGGCAGGATTCCGGAGGAGCCTCAGACCAGGTTGCACCACTGTTCTGCGTTACCAGGATAAGAAATCGACCATCGCGTGGGTCGCCCAGTGCCATGCCACTCCGGTTGTCCCGGAATACCAGGGCATCCAGAAAGACTGAAGTGTCGCTGGTCTGGTACGTCAGATTCCAGGTCTTGCCGCCATCCGTGGTACGCCAGATCCTGCCCGCGGTGGCCGCCACGTGAGCCGTGTCCGCGTTATGGGCATGGATCGAGCGCAGGTCCATGTCCCTGGCGCCGGGAATGCTGTACAAGGTCCAGCTATCGCCGCCATCCACGGAACGGAGCACGGTTCCCCGCGTTCCGCTGGCCCAGATCACTCGATCGCTTGCCACGCTCAGTCCGCGCAGCGATGCGTCCGAACCCGTATCCAGGAACCGCCACCGAGCCTGAGCTTCCAAGCGTGGTGGCGCCATCGTGAGGACCGGGAAGCAGCCCAGCAGGAGCGCCGAGCGGATTCGCAGGAGGGTCTCCAAGTGATTGTCTCTCCTTCTGATAGAGCATGAGAGTGGGGCTCTCAATGTCTCTCCGGCCGGCCTGGATGGCAACCGGTCAGGCGTTCTCCCACAGGCCCACCCGCTGGACGGGCCGTGATCTTCCCCTTTCGTTATCTGACCTATGCCATCGCTCATTCGAACCCGGTTTCTGGTGGTTGGCAGCGGCGTTGCCGGCCTCCACACCGCATGGCGCGCGTCGGAAAATGGTGAGGTCATGATCCTCACCAAGAGGAGCTTGTTCGACAGCGCCACCGCTTACGCGCAGGGCGGCATTGCCGCCGCCCTGGGGGCAGGCGACTCACCCAAGCTGCATTCCCAGGATACGCTGGCGGCTGGCGCAGCCTTGTGTGACGAGGCAGCGGTCCGGGCTTTGGTGGAAGAGGGTCCAGCCAGAGTGCGAGAGTTGCAGGTGGCCGGAGCCGAATTCGACCTCACACCCAAGGGCTCGCTGCTCCTGGGGCGAGAGGCTGCGCACTCCCGGCGGCGCATCGTCCATTCTCATGGTGATCGCACCGGCGCGGAAGTGGCGCGCATCCTGGTGGAACGGGTGCGGGACAGCCGGAATACGAAGGTCCTCGAGCGGGCACGCGCTCTCGATCTCATTGTTCAGCACGGCAGGTGCGCCGGGATCCGGGCCAGTGTCAGCGGTGAGGCGGTGGAGATACGCGCCGATGCCACGGTCCTGGCGACCGGAGGGTGCGGTCAGGTGTTTCGGTATACCACCAACCCTGTCGTGGCGACCGGAGACGGGTATGCGATTGCCCACCGTGCCGGTGTCAGGCTGGTGGATATGGAGTTCGTGCAATTCCATCCCACGGCGCTGGACACCTCCGAGAATCCCCTTGCCTTGATCTCCGAAGCGGTGCGTGGTGAGGGTGCTGTTCTCCTGAATGGCGATCATCGACGCTTCATGCCGGAGCGTCACAGACAGGCGGAACTCGCACCGCGCGACATCGTGGCGCGGGAGATTTTTTTCGAGCAGCAACGTACTGGTAGCGTCTTCCTGGATGCCCGTTCGATCCGGGACAACTTTCCGGATCGCTTCCCGGGGATATTCGCGCTCTGTATGGCCCGGGGCATCGATCCACGCCAGGATCTCATTCCGGTGACTCCGGCGGCGCACTACATGATGGGTGGTGTCATGGTCGACCTGGTAGGACATTCACGGCTGCCGCACCTCTACGCCTGTGGTGAGGTGTCCTGCACCGGGGTGCATGGCGCCAACCGTCTGGCATCGAACTCCCTTCTGGAAGGACTGGTGTTTGCGGAAAGGATTGCGCGGGACCTTTCCACGGTTCCGAAGCTTGCCACCCCTCGTCGCGCAGCCCGGTGGTCGGTTCCGGAACTGCCGGATCGGGGAGCGGCCCAGGTCGCCGCGGATGGAATTCGCGCGCTCATGTGGGAGAGGAGTGGGATCGTCCGGAATGCCCGCAGCCTGAGGGAGTGCCTCGATGGTCTGGAGGATATCCGGCGACGGCTTCCGCCGGGCGCCACCGAGGAGATCAATCTCTGCGAAACTGCGACGCTGGTAGCGAAGTCTGCGTTGACTCGAAGGGAATCCCGCGGCGGACACTACCGCAGCGATTTCCCCAAACCCCGACACGGGTGGGCTGGAAAGCACCTGGAATCCTAGGGACGGCCGCTGGAGTCACCGGAAGGGCGCTCTCCGTCGCCTGAAACCGGTACGCGATTGTCTTAGATTCTGTCATGTCTCAATTGTCTCTCACCCCCGACCATCCAGGAAATGCGTGATCGGATTCGGTTGCTGGCGCGTGAGCGTAACGCGGTGATTCTGGCTCACAACTACCAGCGTCCTGAGATTCAGGATGTAGCGGATTTCGTCGGCGATTCCCTGGGTCTTGCCCGCGAGGCAACCCGTACAAACGCGGATGTCATTGTCTTCTGTGGCGTCCACTTCATGGCGGAGACGGCCGCCATTCTGTCACCCGACAAAATGGTGCTCATCCCCGATCTGGCGGCGGGTTGCTCGCTGGCGGAGACCATAAACGCCGAGCAACTGATTGCGTGGAAAGCGGAGCACCCAGGTGCCGTGGTGGTGTCCTACGTCAATACGTCGGCCGCTGTAAAGGCCGAGACGGATTATTGCTGTACTTCGGGGAACGCTGTCGAGATCGTGAACTCGATTCCGCGTGACCGGGAGATCCTCTTCCTTCCTGACCTGTACCTCGGTGCGCATGTCCGGCGCGTCACCGGGCGGGACAACATTCATGTCTGGCTGGGCGAGTGTCACGTTCATGCGGGGATCACGCCCCAGAGTCTCGCCGGCCAGCGGAAGGCACATCCGGATGCCGAGGTGCTGGTTCACCCCGAATGTGGGTGTGCGACCAGCGTGCTCGAGGCAGTCTCAGCCGGTGCCATCGACAAGAACGAAGTGCAGATTCTTTCGACCGAAGGCATGATCCGCCGTCCGGCAAGCTCATCCAGCAGGGAGTTCATAGTGGCCACCGAGACCGGTATCCTGCACCGCATGCGCAAGGCCAATCCGGACAAGGTGTTCCACGCAGCGTCGGAGCGGGCGGAGTGCCCCTACATGAAAATGACGACGCTCCCGAAGCTGTTGAACTCGCTGGAGAGGCTGCAGCATCACGTCTCTGTTCCGCCGGACATCGCCGATCGGGCGCGTCTGGCACTGGAACGGATGGTAGCCGTGGGTGCGGGGACTCCCGCGAACTACGCCAACGCGGTTGGTTTCGATCCCGGGGAGTAGCAGTGAACCCTGCCTGTAGCCCGTAATGCAGAATCAGGAGCCACACTCCCGTCCGCCGCGACGGGTTACGCCGCTGGAGACGCCGGCGTTCGCGTCACGGGATGGCCTCGACTTTCCGCTGGACGGTGAGCAGCTCCGCACCCGTGTACATGACGCCCTGCTGGAAGACGGCGCCTTCAACGACATCACCACGATCGCCACGGTCCAGTCCAATCGTCGTGCCCGGGCATCGCTCGTTGCCCGCCAGGGTGGGACGATCGCCGGCATTCCGTTTGCCCTGCAGGCATTCCAGGCGCTCGATCCCAAAGTATCCATTCGCGTGGACGCCGAGGACGGGCATCGTGCCATGCGGGGCGAGACGATCATCTACATCACCGGACATGCCCGTGCCATTCTTTCCGCTGAAAGGGTCGCGCTGAACTTCCTGATGCGCCTGTCGGGGATTGCAACACTGACTTCCCGCTATGTGGATGCGGTCCGCGGCACACGGGCCAGGATACTGGACACGCGCAAGACCACGCCGGGATGGCGTACGCTGGAGAAATACGCCGTCCGCGCAGGGGGTGGGTCCAATCACCGCATGGACCTGGCCAGTTCGGTTCTCATAAAGGACAACCATCTGGCGGCGGTGGACGGAAGTATAGAGCTGGCGGTACGACGCGCCCGCGACCTGGCACCCGCCGGTGCCCCGATCGAGGTGGAGTGCGTCACGCCCGAACAGGTCGCCAGCGCGGTGGACGCGGGGGCTGACATCATTCTGCTGGACAACATGTCGCTGGAGAGGATGCGCGAGAGCGTCAGGATCGCAGACGGTCGTTCGGCACTGGAGGCCTCCGGTGGTGTGACGCTCGACAGCGTGCGCGCCATTGCTGACACCGGCGTCGACATGATTTCCGTGGGGGCACTCACCCACTCCGCCACGGCCCTGAACCTGGCACTGGATTTCGAATAGGCTGCCGCGGGGCTGGGAAGAATGCTGAAGCCCGCACCTTCCGGCGCGGGCTTCCGTTTTCCGGAGGTCTGAACCTCCGTCGGGAAAAGTTGTACTTCAGGGAATCACGTTCAGGAGGATCGTGCCCACTACACCCTCCGAAACCGCCTGGATCGTGACCTGACCAACCGCCACTCCCCGTGCCAGGCCGGTGACCGGATCAATGGTGGCAATCGACGTATCGAGCGAACTCCAGGCCACCTGTCGCCCGTTGAGCAGGTTGTTCATGGCATCCCGAAGCTGGGCGGTCATCTGTATCTGTGCGGTAACCTTCACGGATCCATTCACCGGTATCACCGAAACCGATACCACCGGCGCATCCTGAACAGTCACGTCAATTGCCGGACTCGCGATTCCATCCACCGTGACCTGAACATGCGCCAGACCGGGGGCAGTGCCGGAAACGACTCCGCTGGGGGTTACGCTGGCTATCGGCAGGTTGTCGGATGACCAGACCACCGAGCGTCCCTGCAGCGTCAGCACGTTGTTGGCACTGTCACGGGCGGTCGCGGTCAACTGCTGGCCCGGCCATCCCGCGTTCAACGTGAGCTGCCCGGGCGTTATGGACACCGATGAAACCGGCACCGGGGTTACCTGCACCTGCACCTGGGCACTGACTCTGTCGCAGGTCGCCGTAATGGTCGCCTGACCGATGCTCATGCCGGAGACCAGACCTGACGATCCCACGCTGGCCACGAGGGGATTACTGGTGTTCCAGGTTATCGTCCTGCCGGTGAGCGGCAACTGAGCCGCGTTGAGGCACTCGGCGCCGAGCTGGACAGCCTGGCCCAGCCGGACCACATGCACCGACTGCTGTGGCGTTATTCGCACGCTCGCCACGGGCTCCGGAACCACCCGCACGCGGACGTAGGCTTCCTTCTCGCCAGCACGTACCGTCACGGTCACCGTCCCCAGCGCCAACGGCAGAAGTATCCCCTGTGGCCCGACGGCAACGATACTGAGGTCGGAAGTGGAGAAGGTGATCGCCCGGTTCCCCAATGCCACACCTCCCGGTCCGATCACCTGTACCGTTATCTGACGCTGCGTGGTCAGTGGAAGGTCCAGACTGTCCGGCGTCGCGACAACGGACATGACGGGCTTGAGTACGCGGATAGTCGCCTGAGCGATCTTGCCTTCGGCACTGACAGTGATGAGCGCTTCACCCGATCCAATACCCGTTACGACACCATTGGAATCGACGACCGCGACTGTGGTGTTTTGAGATTTCCAACTAAGCTTCCGGCCCGTGATCGTATTCCCATTGGCGTCCCGGATGGTTATCACCCAACCGCCATAGGTCTGGCCGATCTCCATAGAGTCCAGTCCGGGCTGGAGCTGGATGCTTGCTATCGGCACCGGGTCCACCAGCTTGGTGCAGGCAGCCAGAACCAGGGCGGCAGCCAGGATGGCACCCCCGGTGGCTCTCTTCCAGTAATGTTTCACGCTGCAGGTACTGACCATTGTGCTCCGCTCGATTCAGGTTGGCGCTGACCCATTGCTGTTCTCCTGAACATGGACACGCACAGATCGGACCACCCGGAGCAGGGACAGGAAGGGGTTCCCCCTCAACCCCCATCCCCCGGGCGGGGCAGGAGTCACCGGTTCAGGACGACTGACCTCACACTCCCATAACGACTCGCGGCTGGCAAGGGCAGGGGCGGTTCAGCCAGCGCCCCGGGCGGCCGAGGGACCTGCCGTTTCCAGCAGCCTTTCCAACTCCGCCGGATCGGACGTCGGAAGGTTGCACACATAGTCGCGACAAACGAAAGCAGTGGGCCGTGGGTCCACCAGACGGTCCCGCAGCAGCGCCACGGGTGCTTCCGTGCCGGACTCCCCGACAGCGATAACCAGGCTGGGTACAAAATGCTTGGCCAGCGCCGCCGACAGATCCACCATCCCGGGATCCTGGAGGTCCCCCGAGAGAGCGACCTGGACTGTACCGGTTGCCAGCGATTCCGCTACTCCAGCCAGATGGCCATATGCCAGCGGATATCCCGTCAAACCTGTACCGGCCTGGCTAACGATGGACAGCGCCATGGCTCGGTAGTCCTCGCGACCATCCAGCTCTGCCCATCGCTGCAGCAGCTCCGCCATCAGAGACGTCCCCGACGGAAGAGCGTTGTCGGTGGTCTCCCGGGGACGTATCAGCAACGACTCCCCTCCGCTGGCCGTGTCGTACCAGATGTCGGCACCCGGATCCCGGAACTGCTGGATCGCGCTCTCCAGCACGCTTCGGGAGCGTGCCAGCCATTCCGCCTCGAAGGTCAGAGCGTGGAGATCGAGAAACGCGAGTGCCACGGCGGCGTGGTCCTCGAGAAATCCGTCTCCGCTGTGATCGCCCCCGAGCATGCTGCGGGTGACACGCCCGTCACGCACCATCTGCCCGGACAGCCAGTCCCCGGCGGCCTGAGCCACGTTCCGGTAGTCGTCGCGCCGGAAAACCCTGGCCGCCTCGGCAAATGCCCGGCACATCAATCCATTCCAGGACGCAATCACCTTGTCGTCCCGCGCCGGTCTCGTGCGCCGGTCGCGGACCGCCAGCAGGCGATCTCGCACTCTTTCCAGCGCCCTATTCACTGCGTCAGGATCTGCCCCCGCACGCCGCGCCACGGTACTCACGTCGCTCGCGGCATGCAGGATGTTCCGGCCCTCGAAGTTTCCGTCTGGTGTGACACCCCAGAGTGCTGTTGCCAGGTCCGCGTCTGTTCCCGCCACGGACACGAACTCGGCATGGTCCCAGACGTAGAATCGCCCCTCGTGGCCTTCACTGTCCGCATCCAGAGAG
Organism: uncultured Gemmatimonadaceae bacterium; assembly: GCA_964411635.1. Taxonomy (GTDB): domain Bacteria; phylum Gemmatimonadota; class Gemmatimonadetes; order Gemmatimonadales; family Gemmatimonadaceae; genus JABWBJ01. The sequence goes on from CAYPLP010000001.1 coordinate 417,585, forward strand.
GAGTGGAATCCACCACCCGGGTCCCGCATTTCCCGGACAACCCAATCGAGGGTACGCTCGGTGGCCCATCGGACGTCGGGATCACCCGTAGCCTGCCAGAGAAAGACACCCAGCCGTGCGAAAAGCGCGTTGTCGTACAGCATCTTCTCGAAATGCGGAACCAGCCAGGTGTCGTCCACGCTGTACCGGTGGATGCCTCCCCCCACCTGATCAAAGATGCCGCCGCGTCGCATGGCCTCGTGAGTGCGCCGAACCATGTCGAGCGCGAGTGGTTCGCCAGTCCAGGCCCAGTGCCTCAGCAGAAAGTCGAGTGCCATCGTGGGCGGGAACTTGGGTGCACCGCCGAAGCCAGCGTGCCCTTGATCAAAAGATCGCGCCAGAGCCCTGAAGGCGAGATCGAATGTAACGGCGGTCGGGGACTCACCCTCCGGTTCCGGGGCGCTGAGGCGCAGCAGGTGATCGCGGAGGGCTGCTCCCGCCGCGCGCACGTCTGCCTGCTTGTTGCGCCACGCTTCCGAAATTGCCAGCAGGACACGCCTGAAAGACGGCAGCCCGTGCCGATCCTGCGGTGGGAAGTAGGTGCCACCATGAAAAGGCACCCCTTCGGGAGTGAGGAAAACAGTCATGGGCCACCCCCCCTGACCAGTGAGCGCCTGGACCGCCTGCATGTAGATCGAATCCAGATCAGGACGCTCCTCCCGGTCCACCTTGATGTTCACGAAGTGCTCATTCATGATGGCAGCCGTCTCGGCGTCCTCGAATGACTCATGGGCCATCACGTGGCACCAGTGACAGGCGGCGTAGCCAATGCTGAGGAGGATGGGTTTCCCGGATCCTCGGGCCGCCTCGAGCGCCGGGGCACCCCACTCCCACCAGTCCACCGGATTATCCGCATGCTGGCGCAGGTACGGGCTGGTCGCGCGATTCAGTCGATTGGGCATGACTGAAGCTACCTTGATCAGCAGGGCTGGTGGGGCGATCCATCCGGTCCCCTGGCAGCCGGTATCGCCTTGGAATGACGTCAGTCCCGCAAGACCGGTCCCGTAAAGGGAAAAATCCCCGTAACCCGTCCATCATGTCACCCGAGAACTGGATCGCCAGCAATTCCGACGCCGCCACGGCCGAACTCTTCGAGTTCCTCCGGATTCCCAGCGTAAGTGCGCGCAGCGAGCACAAACCGGATATGGTGCGGGCGGCCGAGTGGCTGGCGTCCCGGATGCGGGAAGCCGGCCTTGCCACCGAGGTGATCCCTACCGCGGGTCACCCGGTCGTACTGGGTGAATGGCGCGGCGCCGGTCCCGACGCGCCGACCTATCTGGTTTACGGCCATTATGACGTTCAGCCCGCCGAACCACTGGATCTCTGGACGTCTCCACCCTTCGAACCTGAAATCAGGGACGGACGCATCTATGCTCGCGGTTCAGTGGATGACAAGGGTCAGATCTTTCTGCACGTCAAGGCCATTCAGGCACACCTGCGCGACGGTGGAAGGCTTCCGGTAAACGTCGTGGTACTGGCTGAAGGCGAAGAAGAAGTTGGGAGTGAGAATCTGGCGGCGTTCGTGGAATCCCATGCGGAGCGTCTGCAATGCGACGGTGTGGTCATTTCGGACTCGGCCATGTTCGCGCCTGGCCTGCCATCCATTCTCTTCTCCCTGCGCGGCCTGACTTATCTCCAGATCGATGTCACCGGCCCCGGCTCGGATCTTCACTCCGGCAGCTATGGTGGAGCCGTCGTGAATCCGGCGACCGCGCTGGCCCATATCATCGCCACCCTGCACGACGATCGCCGACGCGTGGCCGTCCCGGGTTTCTACGACCGCGTCGTGGAGTGGGAGCCTGCGGTGCGGCAGCAGATACGGAAGCTTCCCTTCTCCGAAGAGGGCTTCCGGGAAGAGGCCGGTGCTCCCGCGCTGGGAGGTGAGGCAGGCTACTCCACCCTGGAACGGCTCTGGACGCGTCCCACACTCGAGGTCAACGGTCTCTTGAGCGGGTACACCGGGGAAGGCGCCAAGACCGTGCTACCGGGGCACGCCATGGCCAAGGTGAGCTGCCGCCTGGTGCCGGACCAGGACCCCGACGACGTGGCCCGCCTGGTGGAGGCACACATACGGAAGGTCGCCCCACCGGAGGTGTCCGCTTCAGTGACCCGGTTGCACCATGGCAGCCCCTGGCGGGCTACGCTCGAAGGCGTGCTCTTCGACGCGGGTCGCCGTGCCCTGGAAACCGCTTTTGGTACCGCACCGGTACTAGTCGGCGAGGGTGGCTCGATTCCGGTGGTGGGCGACTTCCAGCGGATTCTCGGAGCACCGGTCCTGCTCATGGGATTCGGCCTCCCGGGTGAGAACGCCCACGCGCCTGACGAGTGGATGAGCGTGGACAACTTCAGGAAGGGCATGCTCGCGGCAGCGAGGCTCTGGTCGGAACTGGGCGCGAATCGATGATCTGAAGGCACCGAGCCGGATACCCCGCACCACAGCAGCATGCCATTGTCCCCTGTGCCAGGCGGACCACAGGCGCGTCGCAGCCCAGTGCGGAGTGAACCGGGCGATCCGGGGATGGGAACGTTATGTTACGGACTCGCCGAGACCATATCCCGCGGAGCCACCCATGCCTCGTTGGCTGAGCCTGATCCTCCGGATCGCGATACCACTTGCAATTGTCTTCGCCACCTGGAATCCGGATGGCTGGTCGTACTACCAGTGGGCGATCGAGCCTCTCTTTGACAGCGTGAAGACCTTCAGTGCCAGCAAGTTTCTGGTGGGGGCTCTGCTGGTTGCCGGTTGGGTGATAGTGATTCAGGCCACCCGGCGTTCCATCGGACTGCTGGGAGCACTTCTCATGGCCGCCATAAGTGGTGGGCTCATCTGGTTCCTGATTGGCCGGAACGTGATCAGTGCCAGCAGCAACCGTGGCCTTGCCAATGCGGTACTCTTCGTGATCGGCGCCGTACTCGCGGTGGGGATGTCCTGGTCACTGGTCAGCCGCCGGCTCACCGGACAGTCGGACACCGACGTCGTAGGCTGATCCGGTCAGCCAGTTTCCCGGCTGAGTCGCTCACATGGCCTGCAGCACATCGTAAGCCGTGAGCACCCAGGTCTTGTTGGCGGGGAAATCGCGAACCAGCACGGCGGGGTTTTCCGGCGTGATCATGGGCGCCAGAAGTTCCACCGGCGTCTCTATGTCCACGTAGGGGAACGCCTTCTGCATGATCGTACGCACCGGCTGGTGCGTGATCGAGGGATCCTTCACGATGCACGCATAGGCGTGGGACGCACTGAGGGAGCCAACGATTCGCTGTTCGCTGGTAATGGGGATCTGGGAGAAGTCGTTTTCGTTCATTCGCTCCACCGCCAGTCCGACGCTGGCCGTTTCCTCGACGTCGATGATGGCAGCCACGGTCTTGTTCAGCACCAGATTCCTGGCCTTGGAACCGGCGGGATTCTCATATCCCATCCGGCGCATCCAGGCGGGATTGAAGATCTTGCCGAGGTACCGTGTGCCGTGGTCGTGGAAAATGACCACGACGGTCTCGCCTTCCCGGAAGTGTTCCTTCAGTTGCAGCACTCCGGCGATGGCGGACCCCGCCGAATAGCCTACCCAGATTCCCTCCTGCCTGACGATTTCCCGCGCGAAGATGGCGGCGTTCCGGTCCGTCACCTTCTCGAAGTGGTCGATGATCCCGAAGTCCACGTTGGCGGGAAGGAAGTCCTCACCAATGCCTTCGGTCACGTACGGATAGATCTCGCGCTTTTCCAGCCTGCCGGTGGCCTTGTACTTCGCGAATACCGAGCCGTAGGTGTCGATGCCCCAGAGCCTGACGCCGGGCTTCCGTTCCTTCAGGTAGCGACCGGCGCCGCAGATGGTCCCGCCGGTGCCCACTCCGACCACAAGGTGGTCGACCCGCCCCTCCGTCTGCTCCCAGATCTCCGGCCCCGTGGTCAGATAGTGAGCTTCGCTGTTGCTCAGGTTGTCGTACTGGTTGGCCTTCCAGGAATTGGGGGTCTCCCGTTCCAGACGGGACGATACCGAGTAGTACGATCTGGGGTCGTCGGGATCGACATCTGTCGGACAGACTATCACTTCGGCTCCGAACGCGCGGAGGGCGTCGATCTTTTCGGGCGATTGCTTGTCGGTCGTGGTGAAGATGCAGCGATACCCCTTGACGATGGCCGCTATGGCCAGGCCCATCCCGGTGTTGCCACTCGTACCCTCGATGATCGTGCCACCTGGTTTCAGAAGGCCGTCGCGTTCGGCATCCTCGATCATCTTCACTGCCATCCGGTCCTTGATGCTGTGGCCGGGGTTGAAAGTCTCGACCTTGGCATACACAGTGGCGGGAACCTCGCGCGTGATACGATTCAGTCGTACCAGCGGCGTATCTCCTATGGCGCCGAGGATGTTGTCGAAAACTCGTCTGGGCACGGTCGCGAGACAGAAAGTGGCGAACGCGGTTCGTACAGCGGCGCGAACGGTCGCCGCCGGACGAACGTCGGTTTCTTCCGGAAACTACCTCCAGAACGTGAGCATAATCATCCCCCCCCCGACAGCTGGGGGGCTGCAAGAGGAAATTCTTCAGTCGACGATCGCGGGCGGCAGTGGGTAGGGCCTGCCATGTCCCGGATAAACCGTAGAACCGCCCCGCGCCCTCAGTGCCTGCCAGCTTCGGGCCAGCGGGACTCGGTCGGCTGCACCTGCCAGTGATTCCGGTGTCAGGTCACCGGTGAAGACGGCGCCGTTGTCCAGAATCAGGGAAACACTGTCATCGGAGTGACCGGGTGTGTGCACGATTTCCCCGGGGATTCCCAGACGCGACAACACTGCGCGGCTCTCCCCGGCGCTGATGACGATGTTGTCGGTCGGATCGATCTCCGTGTAGTTGTCCGTGGGTTTGATGTGCCGCTTCATCAGCTCGATCCCGTGCACCTGTTCCTGCAGCACCAGCAGGGGGACGCCCCGCAGCTTCAGATCCTGCGCCGCACCGGCGTGATCGACATGGAAGTGGGTCGCCAGGCCGAAGCGGATTTCGTTCAGCGGGATATCCATCCGCCGGAGGTTGGCCAGCAGATCCCCGATCCGGCCGGGCCATCCCAGGTCCACCAGGAGCCGCGCCGTCCCGGCGCTGATCACCCAGAAATTCGTGGATCGGTAGCCAACGTTGACGATGGAAAGCGGTGTCGCACGGGACATTTCGCCAAGATAAACCCGTACGGACGATGGTGCTCAGGTGGGGTGGCCGGCTGCTGTGCTCTGGAACGTTGCGGATCGGTTGACGGCGCCGGTAACATGTCGAATGCTAGAGGCATCGGAAACTCCGGAATCGGTGCGCTGTGCCAGCGATCCCGACGCCGTGTCTTCCCGCCACCTGAGACTCATTCACGGACATGACGGTATGGCCATCCTGATCTTCGCAGTCGTCCTTGCCCAGGGCGCAGCGCAACTGCCCGTAAGGGATCCGGCTTTCGCAGCGGATGGGCGACTGGCCACTTCAATCGAGGGTGACCTCTGGATTCGCGATGCCTCGGGGCGTCGATGGGCCCGACTTACCAGTGGCCCGGCGTGGGACAGGGAGCCGGTCTGGACCAGAGATGGGGCTGCCCTCGTCTTCGTCTCGGATCGTGGGGGAGGGACGCACATCTGGCGGATTCCCACCCGCGGAGGATCTCCGGAACAACTGACTCGCGGCTTGCTGAGGGATGCCGAGCCTGCGGTTGCCGCCGACGGTTCGGTGATCTTCGTCCGGGGTGAACGGTCTGAATCGCGTCTCTGGCAGCTGTCTCCCGACGGCAGCGTCCGGCGCCTGACCCAGGGATCCGACGCGGAACGCTGGCCCGTGACGTCACCGGACGGCAAGCGCGTCGCATACGTTCAGGTCGCCGATGGTCAGCGTCGGCTTCGGGTACGGCCAGTCACATCGACGAACGGGGTATCTCCGGCACCGGCTGGTCGAAGTGGACGTCGGAGTGGTGCTGGGTCGAGCCAGACGTACGACAGCGTGGTCGTTGCGGACCGATCTCCCGAGCGACCCACATGGTCTCCGGACGGATCGCGCCTGGTGTTTTTTTCCACCAGCCCCCGACCTGGCATCTATGTGGTTCCGACGTCGGGAACGTACGTGAATGTCGTGTCGCTCCATGGCGGCGTGCCTGCATGGTCACCGAACGGGAGATCCATCCTGCTGGCGCAGCGACCGGAGGACGAGCCTGGTTACAATGGAGATCCGGATCGATTCGGGGACCGCACCGCATCGGAGTCATTCGGGATCGCGGACTCTCTGGTGAGTGTCCAGGCTCCGGTCGCGCCGGACGAATCTCCGGCGGTTGTGAAGGTTGCTGCCACTGCCGACCGGCGGGCCCGAAACACCGAAGCGTTCGATCGTGCCTGGGAGCGAATCGACCGGGTGTACTTCGCCAGCGGCCCGGCAGACCGACGGGAACGCTGGCGGGAGATCCGGGAGGAATACCGCCCCCGTGCCCTGGCTGCTGCCGATGATCGGGCACTCGAGGGGATCCTGCACGAAATGATGGAGGCACGGCCACCAATACGTACCGCAGCCACAGGTCGTGCTGCAGTCTCCAGCGCCCATCCCGTAGCCACGGCCGCTGGCCTGGAGATACTCCGGAAGGGAGGAAATGTAGTCGATGCCGCCGTGGCGGTGTCCTTCGCGTTAGGCGTGGTTGAGCCGGATGCCAGCGGGCCAGGCGGTTACGGTCAGATGCTCATCAGTCTCGCCGGCATGAAGGAGCCGGCGTTGATCGAGTTCATGTCCCGCGTCCCGGAGGAGGCCACGCTCTGGAACGCCTCGCTGCTGGTGGATGGGAAGTACCCCCCGGATGGTCCCCTGCTGGCCATGGTACCCGGTACGGTGGCCGGGATGCATACAGCGTGGAAAAGGTTCGGCAGCCGGAAGGTGCCCTGGGCCGACCTGCTGGCGCCGGCAATCCGCGCGGCGCGGGATGGCTACGAAGTCAGCCAGGGACTGGCCACGACCCTCAGGCGCGAGCGCAACGCGTTCGCGAAATACGAAGGCAGCCGGGCGCTGTTCTTCCGGAACGGGGAACCGCTGTCCGCAGGCGATACCATCCACAACCCGGATCTGGCCTGGACCCTGGAGCAGATCGCCAAGAGCGGAGCGGATGGCTTCTACCGTGGTCCGGTGGCTGAGCGTCTGGTGGCCGACCTCCGGGGCAAGGGGAGTCCGGTTCGACTCACGGATCTTTCGCGCTACTTTGCCGCGGAGCGCGATCCGGTGAGCACGACCTATCGGGGCACCACGATCTTTTCATCGGCGCCGCCCGTCAGCGGCGGAGCAACGCTGGCTGCTCAGCTCAATCTGCTGGAGCACTTCCCGCAGCCGAAGCGATACACCAATGATGCAGCCACGCTTCACGCCATGATCACCGCCTGGCAACTGGTGCCCTCGGGTCGCGGTCGCACCGGTGACCCCAGTCTCTGGCCGACCAACACGGAACCGTTCACCAGCAAGGATACCGCACAGGCGCGGTGGGCCTGCTACGATCCAGCGCATGCCCTGCGGCCTGGCGCCGCCAATGACGTCTCCGCCTGTGCCGACAGCACCAATGGTTCGCCTGGCTCCGGATCCCGGGGTGATGGAGCGGCATCCGGGGAGCAGGACTGCCACGGTTCCCTGCATGCCGCGGGCGCCGTATGCCGTGCCAGTGGGACCACGGCTTTCGCCGTTGCGGATGCCGATGGCAACGCCGTCGCGGTTACCCAGACACTGGGCACGTGGGGTGGGAACTTCTATGTCACACCCGGGCTGGGATTCATCTACAACGACAAGCTGACATCCTACTCCACCGATCCGGACAGCTATGGCGCCCGGATTCCATACGCCAGACACGGGAGTACCCTGGCGCCCACGCTGGTCTTCCGGGGCGAAGGTGCTGCCCGGCGTCCCGTCCTGGCGGTGGGCGCGGCAGGCAACCAGTGGATCACTGCTGCTGTATATGAGACGCTGGTGGGTGTGATAGACTTCGGGCTGGGACCGCAGGAAGCGCTGGAACTAGCCCGATTCATTCCTTCACGCGGCCGTGGTGGAGGCCCCGGACCGGCAAGGCTGACGGTGACCATAGAGGATGGTTTCTCACCTGACGTACTGGAGCGGATGCGTGCCATGGGGTACGACTTCGACCGCGTTTCCCTGAGGGGTGAGCTTCGGGAAGGGTATGGCGCCGCGGTGGTGATCGGTGCCGGTTCGGTGACCGCGGGAGCCGATCCAAGACGCGCGGGCGCCGCCGGAGCCATTCCCTGATTCTCTCCAGTCACACCCGGACTGTCTGCACAACCAGAAACCGTATGAAAGATGGACGATAAACCAGGAACGAAACCGGACGATGACCTTCACACCCGCCTGACGCCGGAGCAGTATCACGTCACGCAGGAGAAGGGTACCGAGCGTGCTTTCAGCGGCAGCTACTGGAACTGTCACCTCGACGGCATCTACCGGTGCGTGGTCTGCGGCAACCCGCTCTTTTCCTCGGGAACGAAGTTCGAATCCGGATCCGGATGGCCGAGCTTCTTTCAGCCCGTCGATCGCGCCGCGGTACGGACCGATGAAGACATGAGTCACGGGATGCGCCGAATCGAGGTCATGTGTGACAAGTGTGGCGCCCACCTCGGCCACCTTTTTCCGGACGGGCCCCGACCAACCGGACTGCGTTATTGCATCAACAGTGCAGCCCTCGATCTGGATACGAAGGCACGGCTGGACGAGTAGGTTCCGGGCCGTTCGGACGGGTGCGTGCAGTCAACCGTCATCCAATCCAGACCACGAACTTCACACTGCGGCGCCTGCGCCCCCGCGGCGCAGCTCGGACGGGTGACCCACGTAACCCGCCCATGACCCCGATCGGGACCCTAGAGGCCCGCCAGCAGTGCGTCGTTGTTGGGTGTGCCTGCTATGCGCTTGATCATCCACTCCATCGCTGCCTGCGGAGGCATCTGCTGCAATCCGCGCCGCAGTGTGTAGACCGCATCGAGCTGGTCTGGCCGGTAGAGTTTCTCCTCCCGACGGGTACCACTGGCTGCGATATCGAATGCGGGAAAGATCCGCTTCTCCGCCAGTGACCGGTCCAGCTTGATCTCGCAGTTGCCGGTCCCCTTGAACTCCTCGAAGATCACGTCATCCATCCGGGAGCCGGTCTCCACCAGAGCGGTGGAAATGATGGTCAGGCTGCCTCCGCCATCACGCGGGTGTACCGCACGGGCGGACCCGAAGAATGCCTTTGGCTTGGCCATCGCCGAGGTGTCCAGTCCTCCCGACAAGGTCCGACCACTGCCACGCTCGGCGGTGTTGTGGGCACGAGCCATCCGGGTGAGCGAATCCAGCACGATTACCACGTCCTTGCCCCCTTCCACCAAACGTCGGGCACGCTCCATCACCATCTCGCAGACTTCCACATGGCGTGCAGCCGGTTGGTCGAAGCTCGACGCAACCACTTCACCCACTCCCCAGGAAATCGCCTCACTCACTTCCTCGGGACGCTCATCCACAAGGAGAATGAGAAGCGTGACATTGGGATGGTTCAGGGCGATGCCCTCGGTGAGCGCATGCAGCAGCATGGTCTTTCCCGCACGCGCCGGAGCCACGATGAGCGCCCGCTGGCCATAGCCGATGGGAGACATGAGATCGATGCACCGTCGGGTCAATTCCGGGCCGCCTTTGGCCGGTCGTCCCGTCTCCATGGTCAGTCGTCGCTCCGGATAGGTGGCAGTCAACGACTGGAAATCAGGTCGCCGGCCTGCTTCGGCAGCCGGAGTCTCGTTGATCTCGACGATCTCCACCGACACGTTACGGTTCCGGTGATCCTTGCCAGTGGTCGCCATCACCAGGTCGCCATGACGCAGACCGTGCTGTCTCACCAGGTGGGGCGGTACCCACGCGTCCCCATGGTCGGCGAGGTAGCTGTTGCTCGCGCGTCGAATGAACCCGCCGTCGCGCGACGGGTCGAACCATCCCAGGGTCTCTCCGTCCGCCACCACTGGTACCGGCGGGGCCGATGGCTCTGCGCCGCCTCCCCGACGTCCCCTGCCACGATGACGACGATGGCGGCGCCCATTCCGGTGGTAGTGGTGGTCACCCTCCTGCCTCTGGTGTTGCGGCGACCGGCCGTCGTTTCTCGTGGGGAACGACGCTGTGGCCTGGTCGCCTTCCGATGCCTCCACCGGTGGAGTGCTGGTACGTTCTCCCTTCTCGCCATCCGTCGCGCTCGCCTCGACCTGGGTCCCGGCGTCATCGCCAGCCGCCGCCGTATCAGCCTGGGCTGTTTCGTCGGCCGATTGGCTCGTGTCGATTGCGGCGTCAGGCGCTTCCGCTCCCTCCGCGTCACGATAGGGGCTGGTCTCGGCGTTCTCTTCCTTCGGGCGCCGGCGCGTGGTCGGACGGCGGCCCCTTCGACTGGGGCGTCGACGTTCGGTCATTTCGTCGATGGGAGACTGGTTGGTGGATGCACCTAGCCTACAGGAAAGGCAAGAACAATCAGATTGTCAGGATTCGAGGGCCGCGTGGGTGCATATGGGCACGCACGCTCTGGCCCCTGCGCGGACTTTTTCCGGATCCGATGTGGAACGGGAACGGCCGTGCCTGGTTCGCACGACCCCTCTGGTCTCGCCGTGTGGCGCGGAGTCGACACGCGATACCGGCGATTTTGAACTTCCTGCTGCAAGCGTTCGGGAATGGTATCCCCGGAAAGGGATCCGCCGACCGGTGCTCGCGCGGCCGGCTACCCTCGGGCCACCGTCCGCTGCAGTGAGTATCGCACCGAATCCGCCCGGACGCAAGCAGCAGACTGTAATCCCGACGACCATGGTTCCGGCTGGTAACCTGCCGGTTGGTCAGGTTCGTGCAACCGGACTGTTATGGCGATAAAGTTCGCAGCATGAAAGAGGCCGCCACCGAACTTGCCAGCCGCATCGCCACCCTGGCGGCTGAGTGTGCCGATTCTCCGCCGTATGAACTTGCCGCCCGCCTCGAGGAGCTGGCTCGAACCGCCAGCGTGGAAACCCTCATCGAGGCTGCCACGACGTTCAGGAACGACCCGGACGTCGTGGCTCCCCTCTACGGGATTGTGGTGGAGCAGCGGCCCAACGATGCCCAGGCCCTGGTGGTGCTGGCCAATGCCTGGTGGTTGCAGGGGAGGGGACCCGCCGCGGTTGGCGAACTGGCCACTCGTGCCATAGCCGCCGACTCCGCCAATCGTGGTGCCTGGCACATGTGGGCGCTGTCTGAATCCGATCCTGTGAACCGGGTGCGCCGGTGGCAGCAGGTGACCGAACGATTCCCGTCCGATGACCTTGCCCTGGCAGCTCTGGCTGACAATGCAACCGCGGTCGCAGGGGCGGAGCATGACTACGACATGCTCGATTATGCCGTGGAGACCTACGAACGCCTCCTCGAGCGAACCACCGATCCATCCCAGAGAGAAGCCGTCAACGCAGCGCTCCAGGCGCTGAGGGGCTGGAAACTTTGAGTCACGATCACGGAAACTCAGTGGCCGCGTTCCACGACTTCCGCGAGAGAATGAATCAGGAGATACTCGCGGAAGGAAACCTGGTGATCAACAGATTCTTCAACCTCGACTCCCGCGCTTATGAGACCGGTGCGCTCGATGCCAGGACGAAGGAACTCATGGGACTCGTTGCATCTCTCGTCCTCAGATGTGATGACTGCATCACCTATCACCTCGACCGGTGCGCGGCCGAAGGAGTCACGCGGTCGGCGTTGTTCGAGGCTCTTTCGATAGGGCTGGTTGTAGGAGGATCCATTACCATCCCCCACCTGAGGCGCGCCGTGGCCCGCTGGGGCGAATTGGAGGGACCGTCGCCTCAGCCATGACCCCGAGCCTGGCGGTTTCCGCCGACGCGTTGTCCTCCCCACGAGACGGTTGGAAACCTTCCGGACGTCCTTCCGTAACTAATTCCGTGTCCGGTGGCGAAGCGCATCTCCGAGTGAAAAACCAAGCAGGCGGTTTCCCCTACCCCTCTACCTGACGCCAAGGATGTCTGGCATCCGCACCCGCATTCGCAACGCATTTGCCGCGCTCCACGGCCGGGTGAGGGATGGTTCGATGCGCGGTCGCCGCTGGGTGCGTTCTCCACGGTTTCTGTTCGGCGTGCTCGTTGTCGCCATCGTCACCATGCTTTCGCTGGACACCTGGCTCGCGACGTGCGGCTTTCAGGGATGCCCCGACAGAGAAGCCATTCGTTCCTTCCAGCCGCCCCAGGGAAGCGTGGTCCTCGATTACCGGGACCGGGACATGGGGAGGCTTACGTCCGTGCGTCGGGTGAACGTACCGCTGGAACGGATCCCCGAGCACGTACGCAACGCGTTCATTGCGGTCGAGGACCGGCGTTTCTACGATCACCACGGGATCGACTGGCGGGGTGTGGCGCGCGCCGTGGTGCGCAATGTCATGGCACTGGGCATCCGCGAAGGCTTCAGCACCATAACGATGCAGGTAGCCCGCAACACCTTCGTGGACGCCGACGGCGGCCGCAGTTACGCGCGCAAGCTTCTGGAACTTCGTTACGCCCGCCTTCTCGAAGACGCGCTCACCAAGAACGAGATTCTGGAGCTTTACCTGAACGCCATTTACCTGGGCAACGGCATTTACGGAGTCGAAGGCGCTGCCCGGGACCTGTTTGGAAAATCAGTCAGCGACCTGACGGTATCCGAAGGCGCCCTTCTCGCCGCGCTGCCCAAGGCACCCTCTACCTACACACCGCGCCGGAATCCTGAGCGGGCCCTCGCGCGTCGCAATCTCGTTCTGGGACTGATGGTGCGGGAAGGATACCTGTCCGCTGCCGGTGCCCGGGGCTCCAGCAAGGTTCCACTTCCCCGGCCGCGACGCTCCTGGCGACCACCGGGACCCCCGGACTCCTACGCTCTGGACATGGTGCGGGCAACGGTGGACTCGGTACTGCGCGCCAGAGGCATGACTGGTCGTGATGTGGTGGTGTATACCACCATCGATCCCGTGGCCCAGAAGGCGGCTCAGCGTGCAGTGGAGCAGCGCGCCCGCGAAATCGAGAGCCAGGTAACCCCCTGGGGCATCGATCAGGACGACCCGGCCGGTGAAGCAGTGCAGGGGGCCATGGTGGCCATCGACCCAAGATCGGGCGACATCCGGGCGCTGGTGGGGGGCCGCGAACACGTCCGGGGATCGTTCAACAGGGCCATCGATGCTCATCGCCAACCCGGCTCGGCGTTCAAGCCTTTCGTCTACGCGGCAGCCCTTCACGCGGGACTGACGCCGGCCACACTCGTCGAGGATTCTCCCCTGGGCGTGGAGCAGGATAACGGCGTAACATGGACCCCCGTGAACTACGGAGGTCGCTACGATGGTCGCATGACGCTGTCCCGTGCCCTGGCACGGTCCTCGAATGTGGCTACGGTGCGGGTGAGCCGCGCAGTTGGCGAGGCTCACGTCGTCGAGATGGCGCGCTCCAACGGCATAACGAGTCCACTGCGAGCCGTACCCTCCGTTGCTCTGGGGGCGTTCGAGGTCACTCCCCTGGAACTGGTGGCGTCATATGCTCCCTTTGCCAATGGGGGGCGTCGCGTCACACCCAGGCTCGTCCGACGCGTGGAGCTGGATGACGGAACCGTGCTGTGGGCCGATTCGGTCGAGACACCACAGGTCATGGACCCACGGGATGCGTTCCAGTTGACTGCCTTGCTTCGTGGAGTGGTGGATGAGGGTACAGGCCACGTGATCCGTGAGCTGGGTGTCGAAGGCCCTGTGGCCGGAAAGACGGGCACGACCAACGATGCGGTGGACACCTGGTTCGTCGGCTACACGCCGACGCTGATCGCGGGCTTCTGGTTTGGGTACGACACGCCGCATTCGCTCGGTGAAGCCGCCAGTGGCGCACGCATGGCCGCGCCAGCGTGGGCCAGCTTCTACCGCGCCGCGTGGCGTGACCGGTATGCCAGGTGGGAAGAACCTGCTGGCCTGGTCGAGGCTGATATAGATCCGGTCACCGGTGAGCTGGCGACGGAATGGTGTCCCGTCCGGGTGAGCGCCTGGTTCCGGGTGGGAACCGCCCCTACTGAACGGTGCGGGGAGCACCGCGGGCATTCCCTCCCGGAATGGATGCGAGACCTCGACGACAGAATTGCTTCCCGGATCGCCGGATTCATTCGACGCTGGACTCGCAACCGGAACTGATCGGACGGACGGTGCCTAGACGCGGAAAAGCGGAAACCGTGCTCCCTGGTACCCCGGAAAAACGGAACTGAGGTCCGCGGCTCCCAGATGGCGGGTGAGTATTTCACCGAACACCGATCTGAAATCCGTCGTGAGAGCCAGATCCCGGCCTTCGTAAAGCTGCTCACGCTCCAGGCCAGGCCAGCGCCCCAGCACGCTCCCTCCCTTCACCTGGCCGCCTATGACCAGCATGGCACCGGCGTGACCATGATCGGTACCGCCAGTACCGTTCTGCTTCACCATCCGACCGAACTCCGACATGGTCAGTATGACCACGTCCTGCATCCGGTCCCCGAGGTCGGTGACCAGCGCGTCGATCGAACGCGCAAAATCATTCAGCCGGGTTGCCAGCTGACCCGTGGAGCCGCCCTGATTCACGTGGGTGTCCCAGCCACCAGCGTCCGCGAAGGCCACCTCGAGCCCCACGTCAGCCTTGATGAGCTGGGCGATTTCCTTCAGACGCTGCCCGAACTGGGAGCGCGGATAGTCCGCTGAGTTGTCCGGCTGGTACTGCTGGGGGTTGGCATGTTGCAGCATCCGGATGGCGTCGAACATTTCCCGGCCAGCGCCGTGAATGAGATCGGCTTCACCGGTCCGGTAGAGTGCTTCCAGTCGTTCGGCCGAGGTTCCCGTCCCGCGCACGGTGAACTCTCCCAGAGAGTTCATAGCCACTGCCGGGGACGGTCCCTCCAGTATCCGGGGTGTCTGGGGTGTCATGGACACGGCCCGAAACGGCGAAGCTTCCCGGGCGGCGCATTCCTCACAGGTTCCGTGAACCGCCAGATAGCGATTGAGCCACCCGTCAGGGGTCGACTTGCGGTCCGGAGTGCCGGATTCCATGTAGTCCTGGGCATCGAAGTGCGACCGGGTGGCACTGGGGCTGCCGACCGCAGTTACCGGGGCAAGCA
Source organism: uncultured Gemmatimonadaceae bacterium (assembly GCA_964411635.1). Taxonomy (GTDB): domain Bacteria; phylum Gemmatimonadota; class Gemmatimonadetes; order Gemmatimonadales; family Gemmatimonadaceae; genus JABWBJ01. Next base: position 432,723 of record CAYPLP010000001.1, read on the forward strand.
TCCCGTCGCTGTACAGGTGAGCCAGCGGTCGAAGGGCGGGATGGAGTCCGAAGAATCCATCCAGATCCACCGCAGCCGTCAGACCCGAACCCGGCCGGGGTATGGCAATCTGCGGACGTGCCGTGTAGTAGGCCGCTTCACCATGCGGAACGATCATGTTCAGCCCATCAGCCGCACCTCGCTGAAACAGGCATATCAGGATTCGTCCCCGGGAACCTGCTGTCGTGTTGGACGCGAACGTCACGCGCCGAAGAAAACTCGGACTCAGGCCCATCGTCACCAGGGCCATGGCTCCGTTTCTCACGAATACCCTGCGTTGCATTTGGAACCTCCATTCCAGCCGGCTTTCGGGGCTGGGTATCAGTGCTTTCGTTCAGCGGCGTTGGAACTCGGGGCTGCCAATCGCCAGACCAATGACCTGCGGCAGGCCCGTAAGCTCCGGAAGGCGGTTCAGTCGTCCGCGGGATGCTCCCCCTCGGGTACGGGTCCGTCCAGCCATGGAGTCATCATCCAGGTCCGTGGTCAGCTGAGTCGAATCGGCAACGGCCCGGGGCATCAGTGGGTTGGCACCGCTTATGAGTATCTCCCGGGTCTCCGGAGAGACCGAACCGGAGAGGATGGATGCAATCACCGCATCCACCTGACTGTCCCGGGGTGCGCGGGCAAGCCGCTGAAAATCGGGCCAGCCGCGCAGCGGTGCTCCCGGCAGCCGTCCACTGGCCACCACGATACCCAGTTTTATCCGGTTGAGTATGGCTCCGGTGTTCATCCACTCGGCGCCTGTCTCCGGCCAGCCATCGGGCGACAGGTGCCCGTAGAGCGGCTGGCCGAGCTGACCCACGAGTCGGGCTGTCACCGCTGTGCTGTCCACTGAAGCACCGATCGCGCGGAGAGCGCTCACCGTGACTTCGAAGGGAGACTTGACCTTCGACCGGTAGGCAGCGCGGGAAAAGAATTCCGGCGAGGTCACGATGGTCCGCACCACTTCACGGATGTTGCCATTCGTTCGTGTGAACGTTGCAGCCGCCCGATCGACCAGATCATCCGGTGGTTCGTCACTGACGAACCGAACCGCCAGTTCGCGTGCGATGTGCCGGGCGGTGGATGGATGTCGCGCCAGGATATCCAGTACTTCTTCTCCATCCTCGATTCCACGTCCGGCTTTCAGCGGGTGTCCCAGGACCACCTTGGGTCCCGCGTCATGTGCCGCTGCCCGGAAGACGAATCCATCTCCGCCCTGGCGGGGGGGATTGACGCTCCAGCCAGTGAGTGCGCGGGCAACCTCTATCACGTCCTGCTGGGTGTATCCGCCATCGACGCCGAGCGTGTGGAGCTCCATCAGTTCGCGGGCATAGTTCTCGTTCAGGCCCTGCCGACGCCTCGTCTGGAGCTGGGAAGCCCGGGCCTGTCTGACGGAGTCAGCCATACGGGCGCGTCGATTGGCCACATCTCCCGTATTCCGCACTCGAACCCTGGATGACCGCCCCAGCGTTGGTGCGCCGCTGTCAGCCACTGACTGGGCGTTGTCGAGATAGAGCAACATCGCCGGGCTCTTGGCCACGGATCCCAGGAGATCCCGAAAGTTGCCAAGGACGTGCGGTCGGATGGTTTCTTCGATGTACTCCGGCAGGAAGTACCGGATCTGGTTCTTGCGAAGGTAGACGTTGAAATGGTTTTCCCAGAAGTCCGTCATGACCTCCGCGAGCTGTCGTTCGCTTACGACCGCGCGCGCAACTTTGGCGGCCAGGATATCGTTCACGAATTGCTGGCTCCGCAGGGTTGCTTCCCGGATGGCCATGGAATCGGCTCGCGAGATCGTGCTGTCTCCCGCGAGCCTGCGTCTCGCCTCCTGCAACGCAGCCGGTGGAAATTCGCGCAGCAGATCTCCGCCGCTTCGCGTCATGGTCGGGAATGCCTCGAGAGCATCACGACCCGCGGGATCAGGGATTCTGGCTGGATCGAGCTGTAGCTCGATCCAGCGATCCACACCCATTTGCATTACCCGATCCACATCGCCGGGACGTGGTCCAAACGCCATCCGGTTCAACACGTGGGTGGCTTGTTCCCGGGTGTCGAGTTCCCGGAGTGACGCCACTGACCCCTGGAGACTGCCCGTCGACCACGCCAGCCCGGCTGCCAGGACTGTGGCTGTGGTCAGAATCGATCCCGTCCGCCGCATCTGCTCCTCCGTCCCATGGACTGATCCGGCTGACGGCGGGGATTCCCCGGATGTTAAGGGCTTCGGCCGGCGCTCACTCGGCTTTCAGCATGTACCCCACCCCGCGGACGGTACGGATAAGAGGGGGTTCCCCGTCGCCGTCGACCTTCTTGCGGAGGTAGTTGATATAGACATCCACGATGTTCGTCGTGGGGTCCAACTGCTGTTTCCAGACCTGTTCGGAGATCTGCTCGCGGGTGACCGGACGTCCGGCGTGCCGCGCCAGGTATTCCAGGAGTGCGTACTCCTTTTGCGTCAACTGAATCTCCCGGCCGCCACGACGTACATCCCGCGAAAACGGGTCGATTACCAGATCGCCTTCCCGGAGCATGGTCTGGTCGGCGCGGATCGCGGATCTCCGCAGCAGGGCGCGTACGCGCGCCAGCAGCTCATCGTAGCTGAAGGGTTTCGCCAGATAGTCGTCCGCTCCGGCATCCAGCCCGGCCACCTTGTCGGGTACCGTATCACGGGCAGTAAGCATTAGCAGCGGCGCCGTGAAGGCACGGGATCGCAGTGCCCGCGCCACCTCGTATCCGTCCAGCTTCGGCAGCCCGATGTCGAGCACGACCAGGTCGGATTGCTGATCGATGGCGGCGGCGAGCCCGGTCTCTCCATCGGTGGCCGCGGATACGTCGTAGCCGTTGTCCGAAAGGGTACGCTCCAGGACGTCCCGGACGTCTGCGTCGTCCTCCACTACCAGGACGCGTGCCGTTCTGAATGTGATGGGTGTCTCCATGGGTTCCTGAAATTATCGACCGGTTCGATCCTCCAGACAACCTCTTGTCATTGCGGAAACGGGAATCGGCCGGATCCTGACTCACCAAGAACCGTTCTTCGCCGAGTCACGAAGAATCCGAGCCTGCGTGCGTCCATTGCCGGAGTGTGCGTCGCGAGCGATAGGCCGCACGACTGACGGGTGGATCGGGGTGCCCCGAAACGCCGCGTTGAAGAGTAATCAAGGCGGCGCGAATTGTGATGTGGCTCACAAACGACGAAGCCATGACTGGCTCCGCATGGGGTGAACAACCGGGCTGTGAGGACGCGGCGACGCGGTGAGGAACCTTCGGTGCGGGTTTGTGTCCGATCCCATGCATCAGGGGTCTTACGCAATGAGGACCGGTTCGACGCGTGTACGGCTCGCACGCCGGCGTGCCGACCACGACGGAGAAAGGTCCCATGACACGGAGGTTGGAGTAGATGGACGTCCTCGTCATGCTCGAGGAGAACTCCGAACACACCAACGTGCTTGCCCACGTCAACTCCGTCCCGTCTCCGCTCAATTCCGAACGGCCGACGAGGGACGTGGTGACGCTCTACGGTGAAGCCACGCCGGAGTCGCTGGCCATGGCGCTCGCAGCGGCGATGGAGTCACGGCGCGAGCCGGGGGACCGTTCGGATGTGATTCGCCACCTCGGGCTCTGGCCGGAGCGTGGAGCGGTGGGGGACGCGGCGTGGCGGGATGAGCGTACTGGTGAGCTCGTCACGCACGACCTCGCAATTCCACCCGACATACTCCGGGACACCGCGAATCACCTGCTGCAGGAATGCGGAGCAGCCATACGCCGCCTCGTGGCGGGGCTCTCCATGCCCGACTGGCCGGAAGGTGCCCGCCGGGCCATCAGTTTCACGCTGACACCGTACGCCATCCTTCCGGTCGGAGCCTCCGCGCGCGCCAACACGCTCCTGGAGATGTACCGGCAGGCGGACGGGTATTCGTTCGACAACGACGGAGACTGAATCATCGACTCTTGCTTGTCCGGGAAGGGGAAGGCCGCGGATCACCGCGGCCTTTTTTTTGTCCAGAGGAACGCGGGACCTCTTCGGGACCTGTCCGGAATTGCCCTGCCCGAGGGCACCGGAGGCCCGTCTCGGGGGCACCACCCTTGACGCGCTCCCGGTCGAGGTCCAGCCTACCCCACTCAGCACTTTTCCTCCCTCGAATCCCAGCCAGGAGTACGGCAGCATGCGGGAGTACCACGCGGATGAAATTCGAAATGTGGCGGTGGTCGGACACGGCGGCAGCGGCAAGACGAGCCTCGTCGATGCGCTTGCCTTCGTGTCCGGATCGAGTAAACGGCACGGCAGCATCAAGGAAGGCACGACGCTGACCGACCATACCCCCGAGGAAGTGGAGCGCGGGTACTCCATAAGTGTCTCCTGTGCCCACGCCGAGTGGCAGGACGTGAAGATCAATCTCATCGACACGCCCGGTTACCTCGACTTCCAGGGCGACGCCGTGGCTGGTCTGGCTGCTGCTGACGGAGCTCTCTGCGTCGTTTCCGCGACGTCCGGGGTGGAGGTGGGGACGGAGAAGATGTTCTCCGCCGCCATGGCTTCACGCGACCCGGTGCTCTTCGTCGTCAGCCTCATGGACAAGGAGCATGCTGATTTCGAACGTGTCTACCAGCAGATCAAGGATCGGCTCACCAGCAAGGTCATCCCGGTGGAAATTCCCATCGGTGCCGGGTTCGACTTCCGGGGTGTGATGAATCTTTTCACCCGCAAGGCGTATCTCTACACCCCGGGTGTCCGTTCCGGAGAGTATCAGGAAGTGGATATCCCGGAGGATCTGCAGCCGACCTTCCAGCGCTACCACCAGGAGCTGATTGAAGCCATCTCGGCTACCGACGACGAGCTGCTGGAACGCTACCTGGAGGGAGTCGAGATCGGGCGCGACGAGGCAATCCAGGGGATGAAGGAGGCCATGAAACGCGCGGATCTGTTCCCGTTGTTCTGCGTGTCCGCGGATCAAATGATCGGGATTCAGGCGCTCCTCACCGAAATCGTGCAGCTGATGCCGTCGGCCTTCGAAATGGAGGAGATCCATGCCTTCCGCGGAGCGGAAGGCGACCAGGTCGTCGAGATCCACGCGGTCGACACGAATCCATTCGCCGCGCTGGTTTTCAAGACGCACTCGGAACCGCACGTCGGCGAGGTTTCATACTTCCGGATCTTTTCCGGCCGGGTCGTCACCGGTCAGGACGTCTACAACGCCACGCGTGACGGAACAGAGAAACTGGGCCACCTTTCCGTCCCTCAGGGGAAGGACCGGATAGAGGTTCCGGCGCTGTGTGCCGGTGATATCGGTTGTGTGGCCAAGCTGCGGAACACCCATACGAACGATACGCTCTCCGTCCGGGACCACCCCGTACGGATTCCTCAGATTCTCTTCCCGGAGCCGCTGGTTCAGTTCGCGATACAGGCCACTTCGCGGCACGATGAGGAGAAGCTCCAGCAGGGTCTGCATCGCCTGCACGACGAGGATCCCACTTTCGAGACGCACTACAACAGCGAAACTCACCAGACCATCGTTTCCGGACTAGGGGAAAGGCACCTGGAAGTGTCTTTGGCACGACTGAAACGGAAGTACGCAGTCGCAGCGGAACTCACCAAACCGCGCATTGCCTACCGTGAGACGGTGACGGCGAAGGGTGAGGGTCAGGGTCGCCACAAGAAGCAGACCGGAGGTCGGGGCCAGTTCGGCGACTGCTGGATTCGCATGAAACCCCGGTCGCGCGGCGCAGGGTATGCCTTCGTCGATTCCATCGTGGGTGGGGTCATACCGTCCAAGTACATCCCGGCGGTGGACAAAGGCATTCAGGAATCCGCGGCGCGTGGCGTCCTGGCGGGATACCCCATGGTTGATTTCGAGGTGGAGCTTTTCGACGGTTCCTACCACTCCGTCGACTCGAATGAAATGTCGTTCAAGATGGCCGGGATCCTTGCCTTCAGGACGGTGGCACCCAAGTGCAAGCCGGTGCTTCTCGAGCCGATCGACGACGTGGAGATCATTACTCCGGACGAGTATCTCGGCGACGTGATGGGAGATCTCTCGTCCCGCCGGGGTCAGATACTGGGCACCGAGTCAGCCGAGGTCGGAGGCACCCGCGTACGGGGACAGGCGCCCCAGGCCGAGCTGCACCTGTACGCCACTGACCTGAACTCCATGACGCACGGTCGCGGAACGTTCACACGACGCTTCCGAGCATACGAGCAGGTGCCACCCGAGGCTGCCGCTCGCGTCATCGAGGAAGCCGCCCGCGAGAAGAAGGAGGAAGAGGTGGAGGTCTGAGGCCGCGGGCGGAACCGGGCCGGCGCCGCCCGACCCGGTCCCGGGACGGCAGTCCTACCTGGTTCCCTTGACGATCGTGGTCACCAGGCCCACTGCCACCAGGTCAGCCGAACCTGGCGCGGCCCAGAGTTGTACCAGCATCCGATCGGTAGGTGATACGAGCGGCTTCCAGGCGGAACCATCGAAACGAAGGAGGGTGCCTTCGTCTCCACTGGCGTAAACGTCGGTGGGACCGGTTCCCCAGACGCTTCGCAGCATTTTCCGGGTGCCACTCGGCATCGTGTACCAGCGCCGGCCATCGAAGCGCAGGATCACCCCGTTGTCCCCGACGGCAAACAGATCCTCTGGCCCTGTTCCCCAGATTGCGCGCAGCACTTCGTTCGTGGGTGTGGCCATGGGGTTCCATCGACCGCCATCGAATCGCAGTACCGTACCCGAGTCGCCCACGGCGTAGACGTCGTTCGGTGCGAGGCCCCAGACGTGGCGCAGGAACACCGAAGTCGGGCTTGCCATGGGAGTCCACCCGGTAAGAGTGGAGATCATGATCGTGCCGTGGTTGCCCACAATGAACGCCAGGTCCGGACCCGCTGACCAGACCGACCTGAGCAGCGTCGGGACCGGGCTCTGCTGCGCCGACCAGGTGTTGCCGTCGTAGTGCAGGATGGTTCCCGTATCGCCTACGGCAAGAACGTTGTCCGCGGCGGAACCGTGGATACCAAACACCGTGTTCGCCGGTGGGGTGGTCTCCGGTTGCCAGCCACTGCCGGTCTGCCGCAGGACCGTACCACCGCCACCAGCGGCCCACACCGGACCGGACGCCGAGCCCCACACGGTCATGAGCGCAGGAGCCGTGATTTCCGTCGTCCAGGATGGGTCCTCACCGCGGATTACGGTACCGTCCCAGCCCGCCATGACGAGCCGTCCCAGATTGTCTCCCCATACCGCTCTGAGGTTCTCGCTCGTCACGCGGGTTTCGAGGACCTTCCAGGTGGTCCCCGTCAGGCGCAGAATGATGCCGGTGTTGCCGACGGCCCAGGCATCCCCCGGTCCGCGTCCCCATATGGCGAACAGATTCCGGTTGGTCACCGGTGGTACCTGCTGCCAGGAGACGCCGTCGTAGTGGAGGGTGAGGCCGTTTATCCCGACTGCCCAGATATCCGTGGCGCTCGCCCCCCACAGCCCGAACAGAACGCTGGTGGTAGGTGACGGTACCACCGTCCAATCGACGCCATCGAAGTGGACGATCCGCCCATCCTGGCCGGCTGCCCAGACGTCGGTTGGCGATGATGCCCATGCTGTCCACAGTTCCCAGCCGCGGTTCTCCGACAGCACCATCCAGGCGGATCCATTCCAGCGGAGCACGGTTCCGTCGATACCCACCGCATAGACTTCAGTCGCTGTCCGGCCCCACAACCCCAGGAGAGTAGTCGTGGTGGGACTGGACATCGGGGACCATGACGCGCCGTCGTAATGCAGGATGGTTCCGGTCGTGCCCACCGCGAATACGTCAGTTGCGCTGCTCCCCCAGACCCCAGTCAGGGTTTCGTTGGTCAAGGGAGGCTGCAGCGTCCATTCACCGCCGGTCGATTGCAGGATCACACCACTCTGTCCGACGGCAATCGCCAGACTGGTGGTGGCGTCGGCCCAGCTTCCCAGCAGGGAGACATCCGTCAGACCTTGTCGATCCACCTGCCAGGATACAGGGAGGGATGCCGGGACCACGGTCACGGTCGTCTGGGTCATCAGCGATCCGACGTGTGCGGCAATCCGCGTGGTCCCCGCTGCGATGGCGTGTACCTCACCCGAGGCGGACACCGTTGCGACGCCGGATACCGACGACTCCCATCGGACGGATGCTGTCGGCACACTCGCACCCTGGGAGTCCCTGGGCACGGCTTCCAGTCTCAGATTCGTCCCTGGCACCAGCCATGCCGTTGCCGGGGTGACCTCGAGGGTGACCACCGATGCGTCGACTGGATTACCGGGAGACTCGTGCGCACAACCCGCGGTCAGTGCAACGCTCAGAAACAGCGCGACCAGGGGAAGACGGTCAGTCGGGGCAGGGATGGTTCCTGTTGGCCCGGGCTGTCTCACCTTATCAAACCTTGTGGTACGAAGCACGTGCGGCTTCCCGCTGGTCTCCTGCCGTGTAGATCTCGAAGTCAGAGAAGAATGCCGGCGCTTCCTGCTGCATGAGCCGGATCAGCATCAGCGCCAGGCGACGGATCTCCATCTCCGCGCCTTCACCGGCACGCAGCTCCAGCATCTGGCGCCAGGCGCGGACGTTGGCCGTCACCACGACCTTCGTCTCCGTCGAGTTGGGTAGAACTCCTCGTGCTGCCTCCCGCGCCATCTTGCGTCGGTGCACGCGGTCGCTGACCCAGGCGTAACGCTCCATCAACTGATCCACGAGTGCCACGTAGCATGCCTGGGCGGACTCAACCTGCGCCTTCCAGACACTCTCCAGTGCCGCATCACCAATGATCGCGGGAGGCACCACGAAATCCGCCACCGATTCATCCACATAACGCTGGCTCAACTGCGAATACGCGAAGCCCGCCCGATGCCGGACCAGTTCGTGCGTGAGCGAACGGCTGATTCCTTCCAGGAGGAGGGAATAGTTCGCGTGCTCCAGCACACTGCCGTGGGCCTGCTTCTTGATGTTCTCCAGGTAGTCCGCGGTGGTGCGCTCGGCGGGATTTCGCTGGCTCATGTAACACAGGCGTCCGGCGAACTCGGCCAGACGCTCTCCATCGGTACTGCGTCCGATCCAGTGAACCGGGAGGTGTTCCGGTTCCAGAAAGGCGGGACGCGACAGGATGGAAACACGGGGCTCGTAGAAGAACATGTCGGAGCGCAGTCGGAGGTGCGGTTGGGTGACGCGGGAAAACTACATGAACACTCTGCCGGTTGGGATGACGCACGGTAAGGGAGGGGTACCTTGCCGTGCAGCCGCCGGAGCTGTAGGGTCCGGGACAAGCACGGTCGGATCCGGTCCAGGAAGGCGCCATGACTCCCGCCAGGAAGTACTCGTCAGGCACGGCATCGGTTCTGTTTCCCGTCCTGGTGATGCTGCTGGTCACCGCTGCCGGGATCTTCCGGGGCGCCGATACGCGGGATGCCCAGTTGCGTCGCGTTTCCGCCGACACGACGTTCGCGGCCACCGTCGAGCGACTCTCGGAGTCCCCGGGCTACTTCGACTCGGACAACCTCATTTCCAATGAGACCTCGTACCTGCACGCGGTGTCCTACCTGCGGGCCGCGGGAATCGTGGGCGGTGCCTTCATAGGTGTCGGGCCCGACCAGAACTTTTCCTATATCGCGGCGATTCGGCCGTCGATCGCGTACATCGTGGACATTCGACGGGACAACCTGTTGCTGCATCTGATGTTCAAGGCGCTCTTCCAGAGGTCACGCAACCGACTCGAGTATCTCTGCCGCTGGCTCGGACGACCCGTCCCACCCGACGTGGATTCCTGGACAGGGAGGCCCATCTCCGCCATCCTGTCCGGCTTTGACCGGATCAGCCCGGACTCAGCGGTGGCTTCGGCAGAGGCGGATACGCTCATTGCCGTCATCGCGACCTTTGGTCTACCCATCAGCGGGGAAGACTCGGCGACGATCCGTCGTTTCCATCATGAGTTCGCGAGCCACGGCCTGGAACTGCGCTTCACCAGCAAGGGCCGTTCACCACGCTACTACTATCCCACGCTCAGGCAACTCATCCTGGAACTGGACCTGGAGGGAAACGAGGCCAGTTATCTGGCGTCCGAAGCCGCGTGGCGGGTGGTTCGGGACCTGCAGATCCGGAACCGGATCATTCCGGTGGTCGGCGATCTGGCCGGCAGTTTCGCCCTCCACGCAATCGGGCAGGATGCCGCTGCGCGAGGTGAGGTCGTCTCGGCATTCTACGTTTCGAACGTCGAGAACTATCTATGGCGCAGCGGGACTTTTCCGCAGTTCGCCGTGACCACGGCTCACCTGCCACGCTCGCCACGCTCCGTCATGATCCGGTCCTTCTTCGGTGGTGGCTTCGGACAGGCGCATCCGCTCAACAGACCACCGTACTACAGCACCCAGCTGGTACAGACTCTGGACGATTTTTCGCGTCGCCAGGCGCTGGGATGGTCGTCCTACTGGGAACTGATCACGGAAGGAAACCGGATCCAGCCCCCGGAGAGGGAGTGGGGTCGGAGCCCGGGGAACGACGGACGAGCGCCTTCGTCGTATCGATGATGCGAAACGCAAAGGGCTGCTGCACCAGTTGTCGCACCAGCCGACTGGCCATGACCGCCGGCCGGAAGCGCATCTGTGGCAGTGCCGCCTTGACGGCCTTCGCAAACTCCGAGTGTGTGGCGCTGAGCACCCGGAAAGTGGCGGTGTCGGCACGCCCCAGGGTATCGACCACATACTGAACGATCACGAACCCCTCGATGTGCCGCTTCAACAACCGGTCCGGGTACGATGGAGCTGCTCCGTCCTCGTAACGCACCACGGCGCTGTCCACCTGGAACTCCAGCATGATGGAGTCACCGAGTGCCAGCGCCGGACGGGACTCGAAGGCCTTCATGGCCAGATCGACCTCATTGGTCCTGCCTCGCGGGACCACAATCTCCAGGCGGGGTTCGTCACCAGAGGGCTTCTTCGGCGTTTCCGCTGCAAATCCCGACCCCGTGCCACGCAGCAGCGACGTGAACGTTACGGTCTCCTGCTGCGGACGTGTACCCGCAATACGGTCGCGCGGCATCAGGAACTCGACGGGGCTGGTCAGCGGTCCGGCATCCGGCTTCGACTTCACCACGTGGGGGTGGAGGACAATCCAACCGGCAATCAACAGCAGGTGCGCCATGGCACTGGCACCGGCGCCCTCTATCATGGCGCGGGTGGCCAGCGCGGCACGCTGCGATTCGAGGAGGCGGGCAAAGATCATGGTAGCACTGTCAGCATGCACTCACGTCCCGAAGACGCTATTGATATGTATCGCGTCTACGGTCGGACGAGGCAAGTGATGGAACGACGGGCGGTAGCTCTGGCGCCGTGAACGGCAGAAGCGCCCGCCGTCTCACCCGCCTACTTCGCTATCACCCTCACGCCCGGCACGGGCCGCTTCTCTCTCGGGCCGCTCGGGATCATGCGGCGGGCACGCCACCCCAGATATCCGAACGCCAGGGCAGCGAGCAAATGCTTCAGGGCGGCACGGACCGCCGCAGAGCGAAAAGCAGCCTGACCTTCAGCAGGGATCTGAACCCGGAGCTGGAGGACATCGAATATGAATCCGATCAGCAGCAGCAGCAGCGTTGCAGCTCCCAGGAGACACAGCACCACCAGGATGCGCTGGACGGCCTTGTGACTGCGCACCGCCGCCACCACCAAGGCAAGGGCGAAACCCAGGATCGGCGTAAGTGTGTAGCCAGAGAGGAGGCCCACGGTGGCGAAGCGCCACTGCACGCTCCCGGCCTGGGGCGTGCCTATGCTCATCAGGAAATCCAGTGCCGGCATCAACACGAGCAGGCCCGCCACGACATAGAGCGGACCGGCAAGGGCGTCTTCTGGATCCAGTTGTTTGGAGGCCATTGTGGAGGCAGCAGTGGTGTATTGACAGGACGAACCTGACGGCGGACACATCACAGCGCCACGGGCAGAAAAAAGAAACGGGCCGGGGTGCTGGGCCCCGGTCCGTTACAGCAGCGCGGAAGGGGACGCGCTGCGCAGATACGATCTTGGGCTCGCCGAACCCGGCCCGGATCCATCCGGCACGTCATGGAGAGCGGGCGGGCCACCACAACGCAGAACCGGGTCGGCGTGCTTCCGTGCCTTGGAGCACCCTTCGTGCCGTGACGCGACCCACCCCATCCGTACCAACGGTAAGTGATGGAGCGGTATTGTGTTACATAACGTGACCGCTTCCGGGGGGTTGGCCCAGGCGCCAGAGATTCCTGTCCGCATCGCGTACGTCTGGTTGCACCACCGCTACACTTCCACCGGGCTGGTCAGGAACGCTTCGATGCGGTCGGCGTTGGCTTCGGCGTCGGCCTCTCCCAGCGACACCAGTCGCTGCAGATAGTTCTCCTGGAACATCAGCAGGCTCAGGATATCAGGACTGGCCGTCCGACGCGTGCCCAGGCCCCGAGTCAGGTAACGAAACACCTTGGGGAGACGCGGTTCGAACTCCGCGGCCAGGCGCCCCAGATCCTCGGAGGGTCGCAGGACCAGGATCTCCACCCTGCGCATCCCGTCACGCTGGTCCTCCGGAAGTTCTTCGATCAGACGGTTCACCCGCTCCAGCCGGAGGATGTCTTCATCGATGAGATCCAGAAAAATCGAGTTGTAGAGCACACTCAGAACCTGTGCGGGTGGCGGATAACCAGCGGTCAGTGGTCGGTCCGCTTCCGCCCGGGAACGGGCGTAACGCGTCGCAATGGTCAGGATACGACTGGCTCCCAGGTGCAGTGGCGGAGAAAGTGGCGCCGTGAGACGGACGCCGCCGTCACCGAACCACTCGTCGCCCACGCGTACCGCCGGGAACAACATCGGCAGCGCGCTGGACGCCATCACGTGATCAATGGTCAGACGCGAAGCCTCGCTGCGGCGCTGGGGTCGCTGCCAGAGTTCAATGTCGCGACCCTCGACCCATGTGACGGATTGCCCGGTAGTGTAGCTCGTCGCGGACAGTGCCACGGCGTGAAGGCGTCGGTCGCGGAGGTTTGCATCGATGCCCGGGAGCGAACCGTCCGCGTTGGTCAGCAGAACCCGTTGCAGGAGATGCCGCAGGGGGTCGGTATCCAGCATCCCGCGGGTGGGTTCGGCGCGGTCGTGCCCGCCTCCCACCAGTCTGGCTGCCCAGCGAAACATGTTGAGCAGGAGATTGGACGGCTTGACGTCGAAGACCTGATCGGGTGTCAGACCGAGCCAAAGTTGCACCAGGGACTCGCTTGCCTCGGGCAACGTGCCGCGTTGAGCCGCAAGGAACACGGTGTTGAGTGCGCCGGCGGAAATGCCGGTGAAGATGTCGAACCTGAGTGACGGGTGCCTTCGCGCCAGCCCACGTAGCACGCCGGCCTGATAGGCGCCGCGTGCCCCACCTCCACCCAGCATCAGCGCCAGGCGATCACCTGGTCCGTGACTTCCCGCCGGGGTTGCTTCAGTGGTGCCCATGACCTGCGCAAGATGGCCAGGGACCGGGAGCGCACAAGGGAGCCTTCAGGGCCGGTATCCGGTCTGGAAACAGGGCCATCGGGCGCCGGCACGACTGGAGAACTCCAGGGCTGATTACACCGATGACAGGAAGTCCAGGAGCGGTGATTTTGGGGGCTTGATTTCGCCATGTTCGAGACGATCGAGCACCTGTTCCAGCGCCAGTTGCCCGCGCGCCACCTTGTTTCGCTGGGCTCGTGCGACCGCTGCGGCTGCGATGCCGGACAGCAGTGTCCAACCTGCTCCGATTCCGCCACCCAGCAATAGTGCGCCTGCTTCCGCTGACATCGACGCGAGCGCGACCACACCGGCGCCACCGGCCACGCCAACTCCGGCGACGGCACTTGCCCACCCGATGCTCTGACGGCGCCCGGACCCGAAATCGGCATCGAGACGAACCAGTACGCGTCCGGCATCCACGGGTACCACGGTCACCCCCACCTCCGTCGCTGGGTGCAGCGCATAGGCCCGGCCGCCGAGATTGAACGACGCCTGGACAGAACCGATGAAGTCACGACGCGCCTCCCACGTCAGCCGGTCGCTCAGACGCCGCCGGATTCGAAGCAGTTCCTCGCGCTGCATCCAGGCATCCACCGTTTGCAGCACTTCGTCAGGCGTCCCCTTGATGACCCGGGATGCGGCCGCCACGCCGGATCCGAACCAGGAGGCGACAACTCCGGATTCCGCGGGCGTCGCAACCCGGCTACGCTCTTCGGCTATGGCCTGTCGCAGGTGGTCAGCGGAAAGACCTACTTCGTTTCCCAACTCCAGAAGCTGAGAGTCGGTCAGTCCATCCGGCGGTTCGGCCGTGCGTGCCTGCAGCTCGGCGGCGCGCGCGAGGACCCGTTCCAGGGCGGCGCGCCCCAGCGGGGCGACGGACGTTCCCGTCGATGCGACCGGATCAGGATTCTCGTTGGCCATGTTCAGTCCGGCAGGTGCAGCGAGAATACTAACGGATCGTTCTTGCGGCGGGTTCCGGGGCGTGATGAAAAAGGTCCTGTCGCTTTCCCGGTACGCCCGTGCTATTCGACCTCGCGCCCGCAGGTGATGCAGTACTGCCAGTCCACTTCCAGCTCGGTGCTGCACGCGGGACATTGCTTCACGGTCAGATTCTGTCCACAGTAGGGACAGAAGTGGACCTCGCGGCCAACCGGCAGTTCACCGCCACAGTAACGGCAGCCGGGGTGGTGGGATCCAGGAACCGGGCCGGTGGTGGCGGGGACTGGCTCACACACCGCCACCGGCGACGCGCCGGTAGCCGCCGCAGTACCCAGGGCAGGTGCCTTCATCTCCTGCGTTGCCCTTCCGGCCATCTCCACCTGCAGCGAATCCAGCCGCGACGACGGATTATCGGTGGCCGCTTCGGCTGCTGACCGGAACGAACCCCCGCCTGCCAGCGCTCGAAGGGCGTCCTGCCCAAGCGAAACCTGGGAGGTGGCGAACGCGCGAAACGCCGACAGGTCCGGGTTCGACGATTCTGCTTCGACGCGGAGGGCAGCCTGCATTTCCGGGTCGCCTGCGAGGAACCCCCGGTCTCCGGCGAGCAGCCGGGTGAGAGCAAGTTCGTATTCTTCGGCGGTATCGAGTCCCAGTTCCCGACGATGCAGCCGGTAGGGGATCAACACCTGGTGCAGCATGGATACCTCAAATGGCTGGCTCAGCAGCTCCGGGTAATTCAGCCTCACGTTGCGAACGAGGCATTGGAACATCCGGTCGAGTTGATCCACCGTCTCGGGTCCTCGCATGGTATTGAAGGTCCAGCGTTGCCTGACTGCCCGGGGCTGTCAGTGTCACTGGCAGCGCTCTTCCTCGAGCAGTACTCCGGACGGTCCTGACACCTATGGGAACCTGGACTCCTGTCTCCCATACCATTCAAGGACTGACGGTTCGCCCGGCCGGTAACGCGGCTGATGGCCGGAAGGCCAGCTCATCCGGAAACTCCTGGACCTTGAGCGGCCGGGCGTATCCCGCCAACCACACCGGAAATCCCGACTCGACCAATCCGCCCGAGTCACCCAGTGTCCCGGCCGCCTGTACGGCGAGGTGGTTCACGTATTCGTTCTGCGCGTGTCCGTGGTGACCACGGACCCAGTTCCATCGCACCTGATGTCGGGCGGCTTCGCTTACCGCCTCGCGCCAGAGGTCGAGGTTTTCGATGGGACCTGACCGGCGGGTCCATCCTCGTCGGGCCCAGTCGTGGACCCAGCGTGTCATTCCGTCCACTATGTAGCGCGAGTCGGTGGTGAAGTCGATGCGAAAGCGTTGTCCCTTCCGGGAGACTGCCTTCATCGCTTCAATCACGGACCGCAGTGCCATTCGATTGTTCGTGGTGGCGGTTTCAGATACCCACAAGTCACGTCTGACCGGCTCCTCATCGGGAAGGCGCCGGAACTCGATGAGTACCCCGGCACCTCCAGGGTTGTCGCCATCCCGGCCATTGCCGAGGCAGGATTCGTCGGCGTAGACCGCAATGAGCGGCGGGAGATTCATGTTCACACGAAGTACTCGATGGTATCGACGTCGTCCAGACGGAACGACAGGGGTTCGCCCGTAACGGGATGGCGGGTGTCAAGGATCTCGCGACCGGCACGCAGGGACAGTTGCAGGGGGATGACCACAAGTTCCCGGCCCTGCCTGACGAGAATGATGCGCCGTCCGTCCCTTACGGCGCGTTCCAGGCGGTCGTAGTCGTTCGGAGTGAGCCGTGCCACTAGGCTTCCCTGCCCCAGGAAAGGGCCAGGGAAGCGAGGACCTCGGTAGCGCGCTCGATTTCTTCCTCAGGGATCCACTCTTCGTCGGCATGCGCCAGACCCATGTCTCCGGGACCGAAGCAGACGGCCGGAATGCCCGCCGCGTTCAGTAGAGCTGCGTCCGTCCATGCTGTGACTCCTTCGATGCGGACGGGCTCTCCGTGTGCGCTCAGGGCTTTCTCGAGGCCGAGGACGATGGGGGCGTCGGTGCTGACGTCGCTGGGTGACTGGGAGAACACGTGACGCACGCTGGCACGCACTTCCGGCGTCCGTCCTTTCACGGCAGCGCAGGCGTTCTCCATCTCACGGATGGCATCCTGGGACGATTCGCCGGGCAGGGTTCGTCGTTCCACGCGGAGAACGCACCGGTCCGGGTAGGTGGACCATCCCGACCCGCCCTCGATCGTGGCAGCGTGCAGTGAAGCGTGCCCCAGCAGAGGATGTGTACGCCGGGGGAGATCCACGCGGTCCAGGCGATCGAGCTCCGCCAGGATCAGGCCTGCGTGGGCGATTGCGTCGATTCCGATTTCGTAGCGGCTGCCGTGTGCTGCCCTGCCGACGGTGGTGATTTCCGCCCAGGTGAAGCCTCGATGAGCTGGTCCTATGGCCAGTCGCGTTGGTTCGGTAACCACGGCGGCGTCGGCGCGCAGTCCCCGGGCGATCAGGTCGCGAGTGCCGGCGCTTTCGAATTCCTCATCAACGACCGCGGCTATGACCAGATTGCCAGACATGCCGGCCCGCGCCGCGCGCCACGCGCCGGCACACATGGCTGCCACGCCGCCCTTCATGTCGGATGCACCGCGCCCCCAGAGCTTCCCATCCCTCGAGACAGCACCGAAGGGGGAATGCGTCATTCCATGCGTACCTACGACATCCAGGTGGCCGTTGAAGAGGAGTGTGGATCCCTTTCCGCTGCCCACCTGGGCGACGACATTGGGTCTGCCCTGGAGTGCTTCCTGCAGCTCGACACGGAGACCCCATTCCTCGAGCACGCGTCCCAGGAGGTTTGCCGCACCGACCTCGCCGGGTGCTCCGGGTACCAGGGACGGATTGCGGGAGTCGACTGCCACGAGGCTGCGGGCGAGAGCCACACCATCGCCGGGGGGGACGATCATGGGTCGGAGTCGGGATCGGGAGATGGTCGGGGGATCACGTGGAAGCCCTGCTCCGTGATCTCGATCGGCAGGAGTTCGACGAGCGGGGCTATGGCTGACCGCACCACTGCAACCCGTTCCGGCGGGGCGATGATGAGTACGCACCCGCCACCGGACGCGCCTAACGCCTTACCCCCGGTGGCACCCGCTGCATGGGCCAGCTCGATGACCTGGTCGATCAATGG
This sequence comes from uncultured Gemmatimonadaceae bacterium, assembly GCA_964411635.1. Classification (GTDB taxonomy): domain Bacteria; phylum Gemmatimonadota; class Gemmatimonadetes; order Gemmatimonadales; family Gemmatimonadaceae; genus JABWBJ01. The sequence continues at coordinate 450,296 of CAYPLP010000001.1, forward strand.
TGTCGGGATGCCGGGATGCAGGGACCGCTGGTGGATCCAGTGTTCTCTGACCAGCGGACCAAGGGCATCGAGGTCGCGACTCTCCAGAGCCGAGATCATGCTCAAGGCGAGGTCGCGGAGCCGGTCCAGGCAGGCGACCACCCGGCGGTCGTGACCACGATAGGCGTCGAGGACGGCCGAAATGGTGCGACTCGAGATACGTGATTGTCCGGTGTAGGCCACGATGCACCGTTCGCCGAGTTCACGGGCCACCGCTGCGCTTGCCAGGTGCCGTGCCCGCTGGTTGCTGTCGAACCAGAGGCCCAGCACACCGCCGAATGCCGCGGCGTAGTGGTCCTGGCGTCCGCCAGCGATGCCCAGGCGCTCGACTTCCAGTTTCCGGCTTTCTTCGGCGAGTTCGGCGGGTGATGGTGCCTTGTTCTGCCAGGCAGCCAGGGCGCCGAGCGCGGCCACTCCGGCAGCGGATGATCCACCGAGGCCCGCACCGACAGGGAAGTCCGCGGTAATGGAGAGCTGGATCCCGGTGAGGCCGCACTGCTCCAGCGCGGCATGCGCCAGACGCTGGTCCGGCGCGGAAGTGTCGGCCAGGTCGTGGTTGTTCTGTCCGCGGGTCAGCGAAGCGGTCGCGAACAGGTCAATCGCAGCGCAGCAGACGACCCCGCCGCGTTCGTTGCTGTAGGGTGGCACATCTGTCCAGCCTCCGCCAAAGTCGATGCGGGCCGGAGCCCGCGCGACGATAGATTCCATGCGCGTACCATGAGGTGCGCCGCCAGAAAGTAAATCAGGGCCGCTACTTCTTGGGTGCGACCTTCTTCGCGGGTTTTCTTCCGGTGGGTTTCCGGGATGCAGTCTTTCGGGCAGCGGGAGCCTTTGTCTTGGCCGCTGGTTTCGATCGGGTGCCGGGAGCATGGGCTGCTGACTTCCGGGCAGGTTCCGACTTCGGGGAAGTCTTGGGCCGCCGGGAGTTGGCCTCTTCGGCCTCCCGGATGAGTTTGTCAGCTTCGTCCTGCGTCATCTGGCCACGACGGACCATGTACTGGACCAGGTCCCGGGCGCTTTCTATCGCGAATGCGGTAATTCCTGCCGCTGCTCCGATGACGTCCCTAAGAGCGCCGGACATCTTGCTGCCGGCTTCGAGGCTGATCTCCTGGGCGCGGGCGGCCAGTTCGGCAACGGTGTCGCGAACGTCCTGGCCGCGGTGCCCCGGACTTCTTCTTGGGGGTACGGGTGCGGTCGACCCCTCGTCGGTTGTTTCCGGATTTGACTCGTTGTCCTGGTCGGTCATGTTGACCTGCGTAATGGCCGCTTGCCCGATGCAGCCCGCTCCAGCTACCGGTGGAGTGGTTCCCGGGAGCGGCTGCGAGTGACGTGTTGTAATAGCGGGGCAAGTATATGGTAATCTGAAGGATACGCAAGCGGTGGCAGCGGCTGGGCTGGTTTCGGCCAGAGAGTACGTCAACAAAGCGCTCTGTTTATCATATATACGCCACTATAACTACATCAACATGACATTACCGCTATCTGGCGTACGTGTTCTGGACTTGTCGAGGGTGCTGGCCGGGCCCCTCACCGGCATGACCCTCGGTGATCTTGGGGCCGACGTCATCAAAGTCGAACGGCCAGGCAGGGGTGACGAGTCACGCGGATGGGGTCCGCCCTTCGATCAGAGAGGCGAAAGTGCCTACTATCTGTGCTGCAACCGCAACAAACTGTCGATAGCACTCAACTACTCGTCACCACCGGACCGAGCCGTTCTGCTCGACCTGATAGCAAAGGCCGACGTCGTGCTGGAGAACTTCCGGCCGGGCTCGCTGGAAACGATGGGCATCGTCGGCCGGGATCTCCTGGAACAGCATCCCCGTCTCATTTGGTGCCACATCGCCGGTTTTGCCGGCCAGCCGAACCGCCCGGGTTACGATTTCGTGGTTCAGGCGGAGTGCGGCTGGATGTCGATAACCGGTGACCCGGACGGTGAACCCATGAAGACCGGAGTCGCACTTGCCGACGTGGTGACCGGGAAGGATGCCGCTATCGCCATCCTGGCAGCGTTGGCAGCCCGGAATGGATCCCCCGAAAGGACGCCTGCGGAGGATCGCTGGCTGGAGGTTTCCCTGGACCAATCGGCCACGAGTGCTCTCTTGAACGTGGCCCAGAACAGTCTGGTCAGCGGCCGGGCGTCGCGGCGGTGGGGGAATGCACACGCCAACCTGGTTCCGTACCAGCTCTTCCGGGCGTCGGACAGATCGATGGTCATCGCTGTCGGGAATGATGGACAGTGGCTGGCAGCGTGCCATGTCCTGGGGCTCGACGAACTTGCCCGCGACCAGGACCTCGGGACGAATGCCGGCCGCCTGGCGCAGCGAGACCGGGTGGTCAGTGGAATCGCGGCTCGGCTGTCTGAGAAGACGGCGGATCATTGGTTAGGCGCGCTGACGGCGGCAGGTGTGCCCGCCGGCGTCGTGAGAACCGTGGAGGAGGCTCTGGAGGATGTGGTTGCCGATCCGGCCACGGGAATTGCGCCATCGACGGGCGGAACTGTCCGCCGTACCCCGCCCCAGCTTGATGAGCATGGTGGGCGCATCCGTGAGATGGGCTGGAAAGCCTTCGCGAGTATCGACAGGTGAACCTCGATTCTGAAGCCCTGTGTTACGTGACCCTGGAGAAATCGTCTGAACGGTGTGACAGTGCTTGCCATCGAGAGACCCCGAAGGGCGGGACTATCCAGAGGCGGAGAAAGCGGTTATGCTCTCACCGTGAAACAGACGGTGCCCGCCGATCAGATAGATCAGGTTGATGCGGATCAGGCAATCATCGCGCGCGTCCTGGCGGGCGAGCGCGACGCTTTTTCCATCCTGATCCACCGTTACTCCGATCCCCTCTTCCGGCACGCGCTCGGGATGACGGGAAGCCCCGATGTCGCGGAAGACATCCTGCAAACGTCCTTCATCAAGGCCTATTCCCACCTGGCCGAAGTAAGGGGACGGTTCGACGCCTGGGTCTTTCGTATCGTGGCCAATGGGTGCAAGGACTGGCTGAAGAACATCCGGCGGACGCATCTGAGCTACGACGAGGATGATCAGCCCTCCGGGTTCGCCAATCCCGAGGAAAACCTGGATTTGAGCGAGCTGCGTTCCGACCTGGACCGCGCCTTGCTGACTCTCCCCGATTCATTGAGGGAGGCCTTCATCATGAAACACGTCGAAGGCCGCTCGTACGAGGAGATGGCGGAATTGCTGAGCACAACCGTCGGGGCACTCAAAATGCGTGTGCATCGCGCGAGAGAGGCGCTCCAGGCTCTATTAGAGGAGAAATACGCGTGATGCTGGATGACCTGTTCGAACCCGAGCGCCGTGGTGACGGCGCGCGCGAAGGAACCCCCCCCGAACGTGCGGTTCCCCTTTCCGATCGGGAGGTGCCCCTCCCACCGGTTGCCACGTTCGACCAGGTGCATCGTTGGCTGGACGGTGAAATTCCCGAGCCAGTCGGTGCGCGCGGGGAGACTGCCCGATCCGTGGAGTTCTGGCGTCGCATCGACGAGGAAACAGAGCGTCGTAGGCGCGTCGTGACGCCGCCCTATGTAGCTCAGCGGATCATGTCGGCGCTGCCTGACGCTTCCTCCAATACCATGGTCGTGCCGTGGTGGAAGAAGGACGTACACCTCTCGCCGGGTTTCGCGATTCTTCTGGCGGTTGGCGCATTCTCTCTGGGGGTCCTCGCCATGCGCCTCATCGCCGCCTCCTGACCGGAAACCTGTCCCGGATACCGTGACGCCGCCCCCATTCGGGGCGGCGTCCGTTTTTTTCTTCGGTGCGACCTCCTGGGTCGGAGGTCCCGGCCCGGGAAGCTCTCAGAGCTGCACGAGCTGGACCTGCAGCACGTCCGTGGCACTCCTCAGTCTCTCGAGCACTGCGTCGTCGGCCGGCCGGTCTATGCGAACCAGGGCAAGCACCTCGCTGCCACCATCACGTCGGGCCTGTTGATACTCGTCCACGAAGTGGCCCGCGGCCGCCAGCGTCGTCCCAATGGACCCCAGAACCTGCGGAACGTCGCGGTTGCGGACCACCAGAACGGGACCGCTGGGTGTCAGGCTCACGTTGAACTCGTCCACGCGTACGATCCGTTCGTGTCCCTCACCCAGCATCGCGCCAACGATGCGGGCAACGCCGTGGTCGCTCGTCACGCGGACTTCGACGACCTCGTTCCAGGGGGCGGCACTGTCAAGCTGCATCTGATCGACACGAATGGATCGTGACTGGGCCAGACGCGTGGCGTTCACGACATTCACGCTGCCGCCGGACACCTGAGTGAGCGCACCGGCCACCGCCGCCGCGGTAATCACCCGCAGACCCGCCGGGTGGGTTCCGGCATAGCGGATCTCGATGCCCTTGAGCGGCGCACCGGCGATGGCCGCACCCAGCGTTCCCAGACGCTGCGCCAGGTGGAGAATGGGACGGACCCGCTGCACGTCGACCCCACCAAGGCTGGGTGCATTGACGGCCCGGGACAGGTCGCCATCGACGAGTGCAGCGCGAACCGCCTCGGCGATCTCGATGGCCACACTGTGCTGCGCCTCCGAAGTGGAAGCCCCCAGGTGCGGGGTCAGCACCACGTTGGGAAGGGAACGGAAGGGGTGGTCGGCAGGGAGTGGTTCCGTCTCGAACACATCGAGAGCCGCTCCCGCCACCTGTCCCGACTTCAGCGCAGCCAGCAGCGCGGCTTCGTCCACGACTCCCCCGCGTGCAACGTTCAACACCAGGACCCCGCGTTTCATGCGGGCCAGTTGCGCTTCGCCCACGAGATTGCGGGTCGCCGCGGTCAGGGGAACATGGACCGACAATACGTCGGCGCGCTCCAGCACTTCGTCCATCGTGGCAATCTCGACGTCGAGGGCACGGGCGCGATCCGCATTGAGAAACGGATCCGACACCATGACGCGCATTCCGAATCCCCGCGCGCGCCGGGCTACCTCACCGCCAATCCGACCGGCTCCAATGAGGCCCAGCGTCTTTCCATGCAGTTCCGTTCCAGTGAAACTCTTCTTGTCCCACTCGCCCGCCTTCATGCTCCGGTCAGCGCCGGGAACCTTCCGTGCCAGCGCCAGGAGCAGCGCCATCGTGAGTTCCGCTGCCGAAATGGTATTGCCTTCGGGAGCCGTGAGAACCGGAATGCCCCGCTCCGTAGCGGCGTCCACATCTATTGTATCGACACCCACACCGGCGCGACCAATGGCCTTCAGCCGATCCGCCCGCGCCAGGGATTCGCGTGTGATCCGGGTGGCGCTTCGTACCAGGACAGCGTCTGCTTCGGAAATGGCGCTGGCCAGCTCTTCACCCTTCAAGCCAGGCTTGTTCACCAGCTCGAACCGGGGATCGTCACGCAGCGGTGCGAGACCGTCGGGCGAAATTGCATCCGCCACGAGAACGCGGAACCGGGGCGTCGTCATGCGGCCAGGACTCCATCGAGCGCATCCAGAAGCACGTCGAGTTCTTCGACGGTATGCTCACCCATATGCCCAATTCGGATCATCTGGTCCTTGAGGTCACCGTATCCGGAAGTGATTACGAAACCCAGCGCCTTCATCGCTGACACGATCTCCGGTCCTGTCCGCCCCGGCGGTGCCGTGATGCAGGTAACGGCGGGTGAACGGAACCCTTCGGGTGCGAATACGCGGATATCCCGTCCTCTGCTGCGCTGGGAATCCACCCAGGCGTAGGTTCGTGCGGCCATGGCGGCATGGCGTGCCCAGCGAGCCTCCATTCCCTCAGCCAGGATCCTGTCGAGCTGTGCGTCCAGGGCGTAGAGCAGCGAGACGGCCGGCGTATTGGGTGACTGGTGCTTCTTCCAGGACTTGTGAATCTCGCTGAGGTCGAAGTAGAGTCCGCGCATCCTGCTGCTGGCGGCGCGCTCCAGGACGCGGTCGTTCGCGGTGGCGAACGCCAGGCCGGGTGGCAGCGCCATCGCCTTCTGGGACCCGGTAAGCACAAAGTCCAGGTTCCAGGAGCCGCACTCGATGGGGGCTGCGGCCATGCTCGATACCGTGTCGATCACCACCACGATGTCACCCGCCGCGTGAGCCGCGGCCGTCAGATCGCGAATGGGGTTGAGAACCCCGGTCGAGGTTTCAGAGTGAACCATCGTGACGGTGTCGTAGTCGCCGCGAGCCAGTGCCTCGGTGAGCATGGCAGGCGCATGGGCCTCACCGTACGGTACTTCGAGGGTGTCGCAGGCGATTCCGGAGTTCAATGCTGCCTTGTGGAAGCGCTTGCTGAAGGCGCCGTTCACCAGACACAGTAGCTTCCGTTTCGTCGCGTTGCGGACTCCCGCATCCATCAGCCCGGTCGCCGACGAGGTCACGGTGAACACCGGATTGCCGGTTCGGAACAGCTTTCCCAGCCGCTCGTCGATCCTGGCCTGGATCGAGTCCATCTCCGAGCTGCGGTGACTTATCATCGGGCGCACCATCGTCGCCAGGATATCCGGCTTTACCTCGGTGGGGCCAGGCAGGAAGAACTTTCCGAAGGAGGTCATGGGGTTGAAGGAAGGGGTGACGGAATTGCTGCAATTCCAGTGATGTCGGGCGGGTGGGCTCTCGGGCGCTGCTCCCTGTCGGGCGTTTGCCGGACGGTCAGATATGGATTGCCCGTCCCAGCACGCTGAGGGCCGCCTCTCTCGTGGCTTCCGCGAGTGTGGGATGCGCGTGAACCGTGAGCGCCAGATCTTCCGACGAGCCGCGATACTCGAAGGCCAGAACCACCTCGGCCACAAGTTCCGAGACTCCCGGTCCGATCATGTGACAGCCAAGCAGCTCATCGGTTTGCGTGTCGGCCACGAACTTCACGAATCCGGACGTCTCGCCGACTGTTCGGGCCCGTCCGTTGGCCGTGAAGGGAAACTTGCCGGTCCGACACTCACGGCCGCTTTCCCGCACCTCACGTTCACTCAAGCCGACAGACGCAATCTCGGGCCACGTGTAGACCACACTGGGGATATTGTGATAGTGCATGCGAGAGGCACGCCCGGCGATGGCCTCGGCCGCCACGACTCCTTCTTCTTCAGCCTTGTGGGCCAGCAGCTTGCCTCCGGTGACGTCCCCAATGGCGTACACGCCGGGGACGCTGGTGCGCATCTGGTCGTCGACGGCGATCTCGCCCCGCGGGCCCAGTGTCAGTCCCAGACTGGCCGCATCGATGCCCGAAAGCGAGGGGCGTCGTCCAACCGCGACCAGAACGTGGCTGGCTTCCAGTGTACGGGTGTGGCCATCACGGTTCAGGGAAACGGCTATTCCGTCGACGGTACGTTCCGCGGACGTGACCCGCGTCCCCGTGTGGAATTCTATCCCCTGCCGTCGGAACACGCGGTCCGCCTCCCGCACCAGGTCATCGTCCATGCCCGGCAGGATGGTGGGCATCATCTCCACCACGGAAACCTTGGCCCCCAGGCGGCGCCAGACTGATCCCAGCTCCAGACCGATCACTCCGCCGCCGATCACTACCAGATGAGCGGGTACGTCACGAAGTGCCAGAGCGCCGATGTTGGAGAGGATTCGCTGCTCATCGAACGGAAGGAAGGGCAGCTCGATGGACGTGGACCCGGTCGCAATGATGACGTGCTCGGCCCTGATGGATTCAGCCTGTCCGTCCGCCGTGGCAACCTCGACAATCCTGTCGTTGCGGAGCCGGGCGTGACCGCGGATCCAGTTCACCCGGTTTTTCCGGAACAGAAACTCCACGCCCCGGGTGTTCTGCGCGACGATATCATCCTTCCGCTTGAGCATCTGACCGAGGTCGACTCGCAGTCCGTCGAACCCTATTCCGTGTTCGTGGGCGTGGAGCCGGGCGAACTCGAATTGCTCGGAAGACTGGAGGAGCGCCTTGGAGGGGATGCACCCCACATTGACGCACGTGCCGCCGAGGGTTGCTGCCGCTTCCACACATGTGGTCCGAAGTCCGAGCTGGGCGGCCCGGATCGCGGCAACGTAGCCTCCTGGACCGCCCCCGATGACGACTACGTCGGCACTCTGCTGCTCATTCGACATCACGGCGACGGTTGCGTTGGGGAGGGGAGTAACAAAATAGCGGGTGTGACCGCTTGAGGCGACCACACCCGCTCCCCCACCGCGTGAGGAACGCGGTGCCCCATACTCGTATCAGGCTGCCTTGTTCACCGTTTCAACCGGTGCTGCTGTGAAGCGTCCAGAGCGAACCACTGTCCGGCCACCGTGTCGGCGAGTGCAAAAGACGCCTTCCATTCCCTGGCTGTCGTGTACTCCCTCGAAAACCGTCACCACCGTCGTGCGGGTCTCGGGGTCGGCATAGGGACCCACGAGTATCACCACCGTCCTGTCGCTGGCTTCCAGGAGACGGGCATCGGTCGCGATTCCGCCGGGTGTGGTGAAACGCTGGACGGCCCCCGGCAGGAGGTTATCCGGGGTTTCGCGCTGGAGGTTGAATGATTCCACGGTTCCGGCATTGTGCAGCATGAGTCCGCGCCAGGAGCCCGCCAGCTCCGGTCCCGCACCGGCAGTTCCGGCTGCGACTCGATTGTATTGTCTGGTGAACTGCATGGTCGACTCCATTGCCGATCCTTCCACTGATGTCCCCGTCGGTTTGTTCCCGTCCGGTGTTGAAGCGTTGGACGCCGGGAAGCCCCAAAGGGTTTACCTGATCCGCCCGATTGGATGGAGTCGACCGATGGATGTTAAGGTGCGGACCCGAAAAGAAGACGGGCCGGATCCCGGCATGGAGATCCGGCCCGCACCACTGCCATCGGGACGTGCCGTCAGCCGATCGCCATGAGAGCCGGATCCTCCATCAGCTCCTTCACCCGGACCAGGAAGAGCACGGCCTGCTGTCCATCGATGATTCGGTGATCGTACGAAAGCGCCACATACATCATGGGTCGGATCTCGATACGACCATCCACGGCGACAGGTCTGTCCTGCAGCTTGTGCAGACCCAGGATGGCAACCTCGGGATAGTTGATGATGGGCGTGGACAGCAGAGAGCCGAACACCCCACCGTTGGTTATGGTGAACGTGCCACCGGTCAGGTCGTCCATCACCAGCTTGCCGTCGCGCGCCTTCCGGGCCAGGGCAACGATATCCTGGGCAATTTGAAGGATGTTCCGTGAGTCGGCATCCTTGAGATTGGGAACCACGAGGCCGGCATCGGATGCGACGGCAATGCCCATGTTCACATAGTGGTGGAAGACGATATGATCGCCGTCCACCCGGGCATTGACCGTCGGGAACTGCTTCAGAGCGAGGCACGCCGCCCGAACGAAGAAGGGCATTAGTGACAAGCGCACGCCGTGGTCCTTCTCGAACTTTTCCTTCACCCGGTTGCGCAGCGCCTCGATACCCGACATGTCGATCTCGTTGAACGTCGTGAGATGGGCGGTGGCGTGCTGGGATTCCAGCAGATGCTCCGCGATCCGTCTCCGACGGGTCGACATCTTCTCCCGGGTTTCACGCGTTGTGCGTCCCGGGGTCGTGGGGGGCGGCGAGGGTATGGGTGCGGGGCCTGGACGTGGTGTACTCACCGGCGGTGTCGCCGGTCCTGCCGCGACGGGGGCGCTGGTCTGGGTGTCGGGAGAAGCGACGGGGCTCGGGATTGCCGCGGCTGGAGGTGTGGGGTGTGCTGGATGAGCCAGATATTCCACCACGTCCGGTTTGCTCACCACGCCGCCGCGTCCGGTACCCGGAATTGCGGCCAGATCGACATTGTGATCCGTGGCCAGACGTCGGGCAGCGGGTGAGGAACGCACCTCGGGCGGCCCGGATGGTGTCGGATGGAAGGTCTGCTGAACGGCGGTGCCGCTCTGTGTGGGCGCGGCGGGTGGTGCTTCGGGAGCTGGCGCCGGTGCGGGTGGCTGTGGCGCCCGTGACGGTGGAACGGGCACCGGCGCAGCGGCTGCAGTCGGCTGGGGTGGAGGGGGCGCGTCCGATGCCACCGGAGCGGGAGGGTGCCGGGAGGGAGGGGTGGCGCCAGTGCTCGCTGTCGCCGTTTCATCCAGTTCCGCCAGCACCGTTCCCAGCGTGACCACGTCGCCTTCCTGATGCAGTCGCCTGACGAGTACCCCGCCGTTGGTGGCGGGCACCTCCACGGTTACCTTGTCTGTTTCCAGTTCCACCAGCGTTTCGCCGGCGGCGACAGAGTCTCCTTCCCGCTTGAGCCAGCGTGAGACCGTTGCTTCGACGATCGATTCACCGAGCGGTGGAACCTTGATCGGGATCATGCCCTGGATGCGGACGGGGTTGGGCTGCCAGCCGTGAAGTCGCGAATGCGTCGTCAATATAACCGACGGGAGATTCTGTGCGAGCTTTGACCATCGATGCGCATGGCGGATTGGAGCAGCTCCGACTGCGCGCCGACGTTCCCGAGCCGGAGATCGTGGCTTCGGACGACGTCCGCATCCGGCTGCGCGCCGCGGCCCTGAATCACATCGACCTCTGGACCCTTCGGGGGACACCGGGGGTGAGGGTCGAACCGGGGTGGATCCTGGGTGCGGACGGCATGGGAGTGGTGGACTCCGTGGGGTCAGGGGTGAAAGGCGTTCGTCCGGGCGATACGGTGATCATCAATCCGGGGATCAGTTGTCGGACGTGCGAGTACTGCCGGTCAGGCAACCAGCCACTTTGCATCCGGTTCCGGATTCTGGGTGAGCACCGGCACGGAACCCTGGCGGATTTCGTGGTGGTACCGGAGTCGAATGTAAGGGTGATCCCGGCGGACACGGATCCGGATCTGGCCGCGGCATATCCACTGGTGACCCTCACCGCCTGGCGCATGGTGGTGTCGCGGGCGCGGGTCAGCGCGTCGGACGACGTGCTGATCTGGGGGATCGGTGGTGGAGTGGCTCAGGCAGCCCTGCGGATCTGCCACAACCTGGGAGCGCGCACCTGGGTGACTTCCGGTTCGGACGCCAAGCTGGAACGGGCCCGGTCCCTTGGCGCCGACAACCTGCTGCGGCATGGACCGGACATCGACATCGGCCGCACCGTGCGGGAGCGGACCGGGAAGCGGGGAGTAACGGTGGTGGTGGACTCGGTGGGAACGGCGACCTGGTCGCAGTCGTTAGGTGCGCTTGGCCGGGGTGGACGGCTGGTCACCTGTGGCGGCACCACGGGTCCCATAGTTGAGACCGACGTTCGCCGGCTGTTCTGGAACCAGTGGAACATCATGGGGTCCACCATGGGATCGGACAGCGAGTTCGATGCCATCACGGCCGCATTCCTGTCGGGCGAACTTTCGGTCACGGTGGATTCCTCGTTCCCTCTGGAACGGGCCGCCGAGGCCATGGCGCACCTCGCATCCGGAACACACTTTGGGAAAGTTGTGGTGAGGATCTCCTGATGCGCTTTCCCCTTCCAACCAGATATTCCGACTACGACACCAAGGGTCACGTCAACAACGCCGTGTTTCTCACCTACTTCGAGGCCGCCAAGCACATGCTCTGGCGGGACACCTGGAAGCAGGACCCCGATCCGCCCTTCGTGGTCGCGGAGGCCACGGTCCGATTCCGCTCACCTGCCATGATCGGTGAGCCGCTGGAGATCGAGATAAGGACCAGGGAAGTCCGCACCCGCTCCTGGACGTGGCAGTTCCGGATCACTGACGCCCGGGACGGGCGGCTGGTGGCCGAGGGCAGTACGGTACAGGTCTGCTTCGACTTCACCGCCAGGGCGCCGATCCCGATCCCGGACGGGATACGCTCCCTCCTCCAGAGCGAGTTGGTGTGAGCGAGCCGCTGCAGTACACCAGGGACGAGGAGCGGGCCGTCCGGGAAGCCGCCCGGGACGGTGCCACGCCGTCGTGTCCGCGTTGTGAGGTACCCCTGACACCCAGGACCCTGGGTGGAGGTTCCTTCGGTCTGGGATACGCCCGCCGCCGCGAGTGGCTGATCTGCCCGCGCTGTCACCGAAGCGTGCTGTTCGACCGGAAACGGGGTACCCGGAACTGAGAGGGAGCAGGTCTGGGAAGGGAGATGCAGGTGTCCCACGCACGGATAGATTTCAGCACTCGCAACTGATCTCCCGGGGCCCCCCGTGACATTTCTTGAGCGCCTCCAGGCAAGTTTCGCGCAACTCGGGCAGGTGATCCCCGCGCTCCTCGGCGCACTGGTGATCCTGTTCGCCGGCTACCTGCTGGCCAAGCTGGTGGAGCGCGGTGCTGAAAGAGTGCTCCACATGATCCGTTTGAATCAGGCGCTCGAGCGTGGTGGTGTCATGGAAGCCGTGGAACGTGGCGCCACGCACTTCAATCCCACCCGGGTCATCGGCAAGACGATCTTCTGGATCCTGATGTTCGGGGTCATCATGGTGGCCGCTACGACCCTGGGCATGGAGTCCCTTGCCGGGGTGTTCTCCGAACTGGTTGGCTACCTGCCGAGCCTGATGTCGGCCATAGTGATCATGATCGTGGGAATAGTCCTGGGGCGCTTCACGGGAGGGCTGATCATGGCTTCCGCCGGTGCAGTGCAGGGAGCCCCCACCCTGGCGCGCTTCGGACGAGGCGGCGTGATCATGCTGTCGGTGTTCATCGCGCTGCAGGAGCTGGGCATTGCCACGGACATCGTCACCACGGCGTTTGCAATTCTGTTCGGGGCAGTGGCCCTGGGTCTGGCATTGGCGTTCGGGTTGGGCAACCGGGAGCTGGCCGCTCAGGTGACGAAGGAGTGGTACGATCGCTACCGTGCGGAACGCGATGCCATTGCCCGCGAGGTTGCCGAACGCGAAGCGGCGGAGGAGCAGGAAATCGAGTCCCAGAACGAAGAGAGAGAACCAGCACCACTCCCAACGGAATCCTGAACCGGGGATCATGCCAATGTCCACGATGCAACAGGCGGTCGCCGCTCCCGAATCGTTCGAGGAGCTGTGGATGCCCTTCACCGCGAACCGGGCTTTCAAGAAGTCTCCGCGTCTCCTGGGTTCCGCCAGCGGCATGTACTACACGTCGGTGGACGGACGGAGGATTCTCGACGGCGCGGCGGGACTGTGGTGCGTGAATGCGGGGCACGGTCGCGAATCTATAGTCAGGGCCATCACGGATACGGCGGCGTCACTGGATTTTGCGTCGAATTTCCAGATGGGACATCCATTGGCGTTCACCCTGGCGAGCGATCTCGTGAAGGTTCTGCCGGGAGACATGGATCACGTCTTTTTCGGGAACTCCGGTTCCGAGGCGGTGGATTCGGCCCTCAAGATCGTGATGGCGTATTGGAAGGCTCGGGGGGAGCCCGAGCGCTCACTCTTCGTGGGACGCCAGCGCGCCTATCATGGAGTGGGTTTTGGCGGGATTTCCGTTGGAGGGATTGCCCCCAACAAGGCGGCTTTTTCCGGCCAACTCCTGCCCAGGGTGGACCATCTGCCCCACACGCACGGGATAGCCGCGAACTTGTTTTCCCGTGGCCAGCCGCCCGAAGGGGCCGATCTGGCTGACGCATTGGAGGAGATCGTGTCCCGGCATGGCGCAGGCGCGATAGCGGCTGTCATAGTCGAGCCGGTCGCTGGTTCGACCGGTGTCCTGGTACCGCCGCGGGGATATCTCGCCCGGCTCAGAAAACTCTGCGACGTGTACGGCATACTGTTGATCTTCGATGAGGTGATAACCGGGTTCGGGCGGCTGGGGGCACCCTTCGCCGCGCAGTTTTTCGGGGTGCAACCGGACCTGATGACCATGGCCAAGGGGCTGACCAACGGTTCGGTTCCGATGGGTGCGGTCGGCGTGAGGAGGGAGATCTACGATACCGTGGTCAATGCCACTGAATCGGGGATCGAGTTCTTCCACGGTTACACGTACTCGGGTCACCCGCTGGCTTGTGCTGCCGGTATCGCGACGCTGCAGGTTTACCAGGAGGAAGCGCTGTTTCAACGCGCGGCAGGCCTGGCACCGTACTTTGAGGACGCCGTTCACTCGCTGCGCGACTCGCGCAATGTGATCGACATCCGCAACCTGGGCTTGATGGCGGCCATCGAGCTGGAGCCGCGGAAGGGACGGCCCGGTGCGCGGGGAGCGGAAGCACTCGTGGCGGCGTTCAACGCCGGGGTATTGGTCAGGGTGACGGCGGATACCATCGCGCTGTCGCCTCCACTCATCATCGAGAAGCCCCAGGTGGACAGTCTCATCGGGACACTGGGGAGTGTTCTGAAGCAGCTCGACTGATTCCGACGGTCATTACCCGGGGCGTGGTGGACCCGCTGCGGTTCACCTCCGGCTTTCCGGCAGGGCTGCCGGCCGGGGCCTATCCGAGAGTCGGCATGCTGAAGTTCGTGCCGGTCGCGGGTCCTGTGGGCCAGCGGCTGGTCACCGTCTTGAGTCGTGTGAAGAAGCGGATGCCGTCGGTGCCGTGCTGATTCAGATCACCGAATGCCGAGAGCTTCCATCCTCCGAAAGTATGGAAGGCAAGTGGTACCGGGATGGAAATGTTGACGCCGACCATTCCTGCCTGGACGCTGTCCACGAAGGTCCTTGCGGTGTCTCCGCTGCGGGTGAAGATGGACGCTCCGTTTCCGAAGGCATGCGTGGACACCAGCCCCAGGGCTTCCTCGAAAGAGGCGGCACGGACGAGGCAGAGGACGGGGCCGAAGATTTCCTCGCGATAGATCCGCATCGTACTGGTCACGTGGTCGAACAGACTGCCACCCAGGAAGAATCCTGACTCATGGCCGGGGAGGTGGAAGTCGCGGCCGTCGACCAGAAGTTGGGCGCCCTCCTCGACGCCGAGTGACACGTAGGCCGCCACCCGGTCGCGATGCTCGCGAGTTACCAGCGGGCCCATGTCTGCTCCGGGAAGGCTGGACGGTCCGACGCGAAGCTCCCGGACGCGCGTCGTCAGGCGCTTCGCGAGCAGATCGGCGGTGGCGTCGCCGACGGCGACGGCCACCGAGACTGCCATGCAGCGCTCGCCCGCCGAACCATAGGCAGCGCTGACGAGGCTGTCGACGGCCTGTTCCAGATCGGCATCGGGCATTACCACCAGGTGGTTCTTCGCGCCCCCCATCGCCTGCACCCGCTTGCCGTGGGCAGCGGCGGTCGTGTAGATGTGCTGCGCCACTGGGGTGGATCCGACGAAGGAGATTGCCTGAACGGCGGGATGCTCCACCAAGGCGTTGACGGTGGCGGCGTTTCCGTGGATCACATTGAGTACTCCGGGAGGCGCGCCGGCTTCCAGCAGCAATTCAGCCAGGCGAACCGGGCAGGAGGGATCCTTCTCCGATGGCTTGAGGATGAAAGCGTTCCCGCAGGCAATCGCCGGAGCCAGCATCCAGAGGGGCACCATGGCGGGGAAGTTGAACGGGGTTATCCCGGCGACCACCCCCAGCGGCTGACGCAGGGAGTACATGTCCACCCCAGTCGACACGCCTGACGAGTACTCACCCTTCATCAGGTGTGGTATCCCGCAGGCGAATTCCACGACTTCCAGACCACGCTGCACTTCTCCGCGGGCATCCGCGAGCACCTTGCCATGCTCGTCACTGATCAGCCGGGCCAGGTCGTCGGCCCGAGCCGTGGCCAGCTCATGAAAACGGAAGAGGACCCGGGATCGCCGGACCGGGGACCATGAGCCCCAGTCCTGGAAGGCGATCTCCGCGGACCTGACGGCTTCGGAAATGATGGATTCGCCAGCCACCGGAACCACGCCTGACTGCTTTCCGGAGCCGGGATCGTAAACCGGCAGCATCTCCGCGCTGTTGCCGGCGCTGTGCCGGCCATGAATCAGATGCGGGATCAGGCGTTCCGCCGGACGAGTTTCCCGGGTATCCCCGGTATCCGTTTCCGGCGCCGTTGTCAGCGACTGGCCTCCCCTGGTCATCTGTCTGCCTCGTCAGGCGGGTATTTGGTGAGTGCTCCGCGGGACTCTTTGCGCAACGTCGGTGAATCGATGAAGGATCGTGAAGTTACTGCGCGGGGAACCGGGAAGTGCTGGGGAAGTCCGTCCCGGACGGTGCGGGGACTGGCGTTCTGGACGGCCGCCATTCGACAGCGAACAAACACCGAAATGGTCCGCGAGGGATGGATCCGTGCCGGGGCCCGCACCGGCTCTGGGGAGAGCACAGTAAGAACAAGCACAACAACAACTTACAAAGCTACGCAGGCATTGATTGAAGCCCGCTGATCCGCTAGATTTCCATGGTTGCAGCACGTCAGGAATTTCCCCAGCCCCAACGTCCGAAACCATGACGGCTCCGAACCAGCGCGAACGAATCCTGCCGCGGCTCATCGACGAGGAAATCCGGGAATCGTTCATCAACTACTCGATGAGCGTGATCGTGGCGCGGGCGCTGCCGGATGTCCGTGATGGGTTGAAGCCGGTCCATCGGCGAATCCTGTTCGCGATGAATGATCTCGGCCTCGTGCCGGGTCGGGGCTACAAGAAGTCCGCGACCGTCGTGGGCGACGTGCTCGGCAAGTATCACCCGCACGGCGATGCATCGGTCTATGATGCGCTGGTCCGCATGGTGCAGGACTTCTCGCTGCGGTACCCGCTGATCGACGGGCAGGGGAACTTCGGTTCCGTTGATGGCGACCCCGCGGCGGCGTACCGCTACACGGAAGCGCGCCTGACGCCCATCGCCATGGAGATGCTGTCGGACATCGACAAGAACACCGTCGATTTCGCAGCCAACTTCGATGATCGGCTCACCGAACCCCGCGTCCTTACGGCGGCGATCCCGAATCTGCTCATCAATGGTTCAGCGGGTATCGCCGTCGGGATGGCGACCAACATTCCGCCGCACAATCTGAGCGAGATAATCGCGGCAACGGTAGCCCTGATCGACAGGCCGGAAACCACGACGGAGGAAATCCGGAAGCTGGTGACCGGTCCGGATTTCCCGACCGGGGGATTCATCTATGGCCGGGAAGGCATCCGCGATTACCAGGAAACGGGACGCGGAAAAATCGTGATGCGGGCCCGAGCGGTCATCGAGGAAAAGGAGTCCAGCGGGCGTTCCCAGATAGTCATCACTGAACTCCCCTACCAGGTCAACAAGGCCAACCTCGTCGCGGACATTGCCTCCCAGGTACGCGACAAGAAGCTGGACGGCATCAGTGACCTGCGGGACGAATCCGACCGGGACGGAATGCGCGTGGTGATCGAACTCAAGCGTGATGCCATCCCCCGGGTCGTGATGAATCAGTTGTACAAGCGCACGGCGATGCAGTCCTCGTTTGGTGTCATCATGCTGGCGCTGGTACCGGATGCGCAGACGGGTCGACTGATCCCGAAGGTAATGGGACTTCGCGAATGTCTCGAGCACTACATCACCCATCGTCACGAAGTCATCGTCCGCCGAACCCAGTTCGATCTGGAAAAGGCGCTGGACCGGGAACACATCCTGGAAGGCCTCAAGATCGCGGTCGACAACATAGATGCGGTCATCAAGGTCATCCGGGGAGCTTCGAATCCGGAAGTCGCCAGCGAGCAGCTTCAGAAGCGCTTCCGGCTCAGTGAACGCCAGGCCGAGGCCATCCTCAACATGCGTCTGGCCCGGCTCACCGCCCTGGAGATCGACAAGCTGGAGGAAGAACTGAAGGAAGTACGTGCCACGATCAAGGGACTCAAGGCGCTGCTGGAATCCCGCCCGAAGCGCATGGCCCTGATGAAGTCGGAGCTGCAGGAGGTTTCCGCGAAGTTCGGTGACGCGCGACGGACCGAAATCACCAGTGATCAGGGAGATTTCACCGTCGAGGACCTGATAGCCGAGGAGGACATGGTGGTAACCGTGTCACACTCCGGTTACATCAAGCGCACCTCGGTCACCACCTACCGCCGTCAGCGGCGGGGCGGAAAGGGACTCACCGGGGCGGAGCTGCGCGACGAGGACTTCATCGAGCGCCTCTACGTGGGCTCGACCCACGACTACATCCTCGTGTTCACCAACGATGGTCGTTGCTACTGGCTCAAGGTCTACGAGATTCCGCAGGCAGGGCGTGCCACCAAGGGGAAACCCATCGTCAACCTGATCAATGTGTCCCCGGCCACACAGATCCAGGCGATGGTCTTCGTGCGGGAGTTCAAGGAAGACGAGTTCCTGCTCTTCTGCACCCGGAATGGCACCGTGAAGAAGACGCGACTTTCCGAGTATGGAAACGTGCGGTCCACCGGAATCAAGGCGATCAAGATCGACGAAAGTGATGAACTGATCGATGTCGCCGTGACGTCGGGGAACAACGACATCGTGATCGCGACGCAGCACGGGCTCTCGATCCGGTTCCACGAGTCCGACGTACGGGAGATGGGCCGCGATACCACCGGTGTGAAAGGCGTGGATCTCGCCAACGGAGATCGTGTGGTGGGGATGGTCGTCATCAAGCGCGACGCCACGCTTCTGTGCGTCACGGAGAAGGGGCTGGGGAAGTGCACCCACATCGATGAGTATCGGGTGCAGAAACGCGGCGGGAAGGGGATTCTCACCGTGAATCGCACCGACAGGACCGGGGACGTGGTAACCCTGATGGAAGTCCTGCCCGAAGACGAGATAATGATCATCACGCGGGGCGGGATGATAATCCGGTCACCGGTATCACAGGTGCGTGTGGCTGGACGTGCGACCCAGGGTGTGAGGCTTGTCAATCTCGACGAAGCCGACGCTGTGACGGCGGTTGCGCGCGTGATTCCCGAGGATGACAGGGATACCAGCGAAGCTGGAAACGGTGACGAGCCGGAGACTCCCGACACGCCGGAGCTGGCGTTGGAGGACCAGGAGTAGGTGCCCCCGCGCCCGGATCCGGGCGCGGGGGCACCATCACGCATCAACCCTTCACGCGTTTCGCTTCGCCGTCGGTTGCGTCTGTCTGACCGGAGACCCGCTTCACGATGCGCTCCAGATCCAGACCGAGGGTGCCAGCCACCTGCTCCAGCGCAGCGATGGATGCATTCACCTTCTGCGTCGTCGCGTTGGCAAGCGCCTGCCCGGTGCCACTGTCCACCACCGTCATTCGCTGCACCTCGACACCCTTCATGGCATCCACGGTGACGTTCAGCATGGCAGGGAGCTTTTCCGCCAGGAATACCTGAAGTCCTGTGTCACCCGCCTGCTGGATCTGCGCGTAGAGCATCCGCAGCACCTCCGCCTGAGCCTTGCCCTGCTCGAAGATGGGTGCCGCGAGCGCCTTCGCCTGGGCTTCCGCGGCCACGCGCTGTGCCTCGGCGGGTTGAACCACATCAGCCAGCAGGCGGGTCTTCTCCATCTCCACCCGCTGAACCTCCATTTCAGTCTTGGCCACGGTCTCCGCCTTGAGCGCTGCCACCCGGGCCACCCGTTCCGTCGTTTCGGCCTCGCGACCGAGTTCGGCCTGACGCACACGCAGTGCGTTGCGCGCTTCGGCGATCTTGACATCTGCTTCAGCGGCCGCGACGTCGGAGACCTGGCGCGACAGTGCCTGCTGCTGCTTGATTTCGGCCTCGGCGTTGGCTTCCGCGATCATGGCGAGCTGCCTGACCGCAGCCTGTCGCTGCTGGATCTGCGACGCGGCTTCAGCATCGGCGACTTCGGCCAGTTGCCGGGCTGCTGCCTGACGCTGCTTTGTCTCCGCCTCGTTCTCCGCCTGGGCAACCTCGGCAAGCTTTTTCGCCTCGGCCTGCTTCTGTCGGGTCTCGGCGATCGCTGTTGCCTTGGCTATCTCCGCGTCGCGAAGTGCTTCCGCGGTGCGCTTCTCACCGATGGCAGCCAGGTATCCGACCCTGTCCGCGACGTGCTGAATCTTCAGGACGTCAAGCTGAAGTCCGAGCTTCTTCAGATCGTGGTCCGCCTCGTCCGACAGGTGCTTCGCAAAGCCGAGTCGGTCCTCGTTTACCTCTTCCGGGGTGAGCTTGGCGAGTACGCCGCGCAGGTTTCCCGTGAGCGTCTCGCGTGCGAGGGCCTCGATCTCGCCAATGTTCTTCCCCAGCAAACGCTCCACCGCATTGTTGAATACCGTTTCCGGGTCCGATGCAATCTTTACGTTGGCGATGGCCTTCACCGTCAGGGGAATGTTCCCTTTGGAAAAGGCGTCCTCCACCGACAGCTCCAGCGGAATCGTCGACAGGGAGAGCCAGTTCACCTGCTCTATGATGGGGATCCTCATGGTGCGGCCGCCCATGACGGTCCGATAGCCGACGGTATGGCCTTCGGGGGCAATGCGCTTTCGCCCCGTGATCACCGCCGCGATGTTCGGTGGAACGATGACCACGAGTTTCCTGATGGTCAGGATCACCAACAGGATCAGAGCGAGGACCACGCCCCCCGCAACGAGTCCCAGTTGGGAAAGCAGATT
Source organism: uncultured Gemmatimonadaceae bacterium (assembly GCA_964411635.1). GTDB lineage: Bacteria > Gemmatimonadota > Gemmatimonadetes > Gemmatimonadales > Gemmatimonadaceae > JABWBJ01. The sequence goes on from CAYPLP010000001.1 coordinate 470,554, forward strand.
CTGCATGTTTCGTCACGCCTCCGGGTTGAAGTCCTGGCGTGTGACCGACGGCGTTTCACCGTGGCCCTGCCGCCGGGACTGTTCTGGTTCGGGATCAGTCAGCATTGATTCTCCTGGGGCAACCAGGGCGACACCATCCCGGACGTCGATGACCATTACCTGCGTCCATTGCTCGGGGTGTTCCGCGGAGGCATCAAAGGGTCGGGCCAGTAGCTCCAGGGTCCGCCCCGCTCGCACCGCCTGGATCTTGCCCGTTCCGGAAGGCAGGATGGGCAGGATGATTTCCGCGGTCGCACCTATCCATGTCTCCTCGCCCGGCAGGGCGCCGGATTCGGAGCGTCGCAGCCAGCCGAATGCCAGGACGCTGATGGCGGCGCCGACGATTCCGAGAGTGGCAGCGAGGCCGCCGATCAGAAGGCCGTGCGCGCCCTTCCAGAGCCAGGTGAGGAGTACGCCGCTTACACCGAACGCGAAGAGTCCGTAGGTGGCGGTGCGCAGTGACAGCAGCCGGAAGGTGTCGCCATCGTGGTGGCCCGGATCGGTTCCGGCTGCGTCGTGCAGATCCCCGTGATCGCCACCGGTGAGGTCAGCTGCGACGGAAAAGAGATACATTCCGACGCCCACCACCGTGGCGAACCAGTAGAGACCATTCATCCGGGATCGGTGCAGGGGAGATCGCGGTTCGGCGGCCAGCATTCCGGGTGCTGCTGGCGGTTTGTTACGAACCGGCGAGGTGGAGAATATCGCGTGCCTTTCCGGTGCCTACAAGACGCGAACGCCGTGGTGGCAGGACTTCCCGTCAAGGAAGCCATCGGCTGAGGACCGGATGAAGGTTTCCTGCAGGTTTCGTTACATGCTGCGACAGGGGCGCACCATTTCCCTCTGAGTCCCGGCAGCGTTGTGGTCGGGGTGCATGATGTACGCAAACCACAACAGGAGCGGGTCCGCTGCAGCCCGGAACGGGTAACCGGTTCCAGCCGACCTGAACGCCGGCGACCGGAAGGTCCGTGTGGCTCCCTGATGCGGATGAAAGTGCTTGTTATCCCTCAACTTGAGAATGGTAACCGGACCACGGCAGTTCCCGGGATGGAAGGCGGGACGGAGCGCACAAACGTCGGTCTCCGCGGCCACTAAATTGCTCAGTGTGATTCCCGGGCACGTCGACGCATGCCCGAAGCAACTCCACACCAGACGACTCTTCTCGTGTCTGTCCCACGCACTGAACTGGTTCCGGTATCGGCTTTTCGTGACGCTGCCAGCGTTCTGAGGAACGTTGCGGTACGGACACCGCTGTTGCGGGCGGATTCTCTGACCGAGAGTCTGGGAGTGCCGGTCCACCTCAAGCCGGAGATGCTGCAGCGAGGGGGAGCCTTCAAGTTCCGGGGCGCCTACACCTTTCTTTCATCGGTTCCGGCGGCGTCACGGTCGCGCGGGGTGATTGCGCCGAGTTCCGGCAACCACGCTCAGGCAGTGGCGTTGGCAGCCAGGCTGTTTGGTGTGTCGTGCACCGTGGTCATGCCTACGACGGTTACCGATGCGAAGCGCTCCGGTGTCGAACGGCTGGGTGCTCGGGTGGTACTGGCCGGCACGACCACGAAGGATCGCATGGACCGTGCGAGTGAGATGGTCCGGGACGAGAATCTCGTAATGGTACCGCCGTTCGACGATACTGTGATCATAGCGGGGCAGGGCACCGTGGGGCTGGAGATCGTGGACGATCTGGATGAGGTGGGCACGGTGCTGGTTCCGGTTGGAGGAGGTGGGCTGAGTGCGGGTGTTGCTGCCGCGGTCAAGCAACTGCGTCCCCGGGCGCGCGTGATCGGCGTGGAACCAGCGGGGGCACCGAAGCTGACCGCGGCCAGAAAGGCAGGAGCGCCGGTCACGCTTCAGGGAACGCGCAGCATAGCGGACGGCCTGATGTCCATTTGTGTGGGGAACCGGCCCTTTGCCCATCATCAGGCGTTTCTGGACGACGTGGTTGTGGTGGAGGACGATGCCATGGTACGGGCGATGCGTTTTCTGCTGGACCGTTGCAAGCTGGTCGCCGAGCCCAGTGGTGCCATTACACTGGCGGCACTGCTCGATGGGCTGGTGACGCCCCGGGGCGCGACCGTGGTTGTGCTCAGTGGGGGCAATATCGAATGGTCCGGTCTTCAGGCCCTCCTGAATGCCTAACGCACACATTCTCGTCGCCGACGATGACGCGGCGCTGGTGGCCACGCTTGCCTGGGTGCTTCGCGAGCACGACTACGAGGTTACCGCCACGCATGACGGTAACCGTGTCATCCAGTTGTTGAGCGAGCGGACTCCGGATGTGGTTCTGCTGGACATGATGTTCGCGGACATCGACGGCTCGGATGTTCTGGAGCAGATCAAGGCGGATGATCGTTGGCGCGACCTGCCCGTTCTCATGATTTCGTCGCTCCCCGTGGAGGAAGCGGCGGTGCGTACGCTGGGGATGGGGGCGGCCGATTATGTCCGGAAGCCCTTTCGCCTGCGTGAACTGCTGGCGCGGATACAGGCCCAGCTGCGGATGCGGGCCATTCTTCGCTCGGCCAGGGAGTCGCTGCGCGAGACGCGGGAGGCGCTGCACCGTGTGCAGGAGGAGGCGGAGCAGCGACGTCAGCTGATGGACATCCTGCGTGATGTAACGGATGAGCTGTCCGGAGGGGAGATCCATCACATAATGGCGCGTCGCGTCGCCCGGGCGCTTGGTCTGAGTCAGTGCAGCGTGGTGCTGGCTGGGGCGGGCCGGATTCCCCGTATTGCAGCGACGGCGTACGAGACCGATGTGAGCCGCGATTTCGTGCTGGATCTGGAGAAGTATCCGGAGCTGCAGACAGCGCTGGACACCGGACGTCCGGTGCTGGTGGAGAGCGTCATGGACAGTCCGTTGTACCGGCACGTGAGGGAACGCTGGCAGATGGAGGGCGTGCAGGTACCGACCGGCTCGGTCATCGCGATTCCGTTCGCCATGGACGCTGATCAAGCTGGTGTCTTCTTCCTGCGCAGGAACCAGTCAGAGCGTCCCCTCGGCGCGGCCGACATGGAGTTCGCGGAGACCGTCGTGCGCGCGGCGGTGGCCGCGGTCCAGCGTACCCGGCTGATTGAATCTGCCAGAGCGGACAACCAGCGACTCGAGGCGCTGGCGCAGACGGATCCGCTGACCGGGGCACTGAATCGGCGCGCGTTGATGGATCGGCTGGCGGCGGAGATGGAGCGCGTTCGCCGCTACAACACCATGGTGTCACTCCTGCTGATCGATATCGATCACTTCAAGAGTGTCAACGATACATATGGCCACCTGGTGGGCGATGATGTCCTCGTGGAGGTGGCCGGCCTGCTGCAACGGGTGGTTCGTTCCGTGGATATGGTTTCCCGCTACGGGGGTGAGGAATTCGTGATCGTGCTGCCCGAAACCGGCGGTCCCGGCGCGGAGGCTTTCGCGGAACGGTTGAGGGAGCTCATCGAGGGACACACGGTGGCGCAGGCGAATGGTCTGCCCGTCAGGGTGACCACCAGCACGGGCGTTTCGACCTTTCCCTCTTTCGGCGTGGATTCGATGGAGGATCTGCTGCTCGCTGCTGACCAGGCACTCTACCGCGCCAAGTCCGACGGACGGAATCGGGTGCGGCTATAGCTTCTGGGCGACGGTTCAGGGACGGTCGAATGCCGCGAGTGCCGCGCCCATCTGGTCGATGGTGGCGCGTGCGTTCCAGCGGTCGCTTCCGTTGTACACGAAGGCGAACGCGAGCAGTTCTCCCGATCGGGAATTGACGTATCCGCTGAGCGCCACGACGTCGTTGGTGGTTCCGGTCTTGGCGTGCAGGTTTCCCTGAGCCGCGGTTCGGCGCATGCGGGAGCGAAGCGTCTCTTCCTTGCCGGCAATGGGCAGCGATTCGTGGAACTGCTGCGACCAGGGGGCGCGGTTGGCAAATGCCAGGAGTTTCACGAGCGACCGCGCGGTGACGCGATCCAACGTGGAGAGTCCGCTGCCGTCGGCGGCGAACACTTCCTGCGGCGCCGCCCCCACGCGCAGGAGGAGGAAGTCACGCAGCACGGCGTTCCCCAGTGCAGCGGTGCCGATCCCTGCGGGGTTGGCCTCCCGGGCCACGTTGCGGAATATCAGTTCCGCCATGTGGTTGATGCTTTCGCCGTTCATCACTTCGGCGAGTTCGGAGAGCGGTGGAGATGCCAGCGTGGTGACCTCGACGGCTTCCTCGGGCGTTTCACCCAGCCGGGCGCCACCGGTGATCGTGATGCCAGCCTCCTGAAGAGCCCGCGCAAAGGCACCGGTGGCGAAGCGGGCAGGGTCGGGAACGACAACGACGTAAACCTGCGGTTCGGAGGAACGACCGATCCAGCCGCGGACATTGATGGTACCGTCCTCCAGGCCGGAGACGGTGATCGATGTTCGCTTGCTTCCCGCCCGAGTCGTTGCCCGGTTGGAGACGGCAATGGACGTGCTGGCTGGTTCCAGTCGGATGGCGGGAGCCTTGCCGGACGCCGCCGGTGTCACCACGACATGAACGATGTTTTCATTCAGGGACAGAGCGGACACCGGAGCGGCATAGGAAGCATTCAGATAGCGCTGTAGCCAGCCATCGGGCACGAGTTTGTGCTCAAATGCCCCGTCGTCCCCGATGACGTCTCCTTCGATACGGTGAATCCCCGTTTCGGCCACCTGCCGGGCCAGGGTCCGCATGGGGGCGTTGCCATCTCCGTGGAAGAAGCGGCGGGACAGGGAGGGATCTCCACCACCCCGCAGGATCAGGTTGCCCTGCAGAACGCCGTCGTCCACGACTCCGTCACGATAGACGGTGGTGCTGAAACGGAAGTTCGGCCCCAGCTGGTCGAACGCCAGTGCGGTGGTGTAGAGCTTGAGTGTGGAGGCCGGACTGAGGCTGGTGCCGGCGTTTCGGGCGAAGAGTGTGTCACCACGTGTAAGGGAGACGACCATGGCACCCCAGCTTCCATTGCGCACCTTGGCATTGATCAGCGTGCCCAGGCGCTCGGACAGCGGATCCACGCTCTTGGTCCCGACGGTTGCCACGCCGTCGTCGTTGGGCGCCTGTCCTGCAGCGGGTACGACATGGAGAGTCGTGCCCAGTGCCAGACTGGAGGCCAGCAGGCGGAGTTGACGTTGGAGATGACTCATCAGGGATTCACGGCGGTCTCATGACCGGGCCGGTGGTCGTCAGGCATGCCCGGCGGGGGTCACTTTCCCAAAGTATGCCCCTGTTCCGGATGACGAAAGCCGATATTGCGGGGCAACGCAAAAAGGGGCGGCGGCACCATGTGCCGCCGCCCCCCGGGATGGCCCGGTTGCGCTCAGTTGAGACTGCGATTCCCTACGTGGGCCAGGAGGAAGAAGAGGCCGATGAGAGTGGCGATGGCGATGATGAGGGGCCCGGTGAACAGGGGTCGAAAGAGCCGGTGGTCGTACCTGAGGTGCATGTAGAAGAGGACCACGATGGTGAACTTCACCGCTGACATCAGGAGGAGAAGGGGTACGAAGAACGAGCTGGCCACCAGGGTCGGGATGTAGTAGGCCCAGACCTCCAGTACCGTGATTACGGTGAGAATGAGAGCCACCCACTTGTACTGCTTCCAGGTGGGATGCGAGTGGGCGTGGTCGGGGTTCGCCAGCTCGGCGTTATGATCGGCCATGAGGGCTCCGCTACTTGATCAGGTAGACGAGGGTGAAGATCGCGATCCAGACGACATCCACGAAGTGCCAGTACAGGGCGGCGATGTCCACCCATATGGCGTCCTTGGGCTGCAATCCGCGTTTCATGTCGATGGCCAGCAGGGTTCCCAGCCAGATGACTCCCGCGGTGACGTGGGCACCGTGGAAACCCGTGAGGGTGAAGAAGGAAGACCCGAACAGGTTCCGTTTGATGGTCAACCCCTCATGCACGAATGAGGTGAACTCATACGCCTGGAAGCCCAGAAAGGCGGCTCCCAAGAGGCAGGTCATCAGCAGCCAGAAACGTGACGAGGTGAGGAAGTAATTCCCCAGGCTGCTCCTGGCACCGGACGGTTTCCCCCGGTTTTCCACTGCCGCGAGGGCCATGACCATGGCCAGCGAGGACATCAGCAGGACGAAGGTGGAGACCGAAGTGACCGGGATGTCGAGTATGGCCCTCATCTGCTGACCGGTCTGCGGGTTCAGCCAGGTCTCATGGGGTAGCGGGCCAACCACGCTTTTCCCCTTGTAGATGAGGTAGGTCGAGATCAGGGAGGCGAAGAGCATGCACTCCGATCCGATGAATATCCAGATCGCGACTTTCCGGTTGTCCAGACCGGTGGTCGTGTAGTGGTGGCCAGGCGATGCAGCCAGTGTCTTTGCGGCGACTTGGGACATTCTGTGCGGGTCGAGGGAAGAGCGTTTCGTGAGGTGACTGCGGAATGCCGGGTTATGGACCTGCTCAGTGGGCGTCTTCCAGCGGTGTGGTCAGCCAGGCGTACAGGAACCCGACGAAGACCACGGTTCCCACGGCCATGAGAGCGAAGGCCGCGGCATGCTTGCCGGCGTACAGGACCGGGAGCGAAGCCAGCAGGATCAGGATTCCCAGCGCGACGTAGAGCGGCTTGATGGTCGGGTTGGGCATGGGGATACCCAGTTCCGCTGCGGACTTGTGCTCCGGCTGGAGGTGCATCGGGGCAACGTCGGACTCGTGGACACCGGCGGTGGTGACATGCTCTCCGGTCCGAAGTCTGGCTTCCTCCCATCCCTGCTCCGAGTGCGGTACATCCTTCATGCGTTCCGGGTGATTCACGTCCCAGACGGGATAGCGGGATGTGACCATGGGAATCTGCGCGAAGTTGTATTCCGGTGGCGGGGACGGTATGGACCACTCCAGCGTGGCGGCATCCCAGGGGTTGTCACCCGCGATTTCCCCATGCTTCTTCGAACGGAAGAAGTTCCAGAGGAAGACGAGCATGGCCGGTGCCATGAGGAAGGCACCGATGGAGGACAGCAGGTTGAAGAACTCCCAGCCCTGACCCGCGTCGTACGTGTAGATCCGTCGCGGCATTCCCAGCATGCCGGAGAAGTGCATCGGGAAGAACGTCAGGTTCAGGGCCACGAAGTTGAGCCAGAAGTGCACGCTTCCCAGACGCTCGTCCATCTTCCTGCCGTACCACTTGGGGAAGTAGTGGTACAGTCCCGCGAAGATCCCCATGATGGCGCCGCCGTAAAGCACGTAGTGGAAGTGGGCGACGATGTAGTAGGTGTCGGTCTGCTGCAGATCGGACGGTGGCGCAGCGTGGGTGATGCCGGATATGCCACCAATGGTGAACATCGCAATGAGCGTGATGGCGAACTTCATGGCGGTGGTGAACCGGATCGATCCACCCCACATGGTGAAGATCCAGTTGAAGATCTTCACCCCGGTGGGCACCGCGATGAGCATCGTGCCGATGGCGAAGAAGCTGTCGGCCACGGGTCCCATTCCGACGGCGAACATGTGATGCGCCCACACGCCAAAGCCCAGGAATCCGATCAGTATGCCGGAATAGGCGACCACCGGGTATCCGAACAGGGGCTTCCGGGAGTACGTGGGTACCACTTCGGAGACGAGTCCGAAGGCCGGCAGGATCAGGATGTAGACCTCAGGGTGGCCGAAGATCCAGAAGAGATGCTGCCAGAGGAGAGGATCGGCTCCGGCCGCCATGTTGTAGAAATTGGTTCCAAAGAAGCGGTCGAACTGCAGGAAGAAGAGCGCCGCCGTGATCACCGGGAAAGAGAGGATGATCAGCCACTGGACGACGAAGGACATCCATGTGAACATCGGCATGCGCATCAGGTTCATTCCCGGCGCGCGCATGTTGATGATGGTGGTGGCGAAATTGAATGCCGCTGCCAGCGACGATATTCCGAGGATCTGGATGCCCACCACCCAGAAGTTCAGGTTCTGGCCGGGGGAATATGTCGTGCCCGTGAGCGGTGCGTAGGCAAACCAGCCGCCATCGGGCGCCACATGGAACAGGATCGGTACCGTGATGAAGAGACCACCGAAGAGGTAGACCCAGTAGCTGAACGCGTTGAGACGGGGGAAGGCCACGTCCCGGGCTCCGATCTGCAACGGGATCAGGAAGTTGAAGAACGCGGCGGACAGCGGCATGATGACCAGGAACACCATGGTCGTACCGTGCATCGTGAACAGCTGATTGAACGTCTCCGCCGACACCAGAGTGCCATTGGGACTCATCAGCTGCGCCCGCATGATGATGGCCTCGATACCACCCACGATGAAGAAGAAGAGCGCGGTGTGCAGGTAGAGGGTGCCGATCTTCTTGTGGTCGACGGTCGTCAACCAGTCCATGAGACGGGTCCGATGGACCGGTGCGGTGGCTGTGTACGTCGGTGATGCTGCAACAGTGGCCATGATGGATTCTTGGTTCGTTGGGCGTCAGGCGGGCGCATGCCCCGGCAGGAGGGCGTGCCCGGACATCACTTCAGCGACAGCAGGTAGGCAACCACGTCGGCAATCTGCTGATCCGTCATGCCGCCCAGGGCGGCCGTCACGGGCTTGCCGGTGAGCGGGTCGATCTCACCCATGCCGACGGTCGGCATGCTCGTGGATACCATCGGCTTCATCTTCCGCGCGTTCTTGATCCAGAGCGCCAGGTGTCTGGCATCGTTGGGGAACACGCCCGCCGCAATGGTATGACGCGATCCGATATGGGTGAGATCGGGACCGATGATGCCTATCGACATCGGGTTCCCCCGGATCTTGTGACACCCGATGCAAAGGCTCTTGCTGTACAGCTCGAATCCGGCCTGGGGGTTTCCAGCGGCCAGAACATCGTCGGAGATGGTCAGGCCCGCGGGAACCGGAGTGCGCGGCACCACATGCGGAGGGAGCTGATCCACGGGCCAGGTGTAGCCCACCTGAGGCGCTGGCGCCGGCGACACGGCTACCGTCGTCGCCGACGCTTCGGTTGCGGGCGCGGGCGGTGGGAAGACTGCATTCTGCTGCTGACCCATGGCCCAGGAGTCGAAGTCCGTCTGGCTCACCACATAGGCACGGAAGCGCATGTTGGCGTGCGAGGCGCCGCAGTATTCGGTGCAGGCACCGTTGTATGCTCCGGTGGCACTGGAGTCCAGAGTGAACCAGAGCTGGTTGACCCGGTTGGAAACCGCATCACGCTTCCCGGCCAGGTTCGGTACCCAGAACGAATGAATTACGTCCTTGGTCTTGATGTTGAATGAAATCGCCCGGCCCGCCGGCATGTACAGCTCGTTGGCGGTGGTGATGTTGTACTGCGGATAGCGAAACTCCCACCACCACTGGTGCCCGGTGACATCGACCTGGATGGCGTCAGCCGGCGCCGGCCTCTGGAACTTCCAGACCGAGCGCACCGATGGGACCGAGATGATGGCCAGGATCACCAACGGCAGCAGCGTCCACGTGAGTTCCATTGCGGTATTGCCGTGCACCGGTCGCGGCTCGGGCCCACCCGGCCGACGGCGAAAGCGGAACATCACATAGATGAGCAGCGTCTCGACGAGAACGAAGACCAGGGCCGCCAGCCACATCATCAGACTCCAGAGTCCGGTGGCGTCCTTGTTTACGTCCGTGTGGCTGGAGAATGTGGAGTTCGGATAGGCCGAACACGCTGCCAATATCACGGGTAGTGCCACCGCCAGCACCAGTGGAGCGAACCGGCGGGGTCTGGGGATCCGGGTCATTCGTGGTCTTGAAGTAAGTCCTTAATTGTGGCCCGGCACATGCCGGAAACAGGTGGCGAAAAGCTACCGGTGGAACCCGGCCTTGGGCAAGCTTCCACAAGGGGAGCATACCCTATGGGAAGGTAGGGTTTTCCCCCATCCACCACTGCTGCCGACAGTGTGCGACAATCGGCGCGCGACGATGCTATCCGGACGCTTCTTCCGTGGAATGCTGCTTTCTAACGCGGGTCTGAGCCGCCTCCAGCTGAGATCGCAATTGCGCCACGCTTTCTCTCAACGCCCGCACCCGGGTGCTGTCACTGCCGCCCCGCGTACTTGTCACCACCATCGCGGTTACCATGTCGGCGATTACTTCGAACTGCGGCTTGAGCAGGCTCGCCAGGGGACTGGCGGCGCGCTGGATCTGCTGTCGGAATGGCACGAGGCTTTGCTGCAATCGCTGGGCGCTCGCCATCTGCTCCACCACCGCGTGGATCCTTTGCCACTGGGTCAGGGCACTCTCCAGAGTTTCCAGCTTCGCCAGGCCCGCACCGTCGAGAGTTCCCCCCGCCATCGGCTACACCATGTTCCTGGGGTCGAGCAGTTCTTCCAGCTCTTCCCGACTCATCAACTGTGCGGCGAGCACCACTTCGTACACGCCACGGCCGGTTTCCAGGGCCTCGCGGGCGATCTGAGTTGCCCGGGAATACCCAACCTTGGGCAGGAGGGCGGTGGCGATGCCGATGGAACTCTCCACGAAGCGCCGCAACTGGTCGGGGTTGGCGGTGATCCCGGTGACACAACGCGTCCGGAGAACCCCACAGGCGCTGCGCAGTTCGTCGATGCTCCGCAGCAGCCGGTAGGCGATGATCGGCTCGAAGGCATTCAGTTGCAGTTGACCCGCCTCCGCGGCGATGGTCACGGTGGTGTCCCCACCGATCACATCGAAGCAAACCTGGTTGACGACTTCCGGGATCACGGGATTCACCTTGCCGGGCATGATCGAGGATCCCGGTTGCATGGCCGGCAGGTTGATTTCGTTCAACCCGGCGCGGGGACCGGAGCTGAGAAGCCGGAGGTCATTGCAGATCTTGGACAGCTTCACGGCGCAACGCTTGAGAACTCCGGACAGTTGGACGAACGCACCGGTATCCGAAGTGGCTTCGATCAGGTCCGGTGAGGTGACCAGATCCAGGCCGGTCAGCTCGGACAGCCGCTTGCGCACCTGCTCGGTGTACCCCTTGCTGGCGGTAATCCCGGTCCCGATCGCGGTCGCACCCATGTTGATCTCGCGCACCAGCGTCAGTGACTCGCCGAGTCGCTCCACATCCTCCAGGATGGTGTGCGCATAGGCCTGGAACTCCTGGCCCAGGGTCATGGGCACGGCGTCCTGCATTTGTGTCCGGCCCATTTTCACAAGGCCGCTGAATTCGCGGCTCTTGTCCTGGAAAGCCTCTGCCAGGGCGCGCATGGCCAGTCGCAGGGACTCGATTTCGCCGTGCAGGGCGATCCGGACGGCCGTGGGATAGACGTCGTTCGTGGACTGGCTGAGGTTGACGTGGTTGTTGGGATGGAGCTGGTCGTAGGCTCCCCGTCGTTGACCCATGAGTTCCAGGGCGCGGTTGGCTATGACCTCGTTGGCATTCATGTTGGTCGAGGTTCCCGCGCCGCCCTGGATCATGTCCACCAGGAAGTGTTCGTGGTGTCGCCCGGCCCGGACCTCGCCAGCCGCCCGGACGATGGCATCGCAGCGTTCCCGGTCCAGCAGACCCAGGTCGGCGTTGGCTTGCGCCGCGGCCTCCTTCACCGCGGCCAGGGCCTCGATGAGCGATGGAAACTCCCGAAGGGGGGTGCCGGTGATGGGGAAGTTCTCCAGTGCCCTGAGGGTCTGGACGCCGTACAGGGCATCCTCGGGCACTTGCCGTTCCCCCAGGAGATCCTTCTCCACGCGGAACCGGTTGCCACCGAAGCCCAGGGTGCGGCCCCGCCCCACCAGAGTGGCGTCCGTCGCGGCGAGTCGCTGTGAGATGGCGCGTGCTGCCCGACCCACCAGGGCGGCATAGAGCACGGAGTTCTCCCGGACCATCTCCAGGAGTCGCTCCCGGGTCAGGACGTATGCTTCCGTGGGGGCAAGGGTCCTTGCCGTGGTGCCGTGGGGGCTTTCATCCAGAAGCAATCCCTCACCCACTGAATCTCCCGGTCCGAGGGTTACCAGCCGGACGGGTTTGCCGTTGACCTGTTTCTCGATGGCGATGGCACCGGAGTGTATCAGGACGGCCTTTTCCCGGGGGGATCCTTCCTCGAAGACCATCTCATTGCCCCGGAAGGTTACGAGGGAGACCTGCTTCGCCAGCTGGTGGATGGCTGTGTCGGTGAGGCCCTCCAGAAAGCGCATGGCGCGGAGGTGCTCTCTGATCGTGGACATGGGCATGGGAGAAGTCTAACGGCGGCTCCTGCCGGTCGCAGCCGGGCCTTTGCCGGCGTACCGATGGCCGGCAGCGCCGGAGGTCGCGAAACCAGTCGCCGCCGGCCGGAACCGGTGGCGCGGTTCGCTATCGGTCGATCTCTCTGCTGCCGTCGATGCCGGCGGGCCCAGGACTGGCTCAGGGGTTCAGCCAGTAATTCACCTTCACCAGAAAGATGTTGTCCGGTCGCGTACGGAAGAGTGCCCGCTGATCGCGACCAAACTCGAAGTCGCCCACGGGTGCCACGTCGTTGCGACGCTGCTGCCACGCGACATACATCGTGGAGCCTTCGCGCCACTCCCAGCGGAGCACGGCATTGCCACGCAGGGAGCGAAGATTGAAGTCCAGGTTGGGCACCTGGCCGGTGTACGGATCGAAGCGGAAGGTTCGCGGCGCCACGAGCTGGACCGGGTCGCCGTAATCGGCGCTGGACAGAAGGGGCTGCACATACGCCTCCAGAGACAGCGACGGCGTGAATGTCACATTCAGTCGGGTCTCCAGCGCCAGGCTGGTCTGCGAAAGTGGTGCGAAGACGTAACGTCTTCCGAAGGTCGCCGCATACGAGGGATCCGCGACCCTGGTCACATACTGGGCCGGACTATGGGTCCGGTTCAGATTCGGGCCGATGCTGAGGTTCCACCGGCTGGATGTCTTGACACCCAGGCTGATCCCGACCTGCCACGACCACCCGCCGTACTCCACATCCTGCCCACTGCCTTCCACGGTCACCGTGACGGGCTTCCTTCCATCGGAAGCCACCGAAACGTTGCCCACGGTCCACTGTGGTCGCAGGGCCAGGGGCCCGCCCCTCGTCAGGCGGTCGTCATAGGCCTTGAAGTAGCGTTGCAGGACTCCGGTGACGTTCCAGTATCCCAGCGTCTGGGCGTTGGCCTGCAACCGGACGAAGTTCAGGATGGGCTGCCAGTCGTGATTGTGTTCCGATCGGCCGATGATCATGGCTGACCAGCGACGCCATACCGTCCCGGGGCGTTGCTGGAGGTAGGTCATCTGGGCCTGCAGATCCATCCGGTCCGTCCGCATCGCGAAACCAAGGTCGTTCACCTCGTAGGTGGGACTGGTGACCGCGGCGCCGATTCCACCTCGCCAGTGTTCGCCGGACTGTTTGGCGAGCTGGAGGCTGACGGAGTATCCGGTGAGCGACGTGGCGGCGGAATCCACTTCCAGGTGTGTGGCGTCGGGTCTCTGGAAGTAATGGTTCGACCTTGTCTGTGTCGCCAGGATTGCGGCCCGGCTCCCACGAACGTGGCTGAACTCCGCGTCGCCATACAGCGCCCACGAGCGGTTGCGAAACTCATGCCGGAAGTCGATCCCGCCGGCATACGCGCTTCGGTGGAGGGCCGCGATCGGCCCGGGATCATCGAGGCTCCGGTTTACGGCAGTGAGGATCGTCCCCAGAAGCGTCTCGCCGTCCCGGAACTCCCGCCGGCTCCTGGCGACGAGGTAGTTCGTCAGGGGTTCGACGGTTACACCGTGTTCCACCGCGGCACTGTCCAGGTAGCGCGCTTCTTCCCGTGCGGTGAGCGCCTCGAGCAGGCCGAATGACCAACCGCCCGCCTTGCCGGATACCTTGGCGGCGCCGAGGATGGTTGTGACCTCCGGTGTTTCCGCGGCCACGGTGGGGGGGCGCAGTGTGGGGGCTCGTCCCACACGGCGACTGTAGAAGAGCTGCCCGCCGCTGGCACCTCCGGCCCCGAAGTCGAATATCTCGCTCCCTTCGATGAAGAAGGGTCGCTTTTCCTCAAAGCGCGTTTCGTAGACGCCCAGGTTCACCACCGCCGGGTCGACCTCGACCTGCCCGAAGTCGGGGTTTACCGCGGCGTTGACCGTGACATTGGAACTCACCCGACCCAGGAGGTCGAGCCCCAGCTGGGTGGCAAACGCAGGGTTGGTCGCAAAGGGATTCGCTCCCGGATCCACGTACGATCCCCTCTGCAGCACGTAAGGAAGCACCTCCAGACGCTTCCCGGCCCGGATGTCGGAGATCCCCAGGAGATGACCGTAGTCTGGTACGCCACCGCGGATCGACTTGGGGATGTAGGTGGATACAGCGTATTCGCGGTTCCGTCCTATCAGGCGCTCGAACTGAACGCCCCAGACCTGCTCGCTGGCCGATGAGAAACGGAGCTGGCTGAACGGGATACGGTACTCGGCGGTCCAGCCGGCGGAGTCCACACTGGTGACGACCTGCCACACCGGATCCCAGGAGTTGTCGTCCTTGTCGATGATCTTGACCTCATCGCGGCGTACACCCGCCGGGTTGACGTCGAATCCGAATGCGGTGCGATGGTCGAGATAGGAATCGATCATCACTCCGAACCAGTCGGAGTCCCCCAGGTCCATATCACGGCGCCCCAGGCGACCGGTTATGGGACCAGAGTCGTGGAGTCTGGCTCCCACGTACAGAAAGCTGCCGTCGTAGAGGACCCGGACTTCGGTCTGCTGTGTAGCGGGCTGACCCTCATCGGGATCGATCTGGGTGAAGGTCGAAGTCACCGGGGCACGTTGCCAGTCTGGTTCCGTGAGCCGGCCGTCCAGCACGATTCGTCCGGTCGTGCGCGCCGCCGTCGAAATCGTTACCGGTCGGTCATGATCCGTGCGGATACCGACAGTGTCCTGAAAGGCACCGCTGATGGCGGCGCCCAGAAGGGGCAAGAGGGCTGGGAGAATCTGCAAGGTCCGGGAGGCAGTCGGGGTGAGCCAAAAAAAATACGCGGGGTAACGTCAAACCTGATGCTTCACCCGGCTCGTTCCTGCAGATGGCTCGATTCGAGACGATGGCGTGGGCGAATTCCCGACATAGCTTCGGAGTACCGGCAGTCCACGCTTTTCAACTGGAGAGTGCCATCCATGCTTACCCGTCGCGATTTCCTGACCACCGGCCCGGCCGCCGTAGCCGGGCTTGCTCTGGGCGCTGGATCTGTCCGGGCGCAAGACGTGGGAACGTCCACGATGCCCGGGGTGGATGCTGCGCTGCCGGTCGTGGTGAGTTCCTCCAACGGTATTCGAGGAGTGAAGGTTGCCTACGATCAGATCCTGGATGGGGTGGACACGCTCGATGCCATCATTGCGGGCGTGAACATCCAGGAGCTCGACCCCGAGGATCAGTCGGTTGGTCTGGGAGGGCTGCCCAACGAGGAGGGTGTGGTTCAGCTGGATGCGTCGTGCATGCACGGACCCACGCGCCGGGCTGGCGCGGTTGGCTGCATCGAGGACATTGCCACGCCGTCACTTGTGGCGAAAGCCATCATGGACTACACCGATCACATCATGCTGGTGGGCGACGATGCCCGTCGGTTTGCCATCAACATGGGGTTCAAGCCCCAGAATCTCCTGACCGAGAAGAGCCGGCAGGACTGGCTACGCTGGAAATCGAGGCTCAACAAGGACGACGTCTGGCTGGATCACGATGAGGACGTCCGCATCAGGTTCACCACCGGAACGATCAACATGAACGCCGTCAATGCCGCCGGCGACGTGAGTTCCGTTACGACAACCAGCGGCATGTCCTGGAAGGTTCCTGGTCGTGTCGGTGATTCGCCCATCATCGGTGCGGGTCAGTACTGCGACAACGACGTTGGGGCCGCGGGGTCAACGGGACGGGGTGAATCGAACATCATGACCTGCGGGGCATTTCTCTGCGTGGAGTTCATGCGCCAGGGCATGACGCCGGAGCAGGCCTGCCTGAAGGTGCTCGAACGGGTGGTGGCGACGACGCAGCCGCGGTTGATGGGATCGAACAATCGCCCCTTCGTGGAGCTGCAGTTCTATGCCGTGGCCCGGGACGGCCGGCACGGCGGCGCCACCATGTACGAGGGAGTCGACTACGCTGTCTGTGACGACAAGGGACCGCGTACCGAACCGTGTGCCTGGCTGTACCGGGCCAACGAACGACCGCGGCGATAGCGCTCGTCAGGCGGCGATGACAGGCCGGGTCCCGGAACCGGGAATTGTCGTCGGGTTGGGAGCTCCGGCAGGGGGCGCAGGGGGCGTGGCGGGTGACGCTTCCGTTCCGGCCTGAGCGCTGGTGCGGACCGCGGCCAGCGTGGCATGGGCCCGGGAGGCGCTTCGCGCCAGTGCATTGGCGGAAACGCTCAACTCCTGGATTCGTGCCTGTTGGGTACCGGCGAGGGTGGCGCCTTCCCGCAGCAGTCGCATCAGCTGATCGGTTTCGTTCACCAGCCTCTCGAAGCGGAGCGCCAGAGTCTCGCCGGTCCGGCGCAGGTCCTCGTGATCGTCATCCGCCTGGGGATCGAGGGCGCTGTCCTCCGTCGCGGTGCGCTGCAGTTCTTCCAGGGTAGCAGCGCGTTCCGTGGCGGCACTTCGGGCGGATCTCACCACCTCCGTGGCCTGTTTGCCGGTATCGCTTATCCGGGCAAGCTGCGCCAGCAGTTCCTGCACCAGGTGCTCGGTCCGGTCGGCTGCCTCTGACGAGCTGCGCGCCAGCCGGCGAACTTCGCCGGCCACCACGGCGAATCCACTGCCTTCTTCCCCGGCCCGTGCCGCCTCCATGGCTGCATTCAGGGCCAGAAGCTTGGACTGACGCGCCATCTTGCGAACCAGGAGGACGAACCCCTGGATCTCGCCGGTGGCGCTGCCCAGGGCTTCGGTCTGTGTCGTGACTCCCTGCACCAGAGACGACAGGGAATCGAGTGCTTCCGACTCGCGCTGATGCCTGGCCAATCCTTCGCGGGCGAGCTGGCGCATCCGACTGGATCGGTCATCCACCTTCGCGGCCGCGTTCGTCAGGCGACCGATCAATCCGCCGGTCCGGACGTGCTGGTCCTGCATCTCCTTCGTCACTTCGGTCAGAGCCTCGCAGGACCGCAAGGCGCCCGTGGTGGATTCGGCAAGGCGCTGTGCGGCGCTGAGTGCCGTATTGCCGAGCTGCGCCACATCGCCGGCCTGAGCACCGAGCCGGGCGGTTGACTCCCGGGCGGATTCCACGATGCTGCGAATGCCGGCAGCAGCGGCACGCGCGGCCGCCTGAAGCCTGGCGCCGTCCTCGTCGAGCGGTGCCGGCTGTGACTCCCGGGTCAGATCACCCTGCGCGATGCCGGCGAGGAACTGGGCCACGTCATTGGTGTTTTCGCCCAGGAGCGGCATGATGACCAGGGCGGTGACGATCGCGGTGAGTACGGTCGCTGCGCCGAGGGTGACGAGTCCGATAGCCATCAACCCCGCGGGTGAAGTCTGGGCAATCAGATCGCGCTGTATCCAGAGTCCCGTGAAGAGCAGGAGCGCGCCGGCGAAACCGCAACGGCCGATCATCGACTCCAGGTTGATGCGTCTGGAGTCGTGCATGCTGCCGTCTCCCCGTGACTTCACTGGCCCGCTAGATTGGCTCAACTGGACTCTCCCGCCACTGCCGGCACGTGAGCTTGTGGACCGGCCCGATCCTCATCAATGACCAGGTCAAACCCCGATTCGGGCGCACCCGCGTCCGATGGCTACGATCCCACCACCGTCGAGGCGAAGTGGCAGGCCCGCTGGCGCGAACGCGGTACCAATGAGACCGATCTCGCGCACGGATCCGACCCTTTCTACGCCCTGATGATGTTCCCGTATCCCTCGGCTGAGGGCCTCCATGTCGGCAACCTGTTTGCCTTCACGGGGAACGACATATATGGACGATTTCAGCGCCTCCAGGGGCACACCGTGTTCGAGCCCATGGGTTTCGATGCTTTTGGGATCCACTCGGAGAACTATGCGCTCCGGATCGGCGAGCATCCCATGCGGCTCATTCCCCGCAACGTGGCCAACTTCACGCGGCAGCTTCAGCGCGGCGGATTGATGATCGACTGGCGGTACGTGGTGGATACCACCGACCCCGCCTACTACAAGTGGACTCAATGGGTATTTGTCCAGTTGTTCAAGCGGGGGCTGGCCTATCGCAGGAAAGCCGCGGTCAACTGGTGTCCGACGGACAAGACCGTGCTGGCCAATGAGCAGGTGATCGCCGGTGCCTGTGAGCGATGCGGCAGCATGGTGGAGCAGCGCTCCCTGACCCAGTGGTTTTTCCGCATCAGTGACTATGCCGAGAGACTGCTGTCCAACCTGGAAGCACTGGACTGGTCGGAAACGACCCGGATGGCTCAGCGGAACTGGATCGGCAGGAGCGAGGGAGCGGAGATCCGGTTTCCACTTTCACGGCCAGATGGTGGGGCGAATGCGGCGCCGGAGGCCACAACCGACATTGTGGTCTTTACCACGCGACCCGATACGGTTTTCGGCGCCACCTACATTGTACTGGCGCCGGAACATCCGCTGGTGGACCAGATCGTGACACCGGAGCAGAGCGCGGCGGTGCAGTCCTGCCGCGAATCGTCCGCCCGTCGGGACGTGGTGGCGCGCAAGATCAGCCGGGAAAAGACCGGTGCTTTCACCGGTGCATTCGCGGTGAATCCCGCCACGGGAAGGGACATCCCGATATGGATCGCGGACTATGTGCTGATGGAGTACGGCACCGGGGCAATCATGGCGGTGCCGGGTCACGATCAACGCGATTTCGAGTTCGCGACAGCATTCGATCTGCCGGTCATCCGGGTCATAGCTCCATCGGGTACCGCCGCGGATGCACCCTTGACCGAAGCATTGGTCTCGGAGGAAGGGGTGCTGGTCAATTCCGGGAGGTTCGACGGGACTTCGGCTGGAGAAGCCAAGGCCGCCATGACGCGGTGGCTGGAGTCGATGGGACGCGCACGGCCCGTGGTGAATTACCGGCTGCATGACTGGTGCATTTCACGCCAGCGCTACTGGGGGCCACCCATTCCGGTCATCCATTGCGACTCCTGCGGACCACAGGCAGTGCCCGAACACGATCTCCCTGTCCTGCTTCCCGACATTCCTGACTTCCGACCCGACGACTCGGGTGTTTCGCCCCTGGCGAGGCATGAACAGTGGTACCGTGTGCCCTGTCCGGGATGTGGTTCCGCGGCCCGGCGCGAGACCGACGTCTCGGACACGTTCCTGGACAGCGCCTGGTACTTTCTGCGCTACCCCAGCGTGGGGAATGACCGGGTGCCATTCGAGGAGAACGTGACACGAAAGTGGCTCCCGGTCACGTCATACATCGGCGGGAATGAGCACGCCGTGCTGCACCTGATGTACGCACGGTTCATAACGATGGTGCTGCACGACATGGGATACCTCGCCTTCGAGGAACCGTTCACGAGGTTCCGCGCCCACGGGCACATTATCCGGGAGGGCGCCAAGATGTCCAAGACCAAGGGGAACATCGTCAACCCGGATCAGTACTTCGACCAATGGGGTGCGGATTCCTTCCGAATGTATCTCATGTTCCTGGGTCCGTTCCAGGAGGGTGGCGATTTCCGGGACGCGGGTATCTCGGGCGTGCGGAGCTTCCTCAACCGTCTCTGGCTGGCGGTGAACGACTCCCGGATGGATGGCGCGCCTGACGAGGCGGTGCTGCGCAAGCTCCACCAGACAATCCGCAAGGTCGGGGAGGATACCCCACGCCTGTCATACAACACCGCGATTGCGGCCATGATGGAATACATGAATACGCTCCGGAAGGGCGAGCGCGTTCCCCATCGTTCCGAAGTGGAACCGCTGGTGCAGTTGGTGGCGCCGTACGCACCCCACATAGCCGAGGAACTCTGGGAGCGACTGGGACACACGACCAGCGTGATGGACGGCGGATGGCCCGTGTTCGATGCCGGTCTGGCCGCGGAGGACGCCTTCGAGCTTGCAGTTCAGGTAAACGGAAAGCTTCGAGGCACCGTGACACTGCCGCGGGACGTGGATCAGGAACGGGCTCTCGCTGCGGCCCTGGCCGAGCCGCAGATCGCCAAGTTCGTGGTTTCGACGCCCCGGAAGGTGGTGTTCGTCCCGGGACGTCTCCTCAATCTCGTGGTCTGATGGAAGGATCATCGATGCCCGGGCAGTAGCGGACCTCGTGGTGATTGCGCCTTTCCGTCAGGACCCCACGGCCGTTTGATTCCCGGGTCGTGATACCTCCACGGCTGCGGAGTGCTGCGGCAGGGACCCCGGAAGGCGACAACGTCAGGACGATCTGTTCCGTAGTAATCCGCCAGTCGCTCAACGAGCAGGAGTTGGAGGGAATGCGATCAGTACTGGGAGTGTCAGCGTTGGTTCTGATTGTCCTTCTCCTCCTGCCGGAGCATGCGCGGGCCCAGATAGTCCGCGGAACCGTCACGGAGCGGGGCTCCGGCGTTCCGCTCGCGGGTGTCCTCATGTCGCTGGAGACGGAGGGCGGCGCGGGACAGACGGATTTCAACGTCCTGACCGACGAACAGGGTGCGTTTGCGCTGCGGGGGATCGTGGGTACCTACCGCCTCTCGGCCAAGCGCATTGGTGTCGAACGCTACGTATCGGAACCGTTTGACCTGACGGCCGGCGAGACGCGGGTGATGGATGTGCAGATGGCGGCCCTGGTCTACCAGCTTCCCGCGGTGCGCATCGTGGATGCGTCTGTCTGCGTGCTTCGCGACGAGGATCGTTCCCGGGTGAATTCCTTGTGGGATGAAGCACGCACCGCCCTGACTGCGGCCAATCTGTCGCAGCGCGATCGGCTCTTTCAGGGGTCGATCACCCGATACAAGCGTCGTCTCGATCCCCGTACGCTGAAGGTCCTGGAAGATTCCTGGAGCGAACTGGTCGGCACCTACGACCGTACCTTTACCAGCCCCAGCGGTGATTCACTGTCCCGGATTGGCTACTGGCGCGTGACGGGCACGGATGCGGTCTATTATGCGCCCGATGGAGACGTTCTCCTCTCCCGCGCCTTTCGTCGCGACCACTGCTTTTCGATCGTCGAGAATGCGGAGGCCCGTTCCGGGATGATCGGTCTGGGCTTCACGCCGGTTGCAACCCGGAGGATTCCCGATGTGCAGGGCGTGCTCTGGATGGATGCGCGTACGTTCGCTCTCGAGCTGGTGGAGTTCGGTTACACCCAGCTTCCCGAGGCGGAGAACTCCGGCCATGTGGGCGGTGAGCTGCGCTTCGCAAGACTGGCCAATGGTGCGTGGGTGACCTCCCGGTGGTCACTGCGGATGCCGGAGTACATTGCTTCCACGGACACACGGAGCCCGGTCCTGATGACCAGACCGGTTGTCCGCGCGTTGATAGAAGAGGGCGGGATGGCATTTGGTCCGGGGCTCCGGTTGTACACGACCCCGGCGGGTGTCACGGGTACCCTGGCGGACAGCGCTGGACAGCCGGCATCCGGAGTGTCAGTGCGTCTGGCAGGAACGCCCTATGCCACCCGAACCACATCCACGGGTGCATTCCGCCTGGACAGCCTTCCGGCGGGCCACTTCACACTGCTGGCGGAGGAACCTGGCTACGCGGCGTTCGGTACGGCGGCCGCCGAGTTGGGTGTGGATCTGCTCGAAGGAGTCACGACGGAGGTGACACTTCGCGCGCAGAACGGGGAGCAACTGGCGAATCAGTTCTGTCCGGGTGTGCGCCTGGGACGGAACCGGGGAATCGTGCGGGCCGTGGTGGTGGATCGTGACACTGGGCGTCCGCTCAGCGGCATGGCGGCATGGTTGAGATGGGGTCGCAACCTTGCTGCCGGTGGCGATGCCCGTTCGGGTGGTCGTGATGGCGAGGAGCGGCGCACGGACGCCACCGGCGCGGTGACCTGGTGCAACGTGCCCGCCAACACGCCCATGGCGATGTCCGGTGTAAATGCGTTAGGCAGGCCCGCGCGGGATTCCGTCATGATCACGGTAAGGTCCGGAGCGGTCGTGCCGGTCCGGCTGGCAACCAGGCGTCCCTGAGTCGGAGTGGCCGGGATCAGAGGGTCTCCAGCCAGCGACTGACCCAGCCGCCGGCGAAGTAGCCTGCCACCGCCACACCCAGGCCGACGACGAACATGTCCATGCCCGACCGCCACAGGCCCCGTCCGGTGAATACCGAGCGGGCGGCGCCAACCAGAAAGTGGGCCAGCATGGCGATGGCGAACGAGAGCACGATGGCCGGTCTTCCCTGCAGAATGAAGAACGGCAGCACCGGCAGCAATGCGCCTATGGCGGTGGCGGTGCCGGTGATCCAGCCTTCCCGCAATGGGGAAATGGCACCCGGGGTGATTCCCAGTTCCGACTGCACCTTTTCCTGAAGCATCCGCTCGGGGTCCTTGAGAGTCTCGTTCGCCAGCTGAAGGGCACTCGCCGCCGGCAGACCCTTCTGTTCATAGATCAGTGCCAGTTCGTCGCGCTCCAGTTCCGGCATGTAGGCGATTTCGTCGCGTTCCATGGCGACCTCATGCGCGTGAACCTCCAGCTCGCTCTTGGCCGCCAGGTATCCGCTGGAGCCCATGGAGAGAGCGTCGGCGATGAGGCCCGCGACACCCGCCACGACGACGGCCTCGTGCTGAGCCGATGCGGTTGCTCCCAGTACGCCCGCCACCAGGCCGAAATTCGCCGTGAGTCCGTCGTTGAAGCCGTAGACCGTGTTGCGCAGGAATCCACCGGACTCCACGCGGTGCCACGGTTCACCCATTCCGGCGGCACCAGCCAGGTTGGCCAGTTCAGCGGCATGTTCCGCGCTCTCCCGCGCCAACTTCAGAGCCTCCGCCCGCCCCGCGGTATCCGCGGGCGTGTTGCGATGCATGACGATGTACTCGCGTACTTCACGCCCCTCCTCGCGCAGCAGGAGCGAGATCAGCAGTGCGGGACCGAACCGCCGTCCCAGGAAGGCCAGCAGCCGGGTGCGTGCCGATGGATGGAATGCTCCGGGCGGTCGTCCATGGCGTCGAAGAAGATCACCCCAGATGACCGCATGCTGTTTCTCGATTTCGTGCAGACGCCGGAATGTGGCTGCGCGCGCGGGTTCGACTTCGATATCCGCCAGGACGCCGTAGAGATATGCGGCATTGCTTTCGTCCTGCCAATGCTCATGGAAACTGCTGAGGTCGGGCTGTCCGGGGCTCCTCCGGTGGTCGGGGTCGGTCGTCATGCGGGAAGCATGCAGTGAAGGGAAGGGAACCGGGAGGTGGGCCTGTATCCCCGGCACGGCGATCCGTTCGATTGCGGAAGCATCAGTGGGCAACCGTGGCCATCAGGACCGGTGACACACGAGCGGAACCCGAAGCGAGGGCATAATGCGGAGTCTCATTCTGCTGACGGCAATGACGGTGGCCATGCCTGGATCGGCGGCCCTGGCGCAGGTCAGCGTCCAGATCTCTCCCCGTGTCTGGGCCATGGCCGGCGGTGACCCATCCCGGCCGGTAATCGGCATTTCCACGCGCAGTTCGGGGAAACGGGACACCCTCGGGCTCCTGGTTGAGTCCGTAACGAAGGGCAGTCCTGCCGACAGTGCAGGCATCGAGGACGGAGATCGACTGGCTTCAGTGAACGGAATCAGCCTGCGACTGACTCCAGCGGATGCCGGTGATCCGGATCTGCAGGGAACGGCCAACCGTCGCCTGGTCCGGGAACTGGAGAAACTGGGAACGGGAGCTCAGGTGGAACTGGAGGTCTACCGCGATGGTCAGACCAGGACCGTCAGGCTGAAGACGGTACCGGCCCGGGAACTCACGATGCCACTCTCCGCGTCGTTCGGGCGGATCGCCCGGGAGGCGGAGAATCGTGCCGTACTCGGCGTATCGTTAGGCGGCACCGGCAGCCCGCGCGATACATCGGGCATCCTGGTCGTGGGCGTGGTGGACGATGGCCCCGCCGCGAAGGCAGGTGTAGGGGAGGGAGATCGCATAGCGTCCATCAATGGCGTCGAACTGCGTGTGGCACCTGAAGATGCCGGTGACCCGGCAGCCAGTCAGGCGAGAATGAACCGCCTCGTCCGGGAAATGGAGAAGGTGGAGGTGGGCGAAGAGGTAGACCTGACGCTCTGGGTGAATGGCCGGACGAAGAAGGTGCAGGTCACAGCCGCAAGTGCGTCCGAGGTGCACCAGGGCAGCGGGCTCTTCTTCAACGACCTTTCCGACGTTGCCGGTTGGCTCCGGGGTATGGAACTCCTCCCGGGCGGCGTGCTTCGCCTTTATCGGGATGGAACGGTTCCGGGCGGCAGGATCCTGCCGCGAACCATCATCACCGCTGAGGACGGATTCACGCCGGAGTTCCCGCGGAAACCCCAGGCCAGCACGTCAGGCGGGCTGCGCCGGGCCCGGTGAGGCTGCGCCGAGGTCAGTGCCGGGACTGCTCAGAACTCTATCTGCGCCCCCAGCTCCACCACCCGATTGGGAGGAATCCCGAAGTATTCGGTCGCGGTCCGGGCGTTCCTGGCCATCACGGCGAAGACCTTCTTTCGCCAGCGAGCCATTCCCGAGCTGTCCACCGGGATGAGTCGTTCCCGGCCAAGATAGTAGGTGATGTCCATCCGACGGGCACGGATCCCGGCCTCACCACAGCGCACGCGGATCTCCTCGGCGCTGGGGGACTGCATGAACCCGTAGAATGCCTTCACGCGGAATACTCCGAAGCCCAGGTCTTCGACCGTGACACGTTCGGAAGAGGGCACCTCGGGAACCTCCTGGACGATTACCGACAGCAGCAGGACCTGTTCGTGCAGAACCTTGTTGTGCTTCAGGTGGTGCAGGAGGACCACGGGAGATCCCTCGGATTCCGAGGTCATGAACACTGCCGTTCCGGGAACCCGCACCACCCTTGATTCCTGGAGGTTGCGGATCAGTTCCTCCACGGGAAGCGTGCGGTCCAGGAGCTTGGTACGGAGCAGGTCCCGCCCTCTCTTCCAGGTGGTCATCAGGGTGAAGACCAGGAAGGCAATGAGGAGCGGTACCCAGCCGCCCGTCGTAACCTTGAGAAGATTGGCGGCAAATAGCGCGAGGTCGAGCGCCAGGAAAAAGGCCAGGAAGGCCCAAACCTGCCACGGTTTCCAGCCGAAACGTTCGCCTGCCAGGGTCGAGAAGAGAACAGTGGTTATTGCCATGGTCCCGGTGACAGCGAGCCCGTAGGCGCCACCCAGTGCGTTCGAGGAACCGAAGCCGAAAACCAGCAGGAGGGTACCAACGGCGAGGGCGGCGTTCACTTCCGGGACGTATATCTGTCCCGCTTCCTGCTTGGAGGTATGGACTATGGTGACGCGCGGCGAGTAGCCGAGCTGGACCGCCTGCTGTGTCATCGAAAACGCCCCGGAAATCAGGGCCTGCGACGCAACGATGGCCGCCAGTGTCGCGATGACCAACATGGGATAGAGATACCAGGCTGGAACCAGGCGGAAGAACGGATTGTCGATGGCGGAGGGATCGGAGAGGAGCAGGGCTCCCTGACCGAGGTAGTTGAGCAGGAGTGACGGCAGCACCAGACCGAGCCATACCACACGTATGGGACGCGCTCCGAAGTGGCCCATGTCGGCGTAGAGCGCTTCGCCACCGGTGACGACGAGCACGACCCCGCCCAGCACGGTGAAGGAGGCAACCGGGTGGGCCTCAAAGAACAGGAAGGCGTGCCAGGGGAAAATCGAGGTGAGGATTTCGGGATGAAGAATTATCCCGCGTACCCCGAGAACTGCGATACTGAAGAACCAGAGAAGCATGATCCAGGCGAAGGTTCCGCCGACCTTGGCCGTGCCGTGACTCTGGAAGTAGAAGAGAGCTGCGATGATCAGGGCACTGACAACGATGACGACCCCGCTCCCCAGCGCCGGAGCCGCTACCTGGAGACCCTCCACTGCGCTCAGCACCGAGATGGCGGGCGTGATGATCCCATCGCCGTAGAGGAACGCGCCCCCAAACAGACCCAGCATGACGAGGGTGGTTCGTCCCCAGATTCGTCCACCTTCGGTGGGATGAAGCACGAGTGCCAGCAGGGCGAAAACGCCACCCTCACCCCGGTTGTCAGCTCTCAGGATGTAGCCGACGTACTTGACCGAGATGATCAGGATGAGGGACCAGATGATCAGCGACAGGATTCCATAGACGTTGTCCGTGGAAACGGTCAGGCCGTATTCCGGCTTGAAGCACTCCTTCATGGCGTAGAGCGTACTGGTGCCGATGTCGCCATAAACGACACCCAGTGCCGTGAAGGAGAGGACCAGAAGTCGCTTTCCGGTGGGATGCGCTTCGGGGTGTGACCGTTCTGGTGGTGCAATGAATTCGGTAGTCGCCGCCAGGTTGGTTCCGGTGTTGCTTGCCGAATTCGAACTCCCGTCTGATGCGGGAGGGTCGTCACTCATTTCTTGGAGAGGTTGGAATCGGTCTCAGGAGTGTCCGAAGTCAAACGGGGTCTTGCCGAGCAATGAAAAAAACGAATGGGCCACGTATTCGCGACCCATTCTTCCACTCCCGCTTCCCCCTTCCCGCTTCCCTCTTCCCGCTCAGTTCAGCGTTCGGCTTTTTTGGTGAGTTCCTCGATCTGGCGGGCGGCATCATCAATGGCCTTCCGGATTGCTTCCATCACCTGACTGTCCTTGGAGTGCCATGGTGCTGTCGTATAGGTGACTCTAGCAAGGCGGCCGAAAGCCTTGTTTACTTCCACCATCGCGTCGCTGAAGACCGAGGCCCCCAGTTCCGAAATGCGCTCGAAGATATCGTCCACTGCATCCCGGTTCTCTTCCAGGTACCGGGAGCCATCCGGCGTAATGCTGTAGACCTTCTTGCCGCCCTCGGCCTGTGTCACGCTGGCGAATCCCATGTCTTCCAGGAGTGCCAGGGTTGGGTATACGGTGCCCGCGGAGGGGGCGTAGGTCCCTCCAAAGCGATCCTCCAGCTCCTTGATGATCTCGTAGCCGTGCCGGGGCTTTTCCGCGAGAAGCTGGAGCACCACGTACTTCAGGTCACCCTGCTCGAAGACCCGCCCCCGACGAAAGGGACCACCCCGGGATCGTCCCCGGCCATGCGACCAGGGGCCGGCTGGGAAATCAAACCCCCACCCGAAACTGCCCCTCCCGGCGCCATGCTGCTCCCAGCGTCCACCTCTACCGCAATTCTGACGCATACGATACCTCCAAGATATATCGTCATCTAAGATATATCGTCATCTGTTGCGGACGTCAAGGCAGCCCTCCCAGGGCCAGGACCGGCCTACCCGAGCCTGGTGTGAGGGGTGGAGCAGGATTCAGGGCAGGGAAAGGCGGATACGACAGAGGGCCGGCACGGGGGGAATCGTACCGGCCCTCTGCCCAGGGTTACGCTACTCGTAGCGTAGCGCCACCACCGGGTCCAGGCTCGCGGCTCGTCGTGCCGGCCAGACTCCAAAGATCAGTCCCACGGCCGCAGAGAACCCAAATGCCAGGCCTATCGATTCCGGCGCGACCTTGGTGGTCCAGTCGAAGGTGCGGTTCAAAAATTCTGCGCTGCCCGCACCGGCGGCGACACCGACGGCGCCTCCGAGGAGGCACAGTACGATCGCCTCGATGAGGAACTGGAAGAGGACATTGCTGCGCGTTGCTCCCAGGGCCTTGCGGACGCCGATCTCGCGGGTACGCTCGGTCACGGATACGAGCATGATGTTCATGATGCCGATTCCACCCACGATCAGACTGACGGCGGCGATGCCGGCCAGCAGCATGGTGAAGACCTGAGTGGTTTCCGCCAGGTTCGTCAGGAAGTCGGACTGGTTGCGGATCTGGAAATTGTCCGGGCGATTGGGGCGGAGCTTGTGTTCCCGGCGCAGGATACGCTGGATGTCCGCCATCGTCAGGGGTATGGCGTCCTCGTTGGGTGCGAGTACCCCGATTTCATTGAGCCGGTTGTTCCCGAAGATGCGGTATCGGGCCGTCTGAATGGGTATGAGCACCTGTTCATCGGGATTGCCGAATCCGGTTCCCGATCCCTTGGATGCCAGAATCCCCTTCACGATGAACTGAATCCCCCTGATCCGGATGGGCTCACCGAGTATGGCCTCGGGGTTCTCCACGCCCAGTTGCGTCAGCACCGCGGGGCCCAGCACCGCCACGCGCTGCTTGGTGGCGTCTTCGGACGGGGTGAACATTTCCCCGATGTCCATCTTGTAGTTTCTGACCTGGAGGTAGTTGGCGGACGTGCCCAGGATGCGAACGTTGGTATTCTGGTTCTTGAACTGCACCTGGTAGTTGCGGGACATCTGTGGCTGCACTTCCGCGATGTACTTGCCGCGCTGCTCCAGTGCTTCGGCATCCTCCAGCGTCAGGGGTGCCCGGTCCGCCTCGGAGGCGAATCCGCCGCCCATGCGCTGCTGTCCGGGTTGCACGGTAAGTAGCGTGGTCCCCAAGGACTTGATCCGTTCATTCACCTGCTCCTGGGCACCGTTGCCGAGGGCGATCATGGCGATGACCGCGCCCACCCCGATCACGATACCCAGCATGGTGAGGAGCGAACGAAGCTTGTTGGCTCTCAGGGCTCCGAGGGCAACCTTGATGATTTCAGTGAATAGCATGGCTGTTCCTACCCTCGTCCGCGGCCACCGGTGGCCGGAGCACCAGGCATGCCGCCGCCGGATCTGCTGCGCATGCGCTCCATGGCCGAGTCACGACGCGCC
This sequence comes from uncultured Gemmatimonadaceae bacterium, assembly GCA_964411635.1. Classification (GTDB taxonomy): domain Bacteria; phylum Gemmatimonadota; class Gemmatimonadetes; order Gemmatimonadales; family Gemmatimonadaceae; genus JABWBJ01. Next base: position 499,137 of record CAYPLP010000001.1, read on the forward strand.
TGCATCGAGAGTGCGGTCATGAGGATCACTTCCTCACCTTCTTCGAGGCCGCTCACCACCTCGGTGTAGTCCAGATCGCTCATGCCGGTGCGGATCACCCGGGGTGCGTAAGTGGTGCCGGACATGACATACACCAGGGCGGGCCGGGCGGCAGCGCGCCGCGCCTGATTGACGGGAACCGCCATGCCCTGGGCCATGGCGGCCAGATTGCCACCGGTGCGCCGGTTGCCGCCGCGTCCCATGCGTCCGTTACCGGCTGGGGAGTTGCCCGTGGCGGCGGGGCCGCTCGTGGCTGTCCCGGTGCCTTGTCCGCCGGCACGATCGCCGTTCTGCTGCTGCCGATTCCGGAACTGGCAGGCCCGCGCCTTGCCGGCGTCGATGCCCAGCGCCTTGTAGATGGAATCGGAGATCTCCCGCATCCTGGCCTGGTCGATCTCTCCACCCTGCATCCGTCCGCGCAGGCCCTGCAAGGTGGTCTGGGCGGTGGGGTGCTTCGCAAAAGCGCTGGTCACTGCCTGACAGTCAGCATCCGTGACTGATGGCATCTGCATTCCCTGCCGTCCTCCGCCCTGGCTGGCACCCTGACCCGGGACGAGGCTGGCGGCCAGTTCGCCGCGCGATTCCACGGTGCCGGAGCGTCCGCTTCGCCCACCGTTCATTCCCAGGCCACTGCCATTGCCGCCATTACTGGTTTCCATCTGGGCCTGTACCGATGCGACCACCGAGTCGGGATTCAGGCCCAGCAGTGTGGCCGTCGCGGCTGCCTCCCTGGTGGTTCGCACGGCATCGTTAGGTACGGCGAGGACGTTCTCGCGACGGTCGACCAGGACGGTCACCTCGCCATTCATGCCTGGCTTGAGCAGCCCCTCGCGGTTGTCGAGGGTGACCAGGACGGGGAACATCGTCACCGACGATTGTACGACGGCCGAGGGTTCGATCTTTTCCACGATGCCCTGGAACGGACGATCGGGATAGGCATCGACCGTGACGGCCGCAGGCTGTCCCGCGACTACGGCGCCGATATCGGTTTCATTGAACAGGGCGCGCACCCGGACTTTGGTGAGATCCGCCATTTTCAGCAGCACCGTTCCACCGCTGGCGCTGTTGGTGGCGGAGGCGATCACCTGTCCCAGGGAGACGGGCTTCTCGATGATGGTGCCGGCGACGGGGGCGACAACGCGTGCCTCTTCGACGCGCTGCTTGGCCAGGTCCACGGCGGAGCGGGAACGGATCTCCGAGGCGACCGAGTTGGCATAGTCGAGCTGGGCGGTTTCGTATTCCTGCGCGGTGATGACCTTGTCAGCATACATCTTGTCGTTGCGTTCCTTCTGCGCTTTCGATACCGCCAGCTTGGCCTGCGCGGCCTGCAGGTCAGCCTGGGCCTGCTGCAACTGCTGATTGACGTCACGCGGATCCAGCTGGATGAGGAGATCTCCCGGATTCACGTGGGAACCGGTTTCCACCGGCATCTCGATTATCTGGCCGGAAGACTTGGACTTCACCTCGATCACGTTGATCGGTTCGACCTGACCGGACGCGGTTACTTCGGACACGATGGTCCGCCTGGCGACCGTGGCGGTCTCGATAGGCAGGACCTGCTTCTTCTCCCGGCGACAACCTGCCAGGGCAAGCAGGAACACGGAGGCCAGCACCAGCGGGCGATGATCGATCAGCACTGCCGCGTTGGCGTGCAAACGGGTGTTCATGGAAGGCTTCACTTGTATGAAGGTCAGGGGGATCACGGAATCCTGCGTCCCAGCAGTTGCTCCAGCTGTGCCTTGGCGATACGCACCTGGTATCGCGCATTCACCAGGTTGTAACGGGCGCTGTTCAGCGCTGCCTGGGTGGTCAGCAGCTCCAGCTGCGTGGAGGCGCCCAGGTCGTACCGCTGCTGCTGAACCCGCAGATCCTCCTGCGCTGCCGCCAGTGATGCCTGCTGGATGGCGATTCTGGCCTGCGCGAGGCGCAATGCACCCACGTACTGAATGAGCTGTTGATGCGCCAGCATGCGGGCATCGCGCAGCGATGCCTGGGCATTGGTTTCGGTGATTCGCGCGCGTTGTACTGTCTCTTCCCGACCCAGTCCGTTGAAGATGGGAATGCTCAGGGACAGCGAGAATGACTTGTTCTGCGGAGTGCGTCCCTTCCAGAAGCGGAAACTCGAATCGGATGCGTTGTTGGTGAGGCCAAAACTCGTCGACAGCGTCGGAAAGTAGTCCGTCCTGCTGGACCGGACTGAAGCGCGAGCCACCGCCAGGGCTGCCTCCGCGGTTCGGACCGCGGGCGCGGTATCCACATACCGGGCCAGCTCGGCACTGTCGATCTGCACGGGTGGCAGTGCCGTGTCGACTTCCGCGGCAGTGACGGGGAAGGGAGTACCAACCAGCCGGGTCAGCGTGGCATTGGCGTTCTGCAGATCGTTCTCGGCGCTGAGAATTGCCACCTGCTGATTTCCAACGGCAATGACCGCCCGCAGTGAGTCCGAACGGGTGGCTGCGCCGCTGGACATACGGGTGATCGCAGCGCGCAGGTTCTGCTCGGCCTCATCCAGAGCCGCCTGGGCCGCGGCACGGCTCTCCCTGGCAGCCAGGGCGGCGTAGAACTGCTGGGAAACCTGGTAGGCGACCGAATATTCGGCAGCCACCGCATTTGCCTCGGCCGACTCCACGTTCGCGTGTGCCGCGCTGAGCTGGTAGTTCCGGTCTCCACCGTCAAACACGACCCAGCTGGCTGACAGGCGACGGCTCCAGTTCCACGGCGTCACGCTGTTCCGGTTGACGATGTTTCCCTTGGAGTCGACAGTCTGTCCCGCGCTCCAGCCCGATCCGATGCTGCCGCTGATGGTGGGCAGAAATGCCGACTTGCGGGTGCGGACAGTGGCTTCGTTGGCGATTACGGCGTTCTTCGCTGAAATGACGCTGGGAGCGTTCTCCCGGGCCAGGGAAATGGCCTCCTCCAGACTGATTGGACGGGGAACTCCGTCCTGAGCCTGCGCGGTGAGGGCAAGCGGAAGCAGCGCTGCGGCAATGAGGGAGAATCGCATTCAGTTGTCTTCAGATCTCTTGTTGGTATCTGTTGTTTCCAGGAGCAGCTTTTCGAACTCTGCACGCTGGGTTTCGTTAAGGATGCGACGGATATCGTCACGGGCGCGGGCCTTCACGGAATCGAGTGCGGGCGTGACCGTGGCCATGATTATCGAGTAGCGCCGGTGCCGATCGTCGAGGATCGAATCCAGGGATGCCCGTTGGGCGGCATCGAGCTGCAATCGATCCGCGAGACGGGCACGCCCCGCCACGGATTGCGTCAGGCGATCCCGCATCATGACGCGGTCGATGGTGAAGCCAAGGGCACCGCCCACGATGACGGCACCCATGAGGAAGGCCAGCGCGAGATTCTTGGAAGGCTGCATCTGGGAACAGCTCTACTGTGACATCAGGTAGCGCAGGGTGGCTTCGCGCCGGGTGGCGCGATCATAGCCGGCCGACTCGATGATGGGCATCTCGTCCGGTGCCAGAAGCTCATGCCATGCCACGCGCTCCTGCGCCTTCCGGGTCTGCCATGCGGCCACGCCTGCCACGAGGAGAGCCAGCGCAGCGGCCGCGAGACCGGCGCGGCTCCAGGACGGGAAAAACGACCACCACTCCCGGGCGGCTTCGGCGGTGATGCGCGAGAGGATGCGTCGCTCCAGTGCCACCCAATAGCCGTCGTCCGTCGGCGCTGCGTACTCTCGGCGCAGAGCCGCATGGAGCTCGTCATCCGGGCTCATACGGTTGTCGTCGGGGATGATGTTCATAGCTGGCTCCTGACTGGGCCCAGTTCCTGGCGAAGGCGTGCCCGGGCGTGATGCAGATCCGATCGGGCGGTTCCTTCGGGAATGCCGAGCATGCGACCGATTTCCGAGTGCTTGAACCCTTCCACATCGTGCAGCACGATCACCGCCCGCTGACGTTCCCCCAGGCTGGCAAGAGCATGGCGGAGGCGGCGCCGGAGCTCGTCCGCTTCCCCCGGGTCGCGAAACGGTGACGCGATGGTATCGGCAAGGGCCTCGGCATCCCGCACCTTGCGCCGGCGGGTGATATCCAGCGCGGCGTTGGCGACGATGCGGTGCAGCCAGGCTCCGAATGCCTGGTCGGGAAGAAACCGGTCGAGCGCCCGATAGGCATGCAGAAAACCTTCCTGAACCGCGTCCTCGGCATCCTCATGCGTAAGCACTATCGCGCGGGCGACGGCATATGCCCGCCGCTGGTGCACGTGCACAAGCTGTGCGAATGCCTCTGATTCGCCCCGTTGCGCGGCGATTACCAGAGCGTGCTCATGCTCGCGCGGCGTGATCTCAGGATCCACGTAACGCGATCGCGAGGGTGCCGGTGCGACACCCGGGATGCAGGAGGCGATGAGGGAAGTCACGAAGGGGGTGCGTAGCGTCCTCCTCAGAACGCGTTCGGTACCGGGTTCGTTGATACGGACGCAGCCTACGTCGTACTGGCGCCGGCCAGGCCGAGCTCACCGGCTATGCCTCGCATTGCGTCCAGGACGACCTGGATGTGTCCGTCGAGATCGACACCAAGGTCGGATGCTCCCCGAGTGATATCGTCCCGATTGACGCCGCGTGCGAAGGCCTTGTCCTTCATCTTCTTCTTGACCGATCGAACGTCCACTTCGTTAAGGTTCCGTCCTGGGCGGACCAGGGCAGTAGCGGTGATGAGGCCGGTCAGTTCATCCACGGCAAACAGGGCCCGTGCCATCGGAGTTGTCCGCGGCACGCCGGTGTAGTCGGCATGGCCGAGAATCGCCTGCAGGATCTCCTCCTGGACGCCGCGTTCGCGGAGGATGCGGACACCCTCGGCCGGGTGTTCCCGGTCCGGCTCATGGGTTTCGTTAGGCCAGCGCTCGTAGTCGAAATCGTGCAGCAGCCCGGCGATTCCCCAGGTCCCGGGATCACCACCAAGGCGTTCGGCGTAGGCCTGCATGGCCACCTCCACGGCAAGCATGTGTTTCCGCAGGGATTCACTGGAGGTGTATTCGTGAACCAGGGCAAGGGCTTCTTCGCGCGTCAGCATGACGGAATGTGGGGCTCGGGTATCCGGACGGAAGGGTGCGGGCCGCGTGGGGGTGTCGCCGGGAGCTGACGCGCAAGGGCTGTCCGGGGACGGGAAACGGGACCACGGTCCCGTTCAGAGGCAGAAACGGCCCCATGCCGGAGCAGCAGGCCGTGATTGAACTCTTTGAACGATACCAACTTGCGTGGTAACCACCACGGGATCCTTCACGGGGCCACACCGGCCGCAGCCGTATCAGCGGATCACCCGGTTCCGGTCTTGCCGGTGGTGACCGGCAAAGGAACGAATGAGGAACTGGCTGGCCGGCCCAGGAATGCGATTCCCGGCCAGTCGAGGGATGCCGCTAGCGGGTGGCAGCTGCGTGCGCACCCTCGCCGGCGTACTTGGCGTTGGTGAGCTGCACGATGGTGAATGCCACGAGGAACAGCATGACGGCGGTGACTATCAGGCCGACCACCGCAGCTCGCTTGTCTCCGGGTTCCAGTTCAGACATTGATCCTGACGTTGGGGCGTGGGTCAGGCGACCCGCGCCGAGGTGAGAGCATCATTCTGGCGAATCTGCGGGATGACGTCGAGCCCCTGGGTCACCTGCCCAAAGACGGTGTGCACGCCGTTCAGGTGCCGGGTACTGTCTTCGGAGAGCACGATGAAGAACTGAGATCCTCCGGTGTCCTTTCCGGCGTGGGCCATGGACAGCGCACCGAGCTGGTGCTTGTGGGGGTTACCCTTGGTCTCACACTTGATGGTGTATCCTGGTCCGCCCGTACCGACAGGTCCCTTGGCGTGCTCACCCCCCTTGGAGTAGGGGTCGCCACCCTGGACGACGAATCCGGGGATCACGCGGTGGAAGAGGGTGCCGTCGTAATAACCGCTGTTGGCGAGTTTTTCGAAGTTGGCGACGGTTCCGGGAGCGGCTTCGTCGTACAGTTCGGCGACGATAGTACCCCGGGATGTCACCAGCGTGGCAGTCTTCATTAGCCTGGAAGTTGGGAAGGGGCGAAATCTAGCGCGTCGAGCGTGGGAGTCACAGCCGGGCCGTCATCCAATGGTGGCGGAGGGGCAGATATCCGCGAGCGGGCATTGTCCGCAGAGTGGCTTCCGGGCGTGACACAATTGCCGGCCATGCCAGATCAACAGGTGGGCGAGAACGGTCCAGGTGTCGCGTTCGAACAGAGCCATCAGGTCCTGTTCCACCTTGACCGGATCGGTATGGGCAGTCAGGCCCAGGCGCCTGGCCACGCGCTGAACGTGGGTGTCGACAACGACACCGACATTGACATGAAAGGCGTTGCCCAGGACGACGTTGGCGGTCTTCCGGCCGACGCCGGGAAGGGTCACGAGTGCTTCCATGTCGTCGGGTACGCTGCCGTCATGTTGATCGACAATAGCGCCGGACATGGCGATGATGTTGCGCGCCTTGTTCCGGAAGAATCCCGTGCTGCGGATGATCTCTTCGATTGCTGCCTGGGGCGCCGCGGCCAGCGCAGCGGGTGTGGGAAACGCCTCGAACAGAACGGGCGTGACCATGTTGACACGGCGGTCGGTGCACTGGGCGCTCAGAATGGTGGCGACCAGGAGCTGCCAGGGTGTCCCATGGTCCAGTTCACAGTGGGCATCCGGGTAAGTGTCCATGAGGCGGCGATAGACTTCCGCCGCGTGCGCCTGTTTGGCGGGAATCGATCGTGGCCGGGCCGTGCTGCCTTTGGGGCGGCTGGCAGGAACCGCTGTGGCGCCGCGTCGTTTCGGCCTGCCCGCCTGCGGTGTGGTCCCCGTCCTGCTGGTCCCGACCTTTGGGTGCGACTTTCCCGGTCGCGTTCGGGAGAGTGGCTGTCGCGGCCCGGCCTTTCCCTGTCGCGGCATCAATTGACTCCTGTGAGGCGACGGCGACGCGCGAAGGCGACCACTGCTTCCGCGTCACCGCAGTTCAGGATATCGTCGGGGGCAAGCCAGCCTTTCCGGGCGATACCCACGCCAAGTTCGATGTTGGCGAGGCTGTCCGGGGAGTGGGCATCAGGACCCATGGAAATGGTAACCCCACGGGCTCTGGCGACCTGCAGCCAACGCCAGTCGAGGTCGAGTCGATGGGGGTCGCAGTTGAGTTCCAGAGCCACGCCGGCGGCGGCCGCCCGCTCGAGGAGTGCATCCACGTCCACCTTGTATGGCTCCCGGGTAAGCAGCAGGCGTCCGGTGGGATGACCAATGATGGTGACGAAGGGATTGTCCATGGCGCGAAGCATACGGGCAGTCATCTGGGCTTCGTCCATGCTGAAGCGGGAATGGACGGACGCGATGATGTAGTCGAATGTCGAGAGGAATTCCTCGTCATAGTCGATCGATCCATCGGCCAGGATATCGGCTTCGATACCCTTGAGGATTCGAAAGTCGGGCGATGTCTGGTTGAGCTCGTCGATCTCGTCGTGCTGTCGCCTTACGGCATCACGGTCCAATCCACCGGCGTAGGCCGCGGACTGGGAGTGGTCGGAGACACCCATGTAGGTCCATCCCCTCGCCTGGGCCGCGGCCGCCATGGTTCGGACGGAATTGGTGCCGTCAGAGTAGCTGGAGTGGCAGTGCAGGACACCGCGGATATCGGTGAGGGTCAGCAGGCGGGGCAGCCTGCCCGAAGCGGCAGCGTCCACTTCGCCGCGGGCTTCGCGCATTTCGGGCGGGATCCAGGGGAGATCAGCCGCGCGATAGATGGCCGTTTCGTCCGCTACCGGCACCTCCTGACCCTGCGGGTCGACCAGGGTGTGGTCGCGCAGTGTGAATCCCCTGTCCGTGAGACGGTCGACCACGATGCGGCAATGATTGCTGCTGCCCGTTGCCAGCCATAGCGCCACGCCGGCGTGTGTCGGCGTTACACAGATGACGTCGGCGCGAATTCCGTTGTCGAGGCGCAGCGTGAGCTCCGTTCCACCGCCTCCCACCACGGCGACGACTCCCGGCAATGACGCAAGCCCGGCGGCTGCCGCTGGTGGATCGTCGGCTTCTGCAACGAGGTCGATGTCACCGACCAGCTCGGATGAGCGCCGGAGCGAACCGGCCAGTTTGACGGACCGTACGCCGGGGATACTGGCGATGGCTGACGCGAGACGGTTTGCCTCACCGATTGCCAGTGAGTGGAGCAATTGACCGGATGATTCCCGGAGCGTGGCTATGCCCCGAAGGATGCGCGTCGCCGTCCTGCTGCCGAAGCCCGGGAGCAAGGCCAGGCGACCGTCGCGGGCAGCCTTTTCGAGTTCGGGTACCGTATCGATACCGAGGCCGGTATGCAACCGATGAATTCGCGCCGGCCCAAGGCTGGGGATGCGGAGCATTTCGAGGAGCCCTTCCGGCGTCGTTTCGCGCAGGTTGTCGAGATACTCGGACTCACCGGTCGCGGCGATGTCATCGAGGACGCTCAGCGCTGCGGGATCTATCCCGGGGGTCTGGGCCATGGCGCCGGTCCGTACGAGGGAGACGAAATCGACGTTGCCCAGCCCGAGCAGTGCGCGGGCGGATTGCGAGAATGCCTGAACGATGGGCGAGCTCCCTCCACGGACCTCCAGAAGGGTGGCGATCTCGCTGAGCTGGGTGGCGGCTTGCTGCGGTGTCATGAGACACCGAAGTATAGCCTTTCCCGCGACGGCCTACCCGGGGACGCCGGCGAAAGTACGCAACTGACCGACCATGTCGTGCAGTCGCTGCTCGGTGCTGGCGATTTCCGTTGCAGCTTCGTCGACGTCCAGGAGTCCGGCGCGCATCGAGGTGGCCAGGGTGTTGAGATAGCGGATCTGGTCGAGTACCTGCTGGGTGAGTTGGCGCAGTCCGTTGAATCGCCGCCGCTCGCTCACGGCCCGGCGATGCCGCAGCGCGAGATCATGGTCGCCGAGGGCGCGGGCGTTCTCCAGGATTTCCTCACCGTTTCGACCCGGAATCATGCCGAAATCGATCACACCCTCGTCGTCCTCCCAGTCGGCGTCGCGAAAGAGGAGGTGGCCGACGTGTTCGACACCGTCGAAATCGATGCGTACCGAAACAGTGTATGAACGACCGTCGATATCGGCTGTCGTGACGAACATTTCCTCATTCTCATTCGTGCCCGGCATCTCGGCTACCCGTTGGCGCTGGAGGTTTCCATCAGGAACTGGTCGAGTGCCGCGAAGAGCGCATCCGGTTTCTCGACATGGGGGACATGACCGCAGCCTTCAAGGACGAGCAAGCGTGCCCCCATGGCATGCGCACCCATTTCCGTGGATGCGAGTGGGATGGGGTCATCGCGACCGTGAACGAAGAATGCCGGGATTCTCAGGCTTCCCAGCTCCGGCAGAAGATCGAAATCTCCCAGGCTGTCCCATACCGATTGCTGTACCCGTTGCGTCACCCGGAAGGGCGTGAGCCGACTGGCTGAGGCAGGGTCGGAGAAATAGGGGGCGACGCCGAGTTCGAACTGGCGCTGGCGCCAGGCATCCGGATTGGTTTCCCGAATCCCCGAGGCAGCCAGATCCTCACGCAGTTCCCGCAGGGCCTCGGACCGCTGCCGCCGCGCGAACTCGGCTTCGAAGGTTTCCCGAAAGGAACGGGAGAGGGGGGCTGGGTCGACCAGGACCAGCCTGACAGGGGGTGGCAGGCCCCGGTGCCGGTGTGCCTCCAGGGAATACAACAGCGCGAGCAGGGCTCCCCAGGAGTAGCCGATCAGCGTCAGGGGCTCGAGAGAGAGTTCCCGGACCACACGCGCGAGGTCATCGACATGGACCTGCCAGGTGACGTCCCTGCCTCCCGTTTCCTTCGAGCGGCCACCGCCGCGCTGATCGTAGAACATCAGTTCGCGGTTCCTTGCCAGGCGCAGGAACTGCGGCAGGAGGTAGTCGTGATGGGCACCCGGTCCACCGTGGAGGACGAGGGCGCGGTCGGCACTCCCGGGCCCATAGGAGCACCAGTGGAGCGGTACGTCCAGACTCGCGGTGCGACCGGAACGGTCTGGCGCCGGGATCACTGCCTGGGGGGTACGCATGCTGTGGGCAGTCGGGGGAGACGCACACGCGGGTGCTGTTTCGGACGGAGATCGGGTTCCGGAGGGTTTCCTGCCATGGGACGCACCGGGTACAGGTGAGGAAACCATACGCGGCGGGACGGGACTCCGGCGTCAGGGAAGGGGAGGTGTCACGGGTGGAGCGTTTCTTGGGGCTGGTCTGGCGCGTCCTTGATGGCCAGGCAGAAAGGACCTGGGTCACCCGTGGGCTCCACGAGATGGATGATCTGTCGCCGTTCACGGCACACTTCGCCAGACTGGTCTGGCTGAACGCACATCGACCGGATGATCAGGAAGGGCTGAAGGATGAGTTGCGCCACACACTGGCGCAGTTGTCCAGCGAACCCGGTCGCCTGGTCCTTCATGAGATCTCGATGGCGGTGTCCAACGTGGTGATGCGGGAGGCTTCGGCGCTGGGCAGTCCTGCCGGGGGCGACCCCGAGGAACTGGCCTGGTTCGCAGACCTCTCCGTGAGGATGGCATCCCACTCGGTCCGGGCCCTGGAGTTCGACGTAGCCACGCCGGCGCGAGAGGTGATGGCTCTGGCTCAGGCGCTGGTTTCAGCGCCGACTCCCTCCGATGGCGGGACGGCGTTCGACATGAAACTCCTCGCGCTGGCGCTCACGGGGGTGACGGCCCACCTGGGTCCGGAAGGGTTCGTGCGCCGGGCAATCACGCACATGCCTTCATCGTCGAGTCCGATGCATACTCCGGTTCGGGCCATGACGGCGTACGTGCCCCCGGAGGCACCCGGTCGCTTCGGGCCGGGCGCCGCCACCGCTGCGGGGCACAACGGCAATGATGGATCACCGTCACAACGGATGATGCAGGACCAGTTGCTGCCGCGCTCCAGCATGGATGCGCCGTTGGAGGAGCTGTTGGCAAGTCTGGACGAGGCCACGGTCAAGCCGCAGAACGCCAACGCGGTCGTGGACGACGTTACCCGCGTGGTGGAGGACCGCGCCCTGCGTGGGAAACCCATCGATCTCGTCCAGGTACTTAAGAAGCTTCATGAGCAGCACGACCGTCAGCACGATGGTGACGTGAAACGTGCATTCCTCATGGGTATCAGGAGGCTGGAGAAGCCGGCAATCCTTCATGGTCTGGTCCGGCTCTTGCCGGACCATCGTGAACTACGGGCGGAGGTCACCGACCTCCTGTCGCGTGCCGGCGAAGCCGGTGCGGATGCGCTGATCGAGGGCCTGATCACGAGCGAGGTCACTTCGGAGCGTCGGGCCTTCCGGGACGCCCTGGCGCATTGTCCCGCGGCGACGGGCGCTCTCACTCATCTGCTGAATGACGAACGCTGGTACGTGATCCGGAACGCGGTGGAGCTTCTGAGTGAACTGGCTCCGGGGGATATCGAAGTACGCAGGGTTGCCGTGCTGCTCTCACACCGCGAACCCCGCGTCAGGCAGGCAGCGGCGATCGCTCTCGGGAAGCTCAGCACATCGCAGTCTTTGCTGGCGCTGCTGCAGGGTCTGAGCGATGAGTCACCCGATGTACGGCTTCAGGCGGCCCTGGGTCTGGGGCGTGCCAACAACCCACGGGCAGTGCCCTGGCTTCTGGAAGCGTTCGACACCGAGCAGGATCCGGATGTTCGTCTCGCCCTTGTAGCAGCGCTGGGGAACACCCCGACGGAGGACGCCGTGGCCCGCCTCATCCGCCTGGCGGAACCAGGCGGGGTGCTCCTGCGGAAGCCGGTTTCAGTGCGAGTGCGAGCGGTGGAGGCTCTGGGAGCCGCAGGCACCCCTGCCGCTGTTCAGGCACTTCGGGGTCTTCTGGACGACCGCGACCAGGAAGTGCGAGACTCGGCGAAGCAGGTGGTGGGCAGGATCAGGCAGTCGGCCTGACCCCCTTCATCGGGCAGTGAAGTCGGTTGCAGCGCTGACGGCGCGACAGGCTTCCGCCAGCAGTTCCGCGGCGCGGTCCACGTCGTCCAGGCTCACCATTTCCGACGGGGAGTGCATGTACCTGTTGGGCACTGAAAGGAGAGCCGTCGGAATCCCTTCGCGGGCCAGATGAATGGCGTCGGCGTCCGTGGCGGTTCCCCGTCCGGCCGCCTGAATCGAAAAGGGCATGCCGAGTCGCTCCGCCGAGTCCCGGAGGATCTGGAAGACCACGGGTGAGATCACCGATCCTCTGGTGAGTACGGGGCCACCGTCCAGACGGTGATCTCCCGATTCCTTCTTCTCGGAGTTGGGGTGATCGGTGGCGTGAGTGACATCGACCGCCACCGCCATTTGGGGATTCACCCTGCTGGTCGCCACGACCGCACCGCCGCCGTGATAACCGATTTCCTCCTGCGTGGTGGCCACCGCCACAACCGTGGCGCTCCCGGGCCGTGTCTGATAGCGACGCAGGGCTTCCAGAACCACAAAAGCACCAATGCGGTCGTCGATGGCGCGCGACGCCAGACGGTTGCCGGGGAGTCTCAGGACGGTGGTATCGATGACTCCGGGGTCGCCCACTGAGAGCCGGGATTGAGCGTCCGCCTGCGAGGTGGCCCCGATGTCCACCCAGAGCTGCTCGAATTTCGCAGCCTTCTCCCGGTCAGCCGGTTTGATGAGATGGACAGGCAGTCGGCCAACCACGCCGCGTACGTCTCCTTCCCGGCCACGGAAGCGGATCCGCTGTCCCACGAGCACCTGTGGGTCCCAGCCACCGATGGGTCCGATCCAGACGAAGCCGTTTTCGTCGATCCACGTGACGATGACTCCGATCTCGTCGATGTGACCGGCCAGCATGATGGTGATCGGGGCGCCGGCGTTCACGGTGGCCAGGCTGTTTCCCGTCACGTCAGCCGTGACGTTGGCGAAGGTAGCGGCTTCAGCGCGCCAGACGTTGGCTGGGGCGGACTCGAAGCCGCTGGGACCGGCCGCATCCAGGAGGCGGAGCAGAAAGTCAGTGGCAGGGGAGGAGAGCATCGCGCGGGCAGGACGAACGGTTGGGACTTCCAGCGGGAGCCGAGAAATAACGCCAACCCGGTCGGATACAAAGGCTGCCACCTGTAGGGTCGGTTCATTTGCCACCGGGAACGCAGGGCGGGGGACGGTGTTACGTTATTTCGCCCCCGAACCCGCCGATCCCATGCGACTCATCCCAGGTTTCCTTGCTGCGATACTGCTTACGCCGGCCTTCCTGCATGGTCAGCGGGTCGCGGGTGGTGCCGGTGCGGCCCGGTCGGCGCCGATTTCGGGAGTCCACTATGTGGTTCGTTTCGACCGCACCACGGCGCCGCGGCGGGCCCTGGATGTCACCATGCAGTTCGGTGTATCCGGAAACGATCCGGTGCTGCTGTCAGTTCCGGCGTGGACACCGGGGTCATACGAGATCTCCAACTTTTCAAGGAGCATCAGCAGTTTCGCTGTGAGCGGAGAGGCCGGCACGCCCCGCTGGGACAAGTATGATCCGGACACATGGAGGATCTTCCCCCAGGGCGCCCGTCGCCTTTCCGTCACCTTCAGCTTTGCGGCTGACACCCTGGACAACGCCATGGCCTGGGCCAGGCCGGATTTTGCGTTCTTCAATGGTACTAACCTGCTGCCCTATCCCGAGGGTCGCGGTACGGATTTCGAGGCCAGCGTCACGATAGCGACTGAGTCGGACTGGCAGGTGATGACCGGAATGGCGCCGGATACCGCCCCGCGGACATACAGGGCGCGGAACTACCACGATCTGGTGGACATGCCCTTCTTCGTGGGGACTCTGGAGATCGACAGCATGCGCATCGCGGACAGGTGGGTGCGCACCGCGACGTATCCGCGCGGGGTGCTGAGTGGGGCACCCAGGGACCGCTTCTGGCGGGATCTGGAAGGCATGCTGCCACCGATGATACGGGTCTTCGGCGAGATGCCCGCCACCACCTACACGACGTTGATCGTGTTCGATTCGTCGATGGCGGGTGCCGCCGCTCTGGAGCACCAGAACTCCCACGTGGGGATCTACTCTCCCTTCATCGTGGGGCACGAGTTCCTGCCGTCGATCACGGCTCACGAAATCTTCCATCTCTGGAACGTGAAGCGGATGCGCCCCGCTGACATGGTGCCATACCGGTATGACCAGGAGCAGCCGACGACCTGGTTGTGGGTGAGCGAGGGGATCACCGATTACTATGCCGATCTGGCACAGGTCCGTGGCGGGATCGTCGACTCGGCGCGCTTCCTGGGCCTGACGAGCGAGAAGATGGGAGAAGTGGCTGCCGGCCCGGTGGTGGCCCTGGAGGATGCGTCGCTTTCCACCTGGATTCGGCCTACCGACGGTTCTCAATACATCTACTACCCCAAGGGCGCTCTTGCCGGCCTGATGCTGGACATCCTGATCCGGGACGGAAGCGACAACCGGCAGTCCCTGGACGACGTGATGCGGAATGTGTACCAGTCCACCTACAAGGCGGGGCGGGGATTCACCTCTCAGGACTGGTGGAATGCGGTGTCCAAGGCTGCCGGCGGGAAGTCATTCGCCGATTTCAACCGGCGTTATGTCGACGGGCGGGAGCCGTACCCCTGGAGTTCCCTGCTTCCTCTTGCCGGACTGCGTCTGAATGTGGACTCGATCCGCCAGCCGTGGATCGGCCTGGGCACCATGGTGGACTCGACTGGTGCGCTTCGTGTTACTCTGATCGAGCCGGGGAGTGCGGCTGAAGAGGCGGGATTCCGGCTGGACGACCAGCTTCTCCGGATAGGGGACCTGGAGGTGAGCGATCCGGACTTTGGCGTGAAGTTCCGGACCCGGTTTGGAACGCGGGAAGGTGAAGTCATCCCCGTGGCAATCGTGCGGGACGGGTCCCCCCGGACCTTGTCACTGAGCGTGCGGCAGCGTGTTCGAACCGTGGAGACCATAGTCCTGGACCAGAGCGCGTCACCCAGGGCAGTGAGGATCCGTTCCGGAATCCTGCACGGGACCACTGACGGACAAGCGCGCCACTGATGATCAGGCGGGAGTCGAACTCCGGGAGCTTTCCATCATTCTGCGCAGCAGCATGATCTGACCCGTATGGTAGGCGTTGTGCTGCACCACGCCATGTATGAGGGCGGAGAAGGTACCCGGTTCTTCCTCGGACAGCGGCCGATCCGGGTTCACGCCGGCAGAGAGGTCTGCGGTGTCGAACGCCGCGACGGCGTCCAGCAACCCTGCCTGGCGGCGTTCCAGCAACTGCAGAGTCGCGGCCCAGGAGGCGTTGTCGACTGTGGTTCCCGATGGCGGGAAGTTTCCGTCCGCGGGTTCACCGGCGGGGTTGCCGCGCAGTCTGGATGTGGCCTCGCCGATCCAGGCGGCAATGTGATGGGTCAGCTCGAAAATCGTGTGGCCGTCGGGGTACGGACGCCAGGCCGCCTGGGATGCGGTGATGCCCTGGACGGCCTCCAGCACGGCTGGTCCGTGCCACGCATGTCCGGAGTACATCCGATTGATCTCGCCGAGGATCGACTGAAGTGGTGTGGTCACGGGGTCTGGGGAGGAGGGGATCACATCCGTGGTGAGCAGCTTCTGGGTGGCGGAGCTATTCCGGGTTTGGCCTTGGTGGGGTCGACCACGGTCTGCCCATACCAGCGAACCCGCTCGGCGTCACGCACCTGAGGACCCTTCACCGGTTCGCGCATGAGGGCCTCGACTTCATCGAGCTCCCGGGGCACGCAGGAGATCCACTGCACGCCGGCCTCGGTCACGACGTAGTTGTCTTCGATGCGTATCCCGACATTGGCGTACTTCCGGATTTTCTCGCTGATCCGGCGGATGAAAGCTTCGTTGGCGGGCGTCGGGGGGATGATATCGAGGAGTTCCTGGCGAACGTAGATGCCCGGCTCGATGGAGTAGGCGCTGCCGATGCCGATGCCGTCGCGGTCTTTCTGATCCGGATCGTGTACTTCGAGACCTATGCCGTGTCCCAGTCCGTGCATGTAGTACAGCGAGAGCTGGCTGCACTGGCGCGACCCGCAGTCATACGTGGCGGTCGGGCTGTCGATCAGGCCCAGTCTGGTCAGGCCCTCGGCCAGCGTGGCTGAGGCTACCCGGGATACTTCGGACCACTTCACTCCTGGTCTGGCGGTGCGTTCCGCTGCCGCCTGGGCGGCCCGGACGATCTGATAGATGTCCCGTTGCGCCGGGGTGAAGGTGCCGCTGACCGGGAAAGTCCGGGTGACGTCGGCGGCATAGCCGGCGAAGGACGCCGCGGCGTCTATGAGGAGCAGATCGCCCGCCTGCATGTACCGGTCGTCCCGATTGTAGTGGAGCACCGTGCTGTTGGGACCCGAGCCGACGATGGATGCGTACGCCGGGCGGTCGGCACCGTAGCGGCGGAAGGTGTACTCCATCAGCGCCTGGATCTCGAATTCGTTCATGCCGGGTTCGATGGCCCGGGCTGCTTCGGCGTGGGCTTCCATGCTGATGGCCGCCGCCCGGCTGATGAGGTCCATTTCGGCCGTGCTCTTCTTCGAACGCATGGTCATGACCAGCCGTCGGGCATCGGTTACCGTCAGGTTGGCGTGTCGGCGGCGCAGTGCGTCCAGGAATCGGTCGTCGCCATTGAGCGTATCACCGCCCTCGGCGATGTCCGGCAGGAAGGCGAGGTTCGGATCAGCGGACAGGAGGGAGTCCAGGGTGGACTCGAGGTCGGTGATGGGTCGCGTGGTCAGGCCGGTCGCGCGGCCCGCCGAGTCCGGTCCATAGCGCCGGCCCGACCAGACTTCCTGAGCGGGGATCTTGGTCTGCACGAACAGGGTCCACGTCTTGCGCGCTCCCCTCTTTTCGAGGATGAGAGCGGCGTCGGCTTCCCGGAATCCCGTGAGATACAGGAAGCCGGGGGACTGATAGAATGCCAGGTAGTCCTGCACCGGGGAGACTGCACCGCGGGCCAGGAAGATTCCGTCCGGGAGCCGGTCTGCCAGCGCAGCCCGCCGGGCGGTGTACTCCGAACTGGTGATCTGCGCCGGCACTGGAGCGGCGAGTGAGGCTGCCAGGAACGCTGCGAGAGAGAGGCGCATGGGAGGTCGGGATTCCGGATCGGGAGTGGGGGCCTAACGAATAATCTGCCGCGCAATGGTATGGAGCTGCATGTTGGAGGTTCCCTCGTAGATGGTGCCGATCTTGGCGTCGCGGTAGAACTTTTCGACGGGGAAGTCCCGGGTGTAGCCGTAGCCACCGAAGAGCTCGACGCATAGCGAGGTGACCCGTTCGCAGACCTGCGAGGAATAGAGCTTGGCCATGGCGCCTTCCCGGACGATATCCTCGCCGGCGTCCCGCAGTCGGGCGGCGTTGTAGACCATGAGTCTGGCGGCTTCCAGCTCGGTGGCGGCCTGTGCCACCTGGAACTGGATGCCCTGGAAGTCGGCCAGGGGGCGGCCGAACTGTTGCCTTTCCTGGATGTAGGCGATGGCTGCGTCCAGGGCACCGCGGGCTATGCCGATCATCTGCGCCCCGATGCCCACGCGACCTCCGTTGAGAGTGTCGATGGCGATCCTGTACCCCTGTCCCACGGGACCCAGCACGTTTTCCTCGGGGACCTCACAGTTGTCCAGCAGCAGTTCCGTGGTGCTGGAGGCCCGGATTCCCAGTTTCTCCTCCTTGCGTCCGACGGTGAATCCGGGGAAGTCCCGTTCGACTATGAAGGCGGTGATGCCGCGGTAGCCGGCATCGGGGTTGGCGTTGGCAAAGACGACGAAGATTCCGGCTTCACCGCCGTTGGTGATCCACATCTTGCGGCCATTCAGGTACCAGCGTCCATCCCGCTGGACCGCGCGGGTGGCCAGGCCGAAGGCATCGGAACCCGAGCCGGGTTCCGAGAGGGCGTAGGCTCCGACGGTGTCTCTCGTCAGGCGGCTGAGGTACTTCTTCTTCTGGGTATCGTTGCCGTAGCGATCGATGGGGTAGTTGGCCAAGGTGTTCTGGACGTCGACGATGATGGCGCTGGCGGCGTCGACCCGGCTGATGGCCTCGACTGCCAGGGTTACCATCATCAGGGTTCCGCTGGAGCCACCGTGCTCTTCGCCCACCTCGATCCCCATGAGACCGAGTTCGAAAGCGGCCTGGATGAGTGACGGATCGAGTTTTCCGGCACGCTCCATATCGACCACGCGGGGACGCACTTCCGCGTCGGCGAATCCAGCGACCGCGTCACGGAACAGGGCTTCTTCGTCGGAGAGCTGAGTCAGTGGACCCATGAGCAACAAGTCGGAGGGAAGGGTGAAGGGGTTACCCGGTCTGGCCGAGCCATCGTAACGATAGCCCGCAAGGCCCGTCCAGCGAAGGCGGGACCGATGAGTTTGCGTTGCCGAGGGTGCCTCGTCTCAGGTATACTGCCCCGCCAGATGGGAGAAATCTCCGCCGACGCCACGACCGAGCAGGCCCACCGACCGCCACTGCGGGTCGGCTTGCTGGTTGACACCATGATCCAGCCGGTCTGGGTCGAGAGGGCGTTGCGACGGGTGGTGGAGAGTGGGGAGGGGCGGATCGTCCTCGTGGTCCGGAACGGGGCTGTCGGCGAGGCGGATCCGCGACCGCCCCGCATGGTCTCGTGGTGGCGCAACCGCGCCAGGTTGCTGCACGCGTTCTTCGAGCGACGCGAGCGCCGGAGGGTGCCGCCGGAGCGCGATCCCATGAGACCGGTGGACATCACTGCCCTGGCGGGAGATGCCGCGGAGATGGTTGTCACGCCAGCCAGGCGCGGTGTAAGCAATTTTTTCCAGGATGAGGACGTTGGCCGGATCCGTGCGGTGAGTCCTGACGTACTCATTCGCCTTGGTTTCGGGATTCTGCGTGGCTCGATTCTGGGAGCGGCGCGGTATGGGGTGTGGTCATACCACCATGGCGATCCAGACCGATACCGCGGTGGGCCACCGGGGTTCTGGGAGGTGATGGAAGGAAACCCGGTGACGGGAGTCGTGTTGCAGCGGCTGACCGAGGCGCTGGATGATGGCCAGGTGCTCCAGCGTTCCTGGTCGGCGACACACCGCCTGTCGGTGGCGCTCAATCGGGTGGAGCCGTACTGGAAGGGTGCCGCATTTCTGGAGCGCGCCATGAGGCGATTGCGGGGGTCTTCCGGCGGGTTGCCGGAGGCGTCGCCGTCTCCATATGGTCAGCGCCTGTACGTTGCGCCCACGAACAGGGAGATGGCTGGCGGAATGCTCCGGCTGGCTTCGCGGAGGGTGGAGACGAAACTGGCGACCATGTTCACGCGCGGTCAGTGGTACCTGGCGTGGCGTCGGCGTGCCGGCATGCCTGACGACAACCGTGAGCCGGAACTCTCACCCTACCGCTTCCGTCCGATCCTCCCACCGAATGACCGATTCTGGGCCGACCCATTCCCGATACGGTCCGAGGATGGCCGCGACTATGTGTTCTTCGAGGACTATGAATTTGGCACGCAGAAAGGGGTGATCTCCGTACTGGAACTGGGCGCGAATGGTCCGGTGGGTTCTCCGGTGCAGGTTCTGGAGCGTGAGTACCATCTGTCCTATCCCTTTGTGTTCCGGTGGCGCGGTGCGGTGTTTCTGTTGCCCGAAACCGCCGACATCGGCCGGATGGAAGTCTACCGGGCGGTGAAGTTTCCGTTCGAGTGGACTCTGGAGACGGCAATGGGCCCCGACTTCCCGTTGGCCGACTGTACGTTGGCCGAGGTCGGGGGGCGGTGGTGGATGTTTGCCAACGCGGCGGAATCGGGGGATTCGTTCTGGGATGAGATGCATCTATTCCACGGTGCTTCTCCGCTGGGACCGTGGGAGCCGCACCGGCTGAATCCGGTTGTCTCGGACGTTCGCTGCGCCCGGCCGGCAGGCAGGTTGTTTCAGCGTGGTGGCGCGTTGTTCCGGCCGTCGCAGGATTGTTCGACACGTTATGGTGGCGCCCTAAACATCCGGCAGATCACACGACTGGATGCTCGGGACTACGAGGAGCACACGGTGGGAAGAGTTCTGCCCGACTGGCGGCCTGGGCTCAGGGGCGTTCACACCGTGAATGCGTGGGGTGGGCTCACGGTGATCGATGTCCAGCGCCTGCTGGGTAAGTTGCCGTGGAGCGAGTGAGCGATACGTGACGGCGCAACATCGGCGAAACTCAAGCTGGTGCCCGAAAAACGTATACTCGTCGGCGATTGCCGTCAGGTTCGTGATGTCTTTGCGTGAAGGTTGTGGTCGCCAGCGCCGAACAACGCCGACGTCGAGAAAGCCCCGGCAACGCGATCCCAGCTGAAGTTTTCCCTGACGAGCGTGGCGCCATCCTGAGCGATTTTCCGCGCAAGCACGGGGTCACTCAGCAGCCTCAGAATCGCTGCCGCGAACGCTGATGGTTCGTCGACGATGAGGCAATGCCTGCCATCTTCCACAGGGAGCCCTTCGGCCCCGATCGTCGTGGAGACCAGCGGCCGCTCCATGGCGAGGGCCTCGTACAGCTTGAGCCGGGTGCCGCCGCCAACGCGCAGTGGTATGATTGCGACGGAGGCCCGTTCCAGCCACGGGCGTACATCTGGTACCGTTCCCGTCACCCGTAACCTTGGATCCCGGTCAGCGAGAGCCTGTATGCGGGGTGGCGGACGGCGACCCACCACCGTCAGCGTGACATCAGGACGTTCCGCGTGGATCAGCGGGAGAACACTGTCCGTGAACCAGAGTATGCCATCTTCGTTAGGCATCCAGTCCATGGAGCCGGTGAATACCAGATCGGGAGGGGCGTCCTGGGGGAGACCGGTCGGGCGAAAGAAAGCGGTGTCCACCCCAGTGGGGACATCGCCGACCGAGTCCAGCCCGTACTGCTCCTTCAGCACGACAGCATCTTCCCGGGAGACGGCCACCACGGAGTCGAAGCGACGGCATTCCCGTCCTTCGAAGGCGCGCATCCGGCGCCACTGGGCATTGAAGTACGCCCGCGCCAGCGGGTGGGACTGTACCGCTGCGTGGCGCTGCCAGATCATGGCCTCGACATTGTGCTGGAAGAGAACCGTTCTGCAGGGGAGATCCGGCGGGATATTCTGGCTGGGAGTAAGGAAATCGCATACCAGCAGGTCCACCCTGCCATCCCGTACCACGCGCTGGATCGCGTCGGTCATCTCCGGGGACCGGTACTTGGCCACCGCGTAAGGGAGCGACGAGAAGACATTCGCCGCAAGTTCCAGCCAGAAGCGCGGCGAGCGGCGTTGCGCCTCACGAAACGGGACCCGGACGAGTTCGTGGCAGTACTCGCTGGCCCGGTCGGCAGCATCCGGGGCGGCCTGGCCGTTGTCCAGCGCCAGATATGTGACGCGATGTTCCTTCCTGAGTGCCCGCAGCATGTTGTACGTCCGGATGCGCCCACCCTTGTCTATGGGGTGCAGCAGTTCCGTCTTCACCCAAAGGATGTGCACGTTTACCCAGCCTTGGTCTGACGGTACTTCATGTCGATGTCCGCCGGACTGTCGCCATCCATGAAGATGCGGTGCCAGACTTCCACATTGATGAGCGACCAGAGACGCTCGTCGTGATTGGTCTCGTCACCGACATGCTCCTGCACGATGCGCTCGATGTATGGGCGATGGAAAAGCCCCCGCTCCGCGGCCCGTCCGCCAAGGACGAACTCCTCGATGAGATACCTGCGATCGGTACGCAACCAGTGGCCTATGGGAACCGGGAAACCCATCTTCCGGCGTGACAGGATCTCCGCCGGCAGGTAGTCCCGCATGGCCTCTCGCAGGACATACTTTGTCGTCGCACCCCGGAGCTTGAGACGCTCCGGCAGTGTCGCGGCAAACTCGATCAAGGGATGATCCAGGAAGGGCACACGACTCTCGATCGACGCGGCCATGGACATCTGGTCCTGTTTCATCAACAGTTCGTGCAGGTAGGTCTGCAGATCAGCGTCGAGAAGGCGATTCAACAGCGAACCGGCGTCGCTTCGCTCATGAATGCCATGCGCCACCGCATAGGGATCCATCGTTCCAATGGATTCGCGAACCTCGGGTGACAGCAGTTGCATCAGCGCGGCACGGTCGAAAACGGCAAAGTTGTCGAAGTACAGGTCGTCCAGCGTGGCAGGTCGGGTGAGGGCCGTGCGTCGCAGACGCGCGCGCCAGCGGGATCGCGCGGGAAGCATGCCTACCAGTCCGGCACCAGCTCTTCGCGTCAGCGATCCGCTGAGCCGCCCGGCGGTGCGTCCCAGCGCCATGTTCCACAGGGTGTAGCGATAGCGACCGTACCCGGCCAGTGTCTCGTCGCTTCCTTCGCCCGTCAGAACCACCTTCACATGCCCGGCGGCCAGGCGGGAGACGAAGTTGAGCGCAATGCTCGAGGGATGCGCGATGGGTTCGTCCTCATGCCATACCAGTCGGGGCAGGGCACCGAAGAACTCCTCGGGTGAAACGATGACTTCGTGATGGTCCGTCCGGTATCGCCGCGCCACCATCCTGGCCCAGGCCAGCTCATTGGCCTCCCGCTCGGCGAAGGCAACGGAGAACGTCTTGATGGGATCGCTGACGAGCGTACTCATCATCGCCGTGATTGCCGCCGAGTCGATGCCGCCGGAGAGGAACATGCCGAGGGGGACATCCGCCATGAGCCGCAGTCGCACGGACTCCCGGAACCGTTCCCTATACTCGTCGATCAGGACACGATCCGGTCGGGTATCGATGGCGGCGGGAGAAAAACTGAGCCGCCAGTAGCGTTCCACCTGGATCCGGCCGTTCCGCCAGGTAAGCGTGTGGCCGGGCGGCAGCCGCTTCACGCCTGCGAACAGCGTTTCCTCGCCGGACGTGCCATGGTTGGCCAGATAATCCGGAAATGCGTTCAGGTTCAGCGAGGGTCGGACAGCACCGGAGGCCAGGATCGCCTTGATTTCCGACGCAAAGTAGAGCGCTCCGTCATCGGTGAGCACGTAGTAGAGCGGTTTCACTCCCAGGCGATCGCGGGCCAGAAAGAGTTCTCCCGCATCCTGGTCCCAGATGGCGAAGGCGAACATGCCGCGCAGGTGCGCCGGCATGGCGCGACCGTCCCGTTCGTACAGGTGGAGGATCGTCTCGGTGTCGCAATGAGTGGAGTACCGGACGCCGGCTGCCTGCAACTCGGGCATGAGCGTCGGGTGATTGTAGACTTCGCCGTTGTATACCATCTGGACGGCGCCACCCCGGATGCTCATGGGCTGAGCGCCGTGGGCCACGTCGACGATGCTGAGTCGCCGGTGTCCCAGTCCGATCCCGTTCTGAAGGTACATCCCGGAACCATCCGGCCCACGATGGACGATGGTGTTCATCATCGTCTCGATGAGACCCCGGTCCAGTCGCCGCGGCGAACCCTGGGGCAGCGCGATACCACAGATCCCGCACATCAGCCGCGCCCCTGAGGCGTGGGGGTCCAGACCGACCAGTGGCCGCGCAATCCGTTCACTATGGCCACCAGCGGGACGAACACCAACCGCAACGTCCAGGACAACTGCCTCCCCAGCCGTTCGGTCATTGCCGGTGCCGCGAGTATCGCGGTCGCAATCAGCAGAGCCGCCACACCAGCCATCATGACCAGCACGCCGGGCATGTGCAGGACGCTCCAGGCAATCAGGCTCACCGTGCCGATGCAGAGCAGTACCGGAGTGAGCAGGCGGAGTAGCTTGTGCAGGAGGAAATGAAGCCAGACCGGGTTGCGCCAGGGAAGAAAGACGCCCGGTACCGTGAGGCAATACTGAATCAGACCGGTAAGCGTGCGCGCCCTTCTGGCGAACTGCTGGTCGCGGGTGAAGGTGCGCAGATCCAGTGCGACTGCATCCGGGCAGAATGTCACCCGGCCACCCTGATGTACGATCGACAATCCGGTGTAGAGATCGTCACAGATCAGACCGGGTGGCAGGTCACGCCAGAACGCCGGCTGCATGGCGAAGATCGCCCCGGTGGCGGAGACCACGCTTCCGCCCGCGGCCTGTCCGCGCCGAATGAGCGCCTCGAAGTCAGCAAAACGTGCCATCACTGCGTCATCCCGTCGTTGCGCATAACGCCCGGTGGCCCCCTGGGCACCGGCCTCGATGGCCTGCACCAGTCGGGTGACTGCCAGGGGATTGAACTCCTGACCCACGTCGGCGAAGAGAAGGACGTCACACCCCACGCTGGCACGAACCCCGGCGTTGAGTGCGGTTGCCTTTCCACCCGGCGGGTCCCCCTGCACCACATCAGCCAGCCCGTTCAAGGCCTCCCGATACCCAGCCAGTGGCGCTGCCGCATTGGCGTCCACCGCTACGACGACCTGGAGCAGTTCGCGGGGGTAATTCCCGGTCAGCAGGCTCCCGACCCGGTCGGCTGCAATCGATGGATCGTCACGGGTGGCGATCACCGCGCACACCCGGGCCACAGGCAAACCGCCGGTCGCGAACTCTCCGGCCTTCCTGGCCCGAACCCACATGACCACCGGATACACACCCCAGGCCAGTACCACCAAGCCGAATGTCAGGGCAGTTGTCAGGAGTAGGGCCATCGCGCGGGGCAGGGCGTGAGCGGTACCGACTGGATGTTCCGGCCGGTTCCCCAAAGACGAGTTTCCACCGGCCCCCGTAAAGGTAAGGAGGCCGGGACTCAGGTGTTTCCAGCGATAACCTGACGGGCTATTTCGGCGCGGCCCAGGGGGGCGGAAACCTGCACGCCGGACACCAGGCCCCGAACGCGCGCCAGCATCTCCCGGGCAATGGCAATCCCCTCCGCGACCGCGTGCTCCCGGGACCGGTCGCTGGCTCGCCGCATCCGGTCAAGGATCTCGTCAGGCACGACCACGCCGGGGACCTCGTTGGCCAGAAACTCCGCGTTCCGGGCGGACAGCAGCGGCCAGATCCCCGCTACCACGGGTATCCGCATCGGTTCGATCTCCCGCAGGAAGCGCTCCAGTTGACGGGCGTCGAAGACAGGCTGAGTAATGGCGAACTCGGCGCCGGCTTCGACCTTGTAGCCGAAGCGTCGCAGCTCCACCGCCGGATCGATTGCCGCCGGGTTGCAGCCTACGCCAATCACGAATCCGGTGGGCTCACCGATGGGATTGCCGCCCGGATCCATGCCGTGGTTCAGGTTACGGACCAGGTTGGTGAGTCCAATGGAGTCGATATCGAAGACGGCGGTGGCGTCCGGGTAGGGGCCCATCTTGGGTGGATCGCCGGTGATCAACAGGAGGTTACGGAGACCGACGGCGGCGGCGCCGAGCAGGTCGGAGAGCATCCCCAGCAGATTGCGATCGCGGCAGGTGTAGTGCGTGACCGCCTCTATCCCGACACGTTGTTCGATCAGTACGCTGGTGAGGAGGGCACCCATGCGGCTCTGGGCCCGGGGGCCGTCGGGGACATTGACCGCGTCGATGCCGGCCTCTTTGAGCGCGGCGACATCGGCCAGCATGCGATCGGCGTTGATTCCACGGGGTGGCAGGATCTCGACCGACGTCACGAACTGACCCGTGGCAAGTTTGCCGGCCCAGGCGGAACGCTCCTGAAACGGCACCGGCACGGCTTCACGCTTTTCCGGAGGACGCTCGGCGGCGGAATCCGGAGGCGTCCGGTCTCCGTCGCGGCGGGTGACGACGGTGCGGTTGAGCCGAGGCGCCAGGGGGCGGATCCCGGCCGCGATGGCACGGATGTGGGCCGGAGTCGTTCCACAGCAGCCGCCCACGATCCGGGCGCCGGCCTGGACCAGGTGACGGGCGTAGGAAGCCATGTATTCGGCGCTGGCCATGTACATCGCCCGCCCAGCAACCTCGCGTGGCATGCCCGCGTTGGGCTGCGCGGAGAGTTTCCGGGTGGTGAGCGGAACCATCCGTTCTATTCCATCCAGGATTCCCTGCGGGCCCACCGAGCAGTTGAGCCCCAGGATGTCGGCGCCCAGCGCATCCAGGTGACGGGCGACGTCCGCGGACGTCGCCCCGAAGGGAGTCCGGCCATCGGTGCCGATGGTCATCTGGGCAATTACCGGGACCGAGGCATCGACCTCCCGGGCCGCGGCAACTGCCTGGGCTATCTCGTCCAGATCGCCGAAGGTTTCGATCACGAAGAGATCGGCACCACCCTCCCGCAGCGCCGTCATCTGTTCGGCAAACGCAGCGCGGGCTTCGGCGAAGCTCGTTGGTCCATAGGGCTCCAGCCTGATGCCCAGCGGGCCGACGGCACCCGCCACCAGGCAGCGATCACCCGCGACACTCCGGGCCAGCAGTGCGGCGGCCCGGTTGAACTCGGCTACGTGCGACTCCAGTCCATATTGCGACAGCTTGGGTCGGTTGGCGCCGAAAGTGTTGGTCTCGATCACCTCCGCACCCGCGTCCACGTACTCGGCGTGGACCGCGCGCACCAGGTCCGGTGATCTTGTGTTCAGCTCATCGTAGCACTGATTGATGAACACCCCAAGGGCGTACAGCATCGTGCCCATCGCGCCGTCGAACACGACCACTGCCTCCGGATCGAGCAGACGATCCAGCAGGTGCTGCCGCGTGGACGGCCGGGTCTCGTTTGCTGCCGTCATCGGGTTGGTTCGGGCTGGGCGGCTTCGGTTTCCGATCCGGCGCCGCTCCTTCTGCGATCCCCCTCGCCACGGATGGTGTAGTACTTCGCTTCCGGGTGATGCACCACCAGTGCAGCGGTGCTTTCCTCCGGCATGAGCTGGAAGGCGCTGGTATACGACATACCCAACGCTTCCGCGGCCGGCAGGAGTCGGAAGACGGTGGCGTGGTCATCGAGATCCGGGCAGGCGCCGTATCCCCACGAGTAACGCTTGCCGCGTCCAGGAGCGATTCCCAGTTCCCGCCGGATGTGACGATGCATCCATTCAGCGATGGCCTCGGCGGTCTCCACGGCGAGGCCATGAACGAACCATGCTTCGGCGAACTCGCCCGCCGCCTGCAGTTCCGCGAAGTGCTGCGTGGCCGCATCGCCGACCGTGACCACCTGCAGAGGCAGGACGTCGATGTCACCGGAGTCCGTGGAGCGGAAGTAATCGGCCAGGCAGAGCCGGTCGCGACCCACCTGCCGGGGAAAGGTGAGCCGGGCAATCTCCCGACGCGCACCACCGTCCGCCTCCAGCGCCGCGGCGTCATGGATGATGATGGAGTTTCCCTCCGACTGAACCGGGAAGTATCCGTAGACCGCCCTGGGATGAAGCCATCCATCCCGGTACACGGAATCCCGCAGCCGTTGCAGGGTGGGCTCGAAGACCTCGCGAACGGCCTTCTGAAATGCCTCACCGGAACCCCGCCCGCCCCACTGCAGCCGGTAGAGCTCGTCCAGGTCCAGCAGATCGAAGACCTCGTCCAACGGGATGTCCCTGAGCACACGAACCCCCCACGGGGGTGCGGCAGGCAGGGGGTGATCCCGCGAAACGTCACTGCGCCGCGTGTCATCGGTTCCGGCGGCAACGTCCTTCCCGACCGTGGCATGGAGGAAGACGTCGCGACGTGCATCGTCCACCAGACGTTCCACCAGCGCCGGCCGGTTGGGCAGGTCCATCAGGGCATCCACGGTTTCCAGACCCTCGAAGGCATCCTTGCAGTAGAAAACGCCGGCGTCGTAGGGCCGCTCACCGTCCACGAACATGGCGCGGCGGGCGAAACGGCGGTTGATGGCCGCTCCACCCACGAGCACCGGGACGTGCAATCCCCGCTTGTCGAGTTCCTGTACACAGGCGGGCATCTGACGGGAAGTGGAAACCAGCAGCGCCGAGAGGCCGATGGCGTCCGCGTTCAGTTCCACCGCCTTCTCTATGATCGTGTTGACCTGTACCTGCTTGCCCAGGTCGAAGACCGTGTAGCCGTTGTTCGAAAGTATGGTGTTGACCAGGGACTTCCCGATGTCGTGCACGTCGCCGTACACGGTGGCCAGGACGATCCTGCCCTTGGTGAACCCTTCGGTGCGCTCCAGGAACTGCTCCAGGTGACGCACTGCCTTCTTCATGACCTCGGCCGACTGCAGAACGAACGGCAGGATGAGTTCACCGGCACCGAACTTGTCTCCCACTTCCTTCATTGCCGGCAGGAGTACCTCGTTCAGAACGCGAACCGGCTGCTCCCGGACGCCCGCTGCATCGAGGGCGTCTTCGATACCCTCCTTCTTGCGGTGGACAACCATCCAGTGAACCCGTTCACCGGGAGTCATGGCGGCGGTCGGATCCTCCTTCGCTGCTTCACCTGCCCCTCCTTCCGAACCGGCCGACCCGAAGTGGGCAATGAACCGCTGGAGCGCGTCGGGGCGTCGATTGAACACGAGGTCGTCCGCCAGTTCCCGTTCGTCAGGCGGGATCTCGGCGTAAGGCCGTACATGCGCCGGATTCACGATGGCTGCGTCCAGACCAGCCTGTACACAGTGGTGCAGAAAGACCGAGTTGAGCACCGCCCGGGCCGCTGGAGCCAGCCCGAAGCTGACGTTGGAGACGCCCAGTATCGTGAAGACGCCGGGGAGTTCTCTCTTGATGAGGCGGATCCCCTCGATCGTCTCCCGGGCCGAATCGATCCACTCGGCGTCACCGGTGGCCAGCGTGAACGTGAGGGCGTCGAACACCAGGTCCCCCGGTGCCATGCCGTACTCCCCCACGACGATGTCGTGGATGGCGCGGGCCACCTCCAGTTTCCGTTCCCGCGTCTTCGCCATCCCGGTCTGATCGATCGTCAGAGCCACGAGCGCGGCACCATGCTTGCGGGCCAGAGGCACCACTGCGTCGATGCGCTTCCTCCCGTTCTCCATGTTGATGGAATTGATGATCGCCCGACCGGGAATGTGCTCCAGGGCGGCCTGGATCACCGGCGCCTCGGTGGAGTCGATCATGAGCGGGGTATCGATGCTCATGGAAAGCTGCCTGACGACCCTGGCCATCTGCTCCGCTTCGTCGGCTCGTTCGGTTAGCGCCACACAGACGTCCAGCACGTGCGCACCTGATTCCGCCTGTTCCCGCGCGACGTCCAGGATGCCATCGTAGTCTTCCGCCAGAAGGAGTCGCTTGACCTTCCGTGACCCTTGGGCATTCACCCGCTCACCCACGAGCAGTGGTGGTGGATCCTGGTGTATCGTGATGGCGCGCATCGCGCTGGAAAGCCGCGAGATCGCACGTCGCGCGGGCGGTTGTGTGCGCGAGGTTCTCGCTCCAAGGGCGTCGATCTCCCGGCACACCGCGCGGAGGTGATCCGGTGTGGTTCCGCAACAGCCACCGACGACCCGCACATTGTAGTCCCGCACGAACTCCGCCAGCATCGCGGCCATCGGTTCCGGCTCCAGCGGATAGACCGCGTCACCGGTACCGGTGTTCAGCGGCAGGCCGGCATTGGGAATGCACGACACCGGGCGGGTGGAATGCTCTGACAGGTACCGGATGGGCTCGCGCATGTGCTCCGGACCGGTGGAACAGTTGAGGCCCAGTACATCCACCCGGAGACTCTCCAGCGTGGTCATGGCGCTGGCGATATCGGTACCCAGGAGCATCCGCCCGCTGACGTCCAGAGTCACCTGTGCCTGAACCGGGATGCGTCTCCCCAGCTCGGCAAAGAGTCGCTCAAAGCCCGCGATTGCGGCCTTGACCTCCAGGATGTCCTGGGAGGTTTCCACCAGCAGCAGGTCGACCCCACCTTCCACCAGGTAACGGGCCTGCTGATGGAACTGATCGCTCAGGGCTTCGAACGTCGTGTCGGAGAGAACAGGATCGCTGCTGGAAGGCAACAGGCCGCTGGGCCCGATGGACCCTGCCACGTATCGCGGGTGCTCCGGAGAAGCAAACTTGCCGGCGGTCTCTCGGGCCAGTCTGGCCGCAGCCAGGTTGACGTCCCGCACCTTGTCCCCCAGTCCCCACTCGGCCAGCCTGCGCGGCGTGGACTGGAAGGTGCATGTCTCGATGACGTCGCATCCCACTTCCAGGAAGGATTCGTGGATCTCCCGGATCACGTCGGGTCGCGTGACAACCAGATAGTCGTTGCACCCCTCGTAGGCCTTGCCGCCGAAGTCTTCCGGAGTGAGGTGGTACCTCTGAATGCTGGTACCCATGGCACCATCGAAAATCAACGTACGCTGTCTGACGGCGTCGAGATACGCTGGTGCCGGCGATGAACCTGCTTTCGGGGAACTGGTCACGATGGAAGGAAAACGAAAAGGCCCGGGGCCACTGGCGCCGGGCGCGACGCTTTAGCGGATGTTTTACGTGGTCGCAATTTGCCTGAAATCACCACGAGCTGGTTTTCGTGCGTGTCCGTCACCCGACACGCGCTGAAGCAATGTAAGCGTACGGTCCGGGGTCCGGGCAAGCTGCCCGCGGGTCAGCTACGATGCCGGGTGCTCCGGAGTGGCGGTTGTCCCGCTGCGTCCCACGGTGCGTGCCCGGGTGATGGCATGTTCGGCGAGAGCCGACAAACGGGCACGTTCCAGCGGAAGTTCCAGATCGGCAAGGACCTGCCGGGCCAGCGACCGGGGCAGCGGCACCGCGGGCTCACCCTCGCCGGTTCCGTGCCATGTGACCAGAGCGCCGCCGGACACCAGGAACGCCGGCAAAGTCGTCTCCAATCCCTCGAGCAGAGCGCGCTCCACCACGATCAATACGGGTGACTCACCCTCGCGTCCTTCGTCGGCCTCGCCCAGCGACGATGCAACGTTGACCCGCTGGCCGGTTCGGGCCAGTCCCTGGGCCAGGCCTTCCAGCAGCGCGGCGTCGCGACCAATGATGAGAAGCATGGAGTCGTCAGTTGTGGGTCAACAGCTGTTGAACAATTTCGGGACTGACACCTTCGACTTCCACCACCTTGTTGCGTGAGGAAGTACCGGAAATGATACGGATCTGCCGGCGCGGCACATCCAGTTCGCGGGCCAGGAACCGGACGAGTGACTCGTTGGCGGCGCCGTCCACGGGAGGCGCCTGGAGACGGATGCGCAGCGCACCTCCGTGCATGCCGGCGATCTCGTCACGGGATGCGCGCGGCTGAATGCGAACCTCCAGGCGGATGGTGCGAGATCCACTCACCGGAGGATCCCCATCACGAGGTTCTCTGCCACCATGAGGCCGAGGAATGCCACGATGGGGGAGATGTCGACGGACCCTAATGGGGGAACCATGCGGCGGAGGGGTCGGAGGATCGGCTCCGACAGCGTGAACGACCAACGCAACCAGGGTGAGTGCATAGAGAGCGGGAGCCACGATATCACCACCCTGACAAGGATGGCGAGTTGGAGGACTCCAAACGTCCAGGAGATGAGCAGGAGAGCGATTCCGGAGGGACCCATGCCGATTCCCCGACCCACACTGGCGGCGAGGCTGATCAGGAAGTCCATCAGGGCCAGGAGCAGGATGCCCCCCAGCACGATCGCCGCGAGTGCCCACCAGGGTGCGTTGGACGGAAGGCCGCCGGCCCGGACGACCCGGCGTTCGATGGGCGCCAGCAACGGATCCACCTGACGGCGCATTACGCGCGCAACGGGACCGAATGGATTCAGGCGCCGGGTGCGGACCAGCCAGTCGACGGCGGCGACGACGGCGACGACCAATGCCGACCAGAACAAGAAGATCCGGAGCAGGTCCCGAAATGTGGCGAGCGTCGTCAGCACACCGGTCACGACTGCAAGTTGCCCGATGCTGTGGGCTGCTTCAAGTCCCTACGGCAACGGAATCTCTCGTCAGGCGCGCCAGCAGGACTCCACCCAGGATGCCCGCGCCTGCACCGCTCCATTCCAGGATGGTAGTGGGACCGATGCCTGCCACACGTGGGGCGAGGAACAGCACCGCCGCGACCAGTACCAGCGCCAGCCAGCCGGTTCGCCTCTGCTGGCCGGGATTGCCCTGGCCGCCACGCGTCGCGAAAAACCCAACAGGAAGGATGAGACCCGCCAGCCAGGCGGCGTTCACCGGCCACCAGTTCGGGCTGACAGCCACGTCCCAGGGGACAACCAGGGTCCAGGCCAGGCCAACAGTCCTTGGCAGGGAGGTCGCCACACCCCCCGGTGCAACGGAAATCTCCATTCCAAGGGGATCACTCCTGGCTGCCACGGTGATCTGGCCGGCAACGGACGTGTCGAAGGCACCTTCCAGCTTCAGAAGGATCGGCCGGAACCGCCACCGGTTGGCCACCTGGTGCGTCCGGAACAGGAGTGCATCGCGCCACTGACCGGTGTAGAGTCCCTCGCCTCGCCAGCCGGCAACCCGCAGGATGATTGCCCGTCGTTGAGTCGTCTTACGAACGTCCGAGATCACCAGGTCGAGCCGGGAGGTTCCGGTTGACGGATCAACGACTTCGTGGGGTCGAAGCTGCTGGACCGCGACTATCCCATGTCCATCGAGCGTGGCGGCGTGAAGAACGCCGGGGAAGGGTTCGGTACTGGACCGGGTCACCATCCACTGCACCTGTTGAGGTGCGGGTGGAGTCTCCGGGCGAAGGAGCCACGCGGTAGCCAGAATCAAGGCAGAAGCAAGCACGCCGGCGGCGAGGGCAGGTCTGACCGCCCGTGACCCACCGCAACGGAACAGCGCCACGCCAGGTCCGACGATCCATGCGCCGAGTCCGGCACCGGTGGTATTGGTGAGCACATCGCCGACTGACGCATATCGACCGCTGATGAAGAAGTACTGGACTGCTTCCACCAGCAGTGACAGTACGAGGCCGGCAAGAATGGTCTTTCGGGCGCTGCCGGAAAGAATCGCCACGCCCATTCCCAGCGGCACGAAGAGAAGGATGTTCAGTACGAAGTCGATTCCACCGAGCGAGCCGCAGATAATGCAGGTGACGGGTAGCGTGATCGATGGTGGTACAGGCACCAGTGTGATTGCGCCGATCGCTGCACCACCAAGAGCTGTTGCAATCGCGCCCAGGACGGGACGTCTCATGAGGCACTTGAATCATCGCCGCCACACGATGCCGCCATCACTGTGTCCTCAGGGGACGCGTAACAGATCTTCCTGAGGTTGACGATAGCGTCTGCGTCGGGGCAATCTCGGGATCACGGATGCGACGCCGGTAAGCCAACCCTCAAATTCCAGTCTGTCACGGAGCCATGTGTCTACGAGGCGGGGGCAAAGGAGCAAATTGGTGGATTTCGTGGCAAGTCCCGCACGACACGTGGTTGCAACGTCGATTCCTTCTTCGGCGAGCCAGGGAAGAAGTCGCTCGTTGGTGACTCCGCTGGGATAGCAGAATCCATCAAACACCTGTTGTGGCCGGATACTGGCAAGGTACTGGCGGTTCTCCCTGATCTCGCGATGAAAGTCGTCTCGATCGAGCGGGGTTCGGTGCCGGTGTGTATGGAGCTGTA
This sequence comes from uncultured Gemmatimonadaceae bacterium, assembly GCA_964411635.1. GTDB lineage: Bacteria > Gemmatimonadota > Gemmatimonadetes > Gemmatimonadales > Gemmatimonadaceae > JABWBJ01. Next base: position 532,377 of record CAYPLP010000001.1, read on the forward strand.
CGTCCACAAGGTCCCCGGGAAGAGCTGCGATTTCGTTCGCCGACATTATTCGGAGCTGCTTTCCAGATACGAATTCATCCCAGTCGACACCGGTACGTTTAGCCAGAGTCTGAAGCGCGTCGATCTCGTGTTCCGGCCCCCCACCTCTCCGTGTTACTTCGGCCATAATCATCTCGGAAACGGCCTCGCGCTTTCTTTCCTCTTGGATATCCAGGACGGAGGAGCCGGGAAGCAGTCCATCCACTGAAATCGCACGGTCTCGCCCCCGCCACAGGAGGTACCGCAACGCCACACGGAAAACCGGCGCCTCCAGCATGGAGTAATAGCTTGTGATGTAGACGGTTGCCGGAAACTGGAACTCATGCAGGAGTGGAACCACATGGTACAGGAAGTCCCAGGTTCCATCGTCGAACGTGAGTGCAACCGATCGTGGTGGCAGGTTGCCGGATCGGAGGCGCTCAACTGCTTCCCGGAGCGGAAGTACAGAATACCCTTCCCGGCGCAGTAGCTCAAATCGCCCCCGAAGCGCGTGCACTGGCAGGTACAGGTGTGGATCCCATTCGTGCTCGTCACGGAGGGAAATGCCGTGGTAGCACAGTACAAGCAGGCGCCTTCTACGCCACTCGCTGTCCCGGATTCGATCTGCAAACCCTGATGCCATCATGGCTCGAAGAACGCCCAGCTTGGCGGCCTTCAAACCGGCCCTCGGAGAGGGAGCAAACGCGTCCGTGGATACCGCATCAGTCAGATACATGAGGTCGCTCAGTGTCCCGCTCCAGTGGCAATGACACCGGGATTGGTCTGGTACCATCCCCAGAGTTGGGCAATGCCCTCGCGCACCGATACCCTCGGCTCGTACCCCAGTACGGATCGTGCCCGCTCCAGTCCAGCCTGCGAGTCGCGCACATCACCAGCCCGAGGTGCGCTGTGCTGGACCTGGATTTTCTGACCCGTGACTTCCTCCACCATGGCGACCAGCTCCAGCAGGGACGTCCGGGATCCGGCGCCCACGTTGGCCACCTTCCCGTTCACGCGGCCCGCGGGTCCGTCGGCGGCAAGCATATTGGCATCCACCGCGTTGGCCACGTGGGTAAAGTCCCGCGTCTGGGTTCCGTCTCCAAAGAGAGTGACAGGTGAATCTGTAAGAACCGCGCGAAACAACAGCGGAATCACCGCCGAGTAGGGGCCATTGGGATCCTGACGCGGACCGAAGATGTTGAAGTACCGGAGGGCAACACCTTCGATGAGACCCGCGCGGGCGTACGCCAGCGTGTAGAGTTCACCGGAGAGCTTGGCAGCTGCGTAAGGCGATCGGGGAAGCGGCTCTGCGTCTTCGACCTTCGGCAGCACGGAAGTGTCGCCGTACGCGGAACTGGAACTGGAGTAGACGATGCGTCGAACCCCTGCATGTCGCGCTGCTTCCAGCAGGTTGAGCGTACCGTTGACGTTGGTCTCATGAGTTGAAATGGGGTCCTTCATGGATCGCGGAACACTCGGCAGGGCAGCGATGTGAAAGATCGTGTCGGCGCCTGCGGTTGCTGCTGCGCACGTATTCGGATCCCGGATGTCACCCTGCATGAACTCGATCGAGTCCCGAAACCCGTCCAGATTGGTCAGGAAGCCGGTGGAAAGATTGTCCAGGACTCGGACCGCATACCCTTTCTGGACCAGCCTCTCAGCCACGTGAGAGCCAATGAAACCGGCTCCGCCGGTTACCAATGCGCGTTTCTTCGTCGTCATGAACGGATATGGGGAACGCGGAGCGCGCGTCCAGGGGACGGCTCCGTCAGATGAGCGTCAAAAGCTAATGGGACAACGAGTTCCGTGCCGACGGGATGACGCGTCATTCAGGTCGGGGCAACAGTCGGGTGCGCTACCGGGAGTGGAGTTCCGCCCCCCGGCCCCTTTAGCTTGGCTCATCATTTCTGCCGGGAGACGACCGTCCGAACCGAGGCTGCCAATACAGGCGATGATGCGGGAGAACCGGTTCCTGGGGAACCGACCGTTCCTGACCGGGGAAGGGAGGAGCGTATCCGAGTGTGTCTGCTGGGGCCATCACTCGATATCCTCGGCGGGCAGGCCGTCCAGCTCGACCGGCTCCGTCGCCGCCTGGAACAGACGCCGGGTCTGGAGATTGGGTTCATCCCCATGAACCCGAGGCTGCCGGGACCGCTCCGTGTCCTGCAGCGCGTGAAGTACGTGCGGACGGTAGTCACGTCAATGGCATACTGGTGGCGCCTGCTGTCCGGCGTGCGACGGTACGATGTCATTCACGCGTTCTCTCCATCCTATTGGGCTTTTCTGCTCGGCCCGGTTCCGGCAATTCTTGTGGCGCGAATGTATGGGCGTGCCGGACTGCTGAACTATCACAGCGGCGAAGCTGCGGATCACCTGGCCCACTGGCGATCAGCTGTCCCTCTGGCCCGCCGTGCCGACCGGATTGCGGTGCCTTCGGGATACCTGAAGGAAGTGTTCGCCAGGTTCGGGCTCGACACCGTGGTGGTGCACAACTTCGTGGACACCGACGCCTTTGCGTATCGGGTACGAAGCCCGCTGCGCCCCCGTTTCCTGAGCAACAGGAATCTCGAACCACTGTACAACGTTGGCTGCTCGATCCGTGCATTCGCGCGGGTCCAGGCAGAGTTGCCCGATGCCGAACTCGTCGTGGCCGGATATGGCAGCGAACGGACCCGGCTGGAGGGCCTGGTGAATGAGCTGGCGCTGCGGAACGTCCGCTTCGTCGGCAGAGTTCCGTCGGATCGGATGCCGGCACTGCTGAACGAAGCAGATGTGCTGCTCAACAGTCCTGATATCGACAACATGCCGCTGTCGCTGCTGGAGGCACAGGCGTCGGGTCTGCCGGTGGTCAGCACGAGCACCGGCGGTATACCGTGGATCGTGGAGCATGACGTGACCGGATTGCTGGCTCCGCCCGGAGACGATGCCGCCCTGGCAGCGGCGGCGCTGCGCCTCTTCCAGGAGGATGGCCTGGCGGATCGCCTGACGAAGGCCGCACGGGCGAAGCTGCTGGAGAGCTTCACATGGGAGGCGGTGGAGGAGGGTTGGCTCCGACTCTACCGGGAACTGGCACCCAGGCGTACCAAACGCGGCACGGCATGAGTCTGACCATCCTGCGGAAACTACGGGGCCGAAGCGCCGCCGAGCTCGTGGATCGGTCCCGGCAGGGTCTGGGACGCATGCTGGAACGACTCGGCGTAGGCGACATAGGGGAGCCATCGGCCGGCCTGTTGGGCGCCATGGCCGACGGTGAGATAACCGGACCCTTCTTCCCATCGGTGGAATCACGGGACGCCACCCTCGAGGCGCTGAATGAAGTATCCCCGGATTCCATCGCAACTCTGCGCCGTCGTGCTGACAAGGCCCTGAGTGGAAGGTTCGACCTCCTGGGCCATCGCGATGTCTCCTTCGGCGATCCCATCGACTGGCACTTCGAGCCGATGGCGCGGGTCCGGTCGCCCATGAGCCATTGGAGCAGAATCAACTATCTGGATCCGCTGGTGGCCGGTGACCACAAACTCCTGTGGGAACTCTCCCGGCATCAGCATCTGGTGACGCTGGCGCAGGCCTGGTGGTGCACCCGGGATGAACGCTACGCGTCAGCCGTCGAGCGCACACTCGTCTCATGGATGGATGCGAACCCGCCGAAGTCGGGGGTTCACTGGGCCAGCAGCCTCGAAGCATCCTTCCGCGCGATTGCCTGGACCTGGGTACTGCATCTGACGGCTGACGTGCTGCCGGCGGATGTCAGGCGGCGGGCGCTTTCCATCCTGGCAATCTCCGGGCGACACATCGCCAGGTATCTGTCCACCTGGTTCAGCCCGAACACGCACCTTACCGGGGAGGCACTGGGGTTGTTCGTGTTGGGTACGGCACTGCCGGGATTGCGGGATTCGCCGGATTTCCAGTCTGTCGGGCGTCGCATCCTGATGGAGTGGCTGCCGCGGCACGTGCGACCCGATGGCACATACGTGGAGCAGTCGACCTGGTACCACCGCTATACCACGGACTTCTATCTCCATTTTGCCATCCTGGCTGGTGTGGCCGGAAAGAAAGCAGGTGATGAGGTTCGTCAGGCGTTAGGCGGCCTGTTGGAGTTCCTGGCATGGATGACCCGGCCGGACGGGACGATGCCGCTGGTGGGGGATGACGATGGCGGGAGGCTGCTCTTCCTGGATGAGGGTACGGCGCACCGGACCGGTACACCGCTGGCGGTGGGCGCCGTCCTGCTGAACCGGGCCGATCTAGCCGCGGTGGCGGGGAATCCCACAGCGGAGCTGGTGTGGTTGCTGGGACCGGAGGGGCTGGCGCGATTCCGGCAATTGTCGGGATCGCCACCGGCTGGACATGGGCGTGCCTTTCGGGATGGCGGGATGTACGTGATGCGTTCCGGATGGGATGGTGCCGCCGGTCATCTGACGATAGATGCGGGGCCTCATGGCTTCCTGAACGGAGGTCATGCCCACGCCGACGCCCTTTCGCTTGATCTTGCGGTAGGGGGGCGGTCGCTGTTCGTCGACCCCGGAACCTTCACGTACACGACGTCGCTGGAATGGAGAGACCACTTCCGGTCGGGCGCGGCCCACAACGCGGTAACGGTCGACGGCTGCGGCGTGGCACGCATGGCCGGTCCGTTCGGCTGGGTCCTTGGTGTCGGGGCCGAATGCGAGGCGTGGTACGAGGGCGACGACGTGGTTCTTTTCCAGGGCGTCGTGGGTTCGTATGGTGGTTTGATGCCATCGGTAGGACACCTGAGATCAGTGGTTCATGCGGTGCCGGACCTCTGGGTGATCCAGGATGAACTCATGGGCCAGGGTGAGCACGAACTGGCGGTGCATTGGCAGTGCGCACCCGATGTTCAGCCGGTCCTCGATGTCACCGGGGCAAGGCTGCGGCGATCCGGAATGCCCGATGTCCGAATAGTGGTGGCGGAATCCGGAGGCGACTGGTCCATCGAGGAGGGATGGGTGTCTCCGACCTATGGGGTGCGGCTGCCGGCGCCGAGGTTGAAGTATGTCCGGCGGGGCCGGTTGCCTCTCAGGATCACGACGGCAATCGGCTGGAACGTCGTGAGTGCTTCCCCGTCTCCGGAGGACTCCGGTGTCACTGTCGCCTGGGGGGAGCGCAGGGGTACGCTGTATGCGACTGGTTCGCGGTATCCGGCCTGGCTGGTAGCGGATGCCCGCCTTCTATGGGCCGAGGGACACAACAGGGTGGTTGCCGCTGGTGTCCGGAAGCTGGAGGTGGGGGGCCGCCGCATCCTCGACGCGTCGGCGGAGGTACCCGGGGTTTCATTCCATGCGGAGGTTGGGGCAGCGGGGTAAGTCGTCGGTGCATCTGGTTCCGTGAAGTCGGGCTGAATCGTCTTCAGTCGGCAGCGATTCCTTTCATTACCCATTCTTTCAGTCATGTCTTCTGGCGTCTCGGTATTCGGGTTGGGATATGTTGGTTGTGTGACCGCGGCCTGCCTGGCGGATCGTGGTCACAGGGTGATCGGTGTGGACGTTTCGGCGACCAAGGTGGATCTCCTGAACGCCGGCAAGGCGACGATAGTGGAGGAGGGGATAGCCGAACTGGTGGCGAAGGGGCACGCCGCGGGTCGCATAGGTGCCACGACGTCGGTGGCCGAGGCGGTCGCGGGGAGCGACATCTCGCTCATTTGTGTGGGGACGCCGTCTCAGGCCAACGGCAATCTGGACCTTTCCTATGTGGAACGTGTCTGCGCGCAGATAGGTGGCGCACTGCACGCCAAGGCGGAGCGGCACACGGTGGTGATCCGGAGTACGGTTTTTCCGGGAACGACGGAACGACTGGCCAGGCCGGCTCTGGAAGGTGCCAGTGGGAAGAAGGCCGGCAGGGACTTTGGCCTGTCGATGAATCCCGAGTTTCTGCGAGAGGGAACGTCGATCCGCGATTTCAACGCGCCACCGTTCACGGTCATTGGAACCGAGGATGAAGCGACCGGACAGGCGGTGGCGGCGCTGTACGAGGGCATCGATGCCCCGCTGCACGTGGTGGCTACGGGCGTAGCCGAGATGCTCAAGTACGCCTGCAACGCGTTTCACGGGGTGAAGGTCGGCTTCGCCAACGAGATCGGGAACATATGCAAGGTGCTGGGGGTGGATTCGCACGAGGTGATGCGTCTCTTTGTGCAGGACACCAAGCTGAACGTGTCCAAGGCATACCTGATGCCCGGCTTTGCATTCGGGGGGTCCTGTCTGCCGAAGGACCTGCGGGCGATCACTTACCGGGCCCGTCAGCTGGACGTGGCGACTCCCATTCTGAGCGGTACTCTCACGAGCAATGCGGAGCAGGTGAACCGGGCTTTCGACATGGTGATGGGAGCCGGCAACCGGCGCGTAGGGGTCCTGGGCCTGGCATTCAAGGAGGGGACCGATGACCTCCGCGAGTCGCCCATGGTCACGCTGGTGGAACGGCTCATCGGAAAAGGTGCGGATGTGGCGATTTACGATCGCGAGGTTTCCCAGGCCAACCTCATCGGCTCGAACCGGGAGTACATCGAGCGGGAGATACCACACGTGTGGAGCCTGTTCCGGTCATCAGTGGATGAGGTGCTCGATCATGCGGAAACGGTGATCATCGGCAACAGTTCACGGGAGTTTCGCTCGATCGAGCCGCGGCTCCGTGAGGGGCAACTGGTTGTGGATCTGGTCCGGGCATTCGGTTCCCGCCGGTCTGATGGAAGGACGTACGACGGAATCTGCTGGTAGATGCGTGTTGGACGGGGCGGCGAGCGCACAAGAGTCGTCCACATTCTGGACAGTCTGAATACCGGTGGGACCGAGCTCAACGCGGTTCGCACAGCCGAACGGCTCGATCCCGCGGTCTTTGACGTGAGTTTTCTCTGCCTTCAGCCGGATGGCCCCCTGCGCCAGCGCCTGGATGATGCGGGGATACCGGTGCGAGGCATCCCGGTGCCCAGCGTGGTGGGACGCACGGCGTTTCAGCGGGGCCGGGAGATCAGGCGGTTCGTGCGAGCGGAGCGGGTGGACATCGTGCATGCGCACGATCCTTACGCGAACATCCTGGCGGTTCCCTGGGCACGGCTGGCCGGTCGGGCCGGCGTGATAGCGAGCCATCGGTGGTGGAAGCAGGTACATCGCCGGAAGATCGCGATTGCCAACCGGGTGGCGTATCGTTTTGCGCACCGTGTGCTGGCCAACAGCGAGTCCGTGGGTGAACTGGTGGTCCGGGAGGAGGGGGTTTCGCGAGGTCGGGTGGTGGTCATCCCGAACTTCGTGGAGGAAGAGGCGTTTCAGCCGTTGAGCCCCGATCGCAGGGCGTCGTTGCGGGAGCGGATGGGGGTGGGTGCGGGGGATGTCGTGGTGGGAATCGTGGCGAATCTTTATCCCGTCAAGAACCATGAGATGCTGCTCCGTGCGGCAGCGCGACTGACGGCGGAGTGGCCCGCTGTTCGTTTTGTTCTTGTGGGAGATGGGGAGGAGCGGGCGCGGCTGGCGGACATGGCGCAGGGTGCTGGCATCCTGGATCGCGTGTCGTTGCCGGGGCGGATTTCCCACGAGCCCGGATTGTCCGGGCTGTTCGACGTGGCGGTACTTACTTCGCGGGAGGAGGGGTTCCCCAATTTTGTGGTCGAGGCGATGGCGGCCGGAAGGCCCGTCGTTGCTACAGCGGTGGGTGGGGTGCCGGACGCAGTGGTTCCCGGGGAGACCGGGTACCTGGTGGCTGTGGATGACGATATCGCGCTGGCAGATGGGTTGGGTCGTTTGCTGGCGGATCCATCATTGCGCGAGCGTCTGGGTAGGGCGGGGGCCGAGGTAGCCCGGAAGCGGTACCACGTGGACGTGGTGATGGAGCGGTTGCGGTCGCTGTACCAGGGGCTGGCAGAGAGGCTGTGATGGCAACTCGACGGTCTGGGGGTGTAGCACTGGATTGTAGGGGACCTGGCCATGCCGGCGGTCCTTCTGGCACGGGTCCTTCGGCTGATCCGGTACGCGTGCTGGACCGGGTAACGTGGTTGAGGGCCAATCCGGTCAGGGCTATGTTGAGAGGGAGCGGGCCGCAACACCCACGCCAATGAAAAGGCAATTCTGGAAGGGCCGCGTGGTTCCTGCAGTCGTCGGCCTGACGCTGCAGGTTCCTGTTCTGCTGGTGGCACCGCTGTCCTGCAACGAGGAGCGGGCGGTTTCGTCCCGGCTCGCTCCGCACGGCGCTGTGGCCAGTGTGGCTGTGTTACTCGCGGCGCCGCGAATTCTTGTGGGTCAGCAGACGACGGCGGAAGCTGTTGCCCTCGATCGGTACGGGGCTGTCATTCCGGATGAGTTCGACGTTGCCTGGACGGTGAGCAATGCTGCGGTGGCGACAGTCAGCAAAGAGGGGGTACTGACCGCGGCGACCGCCGGGAGTACGGTGGTTACCGCGCAGGTTGATTCCATCTCCGGTGCGGCTTCGTTGCTGGTGGAAAGTCCGGGTTCCCAGGGGAGCGGACCGCCGGCTTTGCCACGCATCCTGTTGGACTTTCCCTTTCCTGAGGTAACGGGACAGACCATCAGGGTCAACGCCGGGGACAATCTTCAGAAGGCACTCGACCGCGCTCAGCGTGGGGATGAGGTGGTTCTGGCGGCGGCGGGGCACTGGAGTGGGAACTTCACGCTCCCGGTGAAGCCGGGAACGGCGGCGAACGGGTGGATCACGGTTCGCACCGACCGGCTGGCCGATCTCCCGGCGCTGGGTAGCCGGGTGGCCCCCGACGATTCCAGCATCATGCCCACCATCGAGACTCCCAACTCGAACCCTGCCATCCGAACCGAGGCAGGTGCCAGTGGCTGGCGACTGGTTGGTCTGGAGGTGACGGTCAGTCCAGCCTTGACGGGTCAAAACTACGGGCTGGTGTTCCTGGGAGACGGCAGCAGGGCGCAGAACTCACTGGCCACTGTTCCTTCGAACATCGTTCTGGATCGCATGTACATCCATGGGCGGTCCAACACGCAGCTCAGTCGCTGCGTGGCACTCAACTCGGCGTCGTCGGAAGTGAGCGGGAGCTGGCTGGACGAGTGTCACGGGAAGGGCTTTGATTCGCAGGCGATCTGGGGAGGCAATGGGCCGGGTCCGTTCAGGATCGTGAACAACACACTTCAGGGAGCCGGTGAGAACATCATGTTCGGTGGATCCGATCCGGCGATTCCGGGTCTGATACCTTCCGATATCGAGATCCGGGGGAACTACATCTATACACCGGTGAGCTGGAAGGGTGTGTGGACGAAGAAGAACCTGCTGGAGCTCAAGAACGCGTCGCGCGTACTGATCGAAGGGAATGTGTTCGACGGATCATGGTTGGATGCGCAGACCGGTTGGGCAATAATTCTGAAGTCCGCCAATCAGGGGGGCAGTTGTCGCTGGTGTCGTACCACCGATGTGACACTCCGCCGTAACCTGATTCGAAACACCGGTGCCGGAATCAACATTGCCGCCAAGGGCGACAACCCGGCGACCGACACTACCGCCCGTCGGATACTGATTCAGGAGAACGTACTGGAAGGCATTGGAGTTGGAGCATATCCCGGCGATCAGCGTGGCTTTCAGTTGCTGGCCGGGACCCAGGACATCACCTTGGAGCGTAACGTTCTGGCGGGAAACCTGGACGCAGCTCTTGTCCTTGATCGAAGACCTGGCTCTGCAAACGCCACCTTCAGTGGTAACGTTTGGGCGTACGGTAGATATGGCACAATTGCGACGGGGATGAGTTCGGGGGCCGCCTCATTGGGACAGGGAGCCCCCAGTGCGCTCTGGACTCAGATGGTATTCATAGGGCCACCCAAGGGAGGCTATCCTCCTGGCACGACCTTCGTATCAAGCGAAGCTCAGTCACCCCTGGCACTTCAGATCCGCACTGCCGTGATCAACGCCACCAATGGCGTTACACCGTCATGACCCGGTACACACGCAGTGTGATACGTCTCTCAACAGATCGCCAACAATTCACTCTTGATGACTGAACCACGTTCGCTCGCACCGGTCTTCGTGGTCGGGTCTCCCCGATCCGGGACGACCCTCCTCTATCACATGCTGTTGTCCGCCGGCCGATTCGCGATCTACCGGGCTGAAACTCACATTTTCAGTATTCTCGCGCCGCGATTTCGCAATCTGAGAAGCACAGATAGCAGACTCGCAATGGCGGACTGCTTCCTGCGATCAGATATGTTCAAAGTATCCGGCGTTGATCCCGTTGCCTTTCGTCCAAAGATTGCGAGCAATTGTCGCACCGCCGGCGATTTCCTGCGTCTGTTCATGGAAGAAATCGTACGGCAGCAAGGTATGGAACGATGGGCGGAGACAACACCGACTCATGTCCTAAATATTCGCGAAATCAAGGCAACCATTCCGAATGCTGTCTTCGTGCACGTTATCCGTGATGGGCGCGATGTGGCAGTATCAATGGCCAAACAGGGCTGGATTAAGCCACTTGCCTTGGATCGTGAGCGTCCGGAAATCGCGGCAGGTATGTACTGGAGTTGGGTCGTGGGGCATGGGCGAAAGCTGGGGGCCGCGTTTCCAGGCGATTACCTAGAGATATCGTACGAAGATCTCACATCGAAACCTCAAACCGTGTTGAGTCAAGTGGGGCGGTTTATCGATCAGCCACTGGATCATGAGCAGATTCTCCGAGCTGGTGTTGGATCGGTAAGTCGACCGAACACGTCGTTTCCCGGTAGGGCGCCCGTGTACACCGGTCGGTGGCGCGAGGAGCTGAGCGAGGAACGCGCACAGCTCTTGGAAGCTGTTCTTCTACCAACGCTAGCGGAATTGGGCTATGCGACGGATAGTGTTCAGGCCGGAGCGGTCTTTTGGAAAGTGGCGCTCCTGCGCCAAGCCTACCGAGCGTGGTTCAGTGCTCGCGCGCTCCTGAAGCGGACACCGTTGGGGCGCCGGCTCGTGTCACTCTCGCTGTTTGAGCCTGGCGCAGTGATGGCTGCGACCGCCGGATGAAGCGTGAATCGTCTATGTACGGTCTTTCGGGCTCCGGTCTACTTACGGAATTAAAGTCCCAGCGGTTGCGGAGCTGACGATTGAACGAATCTGAGACGCGGATGTGGCTTGTGCCTCGTTCGAAACGAATACCGTACCAATCGGATAGCCGCTGCTGAACGGACCGACGAGAGTCATCTGGCCCCAGTTCGCGCCCGGTGCTCCCTGAAGTAGTGAAGACAATCCCGGGCCAACCCCCGCTGCGATGAGACCGTAGGTTCCACTTGCCCATACATTTCCACTGAATGTTGCGTTTGCAGAGCCAGGTCTTCGATCAAGGACGAGAGCTGCGTCCAGGTTTCCCGCCAGAACGTTACGTTCCAAGGTGATGTCCTGGGTCCCGGCCAGCAACTGAAAGCCACGCTGATCGCCGGGATATGCTCCAACTCCAATGCCTTCCAGTACGTTCTCCTGAATCAGTATCCGACGGGCGGTAGTGTCGGTCGCCGGGTTGTCGCCCTTGGCGGCAATGTTGATTCCGGCACCGGTGTTTCGAATCAGGTTACGGCGGAGTGTCACATCGGTGGTACGACACCAGCGACAACTGCCCCCCTGATTGGCGGACTTCAGAATTATTGCCCAACCGGTCTGCGCATCCAACCATGATCCGTCGAACACATTCCCTTCGATCAGTACGCGCGACGCGTTCTTGAGCTCCAGCAGGTTCTTCTTCGTCCACACACCCTTCCAGCTCACCGGTGTATAGATGTAGTTCCCCCGGATCTCGATATCGGAAGGTATCAGACCCGGAATCGCCGGATCGGATCCACCGAACATGATGTTCTCACCGGCTCCCTGAAGTGTGTTGTTCACGATCCTGAACGGACCCGGCCCATTGCCTCCCCAGATCGCCTGCGAATCAAAGCCCTTCCCGTGACACTCCATGATGTAGCTGTCGCTGATCTGAGTTCTGGCGGAGTTCAATGCTATGCAGCGGCTGAGTTGGGTGTTGGAGCGGCCGTGCACGTACACCCTGTCGAGCACCAGGTCAGACGGCACAGTTGAAAGGGATGTCTGTGGTGGTCCACCATCCCCCAGGGAAACAAGTCCATAGTTCTGTGCCGTGAGCGAAGATGCGACCGTGATCTCGATGCCCACGATCCGCCACCCGCTGGCCTTGGCCGCTGTCTGAATGGCAGGTGCTACGTTAGGCGTCTCGATCCGCGCCATCAGGCCGGCCTGCGCCGAAGTCACCCGGGTTCCAACGGGGGGCAGCTGAGAGAACTTGTCCGACCGGATAACGATCCAGCCGTTGGCCGCGGTTCCACTCTTGGCCGGAAGCGTAAAGTTGCCGCTGTAGGTAGCGCCCGCGGTCAGGACTATCTCGTCCCCGCGCTGCGCACTGTTGAGTGCGGCCTGAAGGTTCCCACCGGGCCCAACAACAATGGTCTGACCAGTCCTGGCCGGGAATGGGAAGTTCAGATATGCCCGGGGCAGTTCGGCTGGTCCGCCGCCGGATGGTGGTGGTGGAGGCGGTGGAGGAGGTGGCGGTGGCGGCGCGCTCGTGACGGTTACCGTTGTCGTATCCGCTACCCCATCCACGGTGGCGATGACTGTCGCGGTACCTGCCGCCTGTCCGCTGACCAGTCCGCTGGCTGATACCTTGGCCGCCGAGGCGCCGCTCCCGATCCTCCAGGTCACCACCCTGCCAACCACCACCACCCCATTGGCATCCCGGGCCACAGCGGTTGCCTGCGTGGATCCGCCGACCTGAATGCTGGCGCTGGCCAGTGATGCAGCTACCGACGCAACCTGTACTGGACTGGACGCCGACACCGTCACGTCCAACCCACCCGTGATACCTGCCGACGATGCTGTTATCCGCGCCGTACCGCTGCCAACCGCGGTGATGGCTCCGCTCTCTGATACCGTGGCAACGGACGCCTTCGACGTGGTCCAGGTGAATGAAGTTGGCACCGGATGGTCGCCGGCATCCAGGGCGACCGCGGTCGCCGGAATCGTCTGCCCGACTGCCAGCGACGTCTGCGACGCGCTGACCGAAATGCGAGCAATTACAGCCTGGGATGGACCGCCTTCACTGTTGGTAACCCGGAAAGTCTCCTGAGCCCGCTGTCCTTCACTGCTTACATAAAGACGGGTGGTGCCGGGTCCGACCCCGGTGATCACTCCCGTGGCCGAGACGCTGATGACGGTTGCGTCACCAGTGGAATAGGTGATCGTGCGCCCGCTGAGTGTATTCCCGGCGGCATCCTTCAGAACGACTATTGCCTGAACCGACTCGTCCACCTGAATGTCCTGAGTGGCAACGCTCAGCTGTACCCGGGCCACGGGAGCCGCGGCAGGTGCGTTCACGGTCACCGAGACGGACCCGGTCCTTCCTTCGCTCTGTGCCAGGATTGCCACGGTTCCGCCGCTCAGAGCCGTCACTTGGCCTGTGGAGTTGACCGTAGCCACGGTCGGATCCAGTGACGACCAGGTAACCGATCGGCCGGTGAGGATGTTGCCGGCCGCGTCCTTGACCACCGCGGTCGCCTGGGCGGACTGATTCACGTCCAGTACACTCTTCGAAAGGCTCACTTCTACGCTGGCCACCGGTGCCGACGGGACGGCACCAACAGACACCACCGCCGAGGCGACCTGACCTTCGATCGTCGCCTCTATCGTTGCGCTACCTTCGGCAATCGCGGACACCACACCGGAGCCGGATACCGTGGCTACCGCACTGTTGGAACTGGACCAGGCAGCCGGTCGCGCTCCCAGGACGGCACCGTCCGCGGCATGGGCGGTGGCGACCAGCGTCACCTGCTCACCGACCAGGATAGAGCTGGTCGCGGGGGAGATCCGGACCGATGCCACCGGAACACTGCCCACCGTAACCACCACTGTCGCGCTCAGGCTTCCCGAGGTGGCCGTAACGTTGGCAGTACCGGCTGAAACGGCAGTGACGACTCCAGCGGCGGACACCTGGGCTACGCCAGGATTGCTGGATGACCACACCACCGGGTTGTTCATGGAGCCGCCGAGCTGATCGGTCACTGTGGCTGACAGCGCCGCAGCCTGCCCCGGCATCAGGTTCGCGTCCCCGGGGGCGACCGTGATTGCAGTGGGTCGACGCTGCCGGACACTGATCCGTGTGGTTGCAACCAGACCGTCGGCGATGGCGGAAATGCTGGTTTCACCTTCACTGATGCCTTTGATCCGTCCAAGGGACGTCACGGTAGCTATCCCGGGGTTGGCACTCTGCCATGCAATGGTACGGCCCTGCACTGGAGTGCCGTCCGCGGCCTTGGGTGTAGCCACCGCCTGCATCTCGACACCAATCAGGGCGGTGTCCGATGGGAGTACGACGGCAAGCGACGCAGCCGGCCTGGGCAGGACGTTGATGGTGGCGCTGGCGGTCTTCGTGCCGGAAGTGGCGGTGATTACGACGGAGCCCGGGCCTTTCCCCCGCACCACGCCGTGTTCCGTGACCGAAGCGGCCAGATAGTTGCTGGATCCCCAAGTGACCTCGTTCTGAACCACACGACCCCATTGGTCACGCAGACGCACGTCGAGTTCCAGGTCATCACCCACGTAGACGTTGGCCGTACTTGGCGCAATGGAGACGTACGCCACCGGCGACCGGAAGATCTTCAGCGCGCTCCATCCGCGTCTGGCATACGCCTCCGCGCCGATGGCGACGTCGCCCTCCTTGAGAGTCTGCACGTTCCCCGGCGAAAGGAAGGTCGCCGCATTGGTATCACTGGACGACCAGATGAACTGGTTCACGGAGACGATGTCACCGCTCCGGCTCCGTACCGTGGCGGTGAACCGCAGGGTATCACCCATCACGACCGCGGCCGCCGCGGGCTGAACGTCCACGGTGAGGTCGTTCGGTGTAACCACGATCCGCGCCGTGTCAGCGGCGGAACCAGCACTGGCGATGACATCAGTGATCCCCGGCGCGATTCCGGTCACCATGCCCGCGGAGACCGAGGCGATGGTGGGATCGGTGGTACGCCAGGTTACCGGAGCTGCCTTGAGCACACCGGAAACATCCGTCACCCGCGCAATGAGCGGTTTGGAAGTCGCCTCGGGTATGGTATCGAGCCTGGCGGACAGGACAACTACGAGTCGGGGAGCCGATGGAGCAGTCGATTCCAGCGGCGTCTCGTCGCTGCCGCAGGCAGCCACACAGATCGATGCGAAGCCGAGGATGGCTGACCGGATTGCTCGCTGCATCAAGGTGCTTCCCCCACTGTAGGCCGTTCGGGAGCCCGGCTGGCCTGGCGCCTGGGCAGGCGCTTTAGCCCCGAAGCTTTGCGTCCCGGGGTTTCCCCCGGTTTGCCTTTGTCGCGGGCCTCAGGAGAGAGGCACCGGCGGAGGCCGCGAGAAACCATGAGCGACCTCGTTGGCTGGACGAGAACACCAAGCAGTGGGTCACATGTCGGCGACTTCGTAACCCTTTTGTTGGCAATGTGATAGACAGTGTTGAAAAAACCGTCATTGACTACAGCAGGAGCGTGTTCTGGATCACGCGATGGCTTCGACACCGATGCTCTGTTGGCAGGAGACTTGCCGGAGAGTCTTTCGGAGCACGGATTCCTGACACGTTTGTCGCTGTGGCGTTGGTCCTTGGGATGTCGGGGTGAGGCTGGGGACTCCATCAGAGTTTGCAGGAGTGCGGGGACACGTGTTGTCGGAGTCCACTGGTACTTTTCTGTGCGGCCGGGCGTCATTTGTTGGTGCTGAAGGCGACGGCCCCACGTACCAGTATCCTGACGTTGCCGCAGTGACGTGGCGCACACCAACTCGGATTTTTTTCAACCCCGCATTTGAAAACTTCCTGATGAACGGCACCGCTGAATCCGGCGACACAACTGAAGGGACGTCACAGCGCCGCCTTGCCTGGGTGGTTCTGGTCATGGTGGCGTGTCACGTCGCGGCAGCGTACTGGTTGAGGACGCCAGGCTTGGGTTGGGGCGAGGACGATTCGCAATACGTCCTGCTTTCACGGGCACTGCAGAGTTTCAGCTACCGCGAGTTGTGGGACGTGGTGACGCCGATCCACGCGCGTTATCCACCCGGATTCCCGGCCATCCTGGCAATGGTTGGAGCGGTCTCGGGGAACAGCCTGGCAGTAATGTTCGGAGTGGTGGCGATTTGCTCAGGTGTCTCGATTCTGCTGCTTTACGATGCCTTGAGTCGAACGGTTGGGTACCAGGTGGCGTTCTGGGCCGCACTCCTTTGTGCGGTGAATCCCAGCCTCCTGCTGTATGGTGGAACGCTCCTTTCGGAAGCACCGTTCACCCTGTTCGTGATGCTGGCCGTGTGGGGGCTGGCCCGGGAGCGTGACGGCGGCTGGTTTGCGTTCATGGCTGGAGCTGCCACTGTGGCGGCGGCACTTGTGCGGACGGCGGGAGTGGTGCTCCTGATGGCGCTGGCGCTGCACTGGTTTCTCGCGCATCGGTATCGCCGGGTCGCCTGGCTGGCCGTGGGTTCCCTCCCGGTAATCGGGTGGCTGGTCCTGGCCCTGAATGCACCCGACGCAACGGCTCAAAGGTTGTATGTGGCGGACATCATCAGACCGGGTCGCAGCGCCGGTGCGATGCTCACCCATCGGCTGACGGCTGTCCCACGTCGGGTCTGGCAACTCGCGAGCGATGTCGTTCCCTTCACCATCGGAGTGCCGACGTTACGAAGGACGGCCGTGGACAACGCACTCTGGCTGGTGGCAGGCGCACCCTTGTTCCTGGGAGGGATGCTGGTTCTGTGGCGTCGCTGGCGGGGAGCATTTTTCTATCTAATCACATATCTCCTTTTGCTGACAGGCTGGGCCTTTGCCTTTCCCAGGCTGCTCACCCCGGTAGCGCCTTTGTTGCTGGCGACACTGCTTCTGGGCGCGGCGGCTTTCGCTGCGCGTATTCCGGCCCCCTGGCGGAACCCTGCATTGGCCGGAGTTGCACTTCTTCTGCTGCTGGGGGCGCTCCAGCAGGATTCTGCCCGGGTCCGGGAGGTGGCAGCCTGTGACAGGTCATCTCCGGCTACGTCTGCCGCCTGCTGGCCCGAGGCGGAACGAACGTATCTGCAGGTGGCTCGATGGATGCGCGATTCGCTGCCTGCAGATGCTGCGGTCTTCGCCCCCAAGGAGGCAGCGTTCTACTTTCACTCGGGGCACCGCACCGTGAATCAGGTGGTGGCCCTTCGAGCCGCACCCGACTCCCTTCCGGAGTTCCTGAGAGCGAACAACATACGCTTTGCCGTGGCGGTCAACGTCGGACCGAGAGGTGACAACCAGGTGGAGGTCCTGCAGTCCACGTGTGCCGCATTCTCGCTGAGGAAATCCTTCGGGAACGTCGCCGCAGTTCTGGTACTGCGTGAGGAAGGTGACGCCGCTGACAGTACCGCAGCCTGCGCAGCGGTCCGCTCTATTCCCGTAGCGACAAATCATGAACGTTGACACGCCGGGGAGTACGATCCCGATCGAGCCGGCCGGGATCGGCGAAGGACCTTCAGGACAAGTCAACCTGCAGTCGAGCTCGTCGGACGGAGCGGCTGCCTCACGCCAGAAGCTGGACCGGGCGCTGGTGGGAGGGTTGGCCTGGACAGCCAGCGGGCGCTGGCTGTCGCAGATATTCCGTTGGGGCGCCACCCTGGCAACCGCACGACTGCTGTTGCCGTCGGATTACGGGATCGTCGGAATGGCCACCGTCATTACGGGGCTTCTCCAGTACGTCGCCGAGTTCGGCTTTGGCGCGGCAATCATCCAGCAGCGGTCGCTGACTGATGACGAAGTACGCGAGATCGGTGGGGCGGCTCTGATCATTTCGACCGGACTGGCTCTCCTGACGGTGCTTCTGGCTCCGCTGGGAGCAGCGTTCTTCAGGCAGCCCGCATTGCTCATGGTGCTGCCCGTGCTCAGCATCCGGTTTCTGGTGGATTCCATAGCGGTCGTGCCCCGGTCCGTGCTGGCCAGGGATCTGAAGTTCCGGCAACTCACGATGTGCGAGGCTGCCGAATCCATCACCATGGCAGCGCTCACCGTGACTCTGGCGTGGATCACCCGCTCCTACTGGTCCCTGATACTCGGAGTCTTGGGAGGGGGGCTGGTCCTGGCAGTCACGGTATTCCGGGCAGCACCGCTGGCACCGCGGATTCCCCGTTCGTACCAGTCGGTTCGTTCCCACCTCCGGTTCGGGTCGAACGTGGTGCTGGCCCGCCTGTCCTGGTATACCTACTCGAATGCTGATTTCGTCATAGCTGGACGTCTCATGAGTGAAAGCATTCTGGGTCTGTATACGCTGGCCTGGAACGTGGCTTCGGTACCGGGTGAGAAGTTTGCGGGCCTCGTGCTCAAGGTGGCTCCCAGTGTCCTGTCCGCGGCACGCGAGCGGCCGGGGGAGATGAGGCGCTACTATCTGCTCCTGGTGCGAGGTGTTTCCCTGGTGACTTTCCCGATGGCGGTGGGGTTGAGTCTGGTTGCAGCACCCATGGTTGCCGGATTGTTCGGCGAGAAGTGGCTGGGTGCTATAGGATCGCTCCGCTTCCTGGCGTTGTTCGTGGGCGTCCGCTCCGTGGCGGCCCTGGCACCTGTGGTCATGGTGACCAATGGTGAACCCGAGGCGGACCGGAACTTCTCGATCCTCTACCTGCTCGTGCTCCCCGGGATGTTTCTGCTGGGATCGCGCTGGGGTATCACCGGAATTGCCGCGACGTGGATGGTGGGGTATCCGGTCCTGTACCTGGCTTTTGGACAGCGATGGGTGCTGAACCGGCTCGAGATCAGCTGGTCAGAACTCCTGGCGGCCGTCTGGCCGGCGCTCTCGTCCTGCATTCTGATGAGCCTGCCGGTTCTGGCAATTGATCGCGTGCTGGTGGCGTTGCCCGCAGTGCCCAGGCTGGTTGTCATGTCCATGGTGGGTGGACTGGCGTACTTCGTTGCTCTCCGTCTGCTGCACCGAGTCGCCTTCGATGCCGCGTGGCAATTGGTGAAGAACAGAGGGATGGCACCGCCGAAATGACTGCCAGTGATGCCGGCCGGAACGTCTGCCGAATGCGCAGCGTCAGAACGGTGAGTCGTGGTGTCCCGCGCGATCCCAGTACGAGTGCAGCGTCGCGACCTGATCGAGCCACCCCCGTCCTTCTCTGATCCGCAACGCATGAAGCACCAGCTTGCCCAACACCATTGGACGACTGAATGCGGCGGCCGGGAAGTTTCCATGGACCAGCATCCGAAGCCATCGGAGCAGTTCCGCCGGCGGTGAAGGGCGCGACTGAGAGCCTTTCGTCCACTGATAGCTCAGGTCCTCTGGTATGGGGACAGGGCAGGGGACGTGGCCGGGGTAGGTCTGCCACGGTACGGACCAGACCGGTGGGGCAAGGGTGCGGAACCAGCGGTCATAGAACCGGTGACCCATTCCAGCGTCTGCCGGAACCGACAGGACACTGGTGAGGAAGTCTCCGTCCAGAAACGGTGTCCAGAGTTCCTGACGGTGTTCCAGTATCGTTTCGAAGTGGCCATCCAGGTGGGTTCGTTGATCATTTTCCACCAGGAACAGGAAGAAGCGTCTCGCGGGATCGAGCGATGCCGGAAAACGGTCCAGTTCGGTCTGCATGGCCGCTTCGACACGGCCACTCGCCCAATTCCTGAATTGCGAACGCGTTGCAATCCGTCCCATCTGGTTGCCATACGCCTGGAGGTGGGTGCGAGCCGCCAGCATAGAATCTCCACGGCGCATGACGCTGACTATCCCAGGCTCGACATAAACCCAACCGGCACATACGCTCCCACCGTCACCTGACCATGCTGGTTCGCGGAACGGAGCGTAGGTTGCCGCCGGTGTCAGGACCTCCGCCATAAGTCGGGCCCAGGAGGTATAGGTCTCCGGTCTTCTTCGATGGTGATGGTGGGCAATGCCAACCCGTCTGGCATAGGCTTCGCCGAACGCGGCGTCCTGGGAGCCCGCCGGCGAGAAATTGAACGACTGGATCTCGACGCCCTCATCCACCAGCAGTTGGTTGACGACCCGTGAATCCATGCCGCCGCTAAGAAACGTGACTGCCTGACGCTTGCTGCCAAGGCGCCGGGCAACCGCCTGTCGGAGTTTTTCGACCACGTCCACGGCCAGAGCATCGAGTTCCGTGGACTCCTCCACCGATTCCCATTTCCAGTGGCGTTCCCGCGACACGCCACCGGGAGCGAGTGTGATGATCTCGCCCGCCAAGAGCCGACGGACGTCCCTGTACGGGGTGCGATCGGCGAGTGCATATCGAAGGCGCACGACTTCCAGCATTCCCTGGTAATCCAGGAGCTTCGGAACCCCGGGAAACTTCTCGAAAACCGAGATGGCCGAAGCAAAGACGGCGTGCTTCCCGTCCGACCACCAGTACAGTGGGCGGGATGCCAACCGGTCGGCGAAGAGCCGCAGCGTTCTGGTGCTGGAGTTCCAGACGGCTGCGGTCCAGTTGCCGGTTGATCGAGCCACCAGGGGCCGTGCCGACTCGAGCGGCATATCCATCAGTGCTGCCGTTCCCCGGGCAGGAAACGATCCAATCCGGGAAGGGAGAAAGGGTTCGCCCGCAACCGCAGCGGCACCCGAAGCCTGCGTGTGGAACCCGGGGCCGCTGAAACTGCCCAGGTCCAGGTGAAGAATGGCGGCCGCCGCGTCGTCGAATCGGGACACCGAAATGCCGCCATGGGGCGGCAGGGCCTCTTCGAGGCCGCGACGCCAAGCCTCGTCGAGCGGCGGTGTCGTCAGCGCCACAGCACCAGCAATGAAGCTCACGCGAGGGGGGCGATGTGTTGGCGGAAGCGGCGTCGGGGACGTGAGAACCTAACCAATCTTGTCTCGGGGGGCGGGGAGGCGAGCCTTTCCCGGACAGAATCTCGGATGCCGGGATCCGGAGTCCTGAGCCCGAAGCTGGCGAACCGGCCGGTGGCATGGGCAGGTAACCAGACCACCGTGACAGGCGTCTCTGAAGGTCGGCCACCCCTGGGATGTGCCCGCTCGAGCTCCGTTCGGGGAGCGACCCGGCGGGCGCTCGCCAAAGGCACCTGTATTACCTTCCGCGAGGCATGAGAAGATGCGGGTGAGGGAATCGAAATGAGACGGTCTGTCCGCGGGTGGCGCAGCGCGCGTCACTGGGGCACGGGCATTCAGGGGAGATCCGACCCCGCCCTGTCAGGTGGGGGGGCAGGGGTGGTCGCTGGCGAGCGGGTTTCGGTGCCGGCCACGATGCCCCAACAGGCTGCGCGGTTCAGCCTGGGCCTGGTGGCCCTCATCTATTACCTGTGGGTCATCCATTCCTACAAGACCGGCCTCGCCGACCTTGCACCAGCCGGGTTGCTGGTCGGTGTGCTGGTTCGTGGCGGGACCCTCCGGATCCCTGCGCCTCTGAAGGTCATGGGACTGCTGGTGCTCTGGTCGTCCCTGGGTCTGGCGGTAACCATGGATCAACAGGTGACGCTGGATTCAGTCCTCACGATCGGCAAGCTCTGGGTGATTCTTTTCTGCCTGATGAACATCGTTCGCAACGCCGCCGATCTCCGTATTGCGGTCATTGCGTGGCTCGGCGTCTACGCGCTCTATCCCCTCCGCGGCGCGTACTACAACCAGTTCATCTGCCACTGCACCGAGTTTGGCCGGGTGGCCTGGAACTTCATTTTCGCCAACCCGAACGACTTGGCTGCCCTCAGCATGATGCCGCTGGGGATGGCTGGCGGAATGGTCTATGTGGAGCGTGTCAAGGTCTGGCGGCTGGCCGCGATTGCGGGTGTAGCTGCGTTGACCCTCCTGATCATGCTCACGCAGTCACGCGGGGCCATGCTCGGTGTCGGGTTCGCCACCGTGCTGCTCATACTCGGCAGCCGCCGGAAGGGACGCGATCTTTTCATACTGCTGGCGGTATTCGCGGTGGCTGCGGTTCTGGCGCCCCGCGGAGTGTGGACCCGTCTCGCAGGATTGACCAACGTTTCTGTTCAGAGTGGGATGCAGGGTGTCGACCCAGAAGGTTCCGCCGAGGCTCGCTGGCAGATCTGGGGGATCGCGGCCCATACGATACGTGAGAATCCCGTCTTCGGAGTTGGCGCCGGCATGATGCCGGCCGCGCACCTTGCCGAGGCGCGTCGTCGGAATGCTGAGGCGAACGTGCAGGGCGCCCGCGATACACACAGCACGTATCTTCGGCTTGCGGCCGAGACTGGCATCCCAGGTCTGGCCATATACCTCACGATGTGGGGGGTGTTGTTCCATCAGATTCGCCGGGTCCGACGGAAAATCGCGGCCACCCGTACGCGGGACTCGCAGTTCCTGATGTTTCTGGAGCTCAGTCTGGCTGCGTTCTCGGTTACAGCGCTCTTTGGTACCTTTGGCTGGGTATCATTTACATATCTGATGATCGGCATGGCCTGGCTGGCCGCGAGCATTCTCGAACACGAGACGTGGTACGTTCCGCCCTCGGCTCAACGACGGGCGGCGTGATCCTGCGTACTGGCGTCCTCTCCAGCCGGGACGATTGTCGGTTCACGTGCAGGAGGGCGCAACGCCTGTCCCGTGGACATCGTAACCGGAAGGAGCTCTGATGAGGGTTCTGCTCCTGACCGAGGGGTATCCACCCGAGCCCGTGGTTGGCGCACTCCGGGCGGGAAACGTTGCCCGGGCACTGGCGCGGGCCGGTCATCGTGTGACCGTCGTCGCCTCCTGCGCCGGCCACCACGCCCCCGGTGACGTCTTCCGCGATGGACCCATCGAGGTCAACGTCGTCGGTGCGCTACCCGGACTCAAGTCCGTACTGGCGCGCACCAGGAACCTCTTCTTGCCGTGGTCACCACGCTCTCCGGGGCAATCAACCTCCCGGGCGGAAGCCCCCCAAAGTGAGAAAGGCGGCATACTCAAGGAGCTGTCGGATCTGCTCGCAATACCGGACAACAATCAGGGATGGATACCGGTGGCAGTGCGAAACACGCTCCGCAAGGCCGCCGAGGGCATCGACCTCCTCTATTCGACTTCTCCCTCGCACTCGACGCAGGTCGCCGCCCTGCTGGCGGGGATATCGCTCGACTGCCCCTGGATCGCCGAGTTCCGGGACCCCTGGACCGACAATGGAATGCTGATGGAGCGGTCGCGGAAGAGTCCGGCTGCACGTCTGGACCTGTTCCTGGAACGTGCCGTGGTGAGGCGCGCGGATCTGGTCGTGGCGGTGAGCGAGAGCGCCGGCGACCTGTTTGCGGACAAGATCGGACCGGATGGCAGATCGCGGGTTCGCGTCGTGATGAATGGGGTGGAGCGTCTTCTGGCGGAACGTCCACCACGCCGTCTCGGCCCGCTTCGACTGGTTTTCTCCGGATCCATGTACTACCCACGGGATCCCGTTCCACTGCTGTCGGCATTCGCACGGGCGGCCGCGGAACGCCGAGCCGAATGGGAGGTGAGGTTCATCGGTCACTGCCGCCAGTATGGAGACGTGGACATTGCGGAACTCTGCCAGCAACTGCGTCTCCGGGCGATCTTCCGCGACTGGGCCTCCCCGGATGAGGCGCGCGACGAAGTGGAACACGCCGACCTGTTGCTGCTGCCGACGCAGGGGTGGATCCACCAGATTCCCAATAAACTCTTCGACTACCTCGGCGCCCGGACTCCGGTGCTGGCGCTTTGCGAACGGGGCAATGAATCGGCGCGCCTGCTGGAGCGCGCCGGCGGACACTACGTGGTCTATACCGATGCGCTGGAAGACGGCGATGGCATCATCCGTCGTGCCATCGAGTGTGCTGCAGCGCGACCCAGCCCCGGTGACGAGGCCTACCTTCAGACTCTGACCGTGGAAAGGCAGATGCAGGCGCTGGTGCGGGAGGTAGAGTCGTGTGTCGCCGCCCGCCGGGCCCGCTGATCAGACGTATCCGAGTGATGCCAGTTGCCGGCGCAGCGCATCCATGCGCTGCGTGGCCTCCCGGTCAGACCGGGGAATGAGATCGTGTTCTTCCAGGTAGCGGATCACCTGCGTCGCACCATCCTCGGCCGGCACCTTGTCGCTCTCGACCCGAACTTCGGGATTCAGCGGCTCTTCGTAGGGGGCGTTGACTCCCGTGAAATCGCCGGCCTCGCCTCGCCTCGCCCGCGCATACCAGCCCTCCCGATCGCGGCGTTCGGCCACTTCCACCGGGCAGTCCACGAAAATCTCCACGAAATGCGTGGTATTCCGCCGTACCTCTTCGCGCGTCGCCCGGTACGGTGAGACCGCGCAGCAGATGGCAATGACACCGTTGCGCGAGAGGAGCTTGGCCACGTACCCCATCCGACGGATGTGCTCCTCCCGGTCCTCGGGGGAAAATCCCAGCCCCCGCGACAGGCTCTCACGCACCTCGGACCCGTCCAGAAGCTCGACTGGAAGACCGCGATCCAGGAGGCTCTGGTAGACGTGTCGCGCAATGGTCGACTTGCCTGACGAAGGCAGGCCCGTGAACCAGAGTGTCGCGCCCGTAAGCAGTGTCATGCCATCCCCAGCAGGGGCCACCAGAACAGTACGACCAGGGTAACCAGCGCGATGGCCAGGAGGGTCATCACACCCCCGGCCTTCAGGACATCGGTCATGCGGAGATATCCGCTGGAAAATACAATCGTGTTGGGCGCGGAGCTGAATGGCAAGGCAAAGTCCAGCCCCGCGCCAATGGAAGTGGCCAGTGTCAGCGCCACCGGTGAAGCCCCCAGTTGCGTGCCGAGGCTGAAGGCCAGCGGCAGCATGACCGCCACCGCGGCGGCGTTGCTCATGAACTCGGAAAGGAGGAGCGTGCCCACCGCGACTGCCACCACCGCCCAGCCAGTCGGGATGCCACCCTCGCTGATGAATCCCTCCACCAGCCAGCGGGCCGCTCCCGACTGGTCGATGGCGATGCCAAGTGCGATCGCCCCACCGTACATGAGTACGATGTTCCAGTAGATGCGCCTTTCCGCCTGTTCCCAGGTGATGGACCCACTGGCAATGAGTGCGGTCGACCCCAGCAGTGCGATGACGGCTATGTTGGCCTGCTGTCCCAGTACCACCCAGGCGCCAATGGTGAGGGTCACAATGACGGCCACTTGCCATTGCCGGCGCTTGACGGGTCCCATTCCCCGGACGGTCTCCTCGAGCATTTCACGAGCTACCGTGAAGTCCACCACCTCCCTGGGGAACAGCATGCGAAGGATGAGGGGCGCCAGGACACAGCCCAGCACCACCACAGGCAGGGCGGCAATGGTCCAGTCCAGGAAGGAAACGGTCATGCCGTGCCGTCCGTGGAGAAGGCCCAGTGCCAGCGGAGCGCGCGCCGAACCCAGAAAGCTGGCGTTCGAGCCTATCATGGTGCCCCAGGCGAGCGAAAGGAAAAGGACCTTCGCGTAGTTGCTCCTGCCACGCTTCAACTGAAGAGCCCAGACGACTTCGACCGCGATGGGGAACAGCAGGGCGATGGTGGCCTGGTTCGGCATCCAGATGGTGCCAAAACAACCGGCGAACATCATGCCGGTGGCGAACGCGTAGGGTGAGCGGTCGAAGGGTCGCAGCAGGAAGAGTGCGCATCTCTTGGAGAGACCGCTTTCTATCAGCGCCGCCGCGATGATGAAGATGCCGATCAGAAAGAAGACTGCCGCGGATCCGAATGCGGCAAAGGCGTCCGACGGCTCCATTCCCCCGGTCACACTCAGCAGCGCAATCGCCAGCAGCCCCGTGACCCCGAATGGAACTGCGTGCGTCACCCAGAGGCCGGTGCAGAGTACGAAGACAGCCCAGGAGGCCTTGGCTGCGGTGGAAAGTGCGGGCAGCGTGGGGCTCAGGTATATGGCCAGCGCCGCAACGATCGAGAGCACGATCACGGCGGATCGTACCCATCGCTGCCAACGCTCCTGGGGTACGACGACGGCTACATCGGGAGGGGTCGGCCGGGGTCGCTCGGGCGGCCAGCGGAAGGCGCTGGAGTCGCGGTCCGGCGGGTCAGTCAGGTCAGCGGGGGACAATGATCTTCAGGCGCCCGTTTCTGCCGTAGAGCGGGCGTCACTCCTGGTGGCTGCCACGACCAGCCCGTTTCCACCGGGGGCTCTAGTCTCACCCGGCTGTCGATTCAGGCCACGCTTCTCAATCGCTTCCAGCAAGCGCTCGACGTCTGGCCAGGGCAGCCTGACTCGGCCCATCAGTCGCCCTTCGTTGATGCTTCCATGGTCGTCGCTGCCGCCGGTGATCAGCAGGTTCAGTGACCGGGCCAGCGCCAGAAAGACATCGGTCTCGGACGATGAGTGTCTGGGATAGTAGACTTCGATCCCATCCAGCCCAGCATCGGCAAGCTGCTTCAATTCGGGTTCGGTGAGTCCGGTGCGACCGGGATGCGCCGCAACCGCGACCCCACCGGCATCATGAATCTGCCGGATGGCGTCTTCCGGCGAGATCTTCACGCGTTGCACGTAACAGCGCCCGCCATCCAGGATGAACTCGGGTGTGAACGCCGCCTTTACGTCAGGCACGATCCCGGCCTCCACCATGACCCGTGCGACGTGAGGACGTCCGACATTCTCGCTGCCGGCAATCTCCTGTACCCGATCCCACGACACGCTGTAACCCAGTTCGTTCAGTTTCTGGACCATAAGGAAGGCCCGACCCAGCCGACCGGAACGAATGGTGGTGAGCAAGTCGGTGAAAGAGACATCGTCAGGTTGGACGCCGTAGGCCAGAATGTCGATCTGGCGTTCGTTTTCATCCAGTGTGGAAAGCTCGCATGCCGGGATCAGCAGGATACCCTCGGAAATCGACGCCTCGAGTGCCTCGGGGATTCCAGCCATGGTATCGTGATCGGTGAGTGCCATGGCGGCGAACCCCATGCGGGCGGCCCTCCGCACCACCTCCGACGGGGGATCGCTCCCGTCGGAGGCCGAGGAGTGGAGCTGGAGATCGGCGTACCGCTCTCGCGGCGCGTCGGATGTCATTGGGCGGCAGCGGCCTGAGCCTGGTACGCCTCCATGAGGATGCGCGCGACCTCGGGCCGCGAGAACTCGGGAGGGGGGAGTTCGCCGTTCGTGAGCATCTCCCGCACCTTGGAACCGCTCAGCACCACATGGTGCTCCCTGCCGTGCGGGCAACTGCGGGTGGACGCCATGCTGCCGCAGGTACGACAGAAGAACGTGTGCTCATACTTGAGCGGCACGATCCCGAGTTCGTGGGGCGGGAAGGAACTCAGCAGGTTCTGGGCGTCGTACGACCCGTAGTAATTGCCGACGCCGGCATGATCGCGCCCCACGATGAAGTGCGTGCATCCGTAGTTCTTGCGACAGATGGCGTGCCAGAGTGCCTCACGCGGCCCGGCATAACGCATGGCTGCCGGGAAGACCGCCAGCATGACCCGTCCGGCGGGGTAATAGTGCGAAATGATTTCCACGTAGGTGCGCATGCGCACGTCCGCCGGGACGTCGTCCGACTTGGTTGCGCCGACCAGGGGGTGGAGCAGCAGTCCATCGATGGTTTCGAGCGAGACCTTCTGGAGGTACTCGTGGGCGCGATGTACCGGATTGCGGGTCTGGAAGGCGACCACCGTCTTCCAGCCGGCCTCGTCCATGCGCCGGCGGGTTTCGATCGGCGTCAGGCGGTACTCTCCGAACTGGGTGTACGCCGGACGTCTGAGTACCTGAACGGGTCCGCCCAGGAGTACGTCTCCCTGCCCATAGAGACGCCTGACACCGGGGTGAGCGTCTTCCGTGGTGCCGAAGCACTTTTCCGCCTCACGACGCTTGTCGTAGGTGAAGATATCGGTCACCTGCATGATGGCCATTGCCTCGCCGGACTGATCGGTCAGAGTGACTTCCTGGCCCTCCCTGAGGCCGCGGGCTTCCTCGGCCGTGACAGCCTTGGTGACCGGCAGCGCCCAGACCAGACCATCGGACAGGCGCATCGACTCCACCACGGTCTCGTAGTCCATCCGGCGCATGAACCCGGCAAGCGGTGAGAGAGCGCCGATACCGATCATCTCCAGATCGCTGAGCTCCCGTTCATCCAGCGCCAGCCGGGGGAGTTCTTTCGCGTGCGACTGGGCAGCCTTCAGTGCCTCGCCTTCCAGCTCCCGGTTCACGAGGGTGCCACCGTGGGGAACCGATGGCCCCGGGAGTCGGGAAGACGCTGCCGGCCGCGAGTTCCGGTCAGACACCCGCAGACGTTCTGCGGCGATGTATCCCTTCGCCTCCAGAAGTTCGATGACCTTGCGGGCACTCTCGTCTATCGATTCAACCGCGGTATCGAGAACGAGGTCGGGGTTGGCCGGTTCCTCATAGGGGTCATTGACGCCGGTGAAGTTCTGGATTTCGCCGGCCATGGCCTTGCGGTACATGCCCTTCACGTCGCGCTCGAGCAGGACTTCCATTGGTGTGCGGACGAACACTTCCAGAAAATCACCGATTTCGGCACGGGCGTTGTCGCGCATGCGGCGGTAGGGTGAGATGAACGCCGTCAACACGATCACGTCGTTGCGGGTAAGCAGTTTGGCCACGAAGGTGACGCGCTCGATGTTCTTGTCTCGATCCTCTTTGGAGAAACCCAGGTCGCGCGTCAGGCTGCGCCGGACCACGTCGCCATCGAGGCGCTCGGTGTGAATGTTGCGCGCCTGCAATAGGTCGTGTACCCGGGATGCCACGGTGGTCTTGCCGGATCCCGAGAGGCCGGTGAACCAGACGGTAACTCCTTTCGTCATTCGATGATCCTGATGATTGTGAACGGTAATTTGACCCAAGTAAGTTGCTATGCTGCAAGCTTTTGCGGGAGCGACCCGGGCCACGAAACAGGACTGATCCAACCCGGTTGCGGCTCTCTCCGGGGGTCGGTGCAACGGTGGTGTCACCTGTTGCTGGCCGAGTCCATGCAATAGCGTTGCCTGTTATGTGACGGCTGGCGCACCCCTGGAGTCAGATTCGCGCCGGGAATGACTGGTCAGCCGTCCTGCCGGAAACTGTGGACTGGAGGAGATACTCGCGTGTACCTCGGACCTGATGCCCTGATGCCGATTGCGTCGGCATTCGCCGCCATCGCCGGATTCGTGCTCATGTTCTGGCGGCGGCTGGTGGCTGCCGTCCGGTACTTGTTCCAGAGAAAGGGCAGCACCCCGGAACAGCCGTAATCCAGTAAGTGGTGTCCCAATATCGGGAAGTGCCGCCCGGAGGGACGACATCGTTCCTGGGAGTGGGTGCGCTGGTGCGACTGGCAGCATGCCTCGTTCTGGTATCCGGCCTGGGCCAGAACTTCGCCCGTGGCCTCGCGGCCGCCGCCGGGCGACAGGTATGGGATCATGGCAATCACGCATTGTGGATGACGCCGCTGGGCGATGCGATCCTGTGGTCCGCCATTCTGCTAATCATGGTCGTACTCGGAAGCGTCGCCCGGCCGCTCCGGCGTCCGGGGGTGGCCTGGGCGCTGCTGACTTTCCCCCTGTTCTTCACGGCACTGCTGTTGGCTCCCCGACTTCACCTCTGGGCCAAGGCAATAGTGGCCCTGGGGTTGGCGGTACGCGCCGGCTCGTGGGCCGAAGCCAGACCGGACACCGCGGGTCGTCTGGTGGGTTGGGTGCTCCCGCGATCCGCCATTCTGACCGCCATCCTGGCGTTGCCGATGGCGCTGTGGCCCACGATCAGCGAGTGGAGAGCCACGGCCGGCCTCCCGGCAGCACGGGAAGGGACGCCTAACGTCCTGCTTCTGATCTGGGATACGGTGCGTGCCGCTTCTCTGGACCTGTACGGGAGCCCCGACACGACAGCCCCGAACCTGACGCGGTTCGCCGCCGAGGGGATGGTGTTCGATCGGGCGATGGCCACATCTTCGTATACCCTGCCCACGCACGCCAGCATTTTCACGGGACGCTGGGCCCATGAGCTGTCGACCGACTGGCGCAAGCCCTTGAACAGGGAACCCCGAACCCTCGCGGAGGCGCTGGCGGGGGCCGGGTACCGTACCGGCGGTTTCTCCGCCAACCGGATTTTCGTGAAGAAGGCTTTCGGACTGGGACGTGGCTTTGCTCACTTCGACGAGCATCGCCTGGGGTTTCAGAACATGGTCCGAAGCTCCACACTCGTCCGCTGGATCGCGAATCTCGACGCAGTGCGCGACTTCCTGGGATTTCATGACGCCCTTGCCCGCGTGAGTGCGGAGATGAATCACGAGAGCCTGGTCCGCTGGCTGGAGCGCGATCGAAGCCACCCGTACTTTGCTTTCGTGAACTTCATGGACGCCCATGAACCATATCTCCCAGTCGCTCCATGGGACACGGCGTTCGGATGGTTTGCACCGGACCTGCCGGAGGCAGCCAGGCGCGACTTGAGGCGTGACGCGCTGATCGGGACCGAGGTTCTGCCGCCGGAGCGGGCCAGGCAGATGGAGCCGGCCTACGAAGGGGCCATTGCACAGCTCGACGCGGCGACCGCGTCGATGCTGGATGACATGCGAGGCCGCGGACTGCTGGACAATACGATAGTGATCATCGCGGCGGATCATGGTGAGGGTTTCGGCGAACACGGAACCTTCGGCCATGGCAACGGACTGTACTACGAGCTGCTGCACGTCCCGCTGGTGATCGTCCATCCCGGCCATGTACCCATCGGCCGGGTAACCGCCACGGTTTCCACGCGGCAGATTGGCGCGACCATTCTGGATCTGCTGGGACTGCAGGAAGAGTTGCCCGGTGGATCGCTGCGGGCACTCTGGGAGGGTGAAGCGCCAGCGGGCAACGCGGTCTTTTCAGAGCTGCGTACCGCCGCCAATCTCCCTCGTGACGTACCGATTTCACTGGGCGACATGATGAGTGCGATCAACGACTCGGTTCAGGTCATCGTGAATACGGGTGCGGCGACGGAAGCATTCCGGACCACCGGCCTGGCAGCGGCCAGCGCGGACACCTCCATTGCATCGATTCGGGAGCTACGGACCCTGCTGCCGCCGTTCCGGCGGACGGCATCGACTTCCCGTTAGTCCGGGCTTCCCGGACCGGATTGCAGGAGGGGAGCCGTCTGGTGTCAACCAGCTCTCCAGGAGACCGGCCGGTGCTTGTGGAGGACCGCCGCTGGTGTCAGTGTCCGATGAGTTCATCCGCCGGAAATCAATTTGACTGATACGGTTCGCCGCAGCATCGCCGCAGTCCTTGCCATGGTTGCTCTCGTGGTTGTCTGGCGATGGCCGCCGCTCACCGTCTCGGGCGCTGCGATCATGTTGCCGCTGACGGTACTCCTTTCCGCGGCGGGTGTCGCGTTTGCATCGAGAGCCTGGTCCGCTGCTGCAGAGTGGATGGCACTCACAATCGTCGGCTGGGCTGCGACTCTGCAACTGGTGAATGCACCACCAGCGGTGGCGTATCAGCATCTGGAGGTCCTCGCCCACGGTTCGGTCCCGACCGCGGCGCGCGTCATCCTGATGGCCCAGTTCGTAATGGTCCTGACGTTCGGACGCGAACACATCGCGGCGGCGCTCCGGTGGTGCCGGAAGAGGCTGCCGCTGGTGACGCTTCTGCTGCCGGCGCTCTTCTTTTTCAGCGGGGTTCCGTCCCGCGACCCCCGGGTCCACCTCATGGAGCTTCTGGTGGCCACTGTCCTCCAGTTGCTCTCGCTGGTGTGTCTGCTGGCGGCGGCGCGCTCGATTCCCCGTGATGGAGCAGCCCGGACAGACGCTTTCCTTTTCCGTGTGCTTGGCCCTGAAGGTCGTGGTCGGCCGCGCCTGGATCGGCGGGCACTGCTGCTGGCAGCGTTCGTGGTGGCAATGACTGCTCTGCTGGCCAGAGTGGTGTACCAGAACCACCCTCACGTGCCTGACGAGGTCGTGTACCTGCTTCATGCGCGCTACCTGGCGCAGGGTCTCTGGACCATGCCATTGCCGCCGGTGCCGGCGGCTTTTGATCTCGATCTGATGCAGTTCGAACCCACTCGGTGGTACTCACCGGTCCCGCCGGGCTGGCCATTCGTGCTGTCGATCGGTGTCCGTCTGGGGATTCCGTGGCTGGTGAATCCACTGTTGGCGGGGCTTTCCGTGGTACTCGCCTGGCTGCTCCTGGGTCGGCTCACTGATCATCGTCAGGCCCGCCTGGCGACTCTGCTGCTGGCGGCGTCACCGTGGTTCCTGTTCATGGGCATGAACCTGATGACCCATACCCTGACTCTGGTTCTGGCACTGGCGGCGGCGCTGGGAGTGGCCCATGCTCGTGAGGGCGGGCGTTGGCTACCGGGGCTCCTGGGTGGCATGTGTGTCGGTGGGGCCAGCCTGGTGCGTCCTCTGGAAGGACTGGTATTGGCGGTCCTGCTCGGCTTCTGGTCTCTGGGAGCCCGGGGAACCCGCTTTCGGGTTGCGCCGAGTGCGGCGCTGGTGGCAGGCACGGCGCTGGTCGCCGGTCTGGTGGTTCCCTACAACCGACTGCTGACTGGCTCGGCGCGGGTCTTTCCCATCAACGAATACGTCGACACACACTACGAGCCCGGGGCAAATGACCTGGGTTTTGGCGCCAACCGTGGCTTGGGGTGGGGCGGACTCGATCCGTTCCCCGGGCACGCGCCGCTGGATGCAGCGGTGAACACCGTCATGAACACGTCACTGGTTGACACCGAACTTCTCGGGTGGCCGGTGGGAGCCGTTCCTCTGGTTCTGCTGCCGCTGCTGCTGGGAAGTCGTCGGGACCGGCGACTCGACTGGTGGATGGCGGCATGTATTGCTGCCGTGGGAGGAGCACATGCCTTCTACTGGTTCAGTGGGGGCCCGGACTTCGGAGCCCGATATTGGTATCTGATCATCGTCCCCTGCTGTGTTCTGATAGCGAGCGGACTCTCCAGGCTGGATCTGGAGGTGTCAGAGGAAAGCCAACGATCGTCCGCGCGGGTGGTGGGCGTAGCGCTTGCGCTTGCAGCGCTCGTGGTCTTTGTGCCCTGGCGTTCGCTGGGGAAGTATCGAAACTATCGAGGCATGAGACCGGACGTGCGTGCCCTGGCGCAAGCCGAGGGCTTTGGCCGGAGCATAGTGCTGATTCGCGGGGCGCGGTTCCCGGACTATGCATCGGCGGCGGTCTACAATCCCGTCGACCTGAATGCGGGCGTGCCGGTTTATGCCTGGGACGCGACGGACGGCATTCGGGACCGTGTGCTGGCAGCGTATCCGGATCGGACCGTCTGGATACTGGATGGTCCAACTCTGACGGGTGACGGTTTCCGGATTGCCGCCGGCCCTCTTTCTCCGGGGGAGGCTCGCACGGCCGCGGTGCGGCCCGATGCAGGCGGCAGACCCCCGGAGCGAGATCCCGTCGTGACTCCACCCGGTCGCGGTGATCGATGAGAGTCCGTTCCAGTCGACAGTCGTGTCCCCGCCCGGACAGGGTGATGGAAGGCAGCCTGGCGCCGTATACCGGGGCCCGCGTCATCGTGCTGGGAGCTTCAGGTTTCCTGGGACGCTGGGTGGCACGGTGTCTCACACTTGCAGGGGCCAGAGTGGTGGCCGCGGTCAGGGACCCCGCCGGATTTGCAGATACCGCAAGGCGGTGGGGAATCGATGCCGAAGCCGTGTCCTTCGATGCGCAGAAACCGTACGAACTGGAAGACCTTATCGGTTCGCGTGAATGCGATATCGTGTTCAATCTCGTCGGTTATGGAGTGGATCGCTCGGAGGTGGACCCCACTCTCATGGCGCTGCTGAACGAGAAGCTGCCACTGAGGGTGGGAGAGGCACTGCAGTCCAGACGCAGCCACGACTGGCCATTCCAGCGGCTGGTGCACGTCGGTTCGGCGCTGGAGTATGGGCTGGCCGAAGGAGTCCTTTCAGAGGCGACCGTTCCGCAGCCGCACACGGCATACGGGAGGTCGAAACTGGCCGGGACGCTCGCGTTGTCAGGGCTGGGAGGATCGACTGGCCTCCGCTGTGTGACGGCTCGCGTGTTCACGGTGTTCGGAGCCGGGGAACATCCCGGTCGCCTGTTGCCCAGTCTTCGCTCTATAGAACCGGGTCAGCCAGTCGAGCTGTCAACCGGTGCCCAATCTCGCGACTTTGCATATGCAGAAGATGTAGCTGAAGGCCTTCTCAGGTTGGGGACGGCATCGGCGACGACGGGGGAAACGGTGAACCTGGCCACCGGCACGTTTCAGACCGTCCGGCATTTTGCAACGGTGGCTGCTGGTGTCCTGGGCATAGAGTCGGGGCAGCTTGCTTTTGGTTCCCGACCCCTGCGACCTGACGAGATGACGGCTTCCGGCGTTTCAGTGGATCGCTTGCGGTCCCTGGTTTCCTGGGTGCCAGACTGCGATCTCTCGGTTACCATCCCAAGGGCGGTTCGCTTCGAAGCAGCTCTTCCCGCGTGACGACGGAATGTGAGCCACCGCGTCAGCCCGGTAACGCCACCCGGGACGTGCCTGGGGTTCAGGCACGGGGTTGAGCCAGGCTTGACACACGATCCGAAAATTCTCTCAGGAACATTCTCAGCAACCAAGGATGCCCCAGTCCTTCTAAGGTGCCGATTTTCATGGTATTGACGGAACAGAGGGTGGAACGCAGGCCCCCCATTGTGACGAAGGATGTTCGGACCTGGTCATCTATCGTGCCAGGGCCTGATTACGGAACCTGCGATATGAAGTCCGGGGGAGAATCCATGATCCATGGTGGATGGCGACTGGCTCGTCGTGAACGATTCAGCCTCCGGATACCGGCCCGAGAGTCTCTCCACCAGGCCCTATTCAGGCGCGAGGTCGGAGGTGAAACCACCACGCTGACTGCCGCCAGCGGCACCATGGGCGGAGCCGGTCGACAGGGGCGCACGACGACGGATTCATCCGGAATGCCGGAGTGTGTCACACGCGGCGGGATGAGGTACAATTCCCTCGTTGAATCGTCTGGTAGTATTGACGCGTGTACCCCGGCGCGAGGCGCGAATGGACCAGGCTGGAGCATGGAAGAGTGATGTCGATCCGGGCGACCCCCCTCGCCTGTCACTGGTCATGCCGTGCTTCAACGAGGAAGCCATCGTGGCTCAGACTGTCCGTCGTCTGCTCCAGGCGTTCGACCGGGCAGAAATCCCGCTGGAACTGATCGCGGTCGACAATGGCTCCAGCGACGCCACCGGAGCCATACTGCGGGAACTCGCCGACGCTCATAACGGCATCCGGATCCATCGGGTGGACGTCAACATCGGCTATGGCAATGGAGTACTGGCAGGCCTGCCTCTCTGCCGGGCGCCCTGGGTGGGCATCATTCCGGCAGATGGACAAGTGGACGCGGAAGATACGGTGCGGCTCTTCGAAGACGCGCTGGCTACAGGCGAGGTGGTCCTGGCCAAGGCGCGTCGCAGGTTCCGGATGGATGGCCTGCAGCGGAAGGTCGTATCGATCGGATACAACGTCTTCTTCCGCCTGCTGTTTCCCGGGGTCGCCTCCCTGGACATCAATGGACTGCCCAAGCTGATGCCGCGCGAGGTCATGGAACGGCTGGCGCTGACCAGTCGGCAGTGGTTGCTGGATCCCGAAATCATGGTGAGGGCGCATTTCCTGGGTGTCCGCGTGCTGGAGTACAACGTCTTCGCACGCATGCGAGGAAGCGGAATGTCGCACGTGAAGCCAAGTACGTGCCTGGAGTTCGTCCGGGGCGTGCTGCGATTCCGCTTTTCCGAGGAGTTGCGCGCCTGGCGTGCCTCGATGCGTGGCCTTCCGCCGCTGCGGGTTCCGGTTCAGCCGCCGGCCAGGATTTCCCGGTGAGACGCCAGGGTTCAGGCCAGGCGACAGCCAGCATGCCAGGGCGGCCCCATCACCACCGGCGCGCCGACTGCCGGGGCTGTGGTGGCAGCAACCTGCATCTCTTCCTCTCTCTCGGTGACCAGCCGCTGGCCAATGCTTTCCCCGCGGATCCCGCCGGCTTTGCCAATGAGCGGTTCTACCCGCTGGATGTGTTCTTCTGCCGGGATTGCACGCTGGTGCAGCTCCTGGACGTCGTGGATCCGGAGGTCCTCTTCGGCCACTATCTGTACGTTACCGGCACGTCAGACACCATGGCCGCGCACAACGAAGCCTACGCCCAGGCAGTGGTCGAGCGCCTGAACCTCCGAGCTGATGACCTGGTGGCGGAAGTCGCCAGCAACGACGGAAGTCTTCTGGCCGCCTTCCGTCGGCGGGGAGTTCGGGTCCTGGGAATCGAGCCGGCGCGGAACATTGCGGGTATGGCGCAGGCCCGGGGCATTGAAACAGTGGTCAGGTTTTTTGCACGTGGCGTGGGTGCCGAGGTCGCCGCAGCCCACGGTCACGCGCGCGCCATAGTCGCCAACAACGTCTTTGCCCACGTGGACGACCCGGTCGGTTTCCTCGCGGGATGCGCTGAACTGCTGACCGATGATGGCATGGCGTTCATCGAGTTTCCGTGGGCCCTCGAAATGCTCAGGCGGGGCGAATATGACACGATCTATCACGAGCACCTGAGTTACATGACAGTGACCGCGGTGGCCCGGATGGCGGCTGCCGCCAGGCTCACGCTTGCTGGCGTGGAACGGATCCCGGTACACGGAGGGTCCATCCGCGCTCGCGTCAGCAGGTCAGCCACGGTCGAGCCATCGGTTCACGAGGCCATTGCCGAGGAAGAAGCCGGGGGGCTGACGGGCCAGGCATCCTGGGATGAGTTCGGATCGCGGGCCGCCGACAACCGGGATGCCCTGGTCCGCCTCCTGCTTTCGCTTCGTGACGAAGGGAAACATGTGGCGGCCTATGGCGCTCCTGCCAAGGGAAATACCCTGCTCAATTACTGTGGCATCGACTCCTCCCTCGTGTCCTGGACCGTGGACCGGAATCCGCTCAAGGTGGGCCTTTATTCTCCGGGAATGCACCTGCCGGTGCTGCCGGTGTCCGAAGTCATGAGGCGACGCCCGAACTATCTCCTGATCCTGGCATGGAACTTTGCGGACGAGATCATGGAGCAGCAGGCAGCGTTCGCCTCGTCGGGTGGGCGTTTCATTATCCCGATTCCTTATCCCAGGGTACTCTAGAGATGCTTGTCCTCATTCTGGCTGGTGGGAAGGGAACGCGCCTGTCTGAGGAGACGCAGTCGCGACCCAAGCCCATGGTGGAAATCGGTGGCAGACCCATCCTCTGGCATCTGATGTCATTCTTCGCCGGTCACGGGCATCGCGACTTCCTGGTGGCCTGTGGCTACCGCGGCGAGATGATCAAGGAGTACTTCCGAAGCATCGCCATGCACGAGAGCGACTTCGTCGTCGACCTGCGTGATGGCGAGGTGACGGTGCTCCGGGAAAGCCGGTTGGACTGGAAGGTGGGTCTCATAGACACCGGCCTGGACACCATGACGGGCGGTCGCATCCGACGGCTGCGGCCGCACGTGGGAGACGAGCGCTTCATTTGCACCTATGGAGATGGCCTTGCGGACGTGGACATCGGCAGGCTGCTCGCCTTCCATGAATCCCACGGGAAACTCGCAACCGTCACGGCGGTCCGACCTCCCGCCCGTTTCGGTGGGCTGTCACTGGAGGGTGACGCGGTGCTGGAGTTCACTGAAAAGCCCCAGGCCGAGGCTGGCTGGATCAATGGCGGCTTCTTCGTCTTTGAACCGGGTGTGTTCGAGTATCTGGGTGGCGATGAATCCATACTGGAACGCGAACCGTTGGAGCGCCTGGCTCGCGACAGACAGCTCATGGCATTCAAACACCCGGGATTCTTCCAGCCGATGGATACCTTGCGAGAGCGCAACCTCCTGGAGAGTCTCTGGGCAAGTGGAAACGCACCATGGGTACGGAAATGACCTTCTGGACACAACGTCACGTATTCGTCACCGGCGCCACCGGACTGCTCGGCTCCTGGCTGACTGCCGAACTGCTCCAGCGGGGTGCCACCGTGATCTGTCTGGTGCGGGACTGGATCCCGGAAAGCGCTGCCGTCTCGTCCGGGACCCTCGCGCGTTGCCGCATCGTCCGCGGTGAACTCGAAGACCACGATCTCCTGCTTCGCGTCCTCAACGAGCACGAGGTGGATTCCATCTTCCACCTGGGTGCCCAGACGATCGTGGGAACCGCGAGCCGTTCGACGATCTCCACCTTCGAGGCAAACATTCGCGGCACCTGGTCGCTGCTGGAGGCCGCGCGACTGCTGGGGAACCGCATCGAGCGCATCATCGTGGCGTCCAGCGACAAGGCTTACGGCGCGCATGAACGCCTGCCGTACACTGAAGATACCCCGCTCATCGGACGCTTTCCGTATGACGTGTCCAAGTCGTGTGCCGATCTCATAGCGCAGTCCTACTTCCACAGCTTCGGCCTCCCGGTTGCCATAACGCGGTGTGGAAACCTGTATGGGGGCGGCGACCTCAACTTCAATCGTCTGGTTCCCGGTACCATTCGCTCAGCCATCCGGGGAGAATCTCCGGTGATCCGCAGCGACGGCAGCTTCGTGCGGGACTACTTCTTCGTTCGGGATGCAGTCGACGCCTACCTGCAGCTCGCGGAGAGAGTTCCCGGAGATGGCTTCACCGGCGAGGCGTTCAACTTCGGCACCGAGACGCCCATGACCGTGCTGGAGCTGGCGGAACGGCTGCTGTCGGCCACAGGCAGGCCCGACCTGCCGCTGACGGTCCTTGGCAACGCCACCAACGAGATCCCCCGGCAGTACCTGGATTGCAGCAAGGCACGTCAACGGATGGGATGGCAGCCTCGTCACAACCTGGCCGAGTCGCTCGCCGAAACGATTGCCTGGTACCGCGACTACCTGGGGACCTGAGACAGGGTCTCGGTGCTGTTTTCCGGACTCCGTGTCGGAGCCGGAACCTCGACAGGTATCCGGTCTGCCCGACCACGGCGGAGCAGGACGGCCAGTAGTCCGCTGGCCAGTCCCCCGGCGATCATCACGGTCTCGAAGACCAGCCCCGTCGCCACGGCGTTGACAGCCGACACGCCGAAGGGTGCAAAGAGGGCCGCCTGGGCGGCCTCCCGTACCCCGATGCCACCCTGGGTGATCGGCGTCAGGCCGGCGATCTTGGCCAGTGGCCAGACGAAGAACCAGACGTAAAGTGGTACGTCGATCCCGATGAGTCGTCCCAGCTCCCAGTTCAGCAGTATCAGTCCGCTCTGAAGGCCCAGGCCCAGCAGGAACGCGCGGAGCAGCGCAGCCGGTCGGGAAGCCGTGGCCCTGACTGCCTGGCGCAGCCTGACGAGACGCCGACGGATGCGGAACGGGACCAGTCGCGCAGGGAAGAAGCGCAGGGCAAGAATGCTGGCGGTTCCCGCCACCAGCAGCAGCGTTCCGAAGGTCAGGAATATCCGCCGACTGGACTCATCCAGTGCCCTTGGTGACAGGAGGGCTCCGGCACCGGCCAGGACCCCCAGACCGGCAACATCCTGGACCCGGTCCACGAAACTTCCCAGCAGCACCGCGCCGCGTGACCGGGCCACACGCATCGCCACACCGGCCCGTACCACGTCACCGCCCACGATGGACGGCAGGAAGAGGTTGCCGAACAGCCCCCAGTAATACGCCTGTGTGGTGTCCCGCAGGTTCAACCCGGCGCCGGCGGCGTTGATCAGTCCGCGCCACTTCGTAACTCCCACGAAATGCAGGGCGAGATACGTCCCCAGCGCCACGGTCCATGCCGCCGGCCTCACTTCCCGCAGTGCCGTCATCAGCTCATCCGCCGGAAGCCACCAGATGATCAGCGAGAGCGCGACGATGGTGCCGGCAATGCGCAGGACCCATCGCAGCGGAAAGCGTCTCCCTGTCGTAGCGGTCACGTCAATCCTCCACCACGTGCGATGCGAACGTCCGGCGGTGCGCGGCCCAGCGATCCTCGTCGAATACCCCGTCACTCAGACAGTCCACGGCACAGTAGGCCATGTAGAGCGCGTGGTGGGTGTTGTCGTGCGCAAAAAGGCCCTGTCTCCCGAAGGTAAGAAGCCGCCGCTGACTCGCCGCCCACGCATCGAATGCGTCGAAGCGTGATTCGTAGCCGGTCAGATAAATGGGATAGGCGTGCCGCAGTCGACGTACGAGCACCTCCGCGGGCGGCGCGTGGAGCGGCAGGCCGGCGGTGCGTATGTCGGCTGCCACCAGGTTTCCCAGTTCGGAGTCCGACATCGACCAGGTGGCATCGTCAGGCGAACAGGGAAGCTCGGCGCAAAGGACGGTGCTTCCCGGGGGCCGGGCGCGGTCGGTGTAGTTCCCCGGTTCGGAAAGTCGCGTGATCCGGATGTGCGACTCGGGGAAGTAGTGCGCGTCGGTTGGCGTGAACTGTCCTGTCTCGAGTCGCAGGTACACCAGGAGCATGGCCCGATAGTCGATGCCCGGAGTGTCAGTGGTCAACACCGGAGGGGCACCATCGGTGAGGCGAGCCAGCATGGTTATGGGGATCGTGGACCAGACATGATCGGCCTCCAGGGTCTGACGCACGCCATCCCGCGTGACATGGACCCGCCAGCCGGCAGCCGTGGGTTCCAGGCGATCGACGCTGGTGGAGAGCAGGAACGTGGCGCCGTGCTCGATGGCGTTGTCGGCATACGCGGATGTGATCTGACCGAATCCACGCCGGGGGTAGTAGAACATCCCGGCGCCGACAGGGCGAAAGATCCGCCTGACGAGTTTGGCGAATGAATTGGCGGTCACCCGCCTGCGGGCCTGGGTTCCGGAAAGCTCCGTCGGGTCGTATCCCCAGATCTTGCGGGCATAGGGGAAGTAGAAGCTGCGGCAGATGGTGGGACCCAGGCTCCGCATCAGCACCCCGGCAAAGGTATCGTCTCCGCCTCGGCGCAATCCCAGCTTCCCGGCGGCCATGTCCCGGAGGACACCGATGGCGAATGCCTTGTCCAGAGTGGTCAGCAGATCGGCGGGCTTGAACGGAAACCGAACCAGCTTCCCGCGCAGCAGTATCCGCCCGTTGCGGATGCGCGGCAGGAGATCGTCGCCCAGAAATGACCGGATGTCGGAGAGGATCTCCGGGTCGGTCGTGTAGTGCAGGCGGTGGCTGCCGAAGTCCAGCCACTGCCCGGCCCACTCGAAGCTGGAGGCATTGCCACCAACAGCGGACTGGCGCTCGATCACCGTGACCCGGGCACGATCGGTCCGCCGCAGCCTGCTGGCTGCGCCACAACCTGCGGGCCCGGCTCCCAGGACCACGACGTGGGGGCGGTCGCTCAAGCGGCGCCCCCTGTCAGTTGGACGGTGCGGTCGTCGAGGCTATCATTGGGCGGCAACACCGCCTGCAGGCCAGCTCCAGTCCTTACTACATGGCCCCCGTTCTCGTCACCGGCGCCGCCGGATTCATAGGTTTCCATCTCGCCAGTCGCCTGCTGGACGATGGGCGCGAGGTCGTGGGTGTCGACAGTCTGAATGACTACTACGACACCCGGCTGAAACGTGCACGGCTGGCTGAAATCCAGGAGCGCCCGGGATTCCGCTTCGTGCAAGCCGACCTGGCGGGACGCGATTCCTGTGCCGGTATCTTCGACGACGTTCGCCCCACTCTGGTGGCACACCTGGCTGCGCAGGCGGGAGTGCGCTACTCGCTGGAGGCGCCGCACGCCTATGTCGACAGCAACCTTGTCGCGTTCGTCAACATCCTGGAAGCCTGCCGTCACCACGGGGTGGACCACCTGGTCTTCGCCAGTTCCAGTTCCGTCTACGGTGCGAACCCGGAGCTTCCCTTTTCCGAGCATCACGGCGCGGATCATCCGCTTTCGCTGTACGCCGCCACCAAGCGGGCGGATGAACTGCTGGCGCACAGCTACAGCCATCTCTTCGACATCCCGTTCACCGCGCTGCGGTTCTTTACGGTCTATGGTCCGTGGGGTCGACCGGACATGGCACTTTTCAGCTTCACGAGCAGCATTCTTTCCGGTAAACCCATCGATGTCTACCACCACGGAGAGTCCGCCCGGGACTATACCTACATCGACGACGTCATCGAGGCGTTTGCGCGGGTGCTGGACCGGCCGCCGTCGGCCGATCGCGACGCCGTGGCGCGACTCGGAAACCCCGCTGCCAGTACTGCTCCGTTCCGGATCTACAACATCGGACAGCAGGCGCCCGTGCGCCTGACGCGAATGATAGAGGTGCTGGAGGCCAGCCTGGGCAAGGTCGCCGAGAAGCGGTTTCTTCCGGGGCAGCCCGGTGATGTTGCCATCACCAGTGCTGACGGCTCGGATCTGGAGCGCGACACGGGTTTCCGCCCGCGGGTGTCCATCGAGGAAGGGATACCGCGTTTCGTGGAGTGGTACCGCTCGTTTTACGGTATCTGATGGACTCAGTTGTCTCGTGACGGGTCGTCTCATCTGCGTGAGGTTGCCATCCGGGCGTTCTGGTCGGCCAGCAGGCCCACGGCCCAGACGATCAAGGCGCCGAGTACTCCCAGAACCGCACTTTCGGAAAGGTTGTCCCGGCTGACGTCGTACGCGAACTTGGCGGCGCCGGCCAGGGCGAGGAGCAGCCCCAGTGGCAGAAAGACCTTGAGTGGGTTGAAGAAGACGATGGTGCGGACTATGAGCAGAGTGAAGTCATATGCGTGGCGTGGCCGGATCTTGGATTGACCCAGCCGGGCCAGGTAGTTGATGGGCACGTACACCATCGGGTGCCGGTTGCAGGCAGCCGAGAGCGTGATGGTGGTCGTGAACGAAAAGCCGTCCGGGAGCAGGTGCTCATAGCGCTGGACGAAAGTTCTGCGCATGAGACGCAGACCGGAGTTGATGTCGGGGAGGTGACGACCCGCGAGGTAGCTGGCCAGCCGGTTCAGGAACCACTTGGCCGGGCGACGGGCGAGGGGGACCTTGACGGTTGCACCGGTTCGCGCGCCGACGACCATGCTGTTGGTGTCATGCAGTGCCAGGAGGTGAGGGATGGACTCCACCGGGTACGTGCCGTCGGCGTCGGTGATGAGTATCCATCCGTAGCTGGCCAGGCGGATGCCAAGCTTGAGCGCGGCGCCGTAGCCCCGGTTCTCGCTCCGCCGGATCACCCGGGCGAGCCCTCCGGCCGCGGCCGCGTCGGCCGTTCCATCCGTGGATCCGTCGTCGATGACCAGGATTTCATAGGTCCAACCCGTCTGCCGCATGGTGGCATCGACAGCCTGGACCTGCTCCGCCACATGAGCCGCTTCGTTGAACGCCGGGATGACCACGCTTACCGCCCGCGGGAGCGGCTGCAGGTCGTCGTCGACGACGGATTCGATAGGTGACACCGGGTCAGCCATGGTCAGGGAATCTGGTCGTGTCTGAGGATGTGGATCTCCCCGCCGCCAACGGTCGCCGGGAATACCTTCACCTCCGCATACCTCGAAGGTGCGAGTCGCTCCCACACCTCCGGTGTCACGGTCTGCAGCCGCGCCGGCTGTGTGTAGACCACCCAGGTACGGGTCGCCGCCCGCTCCACGTCATCCAGCAGCTCAACGCGTGAAGTCAGGTACCACGTCGGCGCCGTGCCGCGCAGAAAGTACTGATGGAAAGCGACGTCCAGTGCCACCACTTCGTCACCGGGTCTGCGCTGCGACTCCACGAAGTCATGAGCCCGCTGGAATTGTTGCTTCGCCTGCCAGGCGCGGGGAACCGTAATCAGGCTGAGCACCGACACGGCAAGGGCACCAGCGGTGGCCAGGCCCCCCGGGTGCCATCGGATGGCCCAGTGAACCAGGGCAAAACCACCCCGGATCGCGGTCAGAACCAGAAACCCGGCGGCGAAGAAAAAGAATCGAGGCCAGAGGTTGTGACCCGTTGCCAGGACGGCGGCAGCGGTAATCAGTACGGGAAGGTACATGGCCAACGATGCCAGACGCGCCCGTCGCCAGAGACTGACCGCGCCGATCGCCAGAACGGACAGAGCCACCGCCAGGCTGGCGTAACCGCCGGGGATGCCTCCCGCCAGCGAGCTCAGGCTCTCGGCGACCATCCACTGAGGCCTGGTCCACTGGACCGTCACCGCGGCCGATGTCCCGGTGGTGAACATGCGCAGCACCTGAGGCAGCATGAGGCTGTATAACGCGATGGTCAGAATGCCACTCAACCCCAGGGCCACCGCGGCCCAGAGCGCTCGTGCTCGTCCTCGTGCCGTCCTCCAGTCGGCCGTCACGACGAGGGCAAGTGCATGTCCCACCGCAATGAAGGCTGCGGTGAGGTGGGTGTAGGTGGCGAGGGCAAGTGCAATTGCGTAGCCCCAGACCAGGTGGGTATCCCTGCCCTGAGCGCTGGCAATCCGCAGGAACAACCCCGTGCCGACCACCGCGAACAGCATGATGAGGGTGTAGCCTCGGGCGTTCTGGGAGAACCAGATGTGGTGATACGACACCGCGAGTACGAGCGCGGCCAGCAGCGATTCCCGCTCACCGACCAGCCGGCGACCAAAGCGGTACAGCGCGACGACACCGGCAACTCCGGCAAGCACGGCCGGTATACGCACCGTCCAGTCGGCCCTGCCTCCCAGGAGCCACGTCAAGTGTGCCAGGATGGAGTACAGCGGGTGATGGTTCTGGGAGTCGTAGGTGCTGACGAGTTGATGCAGGTCGAGCGGCACATACCGCACCAGCATCTCCACTTCGTCGAGCCAGAGTTCGGTGTCGATCCGAAAAGTGCGCAGTGCCAGCGCCAGGAATGCAATTCCCAGAACCGGAAGCCAGGGAGCAGGCGGTTCGCGCCAGGCACGGTCACGGTCCAGTGGATCCATTCGGTCCAGCACGAATCCCAGGATCGCCAGGATGCTGGTTGCCGCCTTCAGAATCCAGACGCCCAGCCACACATCGTTGGCAGTGGCAGTGTAGGTCGTGCCCAGGAA
The DNA here is from genome assembly GCA_964411635.1 of uncultured Gemmatimonadaceae bacterium. GTDB lineage: Bacteria > Gemmatimonadota > Gemmatimonadetes > Gemmatimonadales > Gemmatimonadaceae > JABWBJ01. Next base: position 577,079 of record CAYPLP010000001.1, read on the forward strand.
GGAAGCGATCGGAGCTACCGGGGCCAGCACCGCAACCGTGAGCAGGAGTATCCAGATCAGGCCGGAGTGGCGCAGGGAACCGGCTCCGTGGTTGCCCCGCTGTTTCATCGCGTCGGGGGTCACGGAGTCAGGTTGGGGAGACGGGGTGGTGGTAGCTGTCTGGGCGGCACGTCGTGTCTCGAGGATGCCGACGAAGCAAGGCTTGATTCTGTAAACCTGAAACTGTACCACCGGAACTTTCCAGCATGTCGCGCCGCTGGATCGGAGGACTCCGGCATTCGCCGTCGGGCTCTCTGGTTCATCGAAGCCGGTGTCGTGAAATCGGTGGCCTGGGATGCGTGGACATGACGAACGAGAGGCGCGAGTCGCAGCACGGGCCGGATCGTCACGCTGCCAACCCCCAGATTGTGACGATTGTCACGATGATAGCATCAGTGGCGTTTTCGCAACACATGGTGTGCGTTTGTTGTGATGACGCAGCAAGACTTTCCTTTTCTGTAGCCGGCTTTCTGCAAAACCCTGCTCCGAGAAAGCGACATAAAACATTGCCGGGCAATGTCTTGGAGAAACCTAACGGAACCAACCTGACTGACGCCAAGAGCGGCAACAGCCTTGCAGCGGCTGGGCGGCGAGAGATCGACGCAGAGCCATCTCCACTCTGCCTCCGCCAATCCAATCAGTCTCCGCCAACCACAGGACATGATCCAGAACCGGCCCCACGGCGTACCCCGCTGCACCCCACCAAAGCGGGTCGCCGATGCCGCCTCGCTTTCGGTGGTGATAGTCGCATCGGGAACCACGGACACTTCGCTGAGGGCGCTGGGAGTTCTGGCGGACGTGGGCGCAGCTTCCGCCGGTCAGGTCATATTGGTGTCGAGAGAAACGCCGGATCGCCGGGTGGAGTCACTGATCGCCCGGCGCGGGGCGAAAATGGTCCTGGCAGACCCGGGATCAACCAGAGCCGAGATGTGCGATCTGGGAATGAAGGACGCCACTGGTACCGTGGTGGCTGTCCGGGACGACGTGGATGTGGGTGACGGCGCATGGCTGTCAGCCTTCGCGGCACTCATTCCGGCACTCGGAGCGCCCGCCACGGCAGACACCGATCTGGCAAACGCATTCGGAGCGGAAAGAGTGGTAATGGATACCATGGTCCCGGTTCATGCCGCGGCGGATCGGTCCGTGCTTCCGCTCCCGCGTCCAGATCGTCTGGGCGATCGACAAGCAACCATCGAGATGGCCGCCACAGTGTGAACGCGGTCGCCGTCCAGGATAGCTTTGCCGGAAGCCCACGCTTCACGGTCCGGCAGGCGTCAGGGAAGGTCCGGTCGTTGCAACGGCTGAGCCCGGTCGTCGTCGTGAGGCACGGAACGGTGCGATCCGTGCAGTTTCCAAGACGCTCCGACTTTCAGAAATGGCCGGCTCTGGAACATTGACTCCGGAAAACAAGGCGTCACCGCGCGCCGTTGATCGACTCCAGGACGGTGACCACGTCGTAATTATCGGCGCGGGACCCGCCGGCCTCACGGCTGCCTATCTCCTTGCCAAGGACGGCGTCCGCGTCACGGTCCTGGAGGGAGACAGCGAAGTCGGCGGGATATCCCGGACAGCCCGCTACAAGGGCTACCGCTTCGACATCGGCGGACATCGCTTCTTCACCAAGATCACTCCCGTAGAAGAACTCTGGCATGAGATCCTGGGACCGGAATTCATCCAGGTGCCCCGGTTGTCCCGGATCCACTACGGCGGGAAGTACTTCGACTACCCGCTGAAGGCCAAGAACGCACTCCTTGGCCTGGGACTCTGGAACAGCTTCCTCTGCGTCGCCAGCTACCTGCGGTGGCACTACAAACCGTATCCGGTGGAAGACAATCTGGAGCAGTGGGTCACCAATCGCTTCGGCAAGCGTCTCTTCGAGATCTTCTTCAAGACCTATACAGAGAAGGTCTGGGGCATTCCCTGTACCGAGATCCGCGCGGAGTGGGCGGCCCAGCGTATACAGGGTCTCTCATTGGCAAAGGCAATCCTCAACGCCGCGCAGCTTCAGCGCCGCCCGGACTCCATCAAGACCCTCATCAATGAGTTCCAGTATCCGCGTTTGGGGCCGGGGCAGATGTGGGAGACAGCCGCCGATCGTGTCCGGGAATTCGGCGGGCGAGTGCTCCTGCGTCACGAGGTGACCGGTATCGAGCATTCCGGTGGGCGGATCACCGCCGTGCGGGCACGCACCCCGTCCGGCGACGTCAGTATCGCCGGTGATCACTTCATTTCCACCATGCCTCTGAGAAACCTGGTGAGGGCTTTCGATCCGGTTCCGTCCCCGGAAATCCGGCAGGCGGGAGATGGCCTCAACTATCGGGACTTCCTGACGGTTGCCCTGATGATCGATGCGGACAATCTCTTTCCCGACAACTGGATCTATATCCATACACCGGGTGTGAAGGTCGGACGGATCCAGAACTTCAACAACTGGAGCCGGGCGATGGTTCCCGAACCGGGCAAGACCTGCCTGGGGCTGGAGTACTTCTGCTTCGAAGGTGACGGCCTCTGGAGTTCGCCTGACGCCGACCTGGTTGCGTTGGCCACCCGGGAACTGGGCGAACTCGGCCTCGTGGATCCGGCCCGGGTCACGGATGGAACCGTGGTGCGCATGCCCAAGGCATATCCGGTCTACGACTCCACCTACGCTCAGCATCTCTCCAAGGTGCGGGAATTCCTGGATCCCATCGCCAACCTGCATACAGTTGGCAGGAATGGGATGCACAAGTACAACAACCAGGATCATTCCATGCTTACCGCGATGATGGCAGTTGCCAACATGCGGGGAGCGCGGCACGATGTCTGGGAAGTGAATACCGACTACGAGTATCATGAGGAACAGAGGATTGACGCTCCCCGCGTCCCTCCACAGGATCCTGCCAGGCAGTCCGTTCGGGTCGCACCGTAGATTGAAGGCCAACCCACGGCCGCAATCCGTCGCAGTATCGCCCGCGGTCCCAGTCCCATGACAGCAACGGAATGAGCACCAGAAACCTTCGCTTTGCCCTCGTAGGGTGCGGAGACATAGGCGTACTCCGCGCCAGCGCGGTGACCCGCGTTGCCGGATGTCATCTGGTCATCGCCTGCGATGTGGATTCCGTCAAAGCAGGTGCAGTCGCGGCAAAGGCGGCCGGCGCGCGCGTGCTTTCGGACTGGCGCGAGGCGATCCGCAGTGACGACGTGGATGCCGTCATCATCTCCACTCCGCCGGTTCTTCATGAAGAGATCTGCGTTGCGGCATTGGAGTACGGGAAGCATGTCCTCTGCGAGAAGCCCCTGGCCCGTACCCCAGCGGAATGCCGTGCAATGGTTGACGCGGCGAAGCGCACTGGACGTCTGCTTGCCACCGGTTTCAACTATCGCTTCTATCCATCCTTCGCCAAGGCACGCGAGCTGCTGGACAGCGGCATCATCGGCGAACTGGATCACATCCGCGCCTATGGGGGGTACTCCGCCACGGCACACAACCAGCCCTGGGTGCACGATGTGGAGACGGTTGGTGGTGGGGCGCTGCGTGACATCGGCATACATCTGATAGATCTGACGCACGACTTCCTGGGTGATGTCGTCGAGGTGGCCGGTCAGGCAACCGGAACCATCTGGAACTACCCTGGATGCGAGGACAACGGCGTAGCGCTGCTGCGGAGTTCCCGCGGGCGCATGGCCACGGTTCAGGCTTCCTGGACCGAATGGCGAAAGTACCAGTTCAGACTGGAACTGGTGGGTGCCAGGGGCTGTATCGAAGCGACCTGTTTTCCGATGATGACCCGTGTCACCTGGGCCGCGGAACGTGCCGGTCGAACCCAACGGAAGACCGACTGGTTCCTCCGCACGGTGTTGGGTGAAAAGGTCGGGAGCTACCGGTGGGTAGTGGTCGAGAGCTTCGTCAGGGAGTTCGAGGAGTTCGCGAAACTCATCGAGGGGCAGCCGTCCCGGGTGGCCAGCGGTGAAGACGGAGCCCGCGCCGTGGAGATTGCCTTCGAAGCCACGCGAGGCCTGACGGATGCCGTGAAATCCGAGATTGCGCCCGCCACGGGTGCCGTTGCACTGCCCTCCGCCTTGTCACAATCATCCGCCATCGATGCCCCCCGCCTGTCGGTTGTGGTCCTTCCCTTCGGGAGCACGGACCTCGGCCGCTGCCTGACGTCGCTGGAGGGACAGGAAATCCCGGACCTGGAAGTCGTTGTGGTGCACGATGCCACGCTCGATGGCATTCCAGCACTGCGCAACCGGTTCCCGGGGATGCGGTTCATCGGTCAGGAGGGAATACGTCACCCGGCGGAACTGCGCGCCATCGGTGCCCGGGCTGCGAATGGCGGGATCGTGGCCTTCATGGAAGGGCACTGCATTCCGTCGGCTCACTGGTGTGCCACCATTCTGCAGGCTCACCAGGCATCGCACGCGGCGGTGGGCGGACCCATAGAGAAGGGGATGCCCGAGGGCAGGGATACCGACACGGCGCTCAACTGGTCCATCTACCTGGTGGACTACAGCCGTTACATGCTGCCGTATCCGGAAGGGCCAACGCATTCCCTTTCGGACTGCAACGTGGCCTACAAGCGGAGTGCATTGGAGGCCACGCGCGGGCTGTGGGAGAGGGAGTTCCACGAGAACGTCGTGAATGAGGCGCTGCGCTCTTCCGGAGCGGTCCTCTGGTTCGATCCGCGCATGATGGTGTGGGAGTCACGCGAGCTCACGTTGGGTGATGCCCTCCGCGATCGCTACAGCTTCGGGCGCCTGTTCGGGAGCACGAGGGTGACGGGCGTCGGCTTCCCCAAGCGGGTGGCACTGGCAGCAGCGGCTCTGCTGATGCCGCCACTTTTGGCCTGGCGCGTTGCGCGCAACGCACTCTCCCGGGGAAAACATCGCGGTCAGGTGGCCCGCGCATCGGCACACCTGGTTCTGGTGTCCGGAGGCTGGCTCGTGGGTGAGGCAGTGGGTTACCTCACCGGTTCGGCGGGACGTTCCGTGGCGTCAGGCGCACCTCAGCCGACGCCGCGATGAACTTCCGGTGTGGCGCGGCCGGAAACCCGTGATTGCGTCGCGCCAATGAAGATAGGTGTCGATGCCACCTGCTGGTCAAACGCCCGGGGATATGGACGGTTCGCGCGGGAGATAATGCGTGCCATGGTCAGCCTCGGTTCGGCGGACGAGTTCATTTGTTTCGGCGACGCATCTTCACTGGCACGCTGGGGTGAACCACTGCCGGGAATGCGATTCATCGAGGTGGGACTCGATGAACCGCCAACCCAGGCGGCTTCGATTTCATCACGTCGATCGGTGAGGGACATGCTCCGCCTGACGCGAGCCGTGCGCCAGGCCAGGCCCGACGTATTCTTCGCGCCGACGGTCTATTCCTATTTTCCTCTCCCGCCGGGAACCCGCGCTGTGGTCACGATCCACGACACCATCCCGGAGCGATTCCCGCACCTCACGGTGCCCACCGTCCCGGCCCGTCTCTTCTGGACGCTGAAGGTGAAACTGGCATTGTGGCAGTGTCGCATGGTGCTGACGGTGTCGGAGCACGCGGCCCGCTCCATCAATGCCATAATGGGCGTCCCAATGAGCCGGATCCGCGTGACGACGGAGGCGCCGGCGCCGGGATACCAGCCCACACCACCAGCCGCACACACCGCCGCCGCGGCACGACAGGGCATTCCAGCCGGCGCACCCTGGTTTGCCTACGTGGGTGGCTTCAATCCCCACAAACGGGTTGACGCCATCATCCGGGCACATGCCTCCTTGGTCCGGACCATCGATCCACCTCCGCATCTGGTGCTCATCGGAGCCCGGACAGACGCATTTCACGATGACGCCGGACGCCTGGAGGACCTGGTTCGGGAGGCCGCCACCACGGCCCAGGTCCACTGGACAGGGTACCTGCCTGACGAGGAGGTGGTACCCCTGCTCGGCGGTGCCCGGGCGCTGCTCCTGCCGTCGGAGGCGGAGGGATTCGGTCTTCCGGCAGTGGAAGCCGCTGCCTGCGGCACCCCGGTCATCGCCACCCGGGAGAGCCCTCTCCCGGAATTGCTGGAAGGTGCCGGCATTTTCATTCCTCCGGGTGACGAAACGGCTCTCGAAGCAGGTATGCGCGCCCTCCTCGACCCCATCGCGCACGACAGACTTGCCGCCCGGGCACTGGAGCGCGTGGCCACGATGTCATGGGAGAGCTCCGCACGCCGGGCGCTCGACGCCATCTACGAGGCAGCCGCCTGAGGGGCAATACGGGTCGTCACGACCAGCGAAGGGCTCATGACGGTCAAGAGTCGCCGGCCTGGGGCCGTTCGTACCGCCGCGCTGTAGGCATCCACGGCGAGTCGTACGAGCGAAGAAGCTCCCTCTCGCTGCGATCGGGATATGGGAGCAGGGCCTACGCGTGGCGCGCGAAACCCATTCCGCGCCACGAGCTGCCGCAGTTCCCCCGCGCCGAAGAGTCGGCGCCTTGGCGGGACGAGACCGTGTCTCATCGCATAACGCTCCACCCGCGCATCCGACCACCATCCCGCAAAGAGGGCACCAAGATGCGGATCTGGTCCGGGATTCCATCGGTTGGCCGTGTGGTTCCAGAAGCACCCGCCGTCGTGAAGTACCCGGACGGCCTCGCCAAGGAACGGTTCCACGGGGCAGACGTTTTCCAGGAGGTATTCCGACGCGAGCAGATCCACCGCGTTGTCGGCCAGGGGAAGGGAACGTACGTCGGCACAGACCACCGCGACCTGGGCACCGGCGTCACGGGCGCGGGCCTGCGCCAACACCAGCCAGCGAAGCCCGATGTCGATTCCCAGAACGGCACACCCCTGCAAGGCCGCGGCGACGGCCAGTGGTGCGGTGCCACACCCTGCGTCGACAAGGATCCGGCCGGAGACCGCTTCATTGCCATCCATGCGCTGCCACTCCCTCAGAATCCCCTCGGCACGACCCCGAGCAGCAATGGTTCCGGCAGTGAAGAGATGCGCCTGAGCGGCAGGTACCTTCGCATTGGTTTCGTAGTACGATGCCAGAACTCCTTCGAAACCCGATGTCGCCGCGCGCTGGGCCAGGCGATCAGCGGCGCGAAGGTCCTCGTCCCGGGTCAGGTAGGGGTCCTCACATCCCGGCGGCCGCAGGTCGGGAATCCCCCAGCGCACCGGCCACATCCGACCACATCCCACGCACTCCAGACGATCGACATCATCGGACTGCGCTGCAGACCGTTCCATGGTGGAGTGGCACAGCGGACATCGAAGCAATTCGTTGGAGCGAAGCCCCGGGCTCTCTATACTTCCGGTCAATTCGCAGACCCCCCGGACGTGAGTGAATCAGTGCAGCCGCCCGACCAACGATCGATACGCCAGAGCCTGATCGTCAACCGTGGCCCGATCGTGCGAGACGAAGCTGGTCGGATACCGTGACAGAGTCCACGCCTGCTGACGGCGTAGGCCGGATCACGCGAAGTTTTGCGGGACTGGCCGTGGGCGAAATCCTCGCCCGGGGAATTGCCTTCGTTGGGATGCTCCTGGTGGCCCGGCGCCTGGGGCCGACGATGTATGGCATCATTGGTGTCGCTTCCGGGCTTCTGCTGTACTTCAACCAGGTTGCCGACGCCGGAATCGAACTGTCAGGTATCCCGGTCATGGCACGAAGTCGCGAACGCGCCAGCGCGGTTGCGTCCGCCACGCTTACCTGGCGCATCATGCTCGGCATGGCCGTGACCGTACTGGTTGCCGGCGTCGGTGTCGCACTGCTGCCGCAGCCTGACGGTTCGATCCTCGCCATCTACGCACTGTCACTCGTGCCTGTGGCCGCCGGGACGCGCTGGATCCTCCTTGGATTCCAGCGACCCGCCGCCGTAGCGATAGCCCGGGTTGTCGGGGAGGTTACCGGGCTCGCCATCCTCATCGTCGTGATTCGGGATGCGGGTGATGCGGCGATCGTGCCTCTGGCGTTCGTAGTCGGGGCTGCCCTGTCGGCCATTCTGATGCTGGTCGGGGTGCGGCGCCTGGGACTGGACCTGTTCTGGAACACCGACTGGTCGCTCTGTCGCGATCTTTTCGTGCGCGCGCCACATCTCGTCGGGTACTCGCTGCTGGGTCTGGTACTCTTCAACTTCGACCTCATCTACCTGCGATACCTGACCGGATCGGAAGCCGCGGGCTACTACGCCGCGGCGTATACCTTCATCGCGTTCGCGGCCAACGTCTCAGTCGCCTGGTCCCACAGCGTGATGCCCGCGCTGGCGCGACTCGAGACGCGGCCGGAGGAACGCGATGAGGTCTATGAATCATCTCTGGTACTGGGTTTCGCCGTCACCCTGCCGGTGGCGGTGGGTGGCCTCGCGGTGGCAGGGTCCCTGATCGATCTGTTCTTTGGTTCCGGCTATGAACCGGCGGCCCGCGTCCTGCTATGGCTGCTGCCAGCGGTCCCGGTTTCAGCCATGCGCGAGGTTGTGGTTTCGGCCCTCCTGGGGAGTCCCGGTGGTGAACGCAGACTGTTGAGGATCAACATCACTTCCGTCGTGATAAACGTGGCACTCGTGGTACCGGTGGTTCCGGTGTTTGGAATGGAAGGTGCCGCCGCGGCCACTCTGGTCACCGAGATCGTGCGGTGCGGCATTGCACTGTGGCAGGCGTCTTTGTCGGGATTCTCGCTCCACTCGGTGCGACGATTCTTCCGCCCGGTCATCGCCTCGCTGGCCATGCTGGTGGCACTCCATCTGCTGGGAGAACGGAGTCTGCCGGTGCTTGTAGCTGCCGGAGCCGCGACGTATTCCGTGGCGCTCTGGTTGGCTGGTGGGATCGTGATGCAGGCCGGGCGCCTTCCACGCCTGCGGCTGTGAACTGCCTGCCGGCAGCCTATTTGATCGCCAGGAATCCCTCGAAGCAGATCCACTTCATCACGGTCATGATGTCGGTGAATCCGGCTCGCCGCAGCAGTCCCAGGTTCCCTTCGGTGGAGAACGGCTCCAGGACGCCCTTGAGACTGGAGGTCTTGTTCAGGATCTCGTCCGACGTGAATCCGTTGCGGGCCTTGAAGTCGTTGTAGAGCGCCACCGACATGTCCTGAAAGCGGGCGTCCGGCCCCCTCACCTTTTCAAACAGGAGCAGAGCACCACCCCAGTGCAGGCGTTCGTAGATCCGGTTGATCAGTTCCTGTCGATGGCGGGGCTGGACGAACTGGATGCAGTAGTAGGACACGAAGCAATCCGACTTCTCGTACGGATGCGTGAGGATGTCGTCGGCGACGATCTCCACATTGGGGAGGCCCGCACACCAGGCCCGGGCCTTCTCGGTCATGGGTTCGATTGCATCGATACCCACGAACCGGGCGCCCGGCTTGTGGGAGTGATGCTCGGCCAGCTTGCGCAGGAGCTGACCGGTGGAGGTGCCGAGCTCGTACACCAGACTGTCGTCGCGCACGAAGTAGTCACTGATGGCGCAGACCAGGTCATGACCGGTGTCGTACAGGGGCACGGACTGCCGGACGTGTTCCACGAAGGTATCCGCCACACTCCCTTCAAAGGTCCACTTGGCCCGGGCGCTCTCGATGTTGTTGCCAACCTTCATGATATGCTCCAGGTGACTGCGCACTGTCCGTGGGGGTAGACTAGCTTGCAGGCAGAAGGGACGCCAGCGTCGTGCGCGGCGTCCGGAGACCCGGTGAATGAGTGAACTGAATGCCCAGCCCATGGTTCGGTGGTCCGGCGTGGAAGGCCGGCCGCTGGTCATTGCCGGGCCCTGCAGCGCCGAAAGCGAGGAGCAACTGCTGGAAGCGGGCCGTCGCATGCGCGGAGCACACGTGGATTACTTCAGGGCGGGTATCTGGAAGGCGCGCACGCGACCGGAGTCCTTCGAGGGGATCGGTGATTCCGCGCTCCCCTGGCTGATCCGTGCGGGACGGGAGTGCGGCATGCGCACTGCCACGGAAGTGGCGACCGCCGAACACGTCGAGGCAGCCCTCGGTCACGGTGTGGATCTCGTCTGGATCGGAGCCCGCACCAGTGTGAACCCTTTTTCGGTTCAGGAAATTGCCGACGCTCTCCGGGGTGTGGACATCCCGGTACTCATCAAGAATCCCACGAGCCCGGACATGGCGCTCTGGACCGGAGCGGTGGAACGGGTGCACCGCGCCGGAGTCCGCGCTCTCGGCGTCATTCACCGGGGATTCTCCGTTGCCGGCAGGGGACGCTTCCGGAACGCCCCGATGTGGGAACTCGCCATAGACTTCCGCCGGACGCACCCGGAACTCCCCATTATCGTGGATCCCAGCCACATCACCGGTCGTCGCGACATGGTGCTGGACACGGCGCAGCGAGCCATGGATCTGGGACTGGACGGTCTGATGATCGAAGCGCATCCCCACCCCGACAAGGCGTGGAGTGATGCTGCCCAGCAGGTGACGCCCGAGCGGCTGGGAGAGATTCTCCATCTGCTGAAGGTACGACGGGAGACGTCGTCGGATGAGGAGTTCCTCGCCTCGCTGGTGCTCCTTCGTGACCGTATCGACCACATCGACCATGAACTCCTGGAACTCCTGGCCCGGCGCATGAGAGTGGTGGAGGAGATCGCCGGGTACAAGCGGGAGAACAACGTGGCCACACTGCAACTGGCGCGCTGGAACGCAATACTGGACGACCGGGTCGCCCGCGCCGTGGAGCAGGGACTGGAGGGCGATTATGTCAGGGAGCTGTACGAACTCATCCACCGTGAATCGATTCGTCGCCAGAGTGAACTCATGAACGATGGTGATGACGCCAGTGTCTGAGACGGACCGCGGGGTCTGTGCCGTCGGGGGGATTACCACGCAATCCGACAGATCGTCCTTGAAGGATGCCCTCTGAAGCAGTGAAGACATCGCGTCCCCTGCGGTTCTGCATGCTGACAACCTTCTACCCTCCGCACTCGTTCGGGGGAGACGCGGTTGGGGTGCAGAGATTCGCACGCGCTCTCGTCAGGCGGGGTCACCACGTGACCGTCATCCACGACGTGGACGCCTTCAATGCCCTGCACCCGGGACCGGAACCACGAGTGGATTCCGACACTGACCAGGGTGTGGAGGTCGTCCGTTTGCGTAGCGGCATGGGAATGCTGTCGCCGCTGCTCACGCAGCAGACCGGCCGCCCGGTCGTGAACGGACACCGGATAGACAGGATCCTGAAGCAGGGTCGCTTCGACGTGGTCAATTTCCACAACGTTTCCCTGCTGGGTGGTCCGGGTCTCCTTTCCCGCGGTGAGGACGCCGTCAGGCTCTACATGGCTCACGAGCACTGGCTCATCTGTCCGATGCACGTGCTGTGGAAGGACCGGCGGGAGCGGTGCGAGGAGCCGTCGTGTCTGAAGTGCACCCTGCTGTACCACCGTCCTCCCCAGGTCTGGAGATGGACCGGCTACCTGGAGAGGGAAATGCGCCACATGGACGCCGTCATCGCCATGAGCGAATTCAGCCGGCGCATGCACCGGGATCGAGGCTTCCCGATGGACATGGAGGTGCTATCCTACTTCCTGCCCGACCCGGCCCCGGGGGTGGATCGCCACAACCCACCCGCGCCCACGGGTCCCCGGCCCCACGAACGCCCCTATTTCTTCTTTGCCGGCCGGCTGGAACTGATCAAGGGGCTGCAGGACGTGATTCCCGCATTCGCTGGGGAAGGCGACACCGATCTGGTGGTGGCTGGAGATGGGGAGTACGCCACCGCGCTTCGCACCATGGCCAAGGGTATGCCGCGGGTGCGGTTCCTGGGCCGGATCCCCCTGGACGACCTGTCAGTTTACTACCGTCACGCGATTGCGACGCTGGTTCCGTCGGTGTGCTATGAAACGTTTGGAATCGTCTTGATAGAGGCGTTCCGTGAAGGGACACCGGTCATCGCCAGGCGGCTCGGGCCGTTCCCGGAGATCGTGGACCGATCCGGCGGCGGTGAACTCTTCGAGAACTCCGAACAACTCCTGTCCTCAATGCGACGAATACAACAGCAGCCGGGATATCGCGCGCAGCTCTCGGTCGCCGGATACCGCGCCTACATCCGCTACTGGACCGAGAGTGCCGTGATCCCGGAATATCTGGAAATCGTCCACCGTGCCGCGGTCCGAAGGGGTCATGCCGGCGTACTCGCCGCCATGGACGGCACCGGGAGGGCGCAATGAGGGTTCTCGTGACCGGAGGCTGTGGCTTCATCGGTTCGCACCTCACGGAAACGCTCCTCGCCCGTGGCAACCGGGTTCGTGTCCTGGACGATCTGTCCACGGGAAGCATGGAAAACGTGGAGCACCTCGCCACTCATCCTGGATTCGAGTGCCGGATCGGCACCGCGCTGGATCGTGATCTCGTCGCGGAGTGCATGGCGGATGTGGATCTGACCGTGCATCTGGCGGCGGCAGTGGGCGTCAAGCTCATCGTCGAACGGCCGGTGCACACGATAGAAACGAATGTCAGCGCCACCGAAGCGGTGCTGGCGGCCGCGGCCCGGCAGCGCAAGATGGTGCTCCTGGCGTCCACGTCCGAGGTATACGGCAAGTCGGCGAACGTGCCATTTCGGGAAGACCACGACCTGCAGCTTGGCCCCACCTCACACTCGCGCTGGGCGTATGCCTGCTCGAAGGCACTGGACGAATGGCTTGCCTTGGCCTACGCGCGGGAGAAGAAGGTCCCGGTCATCATAGTCCGGTTCTTCAACACCGTGGGACCACGCCAGTCCGGAAGGTATGGCATGGTGCTGCCGGCCTTTGCCCGTCAGGCGGTCCAGGGGGAGCCGATAACCGTCTACGGTACGGGCACCCAGTCGCGCTGCTTCGGTCACGTACGCGATGCGGTCGAGGCGATGCAGCGACTCATTGCGACTCCAGCGGCCGTGAACGGCGTCTTCAATGTCGGGTCCACCGAGGAAGTCACGATCCGGCAGCTCGCCGAGCTGGTCCGGGATGAGGCCGGGAGCACCTCACCCATCGTGAACATCCCCTACACCGAAGCGTACGCCGAGGGGTTCGAGGACATGATGCGGCGGGTGCCGGACGTCTCCCGCCTGCATCGGGTGACGGGCTTCCGTCCGGAAACATCGCTACAGGAGATCGTCCGGGACGTTGTGGCCGAGCAGCGCGGGCGTCTGGCAGCGGCCTGAAGCCCGAGGGGGGTGGGAAGGGGCCGGGTGTCAGGGTGTAAGTTACCGGATGGCATCGCATTGCGTCTCAGCAGGGAGCTGGGGGCGGATGCCGTGGAGCGTGGGTACTGTCGCTGTGTCAGCTTGGCTTCTCGGGGACGACGTGCAGGTCAGGCCCGTCTCAGCGCCCGTGGGAGGTGTGCGGGGACGGAGGCGAAACTGAACAGGCGAAGGTCATGCGAGCGATCCTCACATACCACTCAATTGATCCGTCTGGTTCGCCAATCAGCATCGGCGCCGCGGAGTTCGCCCGTCACTGCCGCTTTCTGGGCAGCGGGACGGTGCGTGTCGTTCCACTCGCCGATCTTGCCGCCTGCAACGGAGACGCAGCCGCAATCACGTTCGATGACGGATTCACCAATTTCGCCGAAGTGGCCTTGCCCTGCCTGATGGAAAATCGCTTGCCAGCCACCGTGTTCGTGCCGACCGACCATGTGGGACTCACGAACTCATGGAATGCCCCGGGGGCGCCGGCCGTTCCGTCCCTGCCTCTCATGTCCTGGGAAACCCTCGGTCAGGTAGTGGACAAGGGAATCGAGATCGGCGCTCATTCGCGCACCCACCCGGACCTCACCCGGCTCTCCCTGGGCGCGATCGAAGAGGAGTGCCTGGGCAGCGCCGACCGCCTGGCGCATGAGCTGGGCGTTCGTCCCCGGAGTTTTGCATACCCCTACGGGATGGTGAGCGACACGGCAGCCCAAGTAGTGCGCCGGGGATTTGCGCAGGGATGCACCACGGAGCATCGTGTCTTTGCGGACCGGGAAGACCCGGCGCTTCTGCCGCGGCTGGACGCATGGTACTTCCGTGCCCCCGGCCTGCTGGAGGGGTGGGGTACTGCGGCGTTCCGCGGCAGAGTATGGCTCCGGGCCCGTGCCCGACAGGTTCGCCGCGGGGTGAACAGGGCCGTGCAGGTGTCCCATGGCAGGGAACAGTCCCCATGACGGAGCGACTCTTCCTCTCTGTCATAGTGCCGGCCCACAAGGCCGCGGGCCTGCTGCCCCGGACGCTGGGGGCTCTGCGGTCGTCGGACCTGAGCCGGGACCAGTGGGAACTCATCGTCGTGGACGATACCAGCCCTGACGAAACGTCACAGATTGCGGCCCGTTATGCAGACACGGTCGTGACACTGCCGGGGGGACCCTACGGTCCGGCGTACGCCCGCAATCGTGGTTTCGAGGTAAGCCGCGGCGAGGTGATCGTCTTCATAGACTCGGATTGTGTGGTGCATCCGGATACCCTGTCCAGGTTCGTCGACCGGTTCCGGAGCGATCCATCGGTGGGAGCGGTGTTTGGTTCGTATGACAACCGTCCGACCGCGCCGGGTCTGATGTCCCAGTACCGGAACCTCATGCACCACTACGTGCACCACCGGAACGCGGGAGATGTGGAGACGTTCTGGGCGGGTGCCGGCGGTGTGCGGCGTCAGGTGTTTGCGGATGCGGGGATGTACGATGAGTGGCATTATGGCCGGCCGCAGATCGAAGACATCGAACTGGGCGCCCGGATCCGCGGCCTCAACCAGCGCATCCTGCTCGCTCCCGAGATCCAGGTGACGCATCTGAAACGGTGGACCCTCGGTGGTGTGATCCGAACGGATCTGAAGGACAGGGGTATCCCATGGGCGCGACTGCTCATGCACCGGGGAGCCATGCTCTCCACCGGAACACTCAACCTGCGCTGGACGGAAAAGCTGAACACGGCGCTGGTATGGCTGGCACTGGTCTTCCTGCTGGTGGCACCATTCCACCTCCCGCGACTCATGGCTGGGGCCGCCGGGGTGTGCGTTGCGATTGTGCTGCTGACCAATTACTCGTTATGGCGCTTCTTTGCGCATGCGCGGGGTCCGGTCTTCGCGTTGATGGTGATGCCCGCGCATCTGTTGTACTACCTGCTCAACGGTGTCTCGTTCGTCATGGGCCTGCTGCTGCAGAACCTCATTGGTGCCCCTCTTCCCGATCCGGCCACCTCGGCGTACTCGGAGGTGGGGCTGCAGCGCTGGCCGCCGGTTCCATCAAAGACCAGGCCGAGTACATGGACCGCTGGAGATCCGTAACCCCGCGTCGCGGAGGCAGAGTGACATATCGGAGCTCAGGAAGTCCGACAACCCCGGGAAGCACGATCCGGGTCACTCCGGAGGAAGCTCCGGTCATTCCAGCGCTGCTCTACGCCTTTGCACCTCTCCACAAGCGTGCCTTCGGAGTGGCTGTGGGAACCGCAGGCGCGGTGGTCGTTATGGCGCTTACGCTTGGTGTTCTGCTGCTTCCCGGCGCACGCGACTTTCCGCTGGGTCTGCTCCGGCAGTATTTCGCCGGATACACGGTCAGTTGGAGTGGTGTACTGGTTGGCGGCGTGTGGGGATTTGCGGTGGCATTCGTGGGTGGCTGGTTCGCGGCTTTCTGTAGAAATCTTGCGCTGGCGATCACCGTCTTCATCATCCGTACCAGGGCCGAGCTGGCCACCACGCGCGAATTCCTGGATCACGTCTGAACCGGAGGGACAAATGACCAATCCGACCCAGCAATCGGTTCAGGTATCGCTGCTGAGGCTGAATGCCCGCGCGTGGGGGATTGCCACCGGGCTGTTGTTGGGAGGGGTGCTGTTCCTGGCCACCATCATCCTCGTGGTCCGGGGCGGACCACTCGTGGGACAGCACCTGTCACTGCTTTCGGTTTTTTTCCCGGGATACCGGGTGACGTGGACGGGTGCCTTGATCGGCTTCGTCTACGCTTTTGTCGTGGGGTATGCCCTGGGTCGCCTCATCGGCTCGGTCTACAATCGCCTGGCGTTTCGTCAGGCTTCGGGCTAGTTACCAGCCCCGATTGCGCAGGAGCACCGACGGAATTGTACGAAGCATGATTCCCAGGTCCATGAGCAGGCTCTGCTCCCGGATGTAGCGCAGATCCCAGCGTACCTTGGACCGGACGTCTTCCAGAGACGTGTCATAGCGCTGGTTCACCTGGGCCAGACCGGTGATTCCCGGTTTCACACGATGCCGTGCCTGGTACTCGGGGATGTCCTCCCGCAGCCGCGAAACGATGGAGGGCCGTTCCGGCCGGGGACCCACGATGTTCATGTCCCCGAGTACCACGTTCCATAGCTGGGGCAGCTCATCCAGTCGCAGCATCCGCAGATACTTGCCCACTGGCGTGACACGGGGATCGTTGACCTTGGCCCACACCGCGCCGGACCGACGCTCGGCGTTGACATGCATCGTCCGGAACTTGTAGATGGTGAAGACCTGTCCCCCCAGATCCTGGAGTCGCCGTTCCTGGATGGCCAGCGTGGACCGCCAGCGCCGGTCGAGTCCGACACGTGTCTGGGCGTAGAGAATCGGTCCCCTGGACGTCAACCTCACAACCAGTGCCAGCAACAGCAGCAGCGGCGTCAGCAGCAGGAGGGCGAGAAATGCCAAGGTGCAGTTGAAGGCACGGCTCAGGCCCTCGTTACGGCTGCGAGGAATGACCGGTTCTGTTTCCACCACCTTCGGCGTTGGGCGCGTGGGGGTGGGGGTAGGAGTGGAAGTGCCGTCGGGTCGGCGTATGCCGCGGGGTGGCGTAGTTCGCGTCACCCGGCCAACGGTTTGGGGCAACGTCCGATCGCCAACCACTATGTTGATGGGATTCTCTGTCAAGGAATTCTGCGGCCGCCGCCATTCAGGCCGTAGCGGATGATGAAGTACAGGCTGGCTACCGAGGTAATGACAGTTACAGGCGTGCGCCAGTCGAAGGTCGAGCTGACCTTGTCGGGAACGTAGATCTCGTCACCGTCCCTGAGTGACAGATCGCCAACGGTCTTTCCCTGTCTGACCGCATCCTGGAACGCGTCGGCGTCGATGAACACCTTCCCTGCGCGGCGGACGGTGGTCTTGTTGAAGGCCGTCTGAATCCCACCTGTTCCGCCGGCCAGTCCAATGACATCCGGGATCGCCAGATCCACCGGGACAGTGTAGAAGTTCGGCTGCGGGATCCCGCCCTGCACCAGGAGACGGACCAGTGGTGTGGCAGTCAACTGAATCTCGGTTGCCGGCGGCACCGGTTTGAGATAGCGCCCCAGCTCCTTCTTCAGGAAGGGCTCCAGTTCCGAATCGAGGACGCCCTGCAGCGAAATGTCATCGATCTGCGGCAGACTCAGCCGCCGGTCCCCCCGCACGGTGAAGGTATCCGTGAGCGCCGAGTCGCCGTAGACGATCAGCAGGATACGGTCACCAGCGACGAAATCACCATTGGTCAGACGTTCACGTAGAGCGGCGGCATCGCTCTGCAACTTCAGTCGGGTGGTCTGGTCCGGCGCATTCAAGGCTGCGGCGTCGGCTGCCTTGGCCGCCCGCTCCAGCTCGGCCCTCGTTGCGGTGCGGCGATAGTCGCCGATGGGAGACTGCGCACCGAGGGATGGCTCCGCAACGGCGGCGGCCAGCGCCACGAGAACGGCCAGGCGGACCGGTCCGAAGTGCAGCAAGTGTCGAAAGGCGACCTTCATGATCCGCAATTTCTCATCTCGATGGTTGATGCCTAGCTGAGGGAGGAAACTAACCAACTCCAATCTTTCCCGCCGAACCTGCCCATTGATCGCATCCCTTGCGGCAATTGACTGGCAAGTGTTGTGCTACCGTCACAACAGCCCGAACCCACGCCTGAGGCCGCAAGTGCGGCGCCAACGCTGCAGCGCGCCGTAGGAAAGACGATGCAGGGGCGGTGACGTTCCGCCCCGGGGTCGAGCGGTAACCGGCACCCGCACAGATGATGCTGGCACCATGGTCCTGTCCCACGAGTGCTGGTCCTCCTGTGGGGGTTCCCCTTGCGCGCCGGCAATCTGACGTGATTTTCGGGATCTGCTGAAATGGATGTTATGGGCGGTTTTTCCGGTCCCTGTGGTTTGTATGCAACACCTGACCGAATCCTTAGTCCGGTGAGGGCACGGGACGCGGGACGAAATCTTGCGTCCACCAACGAGATCAGGACCCGGTTGGCGATCAGCGCCGGCCTTGGGTGATGTCACAACCGCGAAAATGACGGCAGCTTCCCTGGAAATCGGCAGAGAATCTTCACCTCCGCTGGTACTGCTGGCGAGCGACCAGGAGTGGTCGACCCGTTCGCTGGAGAGCGTACTCGGCCCGCACGGGTTCGCATCGGTGCGGGCCTACAACGGTCGGCAGGCGATGGAACTCGTCAGAGCGACGCACCCGGATGTCGTGATTCTTGATTCCGGGATGCCGGACATGCCAGGCATGGAGCTGTGTCTCCGGCTTCGGGATGATCCGGATTTTTCGCCGAGCACGCCGGTGGTGATGGTTACAGCCGGGCCGGCCTCACGCTCGCAGCGACTGGATGCCTATCGAGCCGGTGCGTGGGAGTTTCTCAGCGTTCCTGTCGACGTGGAAGCTCTGCTCCTGAAGCTCTCGGCCTTTGTCCGGGCCAAGCGGGAGATCGACAGGTCACGGGAAGAGAGCCTCTTGGACAGCGCCACGGGTCTGTACAACGTGCGGGGGTTGACGCGTCGGGCGCGCGAGATCGGCGCGGATGCAGCCCGTCGCCACACGGCGCTGGCATGCCTGGCTCTCGGGGCTGCCTCGGTCGGGGCACAAGGACGGATCGGAGAGGAACTCGAGCCGCGCCTTGCGGCGGAATTCGGAGATCTCTGTCGGCAGACTATCAGGTCATCCGATGCTGTAGGAAGGCTGGGTCGGGCGGAATTCGCCATCATTGCCCCGGCCACGGGAGGGGGTGGTGCCGTGCGACTGGCGGAACGGGTCCGGGAGCGGATGGTGGCGACGGAGTTTGGCGGGCCTGGCAGCGTGCCTCTCAAGGTGCACGCCGGGTACTGTGCCTTCGCGGATTTCTCGACCGCGCCAGTGGATGCCGTCGAAATGATGCTTCGGGCATCCACTGCGCTGCGCCACACGTGGGCGCCGGCCGCGGCGGAGATTGGCGCCTGGAGCGATGTACCGGGTCCCGCGGTGCGCTGACCGGATTCCCGCCCGGCAGCTTCCGCGGTAACGAATCGGACCCCGATCCCGCTCACGACTTCGGGCTGCCGCTCCCGATCAAGGCGTTCTCCTCGGTGACGGCGTTCTCCAGAGCGCCATAGCCTTCCAGGTAGTAGTAGTACCGGAATTGTGGATTCTCGCCGATGTCGTTCAGGACTGTTCCGAGAATACGCACCGGCATGCGATCGAGGACTTCGAGCTTGGCCTGGGCAAGCTTCCGGTCGGTTTCCCCGGTTCGGAGCACGATCAGCATGGCGCCGCTGGCCACACCTAACGCGAACGGATCGATGCCGGCTCCGAGGGGGGCCGAGTCACAGATTACGGCATCGAACTGGCCGCGCAGCTCCCGGAGCAGGTTGACCATACCCTCACCGGCGAGAAGCTCGGGCCCATTGCGGCGCCGACGTCCGCAGGGAACGAGGAAGAGTCCCGGGTGGCTGGTGGGCCTCAGCACCTCGCCGAGAATTGCCTCTCCGGCGAGGTAGTCGGTCAGGCCCGGCGTCTGGGTCGTGGGTGAGAATACCGAATGCAGTGCTCCCCGGCGGATGTCGCCGTCGATGAGAGCGGTGCGATAGCCGCCATCGGCCAATGCCATGGCCAGGTTGGCGGAGACGAAGGACTTTCCATCTCCCGGTCCGGGGCTGCTGATGGTCAGGACAACGGGTCCCAATCCGTCGAATGCGCTGCGCACGGTGAGAGACAGGGAGCGGAACGATTCCACCAGTTGCGACGCTTCCTGCAGTCGGGCCGACGAGTTCCGTGGATTTCGGATGGTGGGGATGCCACTCATGATGTCGAGGCCCAGGTCACGGGTAGCCTGTTCGGGGTAGCGGAAGCGACGATCGGTCCTGTCCAGAAGGATGGCGGCGCCGAGTGCCAGCCCCAGGCTGAGCAGCACGGCAAAGAGGAAGAGTCCGGCTTTGGTATCGCTGGTGGGCAGGCTGGGTACCGTGGCGGTATCGAAGACCTGGACATCGGCAATGGTGCTGAGCTCCGCCAGCTTGGCTGTCGAGTATCGGGTCTGGAGGTTGACGTAGATCTGATCGGCGATCTGGACGTCGCGCTGAAGGCTGGCTTCCTCGATGGCGCGGGTGGGGATCTTCTTGAGTTCGTCCGCCTGCCCTTCGATGTCACGCCGCAGGTCCGCCTCCTCCAGACGCAACTGGTCCAGGGTCTTCCTGGCGAGGTTCGGAATGCTTTGGGTTTCGAGAATCCGGATCTCATCCTTGAGGTCAGCCACCGGACGGAACGCGTCAGTGAACTTCATCTGGAGCTGGCGGAGCTGCGCCTGCTTGGTTTCGAGGTTCTGGATTTCCTGAGAGAGGGCGGAGGAGTTGCCGACCGGGGGGAGCGCCCTCAGGCCCTCGATGGAAAGACGTCCCCCATTTGCTGCTGCAGCCGTGAAGATGGCCTCGAGAGTCTGACGGTCGCGCTGCAGCTGCTTGAGGCGGACGTTGTCGCTGAAGAAGGCGTTGAAGACCGGGTTGAGGGACATCTGTGCGCCGGCCGCCACCACGGTGTTCTCGCTGGGGAGCGTGATGGTGTTGACCTTGAATGATTCCAGGGCGTTCTCGGCCGCGGTCAACCTCTTTTCCGCGTCCGTGATCTGCTCTTCGATGGTGGTGCGGGCGGCGGTGAGTTGCTCCCGTTTGACCTGAGCGGCGACGGTCACGAACTCACGGAGGAGCGCATTGATCGTGGCCGCGAGGCGGGATGGATCCTCACCGGACAGCGACATGCGCAGCATGTTGGAGTTCTGGCTTACCGGGAGGATGTTCAGTTGCTGCCGCAGGCCGAACGCTGCATCCCGCGGGGTCGAAACGGTGAATCCGACCGCGCTTCCGGGACGGAAGCGGGCGCGATCGGGCTGCCAGCGGAAGCCGACCGACCGACCGATGGAGTCCCCGAGCTGGCCTGACTCGACGACGGTTGCCTGCTCGGGAGACGTATCTCCCAGTCTTGCGAGACTGTATCCCGTCCCCGCGGCGTCGACGCGGAGTTCGTAACTGCCGGGTTGAAGAGTTGCCGAGGGCTGCAGGTTCTGCACCAGTGCGGTATCGGCGATGCTGCGGGCACGGACGTGGAGTCCCAGTTTCTGAACGACCTGGTCCAGTACGATGAAGCTGCGGGCGAGATCGATCCACGCGTTAGGGTCGGAGACGAGTCCCGGAGATGTGATGGGACCCTGTCCTCCCGGAGAGCGGGCGATCACCACCGAGCCGTTGACGGTGTACTTGGGGGAGACGAGTCGGGTGAGAGCGTAGCCCGCGCTGGTGCCGATCGCGACTATGGCGATGATCAGCCACTTGTAGCGGCGGATTGCCGCCCAGGCCCGGGAGAGCTGTTCGCCGATCGTGGCCGATTCCGGTTGTGCCGCGGGCGCGGGCGACCAGGTGGCAGCGCCACCCTGCGGATAGGTTGCGGGAACGCCGTTCCCGGGTTCCGCCGGGACGAGGTGTGCAGGCATGCGTGATTTGCGCTCTGATTTGGTCGACTGACGCTTAGACGATTATATGCGGCAAACGGCGCAGTAGCGGTCGAGGTGTTTCGAGGAGTGAAGTCTGCCCCATGGTGCTGGGGGAGCAGGGTGGCCCGGCTTCATGCTACTTCCGTGCCGATCGGCCCGTCGAGTGACGAAAACGTCCTCTGTTGTGATAATGCAACATATTCGTTGTTTCCAAACCACATCTTTGTAGTCATTATGCTGCGCTGTAGCTTCACGACGCCAGCACTGAACCCTTTGGCTGCTGACGAAATGCCGACTTTTCGCCCGCTCGGTATTACGGCGTTGATTCACGATGTCACACCCGCGCGGGAGTATCCTGCCGGGTGGGGTGATGGACCAACCCAGTTCCAGGAGTCAGGTCGCGATGTCCAGTTCAACCGGGGTGCAGGACAACGAACCCGCCGGAAACCCATCGGGCAGGGCGGCTCGCGATCCCCTGTCCATTTCTCCCGATGTCAAGGCGAGTCTCAGTCTTCTGATAGTAGACGACGATCGCACTCTGAGGGAGGGCTGCGCCAGCATCCTCCAGATGGATGGCTACAATGTGACCACGCTGGGAAGGGGTGATGAGGCCGTGGACCTGGTCCGGCGTCGGCGCTTCGACATGGTCCTGGTCGACCTCTACATGACACCGGTATCGGGGATGGAGATCCTCAAGGCGACCCTGGGTGCCAACAAGGATACCATAGTCGTGGTGATGACCGGCAACCCCAGCGTGACCACCAGCATCGAAGCCCTTCGGGCAGGCGCCTGGGACTACCTGCCCAAACCCTTCTCCGCCACCCACCTCCAGGTACTGGTGGGACGCGCGTCGCATGCGGTCATGGTCGCCCGCGAAACGCGCGACCTGAAATCCCAGCTCCTCAAGCAGACGGGGAACTCCGACAAGATCACTCTGCTGGGTGTATCACCGGCGTTTCGCAAGGCGGTGGACCTCGCGCGAAAAGTAGCCAACACCGATGCGTCGGTGATGATCATGGGGGAAAGCGGCACCGGAAAGGAGGTCATCGCGCAGTTCATCCACGCTCACAGCCGCCGGGCCGCGCGACAGCTCGTGCCCATCAACTGTGCCGCCCTCCCGGAGGGGCTGCTGGAATCCGAGCTGTTCGGCCACCGCAAGGGGGCGTTCACGGGAGCGGACCGCGACAAACCCGGTCTGCTGGAAATCGCCAATGGAGGAACGCTTTTCCTGGACGAACTTACGGAGATGTCGCTGCCCATTCAGGCCAAGCTGCTCCGGGTCATCCAGGACGGAGTGGTACGTCGCGTGGGAAGCGAAAAGGAAGATGCGGTGGTTGACGTCCGCTTCATCTCCGCCACGAACCGGGTGCCCCAGGAATGTGTCCAGCGAGGGACACTCCGTGAGGACCTGCTCTACCGGCTGCGTGTCGTTCCCATAAACCTTCCTCCCTTGCGCCAGCGCCCGGAAGACATTCCGCTGCTGGCCAATCATTTCCTCTCCATCTACTGGGACCGGCACCGCGGGTCCAATGAACCGGCACCGAAACTCGCCGAAGAGGCGGTGGAGTTCCTCCGTACCCGGCGCTGGCGCGGCAACGTCCGGGAGCTGCAGAACGTGATAGAACAGCTGGCGGTCCTGTCCGAGGCAGCACACCTGGTGCAGCCGGAGGACGTGCCCATCTACGAGGATGCTTCCGCCGAGGCACCTTCGGGAGGGCTTCCCGTTGGAATGATGACGGAACCCTTCCATCTGGCGAAGGACAAGTTGATTGCCCACTTTGAAAAGGAGTACCTGACACAACTGGTGGCTCGCGCCGGGTCCAACATGTCGCGGGCGGCCCGCTTGGCCAGCATCGACAGAACGACGCTGTACCGGCTGATGGAAAAGCACGGGTTCCGGCGCGATGACCTGGCCGGATCCTACGAGGAATGAGCCGGCCACCGCGCCCCGGTGGACGACGCGAACCGGCCGGCCGGATTCCGGGGAGGGTTGTGGGCACCGAGAAGGCGATGTCTGCCAGGAGCAGCACACGTTCCATGACGTCACCCGCGGGCGCTGAGATCCGCTCGGCGACCTGGCGGGCGCTCACCGGTGCGACGGCTCACGTGGTGGGAAACTGGCCACCGGGTGAGCATCCCATCGCGACTTCGTCTGACGTTCGGGCGGCGATTGGCGCATTGGCGGACGCGGTGCGGCGGACAGCCTCCGGTGGTTCACCGGACGTGCCCGGACTCCCGGCGTTCGTTCCCGCGCGTCGCCTGCTGGAATCCCTGCGCCGGAGCTTCCTGGAACAGGCCGAGGCGCCGGACGTTCGCGATCAATCCCACGACGTGGTAGCGGTACTGCGGGCATTCGAGCAGGTCCAGGAGCGTCTGGACCGGGACGCGGCCCATCGCTTTGCCGCGCGGTTGTCAGGGCACGATGCGCAGCAGCTCGTCGTCGAAATGGCACACGACATGCGCTCCCCCCTGGGTTCCATCCTCATCCTGGCGGAACGCCTCCGTGCCGGAGCCGGGGGTGAGCTGACCCCGATCCAGCAGCGACAGCTCGGCCTGGTGTACAGCGCCGCGTTCGGTCTCAGTTCCCTCGCCGGAGACGTGATCGAGCTGGCCCGCGGTGGTACCACGCTGGTGGATACCGAGCGCATGCCGTTCTCGGTTTCCGACGTGCTGCAGTCCCTGATGGATATCCTGCGACCCATGGCCGAAGAAAAGCGCCTGGTCATGAAGGCATCCGGTCCTTCGGCTGACGTCCGTATCGGCCACCCTTCGGCCTTGAATCGGGTTCTGCTGAATCTGGCCACTAACGCCATCAAGTTCACCAACACCGGTTCCGTGACCGTGACTTGCCGGGAGCTGGACCGGACCCTGGTCGAGTTCTCGGTCCAGGACACTGGCCGGGGGATCCCGGAACATGTGATGGGCAGTCTCTTCGAGGCTTTTCGCCAGCGTCAGACGCCCGGTGACTATGCCTTCTCCAGCGCCGGACTGGGTCTTTCAATTTGCCAGAAGCTGGTTCGTGCCATGGGTGGAGAGCTGCAGGTGGATAGCGAACTGGAGAAGGGGACGCGTTTTCATTTCGTGCTGGACCTCCCTCAGCCGGACAAACTCTGAAGTAGTCGACTGGTGGTCGTTCCCTGCCCAGAAGGGTGTTGACATTGCGTTCCGACGGTCCGAGACTCTGCCAGTCACGCCAGACCTCAGCCCCCGCGACCATGTCCACCCGCCGCCACTTCGTCCATTCGCTGATGCAGGCAGGCGTTGCCCTGCCCGTCATGAACGGGAGTGCCTTTCGGACTCTGCTGCGTGCCGATGAAATTGCCCGGGGCAGGTTGCCCGGGAGCGTGGCCAGCGACGAGGACTACTGGTCGCAGATCACCCGGGCATTCGATCTGGACCCGACGCAGATAAATCTGAACAACGGCGGGTGCAGCCCCGCTCCCACGCACGTGATGGAGCAGATGATCCGGGATCTCCGGTTCTCGAACGAACTGCCCGTGGAACACATGTGGGGAGTGCTGGAGCCGCGGATCGAGAGTGTGCGCCGCGACCTGGCGGGCATGTTTGGCTGCGACCCTGAGGAGATGGCCGTTACCCGAAACGCGTCAGAGGCCCTGGAGACGATGATCCTGGGCCTGGACTTGAAGCAGGGCGACGAGGTGATCGTCACGAACCAGAACTACGGTCGGATGCTCACCACCTGGGATCAGCGTTCCAGGCGCGAAGGAATCGTCGTGAAAACGATCTCTCTGGGCGGTCCGCCGGGAAGCGACGACGACATCGTGGAACGGTTCCGGGCGGCGGTGACACCCCGCACCCGGGTCATCGAACTGACGCACATAACGAATCTCACCGGCCACATCATGCCGGTGCGGCGGATCTCCGCTCTGGCGCGCCAGCATGGAATCGCGCTGTTCATCGACGGCGCACATGCCTTTGCGCACTTTCCGTTCAAGAGGGACGATCTGGACGTGGACTACTACGGAACCAGTCTTCACAAGTGGCTCCACGCTCCCATCGGCACCGGATTCCTGTACGTCCGCCGCGACCGGATTGAATCCCTGTGGCCCCTCATGGCGGCCGCGAAGTCCATGGATGGGAACATCCGGAAATTCGAGGAGATCGGTACGCACCCGGCGGCCAACCACAACGCGATTGCCGTCGCGGCGGCGTTCAACCTGGGAATGGGACTGGAGAGGAAGGCCGCCAGACTGCGCTATCTCAGGGACAGGTGGGCGAAGCCCCTGATGGACTACAGCTCGCGCGTCCAGGTCCCTACCCCTCTGGACGATACGCACTCATGCGGAATTGCCCTGCTGCACGTGGAAGGAATA
Source organism: uncultured Gemmatimonadaceae bacterium (assembly GCA_964411635.1). Classification (GTDB taxonomy): domain Bacteria; phylum Gemmatimonadota; class Gemmatimonadetes; order Gemmatimonadales; family Gemmatimonadaceae; genus JABWBJ01. Next base: position 603,031 of record CAYPLP010000001.1, read on the forward strand.
GACACGGGCAAGCTGGGTGGCTGGCTCTGGTCCAGACACCGGATACGCACGACACCCATCATCCACGCGGAGTTCAATGGCCTGCGAATAACCCCGAGCGTATACACGACGTTGAACGAGATAGATCTCTTCGTGGACAAGGTGAAGGACGCCATCCGGTTTGGCGTAGCCTGAGATTTCGTGTTGGGGTTTTCGGCAGACGCAGGATTCGGGTCAGCGTGATTCCAGGAAGGCGAGCCAGAAGGCCGCGGCGAAGCCGATGATGATCACGGCCCTTCGAACCCACTGCTGCGGGACCCGCTGGGCCATGCGGGATCCGCCGTAGCCGCCAGCCACGGCTCCTACCGCCATCGCCACGGCCACCGGCCAGTCGACTATTGCCTGTGCGGCGAAGGTGACCGCGGCAACGACGTTCATGCAGAGCCCGCCCCAGTTCTTGAGTCCGTTCATCCGGTGAATGTTGCTGAACCCCATGAAGCCGAGTGCTGCCAGCATGAGGATTCCGGCTCCGGCGCCGAAGTAGCCGCCGTATACCGACACGGCAAACTGGAATATCAGGAGACTGAGCGTGGGGTCGCGACCAGCCGGATCGTCGGGAGGAGCCTCCGACGGCGTGTTCCGCAGTTTCAGGGCTGACATCAGGGGCCTCTGCACCACGAAGAGCAGTGTGGCTCCCAGGACGAGCCAGGGCACGATGGCGTCGAACCGGTCGGCGGGTGTGCGCAGGAGCAGCACCGCACCGAGGAGTCCGCCCGCCAGACTGGGAACGGCGAATCGGATGGCCCAGCTTCGCACTCCGGCCAGCTCCACGCGGTAGCCCCACATGCTCCCCAGAGCCCCGGGCCAGAGCGCCACTGTGCTGGTGGCGTTGGCGACAATTGGCGGAATGCCCAGGGCCACCAAGGCAGGGAAGGTGAGCAGTGTGCCACCGCCCGCAATGGAATTGACCGCGCCGCCTACCGCGGCGGCTATTACGACCAGGGCCAGTCGTGTCAGGCTGATGCCGGGAATGAGGACTCCAGGATGGGAATTGGAGGAGATTGCCGGGGTGCCCGACCCGTCAGGTCAAGTCTGAACAGCGGACCCAGCCGCGACAATATGACCCGTTGCCGCCCGGTCGCTAGCTTTACCTGCGTCCGCCCGAAACGCCCGTGGTGGACTGCCAGCCGCGCTGGCCCAGACCGCGAACCAGACGCCCTGAACGAGAGCAATGACCGCCACCGACAATCTGGAGATCCGCGATTCCCGCACGGGACGCAGCTATACGATTCCGATAACGGATGGGACGATTCGCGCGCAGGACCTGCGCCAGATCCGGGTCGACGAAAGCGACTTCGGCATGATGAGCTACGACCCGGCGTTCATGAACACCGCCTCCTGCCGGAGTGCCATCACCTACATAGATGGTGACAAGGGCATTCTGCGCTACCGCGGCTACCCGATCGAGCAACTGGCGGCGGAGGCCACCTTCCTGGAGGTCGCCTATCTGCTCCGGCACGGCGAACTGCCCAATCAGGAACAGTACGACAAATGGGTGAATGCCATCACGTATCACACCTACGTGCACGAGAACATCAAGCACTTCCTGGAAGGCTTCCGCTACGACGCGCATCCGATGTCCATGCTGGCCAGTTCCGTGGCGGCGCTCTCGGCGTTCTACCCCGAAGCCAAGAACATCAACGACGAGGAGCAGCGGTACGTCTCGATCATCCGGCTGCTGGCCAAGGTCCCCACACTGGCGGCTTTTTGCTACAGGCATTCCAAGGGGCTGCCGTTCGTCTATCCGGACAACGATCTCCCGTACGCCGCAAACTATCTGTCGATGATTGCGCGCATGTCGGAGCCGAAATACGATGCCAATCCCGCCTTCGTGAAGGCCATCGAGGTTCTGTTCATTCTGCATGCGGACCACGAACAGAACTGTTCCACGAGTGCGGTGCGGGCCGTCGGATCGTCGCACGTGGATCCCTTCAGTGCGGTGGCTGCGGGGATCACCGCGCTGTACGGACCCCTGCATGGCGGCGCCAACGAGCAGGTACTCCGGATGATCGAATCGATCGGGAACGTGAAGAACGTGTCGGCGTTCATAGACGGCGTGAAAGACGGTACGGGACACCGACTGATGGGATTCGGCCACAGGGTGTACAAGAGCTATGACCCCCGCGCCCGGATCGTGAAGCAGCTGGCGTATGACGTCTTCAAGGTTACCGGTATGGACAAGGACCTGGAGATTGCGCTGGAACTCGAGCGGATTGCCCTGGCGGACGACTACTTCGTCTCCCGGAAGCTGTATCCCAACGTGGACTTCTACACCGGGCTCATCTACCGGGCGATGAAGTTCCCCACCGACTACTTCACGGTGCTGTTCGCGGTGGCGCGGACGGCCGGTTGGCTGGCGCAGTGGGAGGAGATGCTCCTGGACAAGGAACAGAAGATCGCCCGTCCGCGTCAGGTCTATACCGGATACGGCGAGCGGCCCTACAAGCACACGCTGGACCGGACGCATCGAACCCGGAAGACCTGACTCGAATGGCATGGGGCGCCACGTCAGCGCGGCACCCCATGCCGATCCGGTTCGGTTCTCAGAGGCTCGGGCCAACTCCCCCGGCTGCAGCCGCCTCCAGGGCGGGACCGGCCATCGGTCCGACGCAATCCCGTCCGGCGGCCTTGGCGGCGTAGAGCGACTTGTCGGCCCGCTCGAACCACGAGGCGCTGGAGTCACCCTGCTCCAGTCGGGCCAGACCGATCGAAACCGAGTACTCCGGGAGTTCCGAGTCGTTGGGCCGGGCACGGAGAATATCCCGAAGAGTCCGCCGCAGCCGTTCCGCCACAGCCACCGCCGCGGCCAGCGTCGTTTCCTGCAGGACCGCGGCGAACTCGTCACCGCCAAAGCGACAGACGAAGTCGCTCTTCCTGAGGAACGTCCGGGACAATGCCCGCGCCACGGTTCGGAGTGCCTCGTCGCCGGCCTGATGCCCGAGCGTGTCGTTCACCGACTTGAAGTCATCCACATCGATCAGCAGCAGGCAGGTAGGCTGCTGAACAATGGTGTGCAGCTCGATCGCCCGCGTCACATAGTCGTCGAACGCCTTCCGGTTCGGGAGTTCGGTAAGAGCATCCAGTGTGCTCAATTGACGCGCGACTTCCAGTTCACGGCTCACATGCTTCAACTGGGCCGACAAGGCAGTGAACTGTTCCGCATGTCGCTTCTTGCGGGACTGCACCACGGAATCGAGCGCTGAAACGGTGGCGAGTGCCTCACGCTTCAGCCGATCGGTGGAACCGTCCTCCACGGCATCGCGAAGGCGCTCGAATGCGTCGGAGACCTGACGGCTCTCCGCCTGCTCGTCCACCACGACATGATGAAAGGCCCGCACGAAGGCCCAGACGCTTTCCCGCAGGTCTTCCATAGACCTCGTTACGAAAGCGGCTTCATCACGTCGCAGCGTCCCGAAATGCCGCACCAGTCCCTTCCAGTCACGCGCCAGGATGCCACCGACCGGTTGCGTGGCTGCACTGCCGGGCTGTGGTGCCCCCATCGTGACGTGCATCATCCAGGCGTTCATCTGCTGGCGCAGCTCGTCCGATTCCATCGTATCGGTGTCGAACCCGTGCTTCCCGTACTGGGTCAGTACGGAACCCAGTGCGTCCAGTACAATCCCCACCTGGATCTTGAAGTCCTGCTCGGACATTTCCGGTGGTGCCGGCTGCTTGGCGGCCGCATGGGCCACCGCGCTCCCCGACGAACGAAAGATTGAAAACATCCCACTGGCCTCGTGTGAGTGTGGTGTCCCTGGGGCGCCTGGGGCTCATCAGGCCGGCGCCCGTGTCCGGCAAGGCAGAGTATCGGCCGCAATCATCAGGAACTTTTCATCTCCACCGGTGAGGATCACCCATCCGTCAGGGCAGGCCTGACGAGTCACTACGCGTTTGAGGATGATTCCGGGAACCGTCAAGCCAGCGGACTGCGGACCGGATTCCTTTCCGGCGAGAACGGGATTTCGTCTACCTGGGAGTCCAGGATGGCACGTCGGAGAAGACGCCGCCGGCGCCCGTCAGCTCCCGCGCCAGGACGATTCCGAACACAAGGCTGATCATGCCCGATGCCAGCGTCAGCCATCTCCGGGCCGACGAGAGGCGGGAAACCGCCAGCGACGCCGGGATTGCGATCGCCGCTGTCACGAGGACCATCCCCAGCACCGTGCCGGCGCCGAACAGGAGCAGATAGGCAAACGCCCAGATCGGATCGGTAACTGTCGTCAGCACCAGAAGCGCAACTGCCGCCGAGCCGGCAAGGCCGTGCACCATGCCGACCGCAAGGGGTCTTACGGACGAGGGCGATGGCGCGTCCGCATGACGCGCGCTGAAGATGTTCATCACGCCCAGCGCTATCAGCATGGCCGCCACGGCAAGCTCCATGCTCAGTCCGACCCGGGGCGATATCGTGAGACGCAGGAGGATGATTGCGCCACCCACCAGCAGGATCGTCAGCGTGTGACCCACTCCCCACAGGGCTCCTACGAGTGCCGCCCTGCCGAAGGTGGGGTTTCGGGTGGCTATCGTCCCCACGGCAACGACGTGGTCGGGGTCCAGGGCGTGTCTGATTCCAAGGAGGAAGCCAAGCACTCCAATGGAAAGGGCGCCGACGAATGATTCCATGGAGACGGAATATACCGTCGTGAGATGCAGGGTTCAGGCACCGCTGCACAACCGGGCTGGCGTGCTGCGTGGCCGGAAACGAGTACGGGCCGCTTCAGGGGCGGCCCTGGGGCTCGATGCTGGCCTGTGAAAGGCTCCGACCTTCAATACGTCGGAACCTCCGGATCCACGTCCTGGCTCCAGCGCAGGATCCCGCCGGTAAGGTTCGTCACCTTGTCGAAGCCGGCGGCTCTAAGTCGTCGTACGGCCTGGGCGCTCCGGCCACCTGCCTTGCAGTGGATGACGATATCCTGATCCCGCGGGAGTTCGTTCATGCGTGTCTCCAGTACCGAGAGCGGGATCAACCGCGCCCCGTCTATGCGGGCGATCTCCCATTCTCCGGGTTCGCGCACGTCGATCAGGAGGACTTCACCAGCAGCCAGCCTTGCCTGCAGCGCCGTGGGCGCAATCTCCGGGATGGGCCCGAAAACGGCGTCCAGGTCAGGTTCCGGGGCAGCGCATGTGGGTGCGATGTCCGTCAGTGAATTGATGGTGCGGGTTCCGCAGGCGGGGCAGGTCGGGTCCTTGGCGACGCGTACGGTGCGCTGCCGCCAGTGGAGCGCATCCACCAGCAGGAGGCGGCCCACCAGTGGTGTTCCCGCGCCGGTGATCAACTTGATGGCTTCGGTCGCCTGGATGGTTCCCACCAGGCCGGGCAGGACACCCAGAACACCACCTTCGGCACAGGAAGGTACCAGACCGGCGGGCGGTGCCTGTGGGTAGAGACATCTATAGCAGGGGCCGTCGGCTGCCGCGAAGACCGAAGCCTGCCCGTCGAAGCGGAAAATGCTTCCGTAGACATTCGGGATGCCCAGGAGCACACAGGCATCATTCACCAGATAGCGGGTCGCGAAGTTGTCGGTGCCATCCAGCACGATGTCGAAGTTGCGCAGAATGCGAAGGGCGTTTCCCGAATCCAGCCGGACGGGGAATGTCTCCACGTGCACGTTGGGATTGATGTCCAGGATGCGATCCCTGGCAGAGTCCAGCTTGGACCGGCCCAGATCCTTGGTGCCGTGCAGGACCTGGCGCTGGAGATTGGACAGGTCGACGGTGTCGAAGTCCACCAGGCCGATCGTTCCGACTCCGGCCGCCGCCAGATAGAGCGCCGCTGGGGAACCCAGTCCGCCGGCACCGATGAGCAGGACCCGGGCGTTGCGCAGGGCGAGCTGACCGGTCAGTCCGACTTCGGGGAGGAGGAGGTGGCGACTGTACCGGGCGCGCTCGGACGCGGACAGGTCAGGTCGCTGGTACGGTTCGATACGTGTTGCCACGATTTCAGCCTCCGGCAACGGCGGGAACGATGCTCACTTCGTCGTCGGCCTGAACCACGGCATCGAAACCGCCGACAAAGCGGATATCCTCGTCATTAACGTAAATCGTGACAAATGGGTAGGGCTGGCCACGTTCGTCACGGAGCCGTGGCGCGAGGGCCGGGAAGCGTCGGGTCAGGTCGTCCACGGCCTCGCCGACGGTCCGGCCGCTTACGGGCAGTGTCGGCTGACCCCCGGTGAACGGGGTCAGCACGGAAGGAAGGCTGATCACGGGCATGGTTGGTCGGGTTGATGGTCTGATGGAGATGGCTTTGCCAGTCCGCGCGCTACTGTACCAGCGCGGCGACATGGGAGAGCCGTGGAGGTATGGCCTCGGGGAAGGGTATGTGGGTGGGCAGGACATCGACGGTCTTGAGCCCGTTTCCGGTGATACAGAGGACGACCTCGTCGTCGTTCGTCAGGCGGCCCTGAGCGGCCAGGGTACGCGCCGCTGCCACGGTCACGCCGGCAGCGGTCTCGCCGAAGATGCCGGTCGTCTCGGCCAGGAGCCGAATTCCGGCAACCACTTCGTTGTCATCGACCGCCGCGGCCCAGCCGCCTGACGAGCGCAACGCCTGCGCCGCGGAGCGGCCATCGGCCGGATTCCCGATGGCGAGCGAACGGGCAATGGTGTTCGGGCGTTCCGGAACCAGAACGTCGTCACCGCGTTCGACCAGTCGTACGATTGGCGCGCAGCCCGCGGCCTGCGCCCCGAACAGGCGCGGGAGGGGATCGGATACCAGCCCTGCGTCCCGGAAGCGATGGAATCCAGACGACAGCTTGGTCACCAGAGATCCACCGGCCATGGGCGCCACCACCGCATCCGGTGTCCGCCAGCCGAGCTGCTCGGCGATCTCGTACGCCATGGTGGTGGATCCTTCCCCGTAATAGGCGCGGAGGTTCACGTTGACGATTCCCCAGCCGAAGCGATCCGCCACCTGGGCACAGAGCCGGTTCACGTCGTCGTAGGTGCCCTGGACCCGCACCAGGCGCGGACCGAAGGCCGCGGTGGCAATGACCTTGGCGGGTTCGAGGTCATGGGGGATGAAGATCCAGGCCTCGACCCCTTCCCGGGCCGCAGCGGCAGCCAGCGCGTTGGCCAGGTTGCCGGTGGAAGCGCAGCCCACCACGGGAAGCTCGAATGCGGCTGCTGCGTTCAGCGCCGTGGAGACGACTCTGTCCTTGAAGGAGAGAGACGGGAACGAGCCCGCGTCGTTCTTCACCCAGCAGCGGGCCACGCCCAGCGCGGACGCCAGTCGGGGGGCATGGACCAGTGGCGTCCAGCCAGCCTCCTGGCAGCGGACCGGTCGCCCGGTGAAGGGCAGCCATTCACGGTAGCGCCAAAGTGTGCGCGGCCGTGCGGCAATCTCGGCACGATCGGGGAGGGGAATGGTGGGGTAGACCGGTTCCAGCGGACCGAGGCAATCGGGGCAGACATGATGGGGTGCCGCTTCTTCCTCGTGGCCACAATGGGCACAGCGGAGCGGATGCGGTTCGAGCGCGGCTGCGATGGCTGTTGCGGTCATGCTGCTACCTCCTGCCTTTGGCGCCGCAGCGCGTAGCGCGCTGCCGGGAACATGTCGGCGAGCAGAGCTGACGCGGTGGCGTTCCCACCGGCGCCGGCGCCGCTCCATGTGAGGGTTCCTGCCAGTGCCGTCCGGACTTCGACGACGTTCACTACACCGGTGGCTCCGCTCAGCGGATCGCCAGGCGCGAGCCGAACCGGTCGGACCACGGCCGTGATTGCGTCGTCCGTGCGGGAAGCGGAGGCCACCAGGCGCCAGCCGCCCTGCCTGACGAGCGGGAACGTGGACTCCAGCCCGGTTACGCGTATGGAGTCCAGGCTGACGGGGGTGCGCCACGCCACGGTGGCGAGGATGGCGAGCTTGGCGGCTGCGTCACGCCCGTCGAGGTCGCCGGATGTGTCCCGTTCGGCGAATCCCAGGGTGCTTGCTTCCTTCAGCGCGCTTTCCAGAGTGGTGCCCCCTTCCATGGCGGAGAGCACGAAGGTGCTGGTTCCGTTGATGACACCACGGACACCGTGGATGACCTCGCCCGACAGAGAGTCGCGCAGCGCCCGAACGACGGGAACGGCCGCGGCGACGGCGCCCTCGCACCAGAGTCGATGATCGCCACGCGCGAGGCGGGAAAGCAGCCAGGGACTCCGCGCAACGGCCTGCTTGTTGGCAGTCACCACTGGTGCTCCGCGTTCGATCGCCATGCGAAGCCAGGTTCCTGCGCTGGGGTCGCCGGTTGCTTCGACCACGAGATCGATGTCGGGATCCGTGACCAGTGCGGTGGGGTCGTCGTGGATCGAACTCGGGGGGATGGGCAGGTCGATGCGATGCGGATGGCGCACCGCGATCTGTGCGAGCTGCAACCGCGCGCCCGTTCGTTTCGACAAGCGTGATTCGGCGGCGATCAACTGCCGCGCGAACGCGGTACCGACGGTGCCGCAGCCGATCAGGCCGAGGCGGAGGATGGGTTGGCCCAACTGGAATTTCTCCCCCACTCGTTCCCGGGTCGGTGCGGGACACAAAAAAGTCCCGTTGGCGAAAGCCCGGGACGAATGGCTTTTTAGCGTTTCTTTAGCGTGGCCGCAATACGCCGCAAATGACCACGGACTTCAGTTGTGAGTGCTGACGGTAACAGCAATCAGAGGACGAGTCAAGAGGGTCTCGGTTTCCTCCGGGCTGGGGTGTGGGGTGGGGGGTGCACCGCTGCTGGAGGCTGGCCGGGCCGACCGCGGCCGGACCGGCCAGCGGTCATCCTCTGGTCGTCTTCCGCCTGAGGAAGTCCATGAGGATGAACTGACCCAGCGTCATGGTGCTGGTGAAGTAGGCCTTGCCGCGGCTCAGGGATGACATCCGCATCACGAACTCGACGAGGGCACGGTCACGCGCCAGCATGAAGGTATTGATGACAATGCCGGCACGCCGGCATTCCGCCACTTCCCGGAGAGTGGCGGTTATCACGCCGGCATCCAGGCCCATGGGGTTCTTGTAGATGCTGCCATCCGGAAGGGTGAGCGCACTCGGCTTCCCGTCGGTGATCATCACGATCTGTCGCATGTCCTTCCGCTGGCTCATCAGGATGCGGCGGGCCAGGCGCAGGCCCTCGGCCGTATTCGTGTGATACGGTCCTACCTGGGAGTGAGCCAGCGTGGCGAGCGGGATCTCCTCGGCGGAATCGTGGAAGAGGACTACGCGGATGGTGTCGCCCGGATACTGAGTACGGATCAGGTGAGTGAGGGCGAGGGCAACCTTCTTGGCGGGTGTGAAGCGGTCCTCGCCATAGAGGATCATCGAGTGTGACGTGTCGAGCAGGAGAACCGTGGCGCAGGACGAACGAAACTCGGCCTGGCTTACCATCAAGTCCGGGTAGTCGAGGTCGAGCGGCAGGGTGAGGCTGCCGGTGCGGACGAGAGCGCGCGAGAGCGTCGCGTTGACATCCAGGTTGAGTGTGTCGCCGAAATCGTACGGTTTGCTCACACCGTCGGCCTCCACCCCGGTGGCCAGATGCGGGGTTTCGTGACTCCCGACGCTGCTGCGGCCCGCGGCCCCCAGGATGTTGCGGAGTGACTTGTATCCCAGGAAATCGATCCCGCGCGCCGTGAGCTGGAACTGGACGTCCCGGGAGGCGGCCTGTGCCAGACCACCGGGGCCGTCGAGCGGCTGATGAGAGTCGGGCATGGTGGGTGGCGCCTGCAGGGAGAGATACCCCTGCTCGATCAGCCGCTGAATGAGGCGATCGAGGAGCTGCGAAAGATTGGCCTCCGAGACTTCGTCTCCGTTTCCCCGGAGGGCGGCCAGCATTTCCGGGGTGAACTGTCCGCTGTCGATCAGGGCCCGCAGGATGGCTTCCTTCAGCGCTTCCAGTGAGCGGTCTGCCGGTTCGGCTTCGCTCCACCAGGGCTGAGTCCACGATTCACCGGCAAAACCCGACTGGAGCAGAAAGTCAGCCAGTTGCTCCAGAAGTGCTTCCAGGTCCACTGCGTCGCCATCACCGGGAACGAATCGGGAGTAGGTGTGCGAGCGCATACCGGAAGATAGGCCGGGGGTGACGGTCCGGTAACGGTTTCCCGGGTGGCGATGATGGTTTGGCCAGTACCCATTGCGGCGATCCAGAAGGTGAGTACTCCGTGGTAGACTTCGCCGACAATGACCCGGGTGAGCCTCAATCCATTTCGCGTACTCGTAACGCACCGGAACTTCCGGCTCTTCTGGTCAGGTCAGACTCTCTCGCTGGTGGGATCCTGGATGCAGTCGATGGCTCTGGGGTGGCTGGCCCTGGAGTTGTCGGACAGTGCGTTCATCGTCGGTGTGGTGGCGGCCGCGGGCTCGACCCCGATTCTCCTCTTTTCCCTGCACGCCGGGGTGGTGGTGGATCGGGGAAACAAACTCCGTCTGGTTGCCATGGCGCAGGCACTGCTGGCCGTGGAAGCAGCGGCGTTGTGGTGGCTGACCTGGAGCGGTCACGCAACGGTGACTGCCCTGGTGCTTCTGGCGGCCGCATCCGGCGTGATCACCAGTCTGGAGATTCCTGCGCGTCAGTCCCTGATGGTGGAGCTGGTCGGACGGGAGGATCTCCGTGATGCGATTGCCCTCAATTCCAGCGGCTTCAACCTGGCGCGTATCATCGGACCGGCGGCGGGAGCCGTCATTGTGGCGCGGTTCGGGATCGCCTGGTGCTTTGGAGTGAATGCACTCAGCTACGTCATGGTACTGCTGGGACTGGCGATGGTCCGGTTGCCCGAATGGCATCCTCCTCGAACGCCGGCGAGGCCATTGCAGGAGATCCGGGCGGGATTGAGCTACGTGTGGGGTGAGCGACGGATGCGTGCCCTGCTGGAAATGGTTACGGCGTTCTCGATCCTGGGAATACCATACATTGCGCTCATGCCGGTTCTGGCCCGTGACCGCCTGGGACTGGACGCCAGTGGTTATGGCCTCATGCTGTCGGTACTGGGCGTTGGCGGGCTGACCGGGGCGCTGGTACTGGCGGGCGCCGGTCTCCGGTATCATCGGCCGCTGCTGTACCGGACGGCCATGGTCTACGCCGTCCTGCTCCTGCTCCTTTCCCTGGCCCGCAGTCCGGCCATGGCCATGCCGCTACTCTTCGGCACCGGGTTCCTGATGATCGTGAACAACGCCACTGCCAACGGGTTGCTCCAGACGTTCGTGCCTGACGAGTTCCGCGGACGGCTCATGTCCATGTACTCGCTGATCGTCATCGGTCTGCCGCGTGCCATAGGAGCTCTGGCCGGCGGTGCGGTGGCACGCGTGATCGGGGTCCATTGGGCCATTGGCATTTCCGCCGTGAGCCTGATTGGGTTTGACGTCTGGCTCTCCCGGCGTTACCCCGAGGTGCACGAGTTCTAGGGCGAGGCCAGAAGCTGCCGGGCTACCTGCACCACGATCCCGATGGAGGGGCCGATTCCGATCCGGCTGGTGTTGAGCACGAGATGGTAGTTTTCCGGTGCCAGCCAGGACCGGTCGAAGTGAAGTCGGACCCACTGCTCTCTTTCCCGGTTCCGCCGCCTGACGAGGGCGTCCGCGGCGACGCGATCCAGGTGCTCCCGTTCCATCACCCGCTGCACCAGCGCGTCGTGGGGTGAGACGCACAGCACGTGAACCGTGTCGGAACTGGCCGCCAGATACGATTGTGCGCCCCGGCCCACGAGTACCGCTGGACCCAGCGCCAGAGCCTGGTCGATGACCCTGCGGGTTACCTCTGCAACCCGTTGCGGTGACGGCGGAAGGGGTGAGCCCATGGCCGCGGGCACGACTTCACTGCTGCCCATGGCGAAGGCATCCGCGATCCGTTCGGCGAGTGTCGGGACGTGTTCGTCCAGAGACTCTGCCGTGTTCCGGTCCGCGTGGAGTTCACGCGCGATGCCGTCCACGAAAGCGTTGTCCACCAGGCGCCATCCCAGGGATGCGGCGACCGCGCTGGCGATCTCGCCGCCACCGGAGCCGTACATGCGGGAGATGGTTACGGATGGCATGGATCAGGGATGAGGAATCGAACGTTCCATCAGCAGCGCCACTGACTCGAACCCCAGCGCGGCCCACGTCCTTCTCCCGACGGTGTTGTCCGTGGCGCAGCGAAGGCGTATGGCACCGAGGCCACGCGAACGCGCCCATTCGTCTGCTGCCTCCACGAGGGCCCGCATCACGCCGGTCCGGCGTTCCCGGGCCACCACGAACGCGGTCGTCAGCAGTGCCTGCGACTGGTCGCGGATGGGAGAGACGCGGCGCACTTCCCGTACCCGCACGACTCCCACCGGATTCCCGGCGCGGATCGCCAGGAAGAATGCCTCGTGTTTGCCGGTGAGCTGTCTTCTGGTCAGGTGACGCGCCCGCGTTACGTCATCCGGTGCGTCAGGTCCACCCGATGACGCCCCGGACGCGGTTGGATGCTTCTCTTCGCGGACCGCCGCCATCCTCAATCGCACAATGGCGTCGAGGTCGTCCCTGCCCGCGGCGCGCACCACGATCGGTCCCCTGCCAAGCGATGCCAGTGTCCGGCGCCGATTCCCGGGATTGGCTCTGGGCATGGGCGATCAGGCGCTCAGTCCACCACCTGAGGCATCCCGATCCGGACGGCGACGTCGTTCACCGGGTGCCCGCTGGTATCGGCCGGCCTCGGAACGGGAGATGCGACGGCGGGCGACCAGCGACTCCAGCACGAGTTCGCACGCCGCGACTGTTGTGGCAGGATCCGACTCCCGGGCCAGGCCAGTGAGTTCAACCACTTCAAGCAGTCCGGGTACTGTAGCCAGGGCCGTCAGCAGGCTCTGGGCATCGACGTCGTCACCCACCTGGAGTGCGCTTCCCGCGTCGAACCACATGACTGCCGCGTCCGTGTCCGCACCGCCGGCCCGGGCCTTGAACGTTGCCTCGGCCGCCCGACGTATCAGCTCGCGGGCAATGACCGCAGCGCCTACGAGTTCCCCCTCGTACTCCAGTTCCATCTTGCCGGTGATGGCGGTGATGGCGGCGTAGAGGTCGGATATCCGAGGAACGACTTCGGACTCCCCCAGCAGCACCGCACGGCGTTCGGCGTTGGATATGACATTTTCCAACAACGATATGGGCATCCGCTGCGAGACTCCCGAGCGACGGTCGATACGCTTGTCGGTACGCGCCTCGAAGGCGACTCGCTCCACGACTTCAGCAATGAAATCCGGAACCCGTACTGGCAGAAGGTGACGCTGCTGCCAGGCCTCCTGCTCCGTGATCTGCATGCCCAGGTCGATGCTTTCCGGATAATGAGTGGTGATCTCGCTGCCGATCCGGTCCTTGAGCGGAGTGATGATCTTCCCGCGGGCGGTGTAGTCCTCGGGGTTGGCGGTGAAGCAGAGGAGAACGTCGAGCGGCAGCCGGACAGGGTAGCCCTTTATCTGGACATCTCCCTCCTGCATGATGTTGAAGAGGCCGACCTGAACCTTGCCAGCCAGGTCAGGAAGCTCGTTGAGCGCGAAGATGCCGCGATTGGCCCGGGGAAGCATGCCATAGTGCATGGTCAGCTCATCCGACAGAACGTGTCCGCCCCGTGCCGCCTTGATGGGATCGACGTCGCCGATGATGTCCGCAATTGTTACGTCCGGCGTGGCGAGCTTCTCCACGTAGCGGCTCTCGCGATCGACCCAGGAAATCGGAGTGTCGTCCGCTGCCTCGGCGATCCGCAGCCGGGCAAATCGCGAGATGGGAGCGTAGGGATTGTCGTTGACTTCGCTCCCTTCGACGACGGGAATGAGTTCGTCCAGCAGATTCGCGACCGAGCGCAGGAGACGTGACTTTGCCTGTCCCCGCAGACCGAGAAGGATGAAGTGGTGGCGGGAGAGGAGCGCATTGATCATCTGGGGCGCCACCGTCTCCTCATAGCCCACGATACCCGGGAATACGGTTTCTCTGGCTCGCAACCGTGCAATGAGGTTCGCACGGATCTCCTCGCGCACGGAACGTCGGACCTTTTCGGGGTCGCCGAGCGGATGACGTTTGAGAGCGCCGAGGGTGGTGGGAAGTCGGGTCCTGGACATGATGCAAAGGTGCGTCAGGCGGGATACCGCGGATGCATACCCGGGTTCTGTTAGCCTAAGCGGCAGCGCACTCGAAGGCCATGCTGCCACAATGGGTGAGGGTCCCTTGCACTCACTGGTGGATGAATGCCACTGGGCTCGGCATCGCCCTCCGGTTCCGTTCTGAACCCATTATGGGGTCACAACTTGTCCCCTCGCTCCGGGTTGACATGTCCCTCGGCTGCCCTAGATTCCGACCGCCCCCAATACCCGCGTCGCGCTGCCTTTTTCGCGCCGGTTTCCCCCCAAAGAGTTCCGGAGAACTGCTGTCATGAAAAGCCTGTTCATTGCCGTAGCCGTTCTGGCCATCGCCGCCTGCTCCAAGCCCGCGGAGAACACTCCGGCCGCAGACGCGCCGGCCGCCGCCACCACGCCCACGACGAACACTGGAGCCGACACCGCTGCCATGGATTCCACCATGAAGATGGACTCGGCTGCCAAGAAGGACTCCATGTAGGCTGACGGCGGTTCGCTGTCTCGAGGCGCGACGAATACGTCGCGCCTTTGTTTTTCCGGTGGGTCAGTCGTGTTCGAACGGCAGTCCGACAACCCTGGCAGCGCCGTCACCGGCCTGCAGAAGTGAGCCAGGTTCGACCTCCCGGCGAATCAGCGCCAGTCCAATCGTTCCGAAGCGTGGCGAACGCACCACGCTGGTGAGTCTTCCAACCGGCTTTCCGCCCTCGCTGCAGAGCTCGGTTCCCGTGTCCGGGTGGGCATCATCCGGGAACCGGAGACCCCGCAAGAGGCGGTTCACGTGACCGCGGAAGTGCACGCGAGCAACGGTTTCCTGGCCTGTGTAACAGCCCTTGTCGTACGCTATCGCGCCCAGGCGATCCATGTCGGCCTCCTGAGCCAGGGTGGTGTCATCCATGTCGGTTCCCCACTCCGGCCTTCCCGCTTCCACACGGGCCATGGTCAACGCGTCAGCGGTGGCGGGTACCGCGCCGCGATCCATGAGCAGAGTCTCCAGCCGGGCGACGGACTCGGAATCCGTGAAAATCTCGCAGCCGGCCACGCCGATGTCGTCCACCCGGGCGACCATGACTGTCGCGCCGTCCACAGCGGTCCGGGTGTGACCGTAGAGCGGCAATTCCGACAAGGGCTCCAGATCGAGTATCCGAGCCACGAGGTCCAGAGCCGTGGGACCGGCGCAGACGAGCGCGCTCAGACTGTCGCCGAGGTCGCTGTACCGCGCCAGACGGGGATTGACGTACTTGCGGATCATGGCAGCGAACCCCGGGGCTGCTGCCGCCGGGACGTCCACCAGAAAGGATTCCTCCACAGCAAAGATCCGCACGTCGGCGATGATCTTTCCCTTGGGTGTCAGGGCGACGCCGTATTGGCCGGTACCTGGTGTCAGGGCGGCGACGTTGCTGGTCACCAGGCCGTTGAGTGTCTCGCCGGCATGCGCGCCATCGAAGCGCAGGCGAAGACGATCCCGTCGCGCGAACAGGGCTGCTCCAGCGTGCAGCGCCCGGTCTGCCACGAGGGTTCCGGCAGCGTCATTCTCGCTGGCGGCCCGCATGTTCTCGTCAGGCATCCGTCCGGGATTCACCTGCCCGCATCCGGCCGGGGCGCAATCAGTGCCTCCAGGGCCTCGAGTGTGATTCCCTTGAGGGAAGGGATCCAGGCATCGGCTTCGAGGGCGAGGTGTGCGGGTACGTCGCCGGCGAGTATCACCGGGATTCCGGCGCTGCGTGCCGACCGAACACCCGGGCGTCCCGTCTCGATGGCAACCGGATTGGCACGTTCCCCTCGTATCCGTGTCCGTTCCAGCCGCGAGAGCGCCGTAAGGTAGGGCTCCGGCGACGGTTTGCCAGGGGCATCCTCGGCCGCGACGGTGCAACTGAAGAGATGGTCAATCTGGGCCAGCGACAGCATGAAGCCGGCATCATCGCGCCGGGCGCTGGTGACCAGACCCAGTCGTACCCTTCCGTACAGCCGCTCCAGGGTTTCGCGGGCTCCCTCGACGAGTGTGAGCCCCTTCCGGATGGCGCTGCTGCAGGAGCGCTCGGCGCGGAACGTGGCGAGCGCGACGTCGGTTTCGTCGAGGAAGGCCCCATGACGCTGTGCCGCCGTGCGGATGGCGTCCTCGAAGCGTGCCCCGAACGCCAGCTCGAGACCCGCCGATTCCGACAACACTATGCCCAGTTCACTGAGAGCCGTCAGAACCGCTTCGCAACGGGCTGCCTGCGTATCGAAGATGACTCCCTCGAGTTCGAGCAGGACGGTATCGCGCATAACGCCAGTGTAATTCCCGGTCTCACGTGGTGCCAGATTGGGAACATGTCATGGCTCGGGCCGCGCCACGCAGGCGCTGTCCAGCAGATCCACCAGATGGACACATCGTGCCGGGATCCCGCCCCGAAGCAGGCCGGCACCGATCTGCATATGGCAGCCGGGGTTTGCGGTTACGACGATCGGTGCACCGGTGGCGCGGATGTTGTTCAGCTTGTCGTGGAGAACTGCCATCGAGGTATCCGGTTCCACAAGATTATAGATGCCGGCTCCGCCGCAGCAGCGGTCGGCGCCCTCGAGTGGGACGAAAGTCACCCCTGGGATGGAGCGCAGGACCTGAAGCGGTGGCTGAACCACTCGCTGCGCATGTTCGAGGT
Organism: uncultured Gemmatimonadaceae bacterium; assembly: GCA_964411635.1. Taxonomy (GTDB): domain Bacteria; phylum Gemmatimonadota; class Gemmatimonadetes; order Gemmatimonadales; family Gemmatimonadaceae; genus JABWBJ01. Next base: position 619,740 of record CAYPLP010000001.1, read on the forward strand.
GGCAGGGTGAATCCCATGTCACCCGGGCAGTCACGGAACCCGAAGCCGAAGGTCTGGCCACGGCGAGAAGTTCCGAGACATCCCTTACCTTTGCGCTGAATGCCGCGGCCCGTGCTGCCCAGTCCGGATCGTGGCGCAGCAGGTGGCCGTACTCCTTCATCATGGCTCCACAGCCTGCGGCATTCACCGCGATGTAGTCGGCCCCGGAGCGTTCAAAGGCGGCGATGTTGGTTCGGGCAAGCGACGCGGCTCGTGTCTGCGCGCCCGCGTGAGCATGCAGGGCACCGCAGCAGCGCTGTCCGGTGGCGATCACCATTCGGTATCCGTTCCGTTCCAGCACCCGTTCCGTTGCACGGTTGGTGTGCGAAAACAGCCCCTCCATCACGCAGCCTTCGAGAAGTGCGACGCGTCCCCGGGGACGGTCACCGGGGATGGGCGGAGAGCCGGATGGGAGGACGGGGCGGGATGCCTCCAGCATGGAGAATGCGAAGCCGATACGGCCGGGTAGTCGTCGCAGGAGACGCGTCAGCCGCAGCGCGCGGAGTATCCGCGCTCCTCCCAGCACCACCAGTCGCAGCGCTTCGTTCGTCATGACGACGAGGAGCAGGGACGTAAGCCACGGTATGGGTCGCTTCCGTTCCACGAAAGTGGCTCGCGTGGCTTCGAGGAGCTGTCCGTAGGGGACACCACTCGGGCAGGCGGTTTCGCAGGCGCGACATCCCAGGCAGCCGTCGACGTGTTTCTGCAACGCGGGGTCGTCCAGGGCCAGGTTGCCTTCCACGGCGGCGCGCATGAGCATGATCCGGCCCCGGGGGCTGTCGTTCTCATCCTCCACGGTCAGGTATGTGGGGCACGCCTGCAGGCAGAATCCGCAGTGCACGCAGAGGTCGAGTCCCGGCGCGGCATCATCCAGGGCCGTTCCTGCCAGGGGACCCGGGGTTCTCCTGTCGCTCATGGCATCTCTCCCAGTATCCCCGGATTCAGGACGCCCTGCGGGTCGAATGCCATCCTGAGTCGTGCTCGTATCGTTTCATTCCCGTCACTCCGACGGCTGCTGACCTCGGGTCCCTGCTCCACGATGCAACGATCATCGCTCGCGAGATCACGGAGGCAGTCCGAGGGTGGAGCGCTGGTGAACCGCAGCCGCACCGTCCCCCGGGCGATACTGGCATGGGCATCCGCTCCCGGAATGGCAGCGAGCGCACTCCACAGACGTGCCAGTTCAGTGGGGCGCCGCGACACTCTCAGGATGGATCCGTCCGACGGATCGGATGCCCGCAGCCGGCTCCACACGTCGGTGGCGGCTTCCCGGGGAGTGCCGAGCCCTGCGAGGGCCTGAAGCTGGTGACCGACCGAAGGGGGATTTCCCGCCAGCCTGACGAGCAGACATGTCTGTGCCGGCAACGAGAGTCGTGCAGCCAGGATCGGGTTCAGAAGTTCCATGGCGAGCGGCTCCAGGGGAGCCGCCCGCAACCGGTCGAGCCAGGGAGACAGATCGACGGGGGCCTCCAGCACGAAGGTCTGATCGATTGCCGGGCGGGCGCGGAGTCTGACGGTGGCGCCGACGATGGCTCCCAGGGTGCCCCAGGCTCCGATGGTCATCCTGACGAGATCGAACCCGGCAACGTTCTTCACCACCCGGCCTCCACCCTGTACCAGCATGCCGTCACCGCTCACGAAGGAAAGTCCCACGGTGACATCGCGGGGCAGTGTACCCCACATGCCCATCGGGCCGACCGAAGCGGTTGCCAGCGTCGCGCCTAACGTGGATCGTGGTGAACCAAAGGGGTCCAGGGGGAGCCACTGCCCGTGCCGGCTGGTGGCCTCGTCGATCTCGGCGAGTGGGGTGCCGGCTGCTGCCGTGAGGACGAGGTCGCCGGGGACATACTCCGTGATACCGCTGAGTCCCGTCAGTTCCAGGCGGGTTAGGGCGTGGACCGGACGCCCTCCGCCAAGCCATGTACCGGCGCCCACGATGCGGAGCGGGGAGCGGTTGTCGCGGGCGGAGCGAATTGCCTCGACGACTTCCTCGGTCGAGTTGACGCGAATTGCCGAAGTGCTGGACCCGACGCCGTCATTCACCGGATTCCGCGCATGCGTCTCAGGCATGGCGACGCGCTCCGGGGGTTCCGGCCCACTCGCGACAGGAGCGCACCGGCACGACCTTGCCGGGGTTCGACCTGTGTCCCGGGTCGAAGACCTCGCGCAGCCGGCACATCGCCGCGAGGGAATCCTCCGTGAAGATCCGGGGCATGTACTTCAGCTTGTCGAGTCCGATCCCGTGCTCACCGGAAACACTGCCGCCAGCCTCGATGCAGAGAGTCATGATGTCCCGCATCGTCTCCTCGACCCGTCGCGATTCATCCGGATCGTCGGCGTCGTAGGCGATGTTGGGATGGAGGTTGCCGTCACCGGCGTGGAAGACGTTGCAGACGCTTATGCGATTGGTGTCCGCGATACGGGCGATCTCCCGGAGAACGGCCGGCAGTCTGGTACGGGGCACGACGGCATCCTGAACCGCGAGGTGAGGTGCGATCCTTCCCATGGCGCCGAAGGCTTTTTTCCGCCCCTGCCAGAGCCGGTTTCGCTCGGGATCATCCCTTGCCACGCGAACAGTACGGGCGCCGTGTCGTCGGCAGATCGTTTCCACCAGGTCCACATCGTGTTCCAGTCCGGCCGACAGGCCATCCATTTCGATCAGGAGCACCGCGGCGGCGTCCACCGGATAACCCGCGGCGTAGATGGATGCTTCCACGATGCGGATGGTGGCCTGGTCCATCATTTCCAGCGCCGCCGGTGTGATTCCCGCGGCCACGATGGCGGAGACCACTTCTGCCGCGTCATCCATGGAGTCGAAGTCGGCGAGCAGGGTGCGGATGCCCTCGGGGTTCTTCGTCAGCCGGACGGTCACGTCGAGTGCCGTTCCGAAGCATCCTTCGGAGCCGACAAACGTACCAACCAGGTCGTAGCCCTCGCTTTCGCCGTCCGCGGAGCCGAGTTGCCTGACGGTGCCATCGGGCAGGACGATCGTGAGAGCGAGCACATGGTTCATGGTCACGCCGTACTTCAGGCAGTGAGGTCCACCGGCGTTCTCGGCGACGTTGCCGCCTATGGTACAGGCAGTCTGGCTCGATGGATCGGGGGCGTAGAAAAGGCCGTACGGAGCGGTCTTTTCGGAGAGTCGCGCATTGACGACGCCGGGCTCGACGACGGCAATGCGGTTGGCGGCATCGATTGAAAGGATGCGGCGGAGGCGGTGCAGCGCCAGGAGTACGACGTTGTCAGCGAGGGCACCGCCGGACAGTCCGGTCCCGGCGCCACGCGGAACGAACGGCAGGCCCTCCGCCGCCAGAAGCCGCACGACGGCAATGGTTTCATCACGGGTACCCGGGATGACCACGAGTCGGGGCTGCCGACGCATACCCGGAAGTCCGTCGGCGGAGTAGACCAGAGCCTCCGACGGTCTTTCGAGGACATGGCGGTCTCCCACGATTCCCGCGAGCTGTCGGGCGAGGGGTGATTCGAAGCGCGCGTGCACGATGCTAATCTAAGGTTCGCGCGCGGCGGCACGTACGCGGCGGGCGACCTGGCAAGGTCATTCAACGAGAGGCAGGATGCCGCATTCCAATCAGATGAGCCGTGCAGCGATCGGGATCCTTCTGGTGCTCGCTCCAGTTGCCGGCGCTCAGCAGTCGGGACCCGTGGTATACAAGCGTCCCGAGGAACTCCGGATTCCCCTTCGTCGCGCCCGCCGGCCGCCTGTCATCGATGGACGTCTGGACGACTCTGTCTGGAACGAGGCCGTCCCAATGCGGGGGTTCGTCCAGTACGAGCCGGTCGACAGTGTGTTGCCACCACAGCAGAGCATCGGCTACGTGAGCTACGACGCCGACAACCTTTACGTGGCCTTCCGTGCATTCGAGCCCGACCGCGGGGATATCCGGGCCACCGTTCATCCGCGGGAGCGAGGCGGCGAGGTGGACGACAAGGTGGCCGTCGCCATCGACACGTTCAACGACGATCGCCGCATATACGTGTTTCGCGTCTCTCCGATCGGAATCCAGTTCGACGGTGTGAAGACCGAAGGATCGCGAACCGATGACACGCACGATTTCATCTGGAAATCGGCGGGTCGGATCGATGCCCAGGGCTGGGTCGCGGAGCTGGCCATCCCCTTTGCTTCGATCAAGCTCCCAGCGGGAGACTCACTCGACTTCGGGATCGACTTCGTGCGCTATCACGGCAAGGCCGGCGTACGCAGTTCCTGGGCACCCCGTCGTCACGGCAGTCCCTGTGACATCTGCCAGAACGGTACGCTCGTCGGGCTGAAGGATATCAGTGCGTCGCGCTCGGTCGATTTCCTCCCTTACATGGGGAGCACGTCATACGGCACGCGCGCATTCGCCAGCGATTCGGTGCTGCAATCCGGCAACTGGGTGCCGTTGCGCCGACCTTCCCGCTTCGATCAAGGCACGCCCACGACCGCGGTTGGCGCGGACGTGCGCCTCAAGCTTACTCCCTCACTGGGTGTGAACGTCACGCTCAATCCCGATTTTTCACAGGTGGAATCAGACGACGAACAGATCCGGGTGAACCAGCGTTTTGCGCTCTTTTACCAGGAAAGACGCCCCTTCTTTCTGGACAGCCGGGATGTGTTCGAGGCCAGCCAGGTCGATGAGGCCGCCAGCAGTCAGGAGACCACGGGGAAGCTGCTGTACACGCGCGCAGTCGTTGACCCGTCGGCAGGAGTTCGGCTGACCGGGAAGACGGGTGCCCTCACGTACGGAGCGCTTTATGCGCGCGATGCCGCTCCCGCGTGGCTCCACTACGAGGGGTACGAGTCGAGCGGTATCGTGGAACACACCGGGGTCGAAGGTGATGCCTTCGTCGGCAGGGTCCGGGCGGATGTGCTCTCCGACTCCTGGCTCGGCGCCACCGTGCTGGGTCGAACTGCAGGCGGTTCCCGGGACCTCGTGGGCGCCGGAGATGTCTCGCTGAGGCGGGGTCTATGGGTTCTTCGCGCACAGGCGGGATGGTCGACGGAGACTGCCCTGCTGGACACCGCGCGGTCGCCGTTTCTCGACGGAGAGTCCCGTACGGGGGGGTACTACGCTGCCAGCCTGCGACACTCCAGTCGCAATGTCACCTGGACGATGGCCGCCAGCGGGATCTCCCCCGGATATCGCAATCAACTGGGTCGGTATTCCCGGGTGGGAGTCGAAGGAACCGGGCTCAATCTGGAGATCAATTCCTACCCGGAAGGAGGGACGGTTCAGCGGGTGACGAGCCTGCTGAAGGTGACGCGCACCGCGGCCTGGGGTGGGCGACTGCTCGACTATGACGTTCTGCCCACGGTGCGCCTGACGTTCCGTTCCCGCGCGGTGGTCTCGGGAGGAGGGTATGTAAGACGAACGACTCTGTCCGACGCGGCTCTGGACCTGCGAGGCCTGAAGCTGACGGCGCAGATCAATTCCTTCAAACTCGTTTCACTGGATGGATCGCTGGAGATTGGTGATCGCGAGGTGGTGAGCAGTTCCAATCCCCGTGTGGGCAAGGGATTCACCGGCAGTGCCACGGTGACCATCCGGCCGCTTCCCCAGGTACGTGTGGATGCCAAGGCGCAGCGGGCGCCTCAGTACGAGTCCTGGGGTGGTGTCCTCATCACCGACGCATCCATTCTGCGAGTGCGGGGGCTCTGGCAACTGACGCGCGCGCTCGGCGTCAGGTTGGTGGGTGAATACTCCAACCAGTACGATGTGGCTGCCTCCAGTCCGTTCAATTCCAGGACGATCCGCTATTCGTCGAGTGTGCTGCTGTCACTGGAGATGGCGCCGGGGAGTTTCCTATACGCCGGTTTCAATGATGCGCTTCAGGATTTCGACAGCCCGGTCCTCGACCCTGCCCGCCGGCTGCGTACCGGCAATCAGTATTTTGTGAAGGCGTCCTATCTCTTCCGGATGTAAGACGGCCCCGCCGCGTGAGCGACGGGGCCGCGCCGAGGGGCTTCCGGGACCCCCCGTCGCTTCAGGCTGCGTTCCAGAAGCCGGCCAGGGCCCGACCATCGGGCGACTGGCGCAGCTTCTCGAACGCTCGTTCCCGGATCTGACGGATGCGCTCACGGGTCACGCCAAGGAGAGCGCCGATCCGTTCGAGTGTCATGGCCTCGGATCCTTCTTCGAGGCCGTAATAGAGGGCGAGGATCTTCCTTTCGCGGGGGGTCAGGTAGCGCCGGAAGACGCGATCGATGAACTCCCGCATCAGTCGTGTATCCGTACTGTCTTCGATATCCGAGCCGTCGAGATCCGAGAACCGTTCACCCAGCGTGGCAGCGTCGCGGTCGGACCGGTCCACTGGAGCGTCCAGCGAGATCTCGGTGGATGACATCTGCCGGGAAGCGCGAACCTGCTCGACCGGTTCTTCCAGGAGACGGCTTATTTCATGGTCCGTGGGGTCGCGCTTCAGGACCTGCGCCAATATCGTCTCGGCCCGCGACAGCCGGATGAGCTGCGAGTTCTGGTTGAGTGGTATGCGGACCGATCGGGTCTGTTCCGCCAGGGCCTTGAGTACCGCCTGGCGCACCCACCACACCGCATACGAGATGAACTTCACGCCCTGATCCGGATCGAACTTTCGAACTGCCTTGAGCAGGCCTTCGTTGCCGATGGCCACGAGTTCACTCAGATCGAGACCGTGTCCCTGGTACTTCTTCACGTAGGAGATCACGAACCGCAGGTTGGCCGTCACGAGGCGCTCTGCCGCGGTTTCGTCGCCTTTCTGGGCCAGGCGTGCCAGTCGGCGTTCCTCCTGCGGGTCGGTGATGAGGGGCAGTTTTTGTATGTCATGCAGGTACTGGTCGAACGCAGTGGACAGCGAGGATCGAACGAATCCCCTGGTCCGACTCTCGGTCACTTGCTGCATAGACACACCTGCCCATGGTGAGAAGGTTGGCCAGCGTCCGTCCGCGTCAGTTTCCACGGAACGGGCGCGCACGATACGAGTCCGTCTCCGGTGCGTCAACAGCCATTTTTCGTGCCGCAGGTGGCCCCGTCCGGGGCTGGAAACCGGCGACGGGTCGCAACATCCTGATGTTTCAACAACTTGTGACAATAGTCACAACAAATGTGATCCCGAGTGCGATTGTCACGCTTCGGTGTCCTGTCGGTCCGGCGACCCACGGCGCACCCGCCGACCCAGAAGGACTGCCGCCAGCCCCGCCAGCAGTCCGGCCGCCACCGCCACTCCGGTGGGGATATTGATCAACCAGAGACCCCAGACTCCCAGAAGGATCAGGACCACCAGTCCCAGCGCCACCCGTAGCCAGGGGGAGACTCTCATCCTGTCGCTCCGCCCGACAGAACCTCCCGTACCAGACCCTCGTCGAGGCTTACAGACCAACCTTCGGCGTCACCGCCGTGGGCCACGCCAACCTCGTCCAGCAGCGAAAAGGCCACGCGGCCACCGCGGCCCTTCTTGTCCACCTGCATCGCCTCCCACAGGCGACCGGAATCCAGTCCCCGGGGGATCTCGGTGGGGAGGCCGGAACCGCCTAACGCGGCCACCAGTGCCTCCGCCGTGCCGGTCCGGGTGATGCCGGCGCGCTCGCCCAGCCGGGCCTCGGCCACCAGGCCGATCGCCACCGCCTCGCCGTGCAGCAGACCGTAGCTGGTCTCCCGCTCCAGCGCGTGTGCCACCGTATGGCCGGCATTGAGCACCTGGCGCCGCCCCTGTTCCCGGGGATCCGCGCCGACCACCTCCGCCTTGATCGCCACCGACCGTTCCACCGCGGCCACCACCTGGGATCCCGTGAACTCGAACGCCTGTCCCTGGACAGCCGCCTGATGGATCGCCGCCCCCAGGCCCGCCGCCAGTCGGAACCAGGCCGCATCGGCGATCGCACCATGCTTGATGACCTCGGCCATCCCCGCCCGCTGGTGGACAGCGGGGAGCGTGGCCAGCGTCGCCGGATCCGCAATGACCAGCGCGGGATGGTGGAAGGCTCCAACCAGGTTCTTCCCGACGGGGGTGTCGACACCGGTCTTGCCTCCGATCGACGCATCCACCATGGCCAGCAGGGTGGTGGGAACCTGCACCACCGGCACACCGCGCATGTATGTGGCAGCCGCGAAACCGGCCAGATCACCCACCACGCCACCGCCTAACGCCACCACCGTGGTGTCGCGGCCCGCGCCGGCCGCCAGGAGCCAGTCGGTCAGTTCCGCCCATTGATCCCGGGTCTTGGAGGCCTCTCCCGAAGGGATCACCCGCGTCAGGGGATCGGAACCCGTCGCCCGGCTGATTGCCGTGATCGCCCGGTCCAGCCAATGGGGTGCCACATTGTCGTCAGTGATGATCGCATACCGGTGGGCCGCTGCCGCCTCCGCAATCAGCTCCCCCAGACGACTCAGGAGCCCCGCCCCCACTGCAACCTCATAGCCGGCTGTTGCCGCATCGGGTACGGCCACCCTGACGCGGGTCACCAGGACACTTCTCCCGCACCCGCCCGCCTGTTGGCCACCCGTGCCAGCGTGAACAGCAGGTCCGAAAGGCGGTTCAGATAGACCAGAAGGATCTCGGGGACTTCCTCGCTCGTGCACAGCGAGACCACACGGCGCTCGGCCCGCCGGCAGATGGTGCGCGCCACGTGCAGTGACGCCGCCTTGGAGGTGCCCCCCGGGATGATGAAGTTGCGCAGTGGCTCCAGTTCCGACTCACAGTTGTCGATGGCCACCTCCAGTTCACGGATGCGGCCATCGTCGAGCCGAGCCTTGATCAGGGATGCATGCATCTTGTCGCGGTCCGGCGTAGCCAGCAGTGCCCCGATGCTGAAGAGGTCGCGCTGCACGGGAACCAGCACCTCATCGACGCGCGGCATGGGTTCCAGTGCCCGGACCATGCCCAGCATGGCGTTGAGTTCATCGATGTCGCCGTAGGCTTCCACGCGCGGATGGTCCTTGGCCACCCTGCCACCACCAAACAGGCCGGTTTCGCCGGCGTCGCCGGTCTTCGTGTAAATCTTCATGCCGAAAACTGCAAGGCGTGACCAGCCTCTGGCAGAGGGATCCGGCAGTCGCCAACTCGTTCCCCGATGACGGTGAGATGCAGACGGCGAATTCAGCTTCCCGGGCGCGGCCCTGAAAGATGTGATTCATTGGCCTGCAGTCGGCGTCCCCGGGCGTCTACCTTTCGCGGCATGACTCACGAACTGGTGGATATCACAATCATCGGTGGGGGGCCCACTGGTCTTTTCGGGCTCTTCTATGCCGGCATGCGCGGCGTCAGCGCTCAGATCGTCGACGCACTCCCGGAAATCGGGGGCCAGCTCACGGCGCTTTATCCCGAGAAGTACATCTTCGACGTCGGCGGATTTTCGAAGGTCCTGGCCAAGGACCTCGTAAAAGACCTGAGCGAGCAGGCGTTCCAGTTCAAGGCGCCGGCTCACCTCGGCCAGACCATTACCGGACTCGATCGACGGGAAGATCACTTCGTACTGCGCACCACCGGCCACGAGTACCCCACCAGGGCGATAGTGATAGCCGCCGGCATCGGCGCCTTTTCACCCCGCCGACTTCCCCAGGAGGTAGCGCACCCATGGTATGGGAGAGGGATCCACGACGTGGTCACCGATCCGGAGTCGTTTCGGGGACGACGAATCGTCATCATCGGTGGTGGCGACACGGCGTTTGACTGGGCGCACCAGCTCCTGGATCGTGCCGCCGAGATCACCCTGGTGCACCGGACCGACAGGTTCCGGGCGCACGCCGCCACGGTCAACGAAGTTCAGGCGGCAGCGGCGGCCGGCCGGATGGCTCTGCACCCCTTCCATGAGCTGCACGACATCCTGTCAGCGGACGGCAGACTCACTGGAGTGGTCTTCATGGACAAGAAGACGAAGCAGACTCGAGATGTGTTCTGTGATGCCGTCCTCCCCATGCTGGGCTACGTAAGTGATCTGGGAGCACTGGCGTCGTGGGGCCTCGAACTCGTCAATGACGAGATAGTCGTGAACAGCCGGATGGAGACCGGGCAGGCCGGCATTTACGCCGCCGGCGACGTCACCACCTACCCCGGGAAACTGAAGCTCATTGCCACCGGATTCGGCGAGGCCGCAACCGCGGTCAACCAGGCTGTTCACTGGATCCACCCTGAGAAGAAGGTCATGCCGGCGCACAGTTCCAACATGGCCCTGTTTGGCCAATCCCCCGACTGACCCCCGCCGGGTCAGCCCTTGCGACGCTGCAGCTCCCGCATTCGATCACGGACCTTGCGTACCTGGGGCTGCAGGGACGGCTCGGCATTCTTCCACAGGTCCACGAACCGGGAGTAGTGAGACAGCGCCGCGTCGATGTCTCCCTTCGCTTCGAGGAGTTCCCCGATCCGCTTCTCCGACAGGGGCAACCGCGCCGTTGTCCCGCTCCCGGCTGGGCGACAGATTGGCGCTGCACTCACCCTTGGAGGAGTCGTTCATGTCCTCTCGCCGAGCGTTCGTACGTGGAATGGGACTGGGACTGGCCGCCAGCGCTGCTGCTGCTGAACGACTGGTGGCGCAGGCGGCGCAAGCCGCTGGATCGGAACGACTGCTGGTGGACAATCCACTGCACCCCGCCCCGGCGCCGATCGGAGTGGATCGCCTGCCGCTCTCCTGGTATCAGACACAGGCCAGTCGCCTCCGTGCGGCCGCGAGGCAGCGGGGTGTGGACGCCGTCCTCCTTCAAAGTGATGTCAATCTCGTGTACTTCACCGGCTGCTTCCGGAGCAGCGGGGAGCGGACGACCTGGGTACTCTTTCCGGTGGACGAGTCGGACACAGCATACTGGTTCTCGCCCGGGATCGATCGCGATCTGATCACCTCGTGGTGGTGCACCGAAAACGAGTACTACTTCTGCTATCCTCACGCCGAGGGTGGTTTCCCCAACCGGGGCCAGCTGTCGAAGGGTGCGCGGGTCGATCTGTGGGAGTGGGTTCTGGGCAGGCTGGGTGCCAGGGGACTGGGCGACAGGACCATTGGTCTGGATCGGGAGCTGACGCCTTCGGCGCAGCAGACCCTTCGGCGGGTGTTGCCGGAAGCCAGGGTCCAGGACATTTCGGACCTCTGCCTGGACATGCAGGTCATCAAGACGCCGGAAGAGATTGCACTCACCCAGCGGGCCTACCGTTACTTCGATCTGATCCATGCATTCGCGCGGGATTATCTGATCGAGCATGGAACCGGCACCACGGACTATCAGGTAGGGCAGGCACTGGCGTCCTTCGGCATCAACCTGATGATGCGGGATGTCAAAAGGGACGGGAAACCACACAGCGCGGTGGGCATGGATGTGACGGGGAACTTCGTGCGGACCGGCGTCGCCACGGCGTACCCTCATCCCAACCAGTTCTTTCATGCTTCCATCCGTCGGGGTCAGCCGGTATATGTGAACTGTGATATCCTGTTGGGTGGCTACGGCGGGGAAGGGTACCGCAACTACATCCTGCTGCCGTCCAGTCCGGTTCACGACAGGATGTGGCAGGTGGTTGCCGATACGGTTCAGATGATCGTGGAGGAGGTCAGGCCCGGCGTGGTGTGCTCGGATGTCGCCTGGAAGGTCCATGACTATCAGATCCGCCAGGGTTTGCGGGAATGCATCTACCATCGACCAGGGCATGGTCAGGGCCAGAACTTCGTGGGTCACCAGCCACCGTTTCTCGCCCTGGGGGACCATACCGTGATCCAGGAAGGAATGACATTTTCGGTGGAGCCGGGGTTGTACGACGCGGAGAATGGGATCGGCGTGAATCCAAGTGACCGCCTGCTGGTTCTGAAGGATCGATCCGTCCTGATGAGCCGGATACCGTTCTCGCGGGAGTGGAGCTATCTGGCGGTATGATGAGCTGATGTTTCGCCACGTATGGGAGGTCTCGATGAATGGAGTTCGTGTTTCGATGAATCGTTGGGGAACTGCCCGCTGGCTTTCGGTCGCGTTGGCGTTCCTGCTGGGGTCGGTGCCACTCGGCGCTCAGTCTTCTGACATTCCGACGATTGCCGTGAAGACCGCCGGGATGCGGGCGCTGCCGGGCTTCTTCACGCTCTACTGGGAGGAGGCCACCGGGAAGCTGTACTGGCAGATCGACCGTCTGGGCACCGAGTTCCTCTATCAGGTGTCGATGGGTTCGGGTCTGGGCAGCAATCCGGTCGGCATCGATCGCGGACAGCTGGGCGGTACCTACGTGCTGGTGGCTCAGCGGACCGGCCCGCGCGTCCTGTTGCTGGAGCCCAACTACAGATTCGTGGCTCGCAGCGACAATCCCGCCGAGCGTGCCGCGGTACGGGATGCCTTTGCCCCATCGGTTCACTGGGGTTTTGACATCGTGGCACAGACCGGGAACGCGGTTCTGGTGGATGCCACGGCGTTCTTTCTGAGAGATGCCCGTGGCGTCATCCAGACGCTTCGTCAGGCTGGGCAGGGGTCGTTCACTCTGGATGCTTCGCGCAGCACGTTGTATCCGGAACGGATCAAGTCCTTCCCGGACAACACTGAAGTGGAGGCCCTTCTGACCTTCACCAGCAGTGCACCGGGAGCGCTGGTGCAGGGTGTGACGGCCACTGGAGAGGCGGTCACGCTGAGGGAACACCATTCATTCGTCAGGCTGCCTGACGCCGGATTCCCGCTGCTCCATGCGGATCCGCGCATCGGCGTAGGTGGACCTGACGTCATGGACTACGGGCGCCCCATCGATCAGCCGATCATGCTTCACCTGGCATCGAGGTTCCGGCTGGAGAAGAAGAACCCAGGGGCGGCGCGTTCCGAGCCGGTGAAGCCCATAATGTTCTACGTCGATCCCGGTGCGCCGGAGCCGGTGCGCAGCGCCCTCGTGGAGGGAGCGAGCTGGTGGAACCAGGCATTCGAAGCGGCGGGCTACATCAACGCGTTTCAGGTTTCGGTGCTCCCTGACAGTGTGGATCCGGAGGACATCCGCTACAACATGATCCACTGGACTCACCGGCAGACGAGGGGCTACTCGTATGGTGGATCGGTGGTCGATCCGCGAACCGGTGAAATAATCCGCGGGAACGTCAACCTCGGCAGCCTGCGCCTGCGACAGGACTACCTCCATGGTCAGGGGATGGTCGCGCCATTCGGGAATGGTGACGATGGGATGGCTGCGGGACCGGACGTCGGATATCTCGCCAGTGTCGCGGACAACGGTGATGCGCTGCAGATGGCGTTGGCGCGCGTGCGGCAACTGGCGGCGCATGAAGTTGGTCACACCCTGGGTCTTCCGCACAACTATCTGGCCAGCTCCTACGGACGGGAGAGCGTGATGGACTATCCCGCGCCGCTGGTGCAGATCACGCCTCAGGGGACCCTGGACCTTTCCAATGCCTACGTGCAGCGCATCGGTGCCTATGACAAGATCGCCATCACGTGGCTTTACCAGGACTTCCCTGACGGAACCGACGCAGTCGCCGCCCGGCGCGCGATAGCTGACTCGGCGGTGCGGAGCGGCTTGCTGTACATGGGATACACGAACAACAACTTCATCGGGGCCGGACATCAGTTCGCATCGGTGTGGGACAACGGCTCCAACCTGGTGGATCAACTGCAGCAGGAGCTGCGTATCCGGCAGATAGGCCTCGACCGGTTCGGAGAGCAGATGATCCGACCGGGAGCACCGATGTCGGACCTGCAATTGGTGCTCCTTCCGCTCTACATGCACCATCGCTTCCAGTTGCGTTCCGCCATCCAGAGTCTGGGTGGGGCGAATTACACGAATACCGTTCGAGGTGATGGACAGGTGCCCTTTACGATCGTTCCCGGCGCGGAGCAGCGTCGGACGCTCGATATCGTGCTCTCCACGCTTGCTCCCGACTTCCTGGCACTTCCGGAACGGATCATCAGGATGATTCCACCCCCGGCTGATCGCTACGAGTACGAAGGAGAGCAGTTCGACCGCAACACGGACCTGTTCTTTGACCCACTGGCCGCGGCAGAGGCTTCAGCGTCATTCACGGTGGGCGAGATCCTCAACCCCCAGCGGATGGCGCGTCTGGTGAGCTTTGGTGCCATGGGGGACTATCCCACACTGGAGGAAGTGACCGACAAGCTGATCTCCGCCACATGGGGAGCGACACCACCAGGGGATCGCTACCATCGTCAGGTCCTGAACGCGGCACAGCGAGCGGTCATCGATGCCATGATGATTCAGGCCAGCAATGCGGAAAACACGTCTTCGGTACGGTCCGTGCTTTCTGACCGGCTGGGGAAACTGGCTGCACGTCTCGAGGCCCAGACCACGCGCACGCCGCACGAAGCAGCCGCCGTGGCGGACATCCGACGCTGGGAGAAGCGGCCGGAAGCAACGGTGCCGGCTACCGTTCTGAAGCTGCCGGCGGGAGATCCGATCGGTGGCGCCAACGCCTCGAAACCACCATTGCACTGATGTTTGCATCCGACCGGCGCCGGATGTGCATGTGAGTGAGATGGGCCTGATGGACTGTGGGGGCCTCGGCCTTCGAGGCCCCACGGTCTGTGCCCCCCGGCTCAGGGGAAGGCGGGCGGTGGGACCCGTTTCCTTGTAGCCTGCTCGAACGCAAACGCCAGAGCGATCAGCTTTGGCTCGCTGCACTTCGTTCCGGTGAAAGAGACTCCAAAGGGTGCGGGCCGAGGATTGAATCCCGGCGGGAACGCGTTGTTCCCGGTTCCCCCGGTCACAGGAAGAAGCGCGTACGGAACCGTAACCGTGGGATAGCCGGGACGGGCCGCCAGGCTGGCGCTGCTGACGCCGGGGAAGAACAGGGCATCCAGGTCGTGACGCTGGAGAACTTCGTCGATGCCGTGTTCGGCCGAGAGAAAGACGTCCTTCCTCCGGTCGTCGATGTAGCGCTCCCGGTCCGCCTGCAGATTCACCTCGTCGCTTATGTCGAGATTCGCCTGCCCATACCTGATCGCTCCGGCACGTTGATGTGCCACGTTCCACTGGCGCAGTTCGGTCAGGCTCTTCACTGGCGCCCGCTCACCCAGTGACTTCAGCCAGGCATTGAAATCGCGTTTCATTCCGTACTTGAGTACGATGGAACAGTCTGCGTCCTGACCCTTCGCGCTCCCCAGGCCGCTGCAGGCATTCCACAGAAGAATGTTTCTTTCCGCCGCGGTATCCACCACACTGGGAATATCGGCGGGATCGACGATGATGGCGCCGAGCTCTTTCAGTACGGCGATCGCATCTTCCATGACCTTGCGCCGATCATCCCCGAGGCCGCCACGCTGTCCTCCGCCGGGGACTGGAATCCGGTCGTAGTAGAACGCTCTGGGTATGCCAATGCGTGCCCCCCGCAAGGCGTCGGGATCCAGAAGGCGTGTATAGTCATTTTCCGGAATTCGGGCGCAGGAGTACGTGGCGGAGTCAGCCGGATCGGGTGCGCTTCCCTCCAGTACACCGAGAAGGATGGCAGCGTCGCTCACGGTGCGGGCCATGGGGCCAGGCGTATCCTGGTCCGCGGTAATGGGAATGACGCCATGGCGACTGATACGACCAACGGTCGGTTTGATTCCCACCAGCATGTTCTGGTGCGACGGACTGAGAATGGAACCCGAGGTTTCCGTTCCCACATTCCCGTACCAGAAGCTCACGTTCGTGCCCGTACCGGAGCTGGAGCCTCCGGTGGACAGGACGGGACGGCCATCGAAGAAGGCGGGTCGTGGATCCCGTCGCGGGTCATAGGGATTGAACCCGTATCCGGTCAGTGCGTTGTAGTTCGCGGGCATGCCTGACGCGACCCAGTTGGCCAGCTCGGTCAGTTGCGTCTTGGCGATGATAATGGCGCCGGCGTCTTCGAGATTCCTGGTCAGTGTCGCTGCGTACGGTGGAACGAGCCCCGCGAACGCCAAGGCACCACCTGTGGTCGGCATGTCAATGGTGTGTATGTTGTCCTTGAGCGCCACGGGGATGCCGTGCAGCGGTCCCAGTATCCGTCCCTGCGCGCGGAGACTGTCCAGCGAGTCGGCAATCGCAAGAGCCCGCGGATTCACGGTGATGATCCCGTTCATGATGTCCTCGTAGGTTGCGATTCGCACCAGTGACTGCCGGACAAGTTCGCGGGATGTGATGCGTTTCTGCTGCAGCGCTGCACGGGTGTCGGCTATCGTGGCTTCGACGATGCTGAACCGTCCCTCGGAACGGCTGGCGGGTGCACGCTGCGCCACGGCAAGGGGCGGCGTGTTCAGCAGCAGGCATAGCGTGAGAATGGTGGATCGGGGTGTCATGATCGGCGGATCCCGGTGTATGGCTTCCACCAGAATGCGATCCACCGTGGTTCGCGGCAAGGCGCATCTCGACGGTGGGTACCTCGATACCGTTCGGTCAGATCGAGTTGTTGTCCGCGTGGCTATGCCTGGAGTATCGACGGCTAATGCATCCTGCGTCGCTTCTCGGGGGGATCAAAGTACTTCCAGGGCCGGATAGTGTAGGCGAACCATATCGCCATCCTGTCCGCCCAATTTCGTGCCCAGGTGGCGCCGGCTCGGGATGCCAGACGTTCGACAGGCCAGAACAGAATGCGAACGACTCCCAGCAGGACGATGGCCACCGGCCAGAATGGAAGCAACGCGATCGCAAGCAGAGCGACGATCGGTGCGGCGAACATGCACGGTCCGATGAGCAGTTGCATATTCGCAATGTAAGGATGGTGCGGACCGTGTGTGTTCCGGGCCTTGCCGCTCAATGGACTCCATGCAGCGGCGCCGGTGTCGCTTCACTGCTCCGGCTGCACAGCATTGCCGGGTGGACAATTCCGCACGCCGCAACTGCTGCGCCCCCGGCGATCGCAGCACCAGGTACAGGAGACCATCGATGCCTCAGCGACTTCAACGAGGGCCGGAGCGGATTCCCGGTCCGGCCCTCGGGTGTCGTCAGAAGTCCGTGGGTGGGGGTACGATGGGCTTGTTGGGGTCTGGATCCTGCTTCGACGCGTCTGGTCCTTTCGAGAAGGTACACCCTTGTATCCATTGGTGCGCACCCCACAGCGCCTGCCCAACCTGCCCACCAGGCACGGGTTCGCCGAATATCCAGGCGATGATCTGTCGGGCACGCACATAGATCATCCACAGGATCACGCCGGCGATGCCGACCGCCAGCAACAGCAGGAACTGTGTGGATGCCGGGTCCAGTGGAAATGCGAGTACCAGGGCCCCCAGCCACAACAGCAGCAGCAAGAGGAAAAGGGTTTTCATCATTGTCGTGTCGCCTCCGGCTGGAAGTTTACCTGCCGCAGTCCGAGAGCCATGGCTCGCAACCGCGCTCGGGCCATGGCGGCGGACTGCTGGTGGCCGAGCGCCACCGCCGCTGCCTCGCGAATGATCAGGCTCTCTCTGAGGAAGAGCAGGTTCATTATCGACTGGGGATGATCCATGCTGCTGGCCACTGCCTGGGCACCTGCCGGATCCCCGCGCGCCAGAAGCAATCGGGCCAGGGTGATTCGCTCGGGGGCAAGTGATTCGAAGAGATCGGTCAGGAGTGAATCGTGTGGCGCATTGGGGCGGAGCGCCCGGAACGCGGCGATGGCGCCTGTGGTGTCTCCACCCGCGAGCAGCGCATGTGCGTCTACGGCATCGGCAATGAGCCTGTCTCTCCGACTGTCCGTGGAGTCCGCCCGTTGCCTCAAGGAAGCTGCAATGCGCTGCACCATGCTGGCGTCACCCTGGCTTTCATGCCAGAGCGCCATTACCCATCGCGTCTGCGGACTGCTGCGTTCGTATCCCGGTCCATAGGCGGACTCGGCGAAGGCAGCGATCTCCGGGCCACGTCCGGCGGTCGGAGCGCCGACCACGAGATCTATGGGGTACAGCGCCATGACCGCACGGTTCGTGGCGAGGGCGGAGTCGAGCAGCAGTCGCGCTGAATCCCCCCGGTTCTGCGAAACCAGGAGTCCCTGGAGACCAAGCAAGGCATGCCAACGAAACGCGGGGACCGTCGAGTCCACGGCCATCACGGCCCGGAAGGCGCTCTTGGCGCATTCGGGGTAACGTCCCGCCACGGCCAACTGCTGAGCTGCCTGGATGACGGCATCGGCATTCCCGTACAGGGATGCTGCCCAGTCGATCTCGCTTCCCGACACGCATGATGCGATGAGGTCCAGTTCCCGCAGCAGCGTGGTGTCGGAACGCACTGCCTGCAGGTGTCTGATATTTCGGGAGGCCTGCTCGCTGTTGCCGTTCAGAAGTGCTGATTCGGCCAGGTGTACGATGGCCGGTGTGAAGGAAGTGTCCCGGCGGAAGGCGTCCTGGAACATTTCCTGGGCCAGCGATTCCGCGGCTGCCACGGGCGGCATCAGATGGTGGTACACCTCACCCAGGAGCATCGATGGTGCGGCATCGTCAGGCAGAAGGACACGTGCGGAATCGAGGAGTCTGATGGCAAGGTCTGCTTCTCCGTCCAGATAGGCCCGGAATCCGTTCGCGACACTGTAGGTTGCCGGCCCCAGGAGATCGCGGTGGCGAAGAGCAGCGTGAATCAACCGCCTGGCAAGTTCCGGCCGGCTCTCCCAGCTTGCGGCCTGAGCAGCGCGGACGGTCGCCACAGCCAGCAACGAGTCCTCGGCGGTGGCCCGTTGCAGCAGGTCCAGAGCTTCGGCGAAATGGGAGCGGCGATATTGTCGTTCTCCCTGCATCCACAGGGCCAGCGCCCCCGGTTCTCGGTCGAGAAGCGAGGTGAGGTCCATCCGACGCCCGGGATCGAGAATCCTGGGGAGGAGCAGGGCGGTGGCGCGGAGCCCTGATCGAATTATGGAAGCGGCGTCGCCTGCGCCACTTCCGGTCTCACTTCCCACCAGGGTATCGGCCTGCGCATCGTACAGGTTGAGTTTGACCATGGCACTGTCCGCGCGTCGGGAGATGGTGCCAGACACATACCACCGTGCCTGTCGACTGCGGGCGACCTCGAGCTGGACAGCGTTGGTCAGCAGGCCGGCGTCCGCTCTGGTGGATGCGCTCAGATACTGCCAGCCATCGATTCCGCGAAGTGGCAGCGCACGGTCCAGAGAACTGTTGATGGCGAGCGCCACATCCCAGCCTGCTTCCCGATCCGACATGGAGCGGACATCCGCGAGCGGGAAGAGCACGATCCGGTTTGTTTCGAGCGGAACGGCCCGACCAATCGGACCAAAGCGGAAGAAGAGAATGGCGCTGATCACGGCGAGTGCAGCGGCGACCGGCTTTCGATGCCGCCTGGCCGGTTTATCCGCCTTGGTGTCCCAGCCGTCAGGGGGAGGCTGGTTCAGGGCTTCGGTGAATTCCGTGGCGCTCGCAAAGCGGTCGGCGGGGGACTTTGCCAGTGCGCGGGACAGGGCGTAGTCGATTCCTGTTGGAAGCGTGGTTCGTATCAACCGGGCCGATGAAGGCGTGTCCCGCAGGTGGCGGGCGATGACCACCTGTGCGGAACGACCGGTGAACGGGGGGTCACCGGTGAGCATCTCGTAAGCAACGCAGGCCAGCGAATAGACATCGCTGCGCGGGTCGATGAGCTGGTCACCGGATGCCTGCTCGGGGCTCATGTACGCCGGGGTACCGACGGTAACCCCACTCTCGGTGAGTCGATCGCCGACCGTCCGGCTCAGTGCACGCGCGATCCCGAAATCGAGGACCATGGCGCGATCCTGTGCCAGAAAGATGTTCTCCGGCTTGACGTCGCGGTGTACTACTCCGTGGGCGTGTGCATGAGCCAGAGCGGAAGCAACTTCGGTAACGATTCTGACGGTCTGGTCCACGGGCAGCTCCCTCTCGCGATCCAGTCGCGCGCGGAGCGACTCCCCCTCACAGAGCGGCATGACGCAGTAGGGGATGCCGTCGGCCTCGCCTGACGAGAGGACGGGGACGATATGCGGATGAGCGAAGCGGGACTCGAGCTGGATCTCCCGCAGGAAACGCTCCACCGGCACACCGCTGGCCACCTCCCGCCGCAGTACCTTGAGCGCCACGGACTCGCCGTCAATGAGGCGACGTGCGCGGTATACCACCGAAGTGCTTCCCCGTCCCAGTTCCCCGAGGATCTCGAACTGGTCGACGAGTGACGCAGGCAGGTCATCGACCCGATGGACGCTCACTGGAACAGGGTTGGCGTTGTCAGGGCAGCCTACGCAGCGAATCCGCCAGTGTCCGCGCTCCCGCGCTCAACAACCCCTGCCCGGAAGCAGAGTCGTCCAGCAGGATCCGCCGGATCGCCCGGCGCGCGCGTGGCGTACCGATCTGGTGGAGCAGCAAGAGTGCCCTGCGCTGGTATGAGTTCCGGAACGCATCCGTCAGGCTGTTCACCATACGGGTGGAATCCGCTGCCAGGTTCGGCCCGGCCAGCAACACCCGTCGCGTCCGGATGCGTTGCCACTCTGAATTGAGCCGGGCGCGATGCTGGTCCACGGCTGCCGGAACGGGACCGCGGGCCTCGCTGACCAGCCTGGGGACGACCTTGTCGCCGTAGCGGATCAGCGCTTCAAGTTGTCCGTCGGTACATTCGTCGCAAAGAAGCGCCTGCCGTACGGCGGTCTCGAATCCCGGGTCGCGACAGGCCATCATGCCGCAGACGCCCAGCGCCAGCAATGCGATGCCGCGGCTGGCTATGGGCATGTGCCCCCCCAGGTGACGGAGCGTTCAAGGGGTGCAATGTCCCGAAAGAGTGCCGGACATTGTGTGGCGGCTACCGGGTCACATCCGCAGTCGCGACCTGACCAGGAATGGAAACCACTGGCAGCAATCCAGCCGCGGGAATCCACATTCATGCGGAATGTCTGTCCCAGGGTGAAATGAAAGCGCTGGCTGGATACACCGTCCGTCTCAGCCATGACATTGTCCAGTCCGAACCCGGTCAAACCAGGGGCATTCGTGTGGCCATTGCCGGGCCAGCGGAGTCCCATGACGTGACCGAGTTCATGCACCAGGACCGAGTTGACCCAGGTATCGGGGTATGAGATCAGGATGACCTTGCGATCCGCGTCAGGCACGCCATTGCCATCGAAATCGAGGCCGGAACACGTCCAGCCACGAGCGAGGCCCGCCAGGTGATCAAGCAAATAGATGGCGATCTCACCGCTGGCGAGGGCATGTATTCCCGTAATGGGGACATCACCGCAGTTGGTGACGTTGTGGAGGGGCTGGATGACCTCTGCTCCTGTGGGATACGCCAGCTCGATGCCCACCCGGTTTCGTTCCAGGACACTGTTGGCGTAGTCGAACTGGTCCAGCGCCGCGGCGCGGGCACCCGCCAGCAGCGAGGCAGTGGAACAGGGTTGGTTGACCGCAACGTTGGTGCAGATCCAGTCGGTGACTCCGATGAAGAGCTTCGGAGAAACCCGCAGGCGCGCGCCTGGCGTGTTCGGAGCGAACATTCCGCCGACGTTGCCGGCGTTCACCTGGTCCGCGGTGTTCTGCCATCCCACCGGGCTGAGGAACCGTGGTGACGCATTGCTCCAGAGCAGGAGTACCTCATCGCGACAGGTGCCCGTGTTCAGATCGGGAATGCTTCCGCGCCAGACGAATGCGGCGATCACGTCCGTTACGCACGAGGCACCTCCGGAACCGCTCGCGAGCGCCACGCTGGGGAGCGCGCCACTGACGTGGCTGCCGTACACCTGGTCGCCCGCGGCCGGTGATGGCGCAATCGTTGCGCTGCCCGACCCGATACCCGCTACGGTAGCGTTGATGGTGACCGGCAGTTGATCGTCGGCATCGATCGTTATGTGTGCCAGGGAGCCTTCGGTCGCGAGCGACACACCGGTGGGCGCGGACCATGAGATCTGCTGGACGTCTGGTTCACGCAGGGTTCCTTCAGCGTCGCGGGTGAATGCTTCCAGTGTGAACGTGACCGAACGCCCGGGTCCCGACTGGTTCGGGTCGAAGTCCAGCAGGACATTCTCAGGGGCTACCAGGACCGCAACGCCGGTCGCGGGAGGGTCCGGTTCCCGTTGATCGGGGCAGGCAACGCATCCTGCCAGAAAGAGGAGTGGAATCCGCGATACCAGCGCCCGTACGGGACTCTCTCGGATGGTCACCCAGCCGGGTGGAACCGCTGCTGGACCACGGGACCGCGCCCGTTCCAAATGGGTGAAGCAGGAAGCCCGACCGGATGCTCGCATGCGAGCTCCTGGTATAGTTGCCTTTGGATCTTATCTCATTCCTGCCGGAACCGCCAGATACCCGAATGCTCAGGACGCCGGCCGTTTTCGGATACCGGCAACGTCACACAAGGAGGACTTTGGCGCGCTCCTTCAATCGAAGCGAATGAGTTCACCGTTCCGGGCACGCACGACCATCCCGGGCCAGCGGGATTCGAACCAGTCCACCTGTTGGGAATGGACGGGGAGCAATTGTCCGGGCGCGATTGTCTCTATGACCCACTCCATGCCCGGTCCATCGATGTGACCGGACGCGTGGAACGGACCATTCATGGCTCCTTGGAGACCTCCCACTCCTTTCAGGTGGAAGTAGTCGAGCCAGTTGGTCAGGCGCTGCCGGTCCACGCTTTGTTCCTCGTTATGCGCTTCCGAAGCCGAATAGATGTACGTCCCGGAATCAGGCTCGATATCGATGAGGTTGGTTATGTCCCAATAGGACAGACAGAGTATGTAGTCGCCCTGGTGCGCCCGGATGGTGGAGGAGTCGAGCATCGAATCGGCAAAGGACTCCATGACCCGGTCCTCCCAGGCCTGATGTGAGGCCCGTGGCGTGCGCAGGACCGCGAGGGGCTCCTCGTCGGGCCGCGGGATCCTGGAATCGAGAACGTGCATCTGCTCCAGCAGATAGGCATCCTTCGTGGTCACGACGAGGCGTCTCCCGGTCGCGACGGCGATATCACGGAAGGTGCGCAGCCGCTCGATGTTTCGAGGTGAGAAGTCCGCCACCACCAGTCCGGATTCCCGCTTCACCACTTCTTCGGCGGCCTCGTGTACCTGCGGCTCTCTGGTTGCCTCGCGATCCGCGAGACTGGTGCCTTCCACTATCAGAAGCGTCGGTTTCAAAGCGCCGAGTTCCCGCGCGAACTTCTCGGTCCGGGCGCGGGAATGACCGTGGAGGCGGAGGTCTCCCGTATAGCCGACCCACCCCATGGGAGTGCGCATGGCAAATGCACCGGAACCGGGTATCGAGTGATCCACCCGCCAGAAGCGAATTCCCATATCGTCGGTTCCGGCAATCTCGATCGGTGCCGGTTCGAAGGTCGTCTTCTTCCCCGGATGATCATTCAGGAAGGCGCGTACGCCGTCGAGGGCGCCGACAACGGCCTCGTCGGGCTCGCAGATGTAATGTGGTCGCGCCTGCTTGAGACCCGTCTGAGTGCGAAGCACACCGTCCTTCAGCTCCTTGGGTGCGACATAGCTGTAGGACGCTTCCGGTCCGCCGCCGGCGATGTCCTGCATCCCCTTGCCGATGAGCGCCGTCATGAGTCCGGTATATACCGGGATCTCGCGCTTCAGGAATCCCAGACAGCCGTTGTGATCCTGGTGGGCGTGGGAGAGCAGGACACCATCGAGGTGTTCGATGCGACGATAGTCCGCGTGCTGGCGATAGCGCTCCCAGATGTCGGGTTCGTGCAGGGTGAGGTCTTCCCGCAGAATGCCCTCCAGCGGTGGCACGAGTCCCATGCGAAGGAAGTCGCGCAGGCCCACGGCAGTCCGTGGCTGGAGGAACTCGTCGAAGTAGCGGCCGGTCTGGCCGAAGCGGGTACCGAAGTCGAGGAGCCAGGTGCGATCGCCGGTCTCCACGAGGATCTTGTTGCCGCCTATCTCGCCTGACGCAACATCGCCGGCGGCTCCGGCCAGGACTGTAATGTCTGTCGGCATCTGTTCGTGTTTCAGACAACCGCGCGCCGTACCGCATCGCGGTAGCGTGCCGGTCCAATGATTTCGGCGTCGGGCCCGTATTCCAGCACCCTGCGCGCCATCCACTCCGGGCTGTTCGTTCGGAAGGCAAGGGTTGCGCTGCCATTCTTTTCCCGGCGCGCCGCGGGATAACGTTCGAGAACCCACTCCGCGATGGCGGGAGCGAAGCGTACCAGCACCTCGTCGGTCTTCGTTTCGGGTCGGTAGATATCCGCGGCTGTTTCGACCGGGATGAAGTCGTCGCGTCGGACGAAGACACCGTCGGTGACCCTGGCATTCCGTACCCGGTCCATGCGGAAGTGCCGCCAGGCACTCACGTCAGGCACCCAGGCCACCACGTAGGTTCTGTCGTTCACGTCCACCACCTGGTGCGGCTGCAGCGTCCAGGTGCGAGGTTCCTCCTCGTCCGCGGCAGTGTAGTTCAGGGAAATCTCCCGGGTCTCCCGCACCGCATTCATCATCTGATCGGTGCGTTCATCCGACATGACCGGTGCGGCGACAGGGTAGGGCGCCGTGTGACCGGAATCCGGCGTCGAGAGCCGCCTGGCGAGTTCCGACCCTCCCGGATCCAGATGGAGTGCGATCTGGATGGCGAGGTGTTCTTCGGGAGACAGCCTGACGGGGCGTCGGAAGGGACCGGCGCTGGCAATGGAGACCCTGCGGTCCTGCTGCAGGACCCGGAGCGACAGCAGCCAGTCGGCCTCCACTGAGTCACCCAGGAGAGTGAGCGCGCGGATATCAGCCTTGACCACGTCCTCCGACACATCGTGACGGGCCGCAACGTCATCCAGAGTGACCTCACGACCGGCACGCTCCTCGCGGGTCAGTTCCGCGACGATGGAAATGATGCGGGTAAAATCGTCGTTGGTGCTCATGGCTCCGACACACCATAGAGCGTGGCCACCGCCGCACGCAAACTCCGGAGTGCATCCGCGAAGGAAGCGGGTTCCCGAACCTCCACGCGCTGGCCGAACGAGAGCAGCCAACGGAGGAAGGGGTCCCGATCGCGCACCTGGAACTCGAGTACGGCGCTGCTGTAGGGCGCGTCACGAACGAGGCGACCCTCTTTGCGGTTCAGTATCCAGCCTGCCTCGGGGTACCGGAACGACGCCGTGACACGGATCGTTTCGTCGGGTCCGAATTCCCATGGGGGACGGCCCGCGAAGCTGCGCACGTCGAACGCAGGTGGAACGTCAAACCCGGCATCATCCCCCGACAGAGGCACAGCCTCACGCATGTAGTCCACCCGAAGGAGAAGGAGTTCCCCTTCAGGTCGCGGCTTGCCCACGCAGTACCAGCGACCCCACTGGAAGATCAGGCCCCATGGTTCGACTACGCAGGGACGGGCGGGGGACTGAGGATGGCCGCGGTACTCACAGGTGATGGCAGCGTGCTGGAGTACCGCATCCTGCAGAATGGCGAGAGTCTTCCTGGCGCGCTCGGGCAAGGGGCTCGACAGGATACGTTTCACCGACTCGCTGTCGAGCGGGAGATCGAATGCGAGCTTCCGTCGGGCGCTGAGCGCGGCCGCTCCCAGTGAGGTTCCCTGGAGCGCGGACAGGAGCTGCGTCGTCCGGTCGAGGACCGCCAGTTCCTTCCCGGACAGAACGACGTGATCAAGCTGGTATGGAGCTTCTGGCTTGGTGCTGCCCTCAACCTCGAAATACGGGAGGTAGGTGCCCTTCGGCCGGAGTCGATAGCCGGTCGCATTCTCGTCACCGGCACTGCCCGGGAGCTGTACGGTTTCGATTTCGATTCCCAGCTTCCGGAGTTCGTCCTTGTCCCGCTCGAACTTCCGTCTCACCGACTCAGGTGTTCCGCGATAGCCCGCGACGTGCTCGAAGATGTCTTCACGGGTGACCGCGAACCGGTGGTCCAGCAGATACGCCACCAGGTGCAGCCAACGTGGTGTCTTTCCCCGAGGGGCCGTCATGTCAGACACCTGAGACGCTTCCTGCCGGTGCTGCGACGTGGATGTCGGAACCGCGGTTCACGCGGGCGCCGATCCCGGGGCGGACTGCGATCCAGGTGAGGAGCAGCAGCATGAGGCTCTCGTTGGCGTGGGTTGCGGTTTCGGCCGGACCCGACCGAAAGGGAACGGGCCAACGATCGCTCACGGGTGTGACAGAGACGAACCGGATCCTGGCCCGATCCTCTGCTGACGGCAACGACCGCATCCCACGAACGCGCCGCCCCCTGCGGGGCACTCGGTTTGACCAGGAGACAACACCCGGTGGGGAGGGACATCGATCTGCCGTGTTCACCTGCACCCGCATGGGTTGGCCGCACCCTTCGACGCCGTGCGCCACGGCCGAACGAGGCCTCCACCCGTACCTACTTCCGGAGCCAGGTCTCCCCGAAGGCCAGGCCCGATCCACCAAACGACGTACCTGGCGCGCGCTTTCCGTTGATGGTGACATCCGCCGACTTCGGAATGATGTTCAGGAATGTCAGTCCGAACGGATTGGTGGGTCGGGAGCCCGGAAGGATGTCGACGAGCTGTGGAGTCTGCAGATCCCGCCAGCCCAGCACCACGGTGTAGCTGTCGGAACGGCACGTCTCCGTCCGTTCGGTGATGGAATCACCACCGGGGGCGAAGGTGGCGCCACCGATTGGCTTGAAGGGGCGCTCCTTGTACAGCGGGCTCGTGTGGGTGAGAATCTCGTTGGTCAGGTAATGGAAGAGCCGTTCGTTGTCGTACAGCGCAATGCGCATCTCATTCGGGTCACCGGCGTCTCCCACGGTCACGTAGCACACGTGACCCGGACCAACCGGACTCCAGTGTACCCGCCAGAAGCTGACCTGCGTGAGAGTCTTGCCACCCTCCTTGTCGAGGAGCCGGATGTAGGGATTCTCGCCCGACACCATTGCGGTTCCGGGACGACCCTGCGCCCCGGAGATGCCGGGCAGCAGGGCCAGTATTGCCAGGGTCGTGAGTACACGGGACATGGGTCACTCCTCGAGGGCGAAGTGTGGCGGCGTTGTCGTCAGTGGCCAAAGCGACCGCCAATCTTAACCCGCTGCCGGATTCCGGGAAGCCTTCGCCGGTATGCCGGAAGAGCTGAACGCACCGGAATACGTTGACACGGCTCCGTGAAAGAGCATCATACGCCGGGGACTGTCGCCAGGGGGCCAGAATGAGATTGCTGGGCACGATCGTCACTGCTCTTTTCCTTCTTTCCGCGTCCGCGGAGTCGCAGGCCCGCAAGCCGCGTACCTCTGATCTCGGTCTGCCAATCGGTGGAACCTCCGGGCCTCTCGATGCCATCACGGATGTTTCGGGTGTGGAGGTGGGCTCCACCACCATCATTTCCGGAAGTGGCAGGCTTGTGGTGGGGCAGGGGCCGGTGCGTACCGGTGTGACGGTGATCCATCCGCGGGGGAAGGCCAACCCTGATCCGGTGTTCGCGGCCTGGTTCACGCTCAACGGCAACGGCGAAATGACGGGAACCACGTGGGTCCAGGAAAGTGGTCTGCTCGAAGGTCCCATTGCCATCACCAACACACACAGCGTGGGTGTGGTTCGCGATGCCATCATACAGTGGGAGGTCCGGCAGAAGAATACGCTGCAGCCGTGGTGGCTGCCCGTCGTCGCGGAGACGTATGACGGTGGGCTGAATGACATCAACGGATTCCACGTAAGGCCGGAGCATGTCTTTGCCGCGCTCGATGGCGCCTCGAGCGGGTTGCCGCAGGAAGGTGCGGTTGGAGGTGGGACCGGAATGGTCTGTCACGGATTCAAGGGTGGCATCGGTACCGCCTCGCGGAGGCTCCCACCAGCACAGGGTGGTTACACCGTTGGCGTTCTGGTGCAGTGCAACTATGGCAGTCGTCGGGACCTGCGAATTGCGGGAGTCCCCGTGGGCGAGGAAATCACGGATCTCCTGAGCTGCACCGCGTCAGCGGATGCGCCACCGGGCGCGCGTCGTTGCGATGCGCCGGATGACGCCCCGATGCCTGACGATGACGTGGAACAGGGTTCCATCATTGTTGTGGTGGCCACGGATGCGCCGCTTCTGCCCCACCAGCTGAAGCGGATTGCCACGCGCGTCTCGCTGGGGATCGGGAGACAGGGTGGGTTCGGCGGCAATGGTTCGGGCGACATTTTCATTGCCTTCTCGACTGCCAACCCCGGCGCCTGGTCGTCGGATCCGCCTGTCAAGTCGCTGCAGATGCTTGCCAACGGACGGATCTCGTCGCTCTTCACCGCCACCGTCCAGGCCACGGAGGCAGCCATAACGAATGCACTCCTGGCCGCGGAAACCATGACCGGCGCCAATGACCGGCGCGTTTACGCCATGCCGGTCGATCGCATGATGGCGGCGATGCGAAAGTACGGCCGGATACCGTGAGACCTGAACGCAGGCCTGGTCAGCTCAGTCCTTCGGGATATCGGTCGCGCAACTTGCGCAGGTTTGCCGCGGCAATGTCTGCCAGGTCCAGGTCGCTGGTTGCGGCCACCGCGCCCAGGCACCACAGGACGTCACCCAGCTCTTCGGCGAGCAGCGATGTATCGAGCGGTTTGCCCTGGTAGAGGTGCTTCCGGATGTGTGCCAGTACTTCGCCGGCCTCCTCGGCGATTCCCGCTGCGGCATCCAGGAGTCGTTCGTCGGGGGTCAGGCGCGCATTGAGGGTACGAGCGGCTTCCTTCTGGTATTCCTCGAACGTCACTGGGGAGCCTCAGCGGGAGTGTGGTAGTACGCTCTCAGGGGTGCTGGGGGAATGGTGCTGAGGGCGTGGTCGGTTTTCCAGAGCGAGAGCGGGGGTGTAAGCACTGAACGCGCAGCACTTCGGCGCCGCCGGGGTATATCAGCACCGGGGGCAGGTCTCGGACCGCTGTGTGCCAAGCTGACCTACGGCCCGGGAGCCTCCCCGGCGAGACCATGGTCAGGAGCAGCGCCCCCGCGTGGCGTGCCTGTTTGGCGTCAGTGTGGCGTCGGAGGCCGGGGCTCAGGAGCCGCGCCCGCGTGGCGTGCCTCATAGGTCCATCCGCAGGACGAGTTGTGTGCCACGCGGGAGCAACATCGTGCGCTCCGCCTACTGGTTGCCTTCGAGATCGGGCTGTCCGTGGTAGTCAGAGGACCGCATCACTCCTCGTCGTGGTCGGGGATGAAGCACTGCCGCGACCCGATTTCCCGGGGGCGAGCGTGTCTGACCCTCGTCAGATGCCAGCCCGGCGATCCTTCGGTGCGTGGATCAGCGCACGCACTTCGCTCCAGCGCCGCCGGCTGGTCTTCACCCGATCGCCGGTCGTCAGCACTATGACATGATCTCCCGCGCTGCCGTGATCGATCCGGCGGATGCGCTCCAGGTTCACGATGGCGGAACGGTGCACCCTGACAAAGTGTCGCGGGTCGAGTCGCTGGGCGAGAACGTGCATTCGCTCGCGGAGCAGCCACGAACGCCCGCCGACGTGCAACCTCACGTAGTAGGTATCCGCCTCGATCCAGTCGATCTCTTCGACCTTCAGGATCAGGTCGTGCGATGCGGTTGGCACGATTATTTCGCGCCAGAATCCCGCGATTGCATTCTGGTCGGGCACTCCCCCGTCGGACTGTTGGCGGGCGGCATCCCTGATGCTGCTGGCCCAGTCGACCAGGTGGCGTACGCGCAACCGTTCCCGCGCGCGCGCCAGGGCCTCGTCCAGGCGCGCGGGGTGCACCGGTTTAAGGAGATAGTCCAGAGCCCGAACCCGAAAGGCTTCGACGGCAAACTGGTCCCAGGCGGTCACGAACACGACGTACGGCATGTGACGCGGGTCCAGCCGGGCGACGACTCCGAATCCGTCCAGGCCCGGCATCCGGATGTCGAGGAGCGCGAGGTCGGGGCGCAGCCGACCGATCGCAGCGACGGCTTCGTTTCCACCGGCGCAGACCGCCACGACCTTCACATCGGGACGTCGATCGAGCAGGTGAGTCAGATCGGCACGGGCGTGGGGCTCATCATCCACGACGACCACCCGCAAGGACGTGTCAGGTGACTCGTCAGGCACTCTCATGTGGAATGATGCGGGTGTGACGCTGGTGAGACCGGCAGCTCGACCACGACTTCGGCGCCTCCCCCTGGCGCGTCATGCAGCGAGAGGGACGCGTGCTGTCCGAAGAGATGGGCCAGGCGTTCGCGGGTATTGCCGAGACCGATGCCCTCGCGGGTTACGCGTCCACCCGGCTCGAAGCGAAAGCCCGGCCCGGTGTCGACTATGCTGATCCGCAGGCGTCCGTCAAGTTCCTCGATCTGAATTCGCACATCCACTGGATCCTCGCGCTGTTCGACGCCGTGGCGGATGGCGTTCTCCACCAGCGGCTGCAGCAGCATGGGTGGAATGGCGTACCCGTGGCAGGCCGGGTCTAGGTGCAGGGATACCCGGAGACGGTCCCCAAAGCGGATCCGCTGGATGAAGAGATAGTCCTCCAGGAGTTCGACCTCGCGTGCCAAGGCGTGCGGCGTGCCATTGGGTCTGCCGAGGGAATGCCGGAGCAGAACGCCGAGCCTCCGGGTGACGTCGCGGGCATCGGAGGAACGGTCCTGGGCGATGAGTCCGTTGATGGCGCTCAGTGTATTGAACAGGAAGTGCGGGTTGAGTTCCATGGCCAGGGCGTCGAGCCGGGCCCGGTGTGCGTCGGCTTCCAGGGTGGCGGCGCGGGCCTCCAGCCGGCTCCGCTGGAGGGCGGCGTCGCGAACGGCACGGGAGAAGTCGATTGCCATGAGCACGCCGGCGGTGCCCGAGTAGGTGACCAGGCTCTCCATGAAGTAGGAGCCGAAGTAGCGCTGAATCTGATTGCCCATGGAAGTCGCCGGACCGCTGAACTGCGCTGTGGTGAGCCAGTATATCGCGCCGGTCACCGTAAGCTGCAGCGCGACCAGGAGGACGGCACGGGCGCCGTGCCTGACGAGTGGCTGCCAGGTATGCTCTGAGGTGGGCGGATCCAGGTCGACCAGCCATGCCATGAGGGGAGTGAGCGCCAGCCAGGAGAGCCACCAGGGCATTCCTGCGAGGAGTTGGTGGACCAGGTTCCATTCGCGGCCAGCGGCGCGCGCCAGGAAGAACGACTGCGCGGTCTGCACCAGTCCGAAGGAGATCCAGATGATGGTGGCGGAACGGAGCAGGCGGCCCCGGTCGGTGCTCCAGAGGCCGTGCCGAAGCAGGGATCTGTCCGTCATGGCCCGAACGTTATCGCGTCGGAGCGCGGCCTGCACGGTTGGACGGGATGCCGGCGCTGCACTCGTTGCAGGCCGGCAGCCGGTTGCTGCACGGGTATCCTCGGGCTGGAGGAGGTGCCGCAGTTTGGGGTGGGGTCAAGTCCACACTCTCCAGGAACCGGCCACAACGATGCGACCAGCAATCCCCATTCTCTTCCTGTTGGCGGCCTGTTCCGGGGCCGACGAACACGTACACTCGCTGATCAACGGTTCCGGACCGGCGGAGGCGTCGGCATACGGCCCGGAGGTGGAACGGGCGTTCGCCACGATACGGGTGGCGACCGATGCATATCACGTCCTCGATTCCGCGGTGGCGGCGGGCTATTCCGGTGACATCCCGAAGTGCTATACCGACTCGCTGCACACACCGACACTGGGCGGGATGGGATTCCATCACGTGAACCGGTCGTGGATGGACGCAGTGCTCGACCTGGAGAAGCCGGAAATCCTCCTGTACGAGCGCGCGGCCGATGGCGGGTACGCAATTACGGGAGTGGAGTACATTCTGCCCTACAAATACTGGCCGCGGGATTCGACGCCACCGGAGTTGATGGGGCGGGCGCTGTTCCAGGAAAACGAGCGCAACTACTGGTACACACATGTCTGGGTCTGGAAGAACAACCCGGCGGGGTTGTTCGCCGACTGGAATCCTGATGTTGGCTGTCCTGAAGTCTGAGCTGGCTCATTTCGTCAGCGGAAATCGTGGGTGGGGGTGCTGAGGGGAGTGCCGCAGCCGGATGACCTGCTACTGAAGGCACGTGCCGGGGAGGGAACCTTCCGGGAGGTCACGCATCCGCGACCTGAGCATGCCCAATCGCCGGGGGAGGCCGCCGCCGCGTTCGCCGATGCGGCCGCGGCCACGCCGCGGGGTCAATCCGTGCCCCCGTCGATTCTGCATCTGATCGGGGCCAGGGCTCCCGACCCAGTCCACACGTTAGGGCACGTGCACCTCTGGTCGCCTGGCTGCACGATCCGAACGTGGTGGCACAACGAGAGGCGGAAGCGATACAGAATCTCATCGGGCAACAGTTTGATATGGACCAGGAATGGGGCACGTTCATCGCGTACCCGATGACGTGTCCGCTTCAGCCCGCAGAACCTGCCGACGCGGATGCTCCCGGTCACAAGCGCAAACCAGCCCCGGAGCCGTTTGAAGGTGCTCAGGCCACGAACTTGTGGCCCGACCGGCGCTGGCAGCGGGATCAGCAGCGGCTTTCGCTGGGTAGTGACCGGGCGAAAGCCGTCGTGCATCTGTAGCGCAACGTGTTAGGCGTGGCGGCAGAGCGTCCCGCCCACCCCATCCACGACGGGTCTACTCCGCCCTCAACGTCTCCGCCGGATCCACCCGCGCCGCACGCCGCGCCGGCGTCCACGTCGCCAGAACCGACACCGCCACCAGCACCAGGCCAGCACCGATCAGCGTCATCGGATCAGTGGCCGTCACTCCATACAGGAACGAACGCAGAAAACGGGAAAGCCCCACGAACAGCACGAGCCCGGTGACAATCCCAAGTCCGGTAAGCACCAGCCCCTGTCGCGTCATGAGACCCGCCACGGCCGCGGGCCGGGCACCAAGTGCCATCCTTACTCCCAGTTCACGCCTGCGCAACGTGACTATGTACGCCATCACGCCATAAAGCCCTATGCCACCCAGCAGGAGAGTAACGATCGCCGCGCCACCAATGATGGCGCTGGTAAAGGACAACTGAGCGGTCGAAGCGTTCATCACCGCCCGCATGGAGCGCACGTCGAACGTCGGGAGCGTGGGATCGAGCTCGCGCACCACACGCTGGATCGAAGGCACCAACGAAGGCAGCTCCCCGTTTCCCCGTGTCCGGACCACCAGCGCAAGTGTGCGCTGCGATGGGCCTCCATCGTCGGCATCGTCGGGAGAAACGGGGAGATAGACGGTCTGGGACGGAAGGGCCGCCAGCGAGGTGTCGCGGACGTCGCCTGCGACTCCGATGACTCTGTAGGGAGGTGCACCCGGCAGGGGCCGAAAGAGCCGGCCCAGCGCTGCCTGACCAGTGGAATCCTTCCAGAACTGCACGGCCGTCTGCTGACTGATGATCGCCTCGTCACTCCGCTGGGACTCGATGGACTGGAACGCGCTTCCAGCCACCAGAGGTATGTGCAACGCCCGAAAGTATCCCGCGTCCACAACAGTGTAGATCTGCAGCGGGGGGACCTTCCGCAGGGCCTCGTCATCTCCATCGGGATAGAGCGGGCTCTGGTTCATGCCGCGTTCCATCAGAGGAAGCCGGGAGGCAAGCCCGACTTCGCCGACGCCCGGGATGGCCGCGACACGATCCTGGAGGCGGGCGTAGAACTGCGCCACCGCCGAGTCCCCTGCATAACGAGTCGAAGGCAGGGAAAGCCACAGGGTGCTGACGCCAGTGGCGTCGAATCCGGGTCGCACCGCGGTGAGCTGCCGGAAGGATCGCAACAGCAGCCCGGATCCGGCCAGGGCAACCAGGGCCAGAGCGATCTGGGCAATGACCATGGCACCGCGCAGACGCTGCTGGCTCCGCCCGGCGCTACCCCGACCGCCTTCACGCAATGCCCTTGCCAGTGGCACGGCGCTCATGCGCAGCGCGGGAATGACGGAACAGACGAGAGCGACAAGAACGCCCACCAGCGCCGTGAAGGCCAGAGTCCGCCAGTCGAGCGATACTTCGGCCAGCCGGGGAATCCCCGCCGGGCCCGCAACGACCAGAGCACGAACCGCCACCCAGGCAGCGGCGAAACCGAGTACGCCCGCAATTGTCACGATCACACCGGACTC
The DNA here is from genome assembly GCA_964411635.1 of uncultured Gemmatimonadaceae bacterium. GTDB lineage: Bacteria > Gemmatimonadota > Gemmatimonadetes > Gemmatimonadales > Gemmatimonadaceae > JABWBJ01. The sequence goes on from CAYPLP010000001.1 coordinate 653,561, forward strand.
GGCCAGAAAGTGCGTCAGCACCCGCAGGCGCCCGGCACCCAGCGCTTCCCGCACGGCCAGTTCCCGTTGTCGGCCATCGGCACGGACCAGCACCAGATTGCCGACGTTGGCACAGGCTACCAGCAGAACCAGTCCCGCCGCAGCCGCCACGATCCACAGATTCCGTCGGATTCCACCGGTCACATCGTCCCGCATCGGCACAACCATGGGCACCGGCTTCGCCTGGTCCAGCAGATACTGGGTGGGCATTCCCGGCGCCATGTTCGGGAATCCTTCGACAATGCGTGGCAACAGCGCCGCCAACTCCCGTTGCGCCGCATCAGGGGAAACGCCGGGGCGCAACCGGCCGATGCCGTCGTAGTTGAAGCCGCCCGGAAAGGCGTTGGCAGGATCGAGCTGGAGCGGCAGCCAGACCTGGGTTCCGGCCTCCGGAAAGCGGAAGCGTGCCGGCATGACACCGACAACTTCCCGGCTCCGGCCGTTTACCTCCAGACTGCGACCGAGGATTTCCGGATCCGCGCCGAACGTGCTCCGCCACATCCCTTCGCTGATGACCACCACGGCGGGACCGTCTGGGACATCGTCCGCTTCGCTGAAGGTGCGTCCCATCAGTGGTGACACTCCCAGCGTGGGGATCAGGGAGGCGGTGACGTACGCTGCACCGGCCCGCAGGGGGGCGGCATCGCCACCGGAAGGCACGACGTTTACCGAACTCCGCTGATAGATGCCCATGTCCTCGAACTGCTTCGACAACCTCCTGTAGGTCAGGTAGGTCGCGGCGGTCTGATTGGCCTTGTGAATCGACACAGGTGGCAGGTCGTGCCAGAGCCCCACGAGGCGGTCGGGATTGCCGTACGGCAGCGGCCTGAGGAGGACAGCGTCGACCACGGCGAAGATGGCCACGGTGGCAGCGATGCCGATGCCGAGCGTGAGCACGGCGGCTGCGGTGAAGCCCGGCGAGCGGCGGAGAGAGCGCCAGGCGTGACGGATCGGCAGAAGGAGAGGCATGGGCGTCGGGTTGCGTGCCCCGACCTACGCGAGCGTCGAAATCCAGGTTTCGGGCGGCGTTCCGGCCTGCCACAGACAGGATTCCTCGCCTTGCGGATGCCCGGTTGCGGTCGCGCTCATACGGTCAGGCCTGCTTCGTCCGGCCCGGACAGCGACCGTTTCCTCTTGCCTTCAGGGCGGGCGGTGGTCACCTTCGCGCGTCATTCCTCCCGGGGAGATCGCGATGAACGGCCTGATGATGGACGACTATCCGCTGTCGATTCCCGCCATCCTGCGGCACGCGCTCAACTTCCACGCGCAACGGTCCATCGTATCCCGACGCTCGGACCGGAGCATCCATCGTTCGACGTACCTCGAGTGCCTGACGCGCGCAGCGCAGCTGGGTGCTGCCCTGCGGGGCCTGGGACTCCGTGACAGCGATCGTGTGGGCACCTTCTGCTGGAATCACACGGGCCATCTGGAGTGCTACTACGGCGTCCCCGCAGCGGGTCTGGTCCTGCATACACTGAACATCCGTCTGCATCCGGACGACGTGACGTACATCGCCAATCACGCCGAAGATCAGGCGATCGTCGTCGATCTCGCGCTCTGGCCGCTGTTCGAGAAGTTCCGCGACCGGCTTACGGCCAGGCATGTCATCGTGATTGGAGACGGGAACCCGGTCCCGCCGGGCACGATCGACTACGAGGAACTGGTGGCTTCGGCGGTGGGCGCGTCGACCGACTTCCCCGATATCGACGAGCGACGGGCTTCGGGCATGTGCTACACGTCAGGCACCACGGGGAAACCGAAGGGAACGGTATACTCCCACCGATCGATGGTCCTTCACACACTGGGTGTGGCGCTGGGCGGTTCGCTGGGACCCAGGGACGATGATGTCATCCTGCCGGTGGTGCCGATGTTTCATGCCAACGCCTGGGGTGTTCCGTTCATCTGCGCCATGACCGGTTCGTCACAGGTACACCCGGCCCAGCACCTCGATCCGGTCAGTCTGCTGGATCTGTTCGACTCGGAACGGGTGACGCTGACCATGGGTGTCCCCACCATCTGGATGGGAGTGCTGCAGGCACTGGATGCCAGTCCCGGCAGGTGGGACCTGTCGCGGATGCGGTTGATGACCGTGGGCGGCTCGGCGCCGCCGGAGGCGCTCATCCGGGCATTCCGCATGCGTCACGGACTCACGGTCATGCAGGGGTGGGGAATGACGGAGACGTCGCCGGTCGGAACCCTGGGTACGCTCCGCTCGGCGGAACTGACGCCTGACGAGGAGTTCGCGCAGCGGGCGCGGGCCGGCTACCCCCTTCCGCTCTTCGAGATCCGGGCGCGGAACGAGTCGGGCCTCTGTCCCTGGGACGGAGAGACGATGGGTGAACTGGAGGTCCGGGGGCCGTGGGTCGCCAGTGCCTACTACCGTCCCGAGGACGACGTCAGCGCCAAGTTCACCAGCGATGGCTGGTTCTGCACCGGTGACATCGTCACGATCGCGCCGGACGGCTGCATAACGATTCAGGATCGCGCCAAGGACCTCATCAAGTCCGGTGGCGAGTGGATCAGTTCCGTGGCGCTGGAGAATGCCCTCATGGCGCATCCGGCCATTGCCGAAGCGGCCGTGGTTTCCATCGCCCATCCTCGGTGGGCGGAACGCCCCCTGGCATGTGTGGTGTTCCGCGAAGGGAAGCAGGCATCGTCCGAGGAACTCAGCGGGTTCCTCGGCAGCCAGTTCGCCAGGTGGTGGCTGCCGGACGACTTCGTGGCGGTTCCCGCCATTCCCCGCACCAGCACCGGCAAGTTCCGGAAGACCGAGCTGAGGGACCGATTCGCGAACCATTACCGGGAACGTACGGAGCAGCCGGGCGCGTTGGCGCAGTAACGTTCTCCGGCGGGATTGCCGCCGGGTATCCGGGAATGAACGACCGGTCGGAGTGCGTCCGCGCGCCCGACGGAAGCCCCGGCCATGGGCTGCTCCACGAGCGTGGCCCAGCGCGGAGCGGCAGCGTGTCCTGTGAGGCAGGTCACGGTCGGGACCCCGAGAGCGCGTAAGTACAGATCAGATATCAGCTTGGTCGTTGACCACGACCCGGCTGCAGGAGAACTTTCCAATCCACCAGACCGGCCTTCTGCGCGCTTTCCGGGCGAAACGTGAGCTACATCCTCCTCGCCGACGACAATGAAGAGATGCGCCTCATGCTGCGCGATCTCTTTCGCTCGGCAGGTCACACCGTAGCGTTGGCAGAGGATGGACTTGCGGCGCTCAGTTCCATCCAGTCAAACGAGCCGGACCTGGTGATTCTCGATCATGCCATGCCGGGCATGAACGGCTTTGAAGTCTGTCGCCGCGTGAAGACGAATCCGTTCACCGCGCGCATTCCCATCCTGATGCTCACCGCCCAGTCCACGGTGGAGAGCAAGGTGGAGGGGTATGCCGCGGGGGCGGATGACTACCTGGCCAAACCGTTCGATCCTCGGGAGCTGCGTGCCCGGGTGCAGGCTCTCTTGCGTCTGGTTCAACGGGAGTCCGACCGTAACCCCACCAGCGGATTGCCGGGCGGCCGTGCGATAGATGCCGAAATCAACGGGCGTATCGAACGAAGCGAATCGTTTGCGGTCTGCTACATGGACCTGGATTTCTTCAAGCCGTTCGCGGATACGTTCGGGTTTGCCATCGCGGACGAAGTCATTCGCGGCCTGGGCACGGCAATCCGTGAAGGGAGCGCCACGATGAGCGCCGGGGACGGAAAGGACTTCGTGGGTCACATTGGTGGGGATGACTTCATTGCGCTGACGGCGCCGGGGCGGGCGGAGGCGTTCGTGGCGGAATGCACCAGCCGTTGCAAGCGGGTCATAGAACGGGCAGTGGGTGACGATGCCGCCAAGGCGGGCTCATTCACCGGAGTGGACAGGGAGGGTCAGGTCCGGCGCTTTCCACTGGCACGGCTGTCGACGGCGATTCTGCTGGTGCGCCCGGATGGCTGGGTGAACCTGGCCCACCTGGGGATGCGGGCCGCGGACGTGAAGCGACGCGCCAAGCAGCATGGTCCGGGTACCGTGCTGGTCGAGATTGCCTGAATGGGGCGGCACGTCGTGTGGGTCGCGGCTCTTCTGTCATCCATGTCGGGCGCCGCGTTTGCGCAGCAGCGGGCCGATGTCCGTTGTGATCCGGGTGATACCGAGGTGCGGTCGCTGAGTTTCGAAGGCAACAAGGCGCACACGGATTACGTGCTGGAGCGCGGGATTGCCACGACGCCATCCACCTGGTGGAGACGCACGCTGGCATTTGGCAGGCGATACTGCCTGGATTCGCTGGTCACTGCCGTCGTCGATTCCGCGCGTCTCTGGTACTATTATCGCGAGACCGGCTTCCCCGATGTCCGGGTTCAGCCCGTGATCCGACACGTGAGTCCCCGCATGGTGGACGTCACGTATCGGATCACCGAGGGAGAGCCGATGCGGATCGACTCGCTGGGGCTGGAGTGGAGCGACAGTGTGCCGGATCCGACGCGTTTCACCGGCAACCTGCCGGTCTCGAAAGGCGACCGTTTCAGCCGGTTCCTGATCGAAGCAGCGAGGGACACCATTCGGCGGCGACTGCGGGACCGGGGTTATCCGGACGCCGAGGTGCTCAGGAACTTCGATACCGATGTAAGCGCGCATCGTGCCGAGGTGACCTTCAATATTTATCCCGGTCGGCGATCCCGGATTGGAAGGATCAATATCAGTGTAACGCCATCGCCGACAGCGGATGGTGCGACACCACGGGTGGACACGGCGCAGGTGCGCGACGTGCTGGGGATCCGGGAGGGCCAGCTCTACAGCGAGGCCGCGCTGGAAGGAGTGAGGCGCGGGCTCTTCCTGACGGAGGCGTTCCGCTTCGTCGGCGTGGAGATCGACACCACCGGTCGCGACATGGCGGACACACTGGTGTCGATCAATGTCACGCTGGTGGAATCCGCGCTGCTGGCAACCAGGGCGTCGGTCGGATGGGGCAACCTGGACTGCTTCCGGGCTCAGATCAACCATACGAACTACAACTTCCTGCATGACCTCCGCAGACTGGATCTGAATGCGCGGGTGTCCAAGGTGGGGTATGCGGATGGAGTGGGTTTCAGCCGGGGGACATGCGGCAAGCTGAATGAGGATCCCTTCAGCGACGCACTCAACTACTACGTGAGCGCGACCATGTCCCAGGCATCGCTTTTCGGGGCGCGCCTGGTTCCCTCGCTCACCCTGTACAGTGAACGCCGGTCGGAGTACAAGGCGTTCCTCCGGGAGACTCCATTTGGTCTGATTGCATCGGTGCAGCAGGGCCTGGGTTCCAGTCTGCCGATGACGTGGTCTTACCAGCTGGAGTATGGCCGCACGACATCGCAGCCTGCGTTTTTCTGCGCGGTTTTCAACGTCTGCGAACCCGAGGCGCGGCGTCGGCTGGAGGAAGGACGTCGCAGCGGTGTTCTGGGCTGGAGCGCCACGCGCAGTCGTGTGCTGCCCGTGGCCAGTCCGACGTCGGGATCCGTGATGCGTTTCGACATCCGGCACGCGTCACCTCTCGTGGGAGCGGAAGAGGACGCCAGTTTCAACCGGTTGACGGTGGATGCCACCTGGTATCGCCCTGCCTTCAGCGGCGCATTCGTGGTCCGCCTGCGTGCCGGAACGGTGCTGGGCTCACGCATGGACCTGACGGGGTCACCCCGCTTCATTCCTCTCCAGGAGCGACTCTACGCCGGTGGACCCAGCAGCGTGCGCGGTTTTCGGCAGAACGAACTGGGACCGGCGGTATATCTGCCGGAGAGGGTGGATACGGTTGCCATCGCGGGAAGCGACAGCCTGTACTTCATGCGGGCCAGTCCCTCCCAATCCGGTGAGCGAACCGTCCCCACTGGTGGTGACAACGTCATCGTTGCCAACGCCGAACTTCGCTTGCGCAGTTTTGCATTTCCGGACCTGGTGCAATGGGCCCTGTTTGCCGATGCCGGCCAGGTGTGGAACCGTGGCCGGGCGGGTACCGGTGTCAACTTCTCTGACATCCGGGTGACGCCGGGTGTCGGCGTGCGTGTCTTCACGCCGGTGGGTCCGATACGCGTGGACGTGGGGTACAACGCCTACCAGCGTCCCGCGGGTCCGGCCTACTACACGCAGTCACTCGGCTCCGGTGGTGGCAGCCTGATATGTGTCAGCCCCGGCAACACCCTTCGCGTCAGACTGGCGTCCGATGGCCGCTTCGTTCCGGTTGACGAGGGAGACTGTCCGGCGACCTATGCGCCGCGTCGGGGGGTGTCGTTCCTGAGCCGGCTGACGTTCCAGTTTTCCATCGGGCAGCCCTTCTGATGCGACGCCGCATCTTCATCGCTTTCGCAGCGCTGGTTGTCGGCGTGCTGGGTGCGCTGGTGGCGACGGTGCTCGTGGCGACACGGACCGAATGGGGGCTGCGGAAGGTCGTCGCCTTCACGGAAGGGCTCGTCAATCGCAACATCAAGGGTCACCTCCACCTCGGGAAACTGGGAGGAACGCTTTTTACCGGACTCACGCTGGATACCCTGGAGCTGCGGGACCGCAACGACTCGCTCTTCATTGCCGTTGGGCGCCTGGAGCTGTCCTATGACCCGCGCGACCTGATGGATCGTCGTATCCTGATGTCCCGGGTCCGGATCGGGAGTCTGAGAGCCAACCTTTTCGAGGATTCCGTCGGTCAGTTCAACTTCCGGCGGATTTTCGAGTCCGACGAACCAGCAAGTCCACCGCCGGTGGAACCACCGACCACCCGGCGAGGATGGGGACAGTTCGTGAAGCTGGAAGATGTGATCGTCGATTCGGTCAACGTCACACTGAGTACCCGCTGGAATCCATCGGACCTGCTCACCGGTGTCGCGCGCGATTCCGTGATCCGCTACAACCTGCAGCGCAATGACAAGGAGATATGGCGGGGCCCCGGCGTCTACTACGAGACACGGCGCTGGACCAATGGGCATCTGGAACTCGACTCGGCACGAATCGACGACCGGCAACCCGGTGGCCGCTACTTTGCGCTCCGGAACTCATCGATCGACGAGAGTGATCCCCCGTTTCGGTTCCGGAACCTGAGCGGCGATATCCGACTCCAGGGGGATACCGTCTGGCCCGATGTGACGCACTTCGAGCTTCCCGGCTCACGTGGCACAATCGAGGGAAGAGTCTGGGGATGGAGCAGCGGCCCGGCGCGCTTCGACCTCACCGTCAGGTCCGACTCCGTTTCCCTGGCCGATATCGCCTGGGTCTACCCCACGCTGCCCAGCACCGGCAGTGGGAGCATGCAGTTGCAGATCCGCAGCCAGACGGATCCCCGCATCATCGACTATGTGCTTTCCAACATGGATGTGCGTTCCACGCAGTCCCGGTTGCGTGGTGCGATGACGTTTGGTGTCGGGGCACCTCTGCTGATCGTGAAGGATGTGGACCTTGCCGCCCAGCCCCTGGACTTCACACTGATAGAGCAGCTGTCCGGCGAGCCACTGCCGTATCCCTGGCGGGGACAGATCACGGGGACCCTGCTGGCCAGTGGCGGGCCGCTGGACGACTGGATGGTGGACCAGGCGGATCTCGTCTTTCGGGACGCCAATGTGCCGGGGGCGGTGACCGTGGGGAAGGCGGCCGGACGGTTGAACATAGCGGAGCCGTCGGACGTCGTTTTCGATGGACTGCAGGTCAACCTCGATCAACTGGACCTGCGCACACTGCAGTATCTGATTCCGACGTTCCCCAGGCTGAACGGGCACATAGCGGGTCGGGCGGTGCTGGATTCAATCTGGACGGACGTGCGCTTCCGCGAAGCGGATATCACGCACACTGATGGCAGTGGACCGGAAACCCGCATGGCCGGTGCCGGCCGGGTCACCTTTGCCGACACCTATACGGCATACGACCTGGCATTGACCGCCGAGCCGATCTCGTTCACGACGTTCAGCCGGGCGTATACCGAGTCGCACATTCCGTTGAAGGGTGAGTACACCGGTCCGATGCGCCTGTTCGGGACCGCGCAGGATCTGGCGGTCACGACGCAGTTGCAGGGACCGGCCGGTTCCATTGCGTACGACGGCAGAGTGGATGGCGATTCTCTGGGTGGCTATGGCCTGGATGGGACGTTCAGTTATGCGGGGCTCGACCTGCGTACCCTGCTGGACACTGCCGTGACGCCGAACACCGATCTCTGGGGTCGAACCACCCTCGATGTCACGTTCGATTCGCTTCTCACATTGAAGGGAGCGGCAACGGTGGCCTTCGACCGGAATTCCCGGATCGATTCAGTGGTCGTATACGGTGGTTCCAGGTCCCGGATGAGATTTGACGATGGTTTGTTGCAGGTGCTGCCGGGAGACACCCTGCGATACGACGGCGGTCAGGTGGTGGCGCATGGTGGACTGGGACTGGGTGGGGGACACCGGGATTCCCTGCATCTGGATGTCCGTCTCGATTCGCTGGGTGGGATCCGTCCCTATCTGGATGTATCGCCGACCGATACACTGGACGGCGTGCTGACCGGTTCGCTCACGCTGGCGGGCTCGATCGACACGTTAGGCATCCGCGGGTGGGTAAGGGGTGACAGCCTGAGGATGCCCGGCCTGTGGGGGCGGATGGTGACGGTGAGACCGGATCTCACGGACGTCTTCGGCGCAGTGGGTGGCAGGGTGGAGGTGACGTCCAGCGATCTGTCGCTGGGTGGTGTGCGCTTCGCGTCCGTGGACGGGGATGTCGATCTGGAACGGGGTGTGGCGGGCAACTACGGTCTCTTTGCCGCAGCGGCCAACGGACCGTCCATCCTCTCGAACGGAGCGCTCCAGTTTGCCGGTGACACCACAACCATCCAGGTGCGGGAACTGGCGCTGACACTGACGGGAAACCGCTACCGGCTGGAGCAGCCCGGCCGCGTGCGGGTGAGTCCCGGTCGGGTAACGATCGATTCCCTGACGCTCGCCGGTCAGGACCAGACCCGCATTTCATTCGTGGCCGACGCGCCTGACCGGGCGAACATCACCGCCGACCTGGGGGTCTCGCAGCTCAGTCTCGCTGATCTTTCGGAGCTCCTGCAGAGCGAAATCCGTCTGCATGGTCGCCTCTCCGGCTCGGTCAGCGTCAGCGGAACCCGGGACGATCCGCGGATGAGCGGACGGGCGAGTCTGAGCAATCTGAGCGCCGGCGACGTCCGGGTGGCCAGCGTAGCGATGGAAGGTCAGTATGCCGACCGGCGTTTCGAAGGGAGGGGGTTGGTCACTCAAGCGGATACAACGGTACTGACGGTCACGGCTGATATCCCGTATGACCTCGCACTCAGGGCACGTGACAGGCGGCAGGTCGATGACACGATGCGCGTCTCCGTGCGTTCACCGGATGTGGACCTTTCCATTCTGGGGACGTTCACACCCGATGTCCGTGCGGCAAGCGGAACGTTCACGGCCAACATGGACCTGGTGGGCCCTCCTGGCGCCACGGAACTGAATGGTGCGATGACGGTGACGCGGGGTCGGGCCACGCTCCCAGGTCTGGGGATCACCCTGCGGGACATGCACGCGCGACTCCTGGCCAGCAACGATACGTTGCGTATCGACACGCTGTCGGTGGTCAGCGGACCGGAGAGTGACGATCTTTTCACGCTGCGCGGCTGGATTGCCCATCCCCTGAACGGCGACAGTGCCTCGTTCGACCTGGCGGGGCGTGCCACGGAGTTCCACGCCATTGGTCTGGAGAAGCAGCTGGCCGATCTCACGCTGGACGCCAACGTGAGCTGGACGGGGACGAGCGCTGCATCGCACGCCGAAGGGACCATCACCGTGCAGCGGGGTTCCATTGCCCTGCCGGAATCGTCGGACAAGGATCTGTTCGCCATAGACAACTGGCAGGAGCTGGGAATCGACAGCGTGGCCGTGCGGGAAGCCGGGCTCCTGCCGTCGCAGGCATCCATCTTTCTGCGGGGGCTGGAAGCCAAGGACGTGCGGATAGCGATGGGGCCCGATGTCTGGCTGCGCTCCGAGGATGCGGCGATCAAGCTGAGTGGTGCCGTGAACCTGGATGTCTGTCGTGCGGCAACCGGGGGGTGCTCACCCGACCGGTTTGGTGAGACGAACACGCGTGGTCTGAGCGAGAATCAACTGGTACTCACCGGTGACCTGCAGACGGAACGCGGCACCTATCGCCTGAACGTGAGTCCCTTCCAGCGGACGTTTCTGGTGGAGAGCGGCAGGCTCCGTTTTCCGGGGACTCCGGGATTCAATCCTGACCTGGATATCCGGGCCGTCTATACGTCACGTCAGGTAGGCACGAACTACGGTGGGCGAAACGATGTGCGTGTCGGTGCCCGAATCACGGGGACGCTGGACCGCCCGGTTCTGTCGCTCTACAGCGCCGACTCCCTGAGTTTTCTGAGCGAACCGGATCTGTGGAGTTACGTGCTGTTCAACCGGCCCAGCTTTGCCGTGGGTCGCGGCACCGCCGAGCGCGACATCGCCGTTTCGCTGCTCCTGGGGACGGCATCCAGTTTCGCAAGCTCGTACGCGTCAAGATTTGCCGGAGGCCTGGTCGATTATGTTCAGTTGCAGACCTCCTCGGAGGTTGCGTTGTTCGGAGGTCCAGGCGATCAGGGCTTCCTGAACCAGGCCTTCGAGGGTGCGCAACTGGGTATCGGACGTCAGCTGGGTGACCGGTTTTTCTTCTCGTTGACGTCGGGTCTGTGTCCGTTCTTCAATACCGCGGATCCGAACCGGTGGAAGAGCCTGGGCGAGAGTCTGGGCGCCAAGCTGGAGTATCGCTTCGGGCCGCGCTCGCCGGCGGGTCTGTCCTTTGCATATGAACCGTCGTTCAACAAGCTGCTCTGCAACAATGCCGGAGATGTAGGCTTCGTGGGTGAGCGCAAGCAGATCGGATTCGATCTCTTCCGCGTCTGGCGTCGCTGACCGCACGGGCGGTGTCCGTCGATACCTTACGGGAGGCTCGGTGGGCAGGAAGAGAGACAAGTCACATTCAACCCAGCTCCAGCCATGCCGGAACTCAAGGAACGCGATGCGATGAACTGCCGGGCGTGCGGCAACGAGGAACGGGCGTCGGAAGGGTATCCGTGCACGAATTGCGGTACGTTCATCTGTCAGGTCTGCAACATGAAGGGCGTGGTGCTCTGCAGGCGGTGTTCGTCCCGGGCCGAGACGCAGGCCCCCAGTCCGTGAAGTCGCCGGATTTCCGGCCCTTGGGCCTGGCGGTGGGACACGCCACCGACGCCGAGGGCGGAACCGGAGTGACCGTGGTGCGCCATGTGGAGCGCGCCTGGAGAGGCGGAGCAGTCATGCTGGGGCGCGCTACGGGAACGAGGGATCTGGCGGCCGCGTCTCCTACCTCGCTGGCGGACCGGGTGGATGCGGTGATGCTCACCGGTGGTTCGGCGTATGGACTGGATGCCGCTGCCGGGGTGATGCGATGGATGGAGGAACGGGGTCGGGGATTTCCCATCGGCGGAGCGGTGGTGCCGATCGTGTCTGCGGCGGTGATCTTCGATCTGCTGCCGGTCGGTCGTATCGATGCGCGACCCACAGCGGAAATGGCGTATGCGGCCTGTGCATCGGGAAAGTCGGTCGGAGTCGCCGAGGGGAGTGTCGGTGCGGGTACCGGCGCAACGGTGGGGAAGGCCGCGGGCCGGGAGGGGGCCATGAAGGGCGGGGTGGGATGCTGGATGGAAACCGTCGGACCTCTGGCGGTTGGGGCGATTGCCGTGGTAAACGCGTTCGGTGATGTGCGGGATGGTCAGGGCCAGATAGTTGCAGGTGCCCGCGACGCCAAGGGTCACTTTGTCGACAGTGCGCGCCATCTGGCCAGGGGGCCGTTGCGACCCGATACACCAACGGGGGGGAACACCACTATAGCGGTGGTTGCCACGAACTCGACGATGTCGAGAACGGGAGTCCAGAACCTGGCGGCTGCGTCAGGCGCGGCGCTGCACCGTCGCATTACACCGGCGGGTACGTCGTTCGACGGAGATGTGATATTCGCGCTGTGTGCTCACGAAGGGCTCGACGTGCCGGCGATTCAGGTCGAGGCGCTCGCGGTGAGGGTATTGGAAGTCGCAATCGAACGCGCCGTCCGGCTGGCGGCAGGACGGGACGGTGTTGCAGGTTTGCCTGACCTGGGGAAATAGAGGGGCGCTGCCCTTTTCCCCTGGTCCTTACCAGTCACGGGTTTCTCATGTTCTTCACATCCTTTCGTCGCCTGCTGAGCGTTGCGGTGCTGCTCGCGCCCGCTCTTCCCGCCCAGGGTATCGATTCCGCCACATTGTCGGGTCTGCGATGGCGCAGCGTTGGGCCGGCGGTATTCGAAGGTCGTGTTTCCGATGTGGTCGGCATCGGAGCGCCTTCGCGCACGTACTTCGTGGCCGCGGCGGCGGGGGGAATCTGGAAGACCACCAACGATGGGGTGACCTACCGGCCGGTCTTCGATGACAAGCCGGTCATCTCCATGGGTGCGCTCGCCATTGCTCCGTCGGATACGATGCAGGTATGGGCGGGCACCGGTGAACAGAACGCCCGCAATTCCATTGAACCCGGTGGCGGCATCTACAAGTCCACGGATGGTGGAATCACCTGGAAGTTGATGGGATTGGAGAAGACCCAGCATATCGGTCGCATCGCCGTCCATCCTACCAACCCCAACGTGGTGTGGGTTGCGGCCGTGGGAGCCACCTGGGCCACCAATCCGGAGCGTGGTCTGTACAAGACGGAGGATGGTGGACAGACCTGGACGAAGGTGAAGTTCATCAGTGACCGCGCGGGATTCATCGACGTTGCTTTGGATCCCTCGAATCCCGACGTGATCTGGGCCGCCAGTTGGGAGCGGATTCGGGGCCCGTACTTTCTCATTTCGGGCGGACCGGGCTCCGCGCTCTGGAAGTCGGTCGACGGCGGGAAGACGTGGAACGAGATCAAGGGTGGTGGTTTCCCGGAAACGATGAAGGGGCGCATAAGCCTGGACATCTTTCCGCGTGACACACGCATAGTCTACGCGATCGTCGAAGCGGATTCGCTGCCCAACCCGAAGCCGACTCCCGGACAGCCCGCGCAGGAGCTGAAGAACGGGTTGTACCGCACCATGGACGGCGGCGTCACCTGGGAAAAGATGAGCGACTTCGACACCCGCCCGTTCTACTACTCGCAGGTACACGTGCACCGTACCAACCCCAACCGTGTCTGGTTTTCGTCGTCGCCCATCCTGGTGTCCGATGATGGTGGCAAGACGGCCAGGGAGGCTGGTGTCGGCGTTCACATCGATACACATGCCCTCTGGCTGGATCCCAATGACCCTGAACACATGGTCATCGGAAACGATGGAGGTGTCTATCGCACATGGGACGGCGGGGGCTCCTGGGACTATGGTGAGAACCTGCCTATCGGGCAGTTCTACGAGGTGAGCTATGACTTCAGGGTGCCGTACTACATCTGTGGTGGGGCGCAGGACAACGGTTCATGGTGCGGTCCCAGTCGGCGACAGGGCAATAACACCAACAAGTACTGGTTCATGGTCACCGGTGGTGACGGCTTCTATACGCAGCAGCACCCCACGGAGCCGTGGGTGATCTGGACCGAGTCCCAGGGCGGCAATGTCAGGCGCGCCGATCTGCGCAGCGGGGACGGGGTCGCGCTGGAGAAACCGGGGTATCGGCCGGGCTATCTGGAGCTGGAAGACTCGATCATGGTCGTGCGGGGTGATACCACCCGGGCACCGACCCGCGAACAGCAGCGTCTCCTGGCCGACCTCCGGGCGAAGCAGATCTCCGATTCCATTGAATCGAGCCTGCGCTTCAACTGGAACTCGCCATTCCTGCTGTCGCCGCACAATCCGGACGTTTTCTACATGGGTGGCAGTCGCGTTCTGAAATCCGCGTGGCGCGGCGATGACCTGGTCCCGATATCCCCGGATCTGTCGAAGAAGCAGTGGGCGAAGATCGATACCTCGATGACGAAGACCGGTGGAATAACCCGCGACGCCACCGGGGCGGAGACATACGGCACCGTGGTCGCGCTGTCGGAATCGTACGTGACACCAGGCAGGCTCATGGCCGGAACCGACGACGGCAACGTATGGGTGACGAAGAACGACGGAGCCACGTGGGAGCAGATACCCATGTCACGGTTCCCCGGAATCGCCGCCGGTGACATCTACGTGGGCAAGTTCGAGCCTTCGCATTTCGATGCCAACACCTTCTATGTCACTTTCGACAATCACCGGAACAACGACTTCACGCCGTACGCGTATGTGACCACGGACTTCGGACAGACCTTCCGGTCGATAGCAGGCAACCTGCCCAGGGGATCGACCGCGGATTACGTACGCGTCATTCGTGAGGACCCCCACAACCGGGATCTTCTGTTTGCCGGCACGTCCATCGCCGCGTACGTCTCGGTCGATAGGGGAAACACATGGCAGCGGTTCATGACGGGCATGCCTAACGTGCCCGTATACGATCTGCAGATCCACCCGCGGGCTCATGAACTCATCGCCGCCACGCACGGCCGCAGTTTCTGGATAGTGGACATTCTCCCCCTGGAACAGATGGCCGGTGCGCGGGCCAGCAAGGTCATGGCCGGAGGCGCCTGGCTCTTTGAACCCCGCACCGCGTATGACTACGGCGAGCCGCCGACGCTGGGAGAGGCGGGTTACGGGATTGGCCAGGAGACCTTCCAGGCTCCCAGCCCACCGCACGGCGCCGAGATCTCGTACTGGGTCGGTCCGGGAGCGCTGCAGTCCGGTAGCCGCGGCGGTGGAGCGACCGGTCGCGGAGGTCGCGGTGGTGGGCCGCAGGCGTCCGTACTGATAACCGATGTGGCGGGTGACACCATCGCGACGCTCTCTGGTCCAGCGTCGCCGGGACTTCACAAGGTTACCTGGAACTTCAGGGGCAGACCGGCGCCGGTTACGACAACGCTCTCCCGCTCACAGGTTCGCGACAGCACCAATGTGGCGCGCCGGGTGAACGCCATACTGGACTCCGTGGTCGCTGCCGGTTCGCTGTCGCGAGCGGCTGCTGACAGCCTGAAGACCTCAATGCTCGGCGGTGGTACGGCAGGAGGCGGACGCGGCGGTCGTGGTGGTGGAGGTGGTCGTGGTGCCGAACCGCAGGGATGGGTCGCCCGGCCTGGAGAAGGTGACGTGGTGAGCGGGCGCGGGGGCAGAGGAGGCGGCACGTCGGTATACGACAGGTTCCCCGGTGGAGCGGATGCCTTGGCTGCTCTCCTGCGTCCCCGTGGGGCGCCGCCGTTCACGGGACGTGGTGGCGGGGCAGGTGAGGTAGCCATGCGCCTGTCGGCACTCACGGGAGGTGGTGGCGGCCGGGGCGGCTTCGGTGGTGGTGGTGGATCGGTGATGCCGCCGGGCGACTACCTCGTGACACTCACCGTTGGCGGTCAGAGCTACCGGCAGAAGCTGCGCGTGGAGCGGAACGCGGGTTTCGGCGAACTGCCTCGTTGAGGAGCAAGGGGGGCAGGGTGCAGACGGTTCCTGCCCCTGCCACCATCCTTCGGTATGCGATGGGCGCGCTCAGGAGATCATGCCATTGGCCGGCATGATCGGGGGGCTCCCAACCCTTACCTGAAGCTTGATGTCGGCTCGCGGTTCGTTGTCGAGGGATATCCGCATGATGTAGCCGCCTGACGAGTCCAGTGGCAGGTCGACCGGCGCGATCAGCGGGAAGTCCATCTCCGTCACCGTGGCTGGCGGGTTGGTGATGTCGATCTCTCCACCGGAGTTCCAGAGTTCGGTTCCCGACGGATTGATCCACTGCAGTGTCATGGTGTGGACACCCACGTCACTGCGGCTGCCCTTGAGGCGCACCACGAGGTGCGCCCGCGGATGAACCGAAGGGAGAGTGGTAACCTGAACGGCATCGAAGACGCCGAGTATGTTCAGCTTCCCCTCCTGGGAGAGGTTTGCCGCGTCGGCGAAAAGCGCAAAGGAGACATGCATGGCGGTGAATGTACGGACCGACGTGGCGGAGGGCAGGGGTCAGATGCCGGGTGGACCCTCTGCCGCCGCATCCGCGGTACCATACAATTCAGCGATGCCGAGGAATACCGACGTGCGTCGCCGGCGGCTGGGTCCGACCGATGGATTGTTGTTCCTGATGGCCCTCATCTGGGCCGTGAACTACAGCGTCCTGAAGTTCGGAACCCGGCTCATGCCACCTTTGGCCTACAACGGCCTGCGGGTACCCATGGCGGCGGTACTGCAGTTCGGAATCGCCCACGCGGTCAAGTTGCCGCCCGTGTCCCGCCGCGACGCGCTCAGCCTCGTTCTGCTCGGCGCCATCGGGAACGGAGTCTACCAGGTGTTTTTCATCCTGGGACAGGCCCGATCACGAGTCGCCACGACCGTACTGATGCTGGCATCCGGTCCGGCGCTGGCGGCAATCCTTGGACGGATTCAGGGGACCGAGTTCCTGAGCCGCAGGTCGTGGAGTGGCATCGTGCTTCAACTGATTGGAGTCGGGGCGGTGGTGGCCGGCACCGCGGGGAGCGCCACCGGAAGCGATAGCGTCGTGGGGGCGGCGCTGGTGTTTGCTTCAGCGGTATCGTGGGCGCTGTATTCCGTCTGGGTGAAACCGCTGACGGAGCGTGTCCCCGGGCTGCACGTCGGCTCCTGGACCATGCTGGGCGGGGCCCTCGTGTCGCTGGCGGTAGCGATACCGTCGCTGAGATCGGTGGACTGGGGAGGTGCGACGGTCAGTCTTTGGATGGCCCTGGCCTATTCATCGGTGGCCGCCATGGTGATCGCGTATCTTTTCTGGTACCATGGGATCAGGACCCTGGGACCGACTCACACGTCGATGTATTCCAACATGCAGCCCCCGCTGGCGATGCTGGTTGCGTGGGCTACCCTGGGCGAGCTGCCCACGCAGTGGCAGATAATCGGCGTGGTCCTGATCATGAGCGGTCTGCTGCTGGCCCGTACTGCGACCCCTGAGCCCGAAGGCGTGTGAGCGTGCAGCGACTGGTCCTTTTCGACATTGACGGTACGCTGCTGAAGAGCCATGGCGCAGGTCGCCGCGCCATGGAGACGGCCCTGCTGGCGACGTTCGGGTCAGTGGGGCCGGAGAACTATCGCTACGATGGCAAGACCGATCGACAGATCGTGCGGGAGCTGATGCGGCACGAGGGTCATGACGACGGCTGGATCGATGCCCACATGACGCCGGTGCTGGATCGGTATCTCGCGGAGCTGCAGCGGGAGCTGGCGCGCCCTGATACCCGGGTGGCGGCGCTTGCCGGCGTCACCGAACTCCTGGCGCTGCTCCTGTCACATTCTGGCTGCACCGTGGGACTGCTGACCGGCAACCTCGAACCTGGCGCGCGACACAAGCTGACTGCCGCTGGAATCGACGCCGGTGCATTCAGTGTCGGGGCATATGGATCCGATCACGAGGTCCGGGACGAACTCCCCGCCATTGCCCGGAGCCGGGCGCGAGAGTTTCTGGGCGTGGAAGTCAGGGGAGAGGATGTGGTCATCATCGGCGACACCCCGTCGGACATTCATTGTGGCAGATCGATACGGGCGCGGGCGATAGCGGTGGCCACGGGCAGTTACAGTGTTGCCGAGCTGGCCAGGCACCGTCCCGCGGCCGTGTTCGCTGATCTGACCGCCACGCGGGACGTACTGAAGGCAATCGAAGATGGTGCCGACGCAGTCTGAGTCGGCACGCATGCCCGAGGATGGAGTGGGCCGGCGGCCTGTTGGCAACGTCACTGCCGAGGGCCGCATAACCACGGGTGTGTGGGGCCCGACGCGGCTGACGGGTCCGGCACGGATCACCCTGACGTCGGATTCCGTCCAGGTTGAGGCCCTCCCGGAGAACTCCATGACGGTTCCATTGACGGAACTCACCGGTGTTTCATGGCGAACCGGAACTCTCAGTCTGCACGGTCTGTCAGGACGCATCATCCTGGAATCACATGAGGGACTCGAGTCTCTGTTCGTCTCGCTGGTGTCCCGGTCCTGTCCCCTGCCGGAGTTCACCCGCTCCTTCCGCCGCCTGGGCTCCATCCGAGGTGGACATCTGGCGGCACAGGATCGGCTGCTGGCTCCCCTGCTGCAAGCGCGACGGCAGTTGGAGTCGGAGGGGGACCTTGTTCGCCGGGTGGAATTGCTGGATGCGCGCCAACTGCGCGTGAGGTTTGGCGACGCTCTGGATGCGATTGCGGCGGAGGCATCCAACGGCAGCGCCCCCGAACGCCGGGGGCTTCGTGCCGAGCTGGAGGAAATGCTGGAACCCCTGTTCCGGGCGCTGCAGAGGTTGGAGGATACGGCGGAGAGATTCCGGGCAGCGGATGACAGCGTGCGATTCTCGGCGTGGCGGACATGGGTGGATGCTGCGTCCGAGGTTTTTCTGTGCGCGGACAGGGGTTGGGCAGGCGTGGCACGACTCCTTCAGCCGGAGGGAAGCAAGTGATTTGCGGTATTGGAGTCGATGTGATCGAGATTTCCCGGGTGCAGAACATGTTGCGGGAGAAGGGGGATCGCGCGCGGGAGAGGCTCTTTACGTCCGGTGAACGGGCGTACGCAGAATCGCAGGTCCGGCCGGCGCGTCACTTCGCTGTGCGAGTTGCGGCCAAGGAAGCCGCATTCAAGGCGTTGAGCGGGAACGATGACGCCCGTGGAATTGGTTGGCGCGAGATGGAAGTGGTGCTGGACGGGCATGGGCGTCCCAGCCTGGCACTGCACGGTCGTGCGCACGCGCGCGCGATGCAATTGGGTGTGGCCCGGGTGTGGGTGTCGTTGTCCCATGCCGACGACATCGCGACCGCGATAGTGATCCTCGAATCGATGCCGTAGCGCGTCCCGGGTTGCTCCGATAAGTTTACTCGGGATGCACTTGAGAACCATTCTCAACTGACGAAAATTGAACCTCTCACGACTGATACAGCGGGCATCGGGGGCGGCCTTTGCTCTGGCACTTCTTGCCGGATTCACCCCGTGGCGCGCCCAGGCGCAGGGACAACCGGCGCGCCGCGTGGCCGACATCGTTGGTGTGGCCCTCGCTGAGTATGAGAAGGGCATCGACGAGTCCGGCAAGATGATCTCCCAGATGGAGTACGACGAGGCGGTCACCTTTCTCGCGACCGCCCGGGAGGCCGCCGCCCGGCTGAGCGGAACCGGTTCCGACAGCGTGCGTGTCGCGCTGGACTCCATGTCAGCGATGGTCGCCGCCCGGAAGCCGCCCGCCGAGCTGGAGCCATGGCGGGCGTATTTCATGTCTGCGCTGGGCGCGGACGCTGCCCTCGATCTGCCCACTGTGCCGGTGGATCTGGTGCAGGGCGAAAAGCTGTACCAGTTGCACTGCGCCTCCTGTCACGGGCCCCGTGGGATGGGTGATGGGCCGGCGGCCGTGGGGATTGATCCTCCTCCGACGGCCCTGGGCAGCGCGGAAGCGATGCGGGACGTTCCACCATCGCTGGCGTTCCGCATAACGTCGGTCGGAGTGGCTGGGACGCTGATGGCGGGCTGGGCCGAGAGGCTCTCGGCCAACGAGCGCTGGAGCATCATTGCCTGGCTGAATACGCTCCGGGTGGATTCGACCGCCGGGAGTGAGGGTGAGGGGCTCTACGTTCAGCGGTGCGCTGTGTGCCATGGCTCGACGGGTGCTTCCAATGGTCCCATGAGCGCTTCGCTTTCGCGTCTGCCCCGGGAGCTTTCGTCCTTTGCATGGCAGGCGGAGCGCAGCGATGTACAGATCGCGGAAGCCGTCCGTCATGGTGTGGCTGGTACGGCAATGCCGCCTGCCCGCGACCTGACGGGAGAGGAAGTGGATCTCCTGGTGTCATACGTGAGGTCGCTGTCCCTGGGGGATGCGCCGGGTGCGGCGTCGAGCCGGGCAGACAGCCCTGATTCGGTTTTTCGGGCGGTGATGCGGGAGCTGGATGCTTCGCTGGCCGCGCTCCGTGCCGGGCGGATGGATGAGGCCAATGATCGCGCCTTTGACTCGTACATCGCGTTCGAGCCGTTGGAGACACCGGCGCGGGCGCGCAGTCCGGGTGCGGTCGCGGCGATGGAACGTCATTTCGCGGACTTCAAGGGCGCGGTTTCCGGGCGTGACGCGCGTTCCGCCGAGCGTTCGCGCAACGCCATCGAACAGGGGATGCCCGGGATCGTCGCACTTACCGGTCCCATTCCTTCCGGGTGGGGTGCGTTCCTGCAGTCGTTCCTGATAATCGTGCGGGAAGGTTTCGAGGCCATTCTGGTGATAGGCGCGGTGGTGGCGTTTCTCCTCAAGACGGGCCATCGGGAGCGCCTCAAGTCGATCTGGATTGGCGTGGGGCTGGGACTCGCGGCGAGTGTGGTCACGGCGGTCATCCTCGCGACGGTGCTTCGGGCCCTGCCGGCGACGCGGGAGGTCATCGAGGGGGCCACCATGCTGGTGGCGGTGGCGGTGCTCTTTTCGGTGTCGTACTGGCTGATCTCCAAGGTGGAGGCGGCCAAGTGGCAGCGCTTCATTCGGGAGAAGGTCGATGCGGCACTGTCCCGAGGCGGCGGCACCGCGCTGGCGCTGGTAGCGTTCCTGGCGGTGTACCGTGAGGGCGCGGAGACCGCACTGTTCTACCAGGCCCTCTTTCAGGAAGGACAGGGAGCGGCGATGGCGTTGGGCATGGGCATGCTGGCGGGAGCCGTTGTCCTGGCCGTGGTGTTCACCCTGTTCTATCGGTACGGCGTCCGCATTCCGCTGCGTCCCTTCTTTGGCGTGACCAGCGTGCTGCTGTACTACATGGCGTTCGTGTTCATGGGAAAGGGGATCCGCGAGCTGCAGGAGGGTGGTGTGGTGGGGATCACCGTTCTGAACGGCTGGCCGCACGTGGATGCCATGGGGATATTCCCCAGTGTGGAGACTCTGCTGGGTCAGTTCGTGCTGCTGGTGCTGTTTGCGTTCGCGCTGCTCAAGACTTTCTGGCCAAGTCGTTCAGTGCAGTTGCCGACGATCCCACCGGAGGAGGGCCCGGTGGTGGTTCCCGAGATGGCTACCGTGGCACGGCGGCTGGATGCCGTGGAGCAGCGGCTCTCCGCGGTGGAGCAGGCAGCGGTTCGCCGGCGGTAGCGTTCCCCCTCCAAGTGGCCGGCAATCCGGGATGCGAATGGTGCATGTCCTGGTCCGGCCAGGGCAGACTCGCGGCTGAGGCCGCGAGTCGGACTTGCGTCATCCGGCCAGGGTGCCCATAGTAAGAATGCAGAGTGAGGGCGACGCCACCACGGTGCTCCAAGCGGACCGGGCAACCCGTTCCCGGTTCTCCTGACGAGAGTGGAGCGAAGCGCGAAGGCGCCGCGTGCGTTGACCCGCTGTCACAGACCCGCCGACGTGCGGGTTGAACCGACTGGAGGCAGACGCCAGTCCTCCAGCGGACACTGGCCCGGAAGCCGGGAGCCGATCTGGTGCTCCCCCGGCAATTTCACCGGAATCCTCCGGAGTCGGTACCGGGAGCGCCGGGATGCTGTGGATCCCGGCGCTTTCGCATGATCCTCGATCGTGACCCGAGGGTCACTCATGCAGCCGGGGCGGCAATCCAGGTACCGGTGTGGTCCGGCCGCTGCCTAACGTTTGAGCCGCTCCAGTTCCGCCACCTTGCGATTGATCTCTTCATCCGCCCGGCGTTGAGGGGCCTCGGCGTGGGCGCGAATCCGCAGATACCAGCGCCAGGCGACCAGCGCCTGAGCGGTGTCACCCACCGCCAGGAACAGGCGTCCCCGGTCCCGCAGACCCGCCGAAAAGGCGAGCACTCCATCCGGTTCAGCAACCGCTGTTCGGGCAGCGGCCGCGGCGGCGCGTACGGGGTCGCCCAGGCGTTCCCACCCCCGGGCAGCAACGAGGCTCAGCGCCGTCCTGGCATCGACGCCTCCGGGTTCCACCCCTTCGAGCGCCAGCGAATCCAGTTCGGAAAGCAGGTTCCGTTCAGAACCGCTGGTACCGCTCGTTATGCGCAGCGCAACTGATGCGGCTCTCGCGTCCGCTGCCAGAGCCGTCGAATCCTTGCGGGAGGCGATGGCGTCCAGGCGTCGGATGCTGGCTGCGAGGCCAACCGGGTCGTTGACGAACGCTGCCCATAGTCCGGCGACGAACGACGGCTCGGTCTCGTCGAATTCCGGCTTCCGCGTGGCCTCGTCCATCGGTCTCAGCCGACGCGCCATCTCGGCTGCAGCAGAGGCGCCGAATGCGGAGTCTCCGTTGGAGAAGACGGCATCGTAGACGGCTTCGGGAAACAACGGCGGCGTCCTCCGCGACAACTGGCGGATTTCCAGGACCTCCCTTTGCGCTTCCTTCGGGCGACCCTGGCTCAAGTGAAGCGACATCAGCACTGAATGCAGATTGCGACGCTGTGCCGCATCGGTGGAACGAAGCAGCGCCATGTTGCCGGCGCTGTCGCCGAGGGCTGTACCGCTGGCGAAATAGGAAACCATCATGAGCTCGTCTCGGTTCAGCGTGTCGAGGACTCCTCCAATCCGCGCCGCCGCAGTATCTCCGCTGGCTGCTCGTGCTCCCAGATACACTTCGGGAACGTCGACATGGAGCGAGTCGGCCACGCGAATGGCGCCGTCCCAGTCGCCCAGCAGAGAGGGTATCTGTGCCAGATGAGCCTTGACGTACGTGACGCCGGGGTCGAGTGCCAGCACCTGACTGAAGGCGTACTGTGCCCTCCGCATGACCTCGTCGATGGGCAACCCCAGCACCGTGCCCCGATGGACGTAGTTGTCGCCGATCAGATACCAGGCCTCGGGGCGGTCCGGGATCTGCTTGACGAGCCGTTCCTGGGTGTCGAGTGCCTCACGCAAGGTCAGGGGCCGCCCGGCGAAACGCGATGGGGTCCGCATCTCCAGAAGAACGAGATCGCGGGGAGCCAGCTTGTCACGATGCCGGAATGCCAATCCTATTCCATCGCCGGCGCCGAGGCTGACCAGGCTCCAGCTCTGTGCCGTTGCCAGTCCCATGCCGGCGAGGGCAAAGGTGGAGTCCAGCGCAATGGCTGAGGCGAACGCTTCGTAGGCCTCCGCAAACCTGCTGTCGCGGAGCGCCTGGGTGCCAACCAGATAGCGGCGCAGGGCCTCGGGTGGAACCGAAGCAAGCAATGACAGCCGATCCGACATCTCGCCTACACGAAGGCTGAGCAACTGACCGGCGAGCTTCGCGGCGAGGGACGCAATGCTGTCGGCTGGACCCTTCACCTGGGCCTGCATCGGCGTTCCGCCACCGGTGGGTGCGAGGGTCGCGGATATCACGAGGTCCGGGCCCGAAGCCACCACACCGCCGCGCAGGATCTCGCCGGCTCCCAGCTCGCGCGCCAGGGAACGGGCTTCGTCTTCCGTGAGTCCCTGGGCGGCACCGCCTCGCCTCTTCCACTGCGCGATCATCGTCTGCGAGGCCACGGCACGTGGTCCGCCTTCACCCGTCAGGCTGGCCTCGAGCACATTGACCATTCCTTCCCGCAGGTACTCCAGCTCCGCCGGTCCACTGACTTCGAAGGGAAAGACGGCCACGGCATTCGGGTCGATTCCATCGCTGGAGGACTTGCCGCGCGTCATGAGCCATGTGAGTCCGGCAGCTGCGAGCACGGCTCCGAGCACCATGCCCGTGCGCAGACCGTGCCTGCGCACGGTTCCCATTGCAGGCATCGTCCCGGTGGGAGGAAGGCCTGCAGCGGGTGACACGCCCGCGGAAGGTGTCGCGATCCGTTCCAGCTCGGCGACGATGTCGTCAGCCGACTGGTAGCGGTCGGCCGGTTGCTTGGCCAGGCATCTTGCCACCAGCGCATCGAGTGCCGGTGGGACGGACTGGCGTCGCATCGAAACCAGCGGAGCCGGCTCCGTCACGTGTGCGGCAAGCACTTCCTGCGGAGTGCGTCGCACGAAAGGAGGCTCGCCGGTGAGCATTTCGTACGCCATGACGCCCAGCGCATAGATATCCGCGCGATGGTCCACATGCGGGTCCGCGGCGGCCTGCTCGGGTGCCATGTATGCTGGAGTACCCAGTGCAACGCCGACGGTAGTGATGGTATTGCGACCGGTGGATTCGCTGATTGCCTTGGCGACGCCGAAGTCGGCGACCATGGCGTGGCGGCCGGACAGCAGGACGTTATCCGGTTTTATGTCGCGATGTACCACGCCGGCGTCATGGGCGGCAGCAAGGGCGTCAGCCACTTCCCGCAGGATTCTGATCACATCGCCGACGGGCAGGCCTCCCTCACGGGAAACGCGCGCGCGGAGGGATTCGCCCTCCGCGTAAGGCATCACATAGTAGATCAGGCCGTCCGCCGTGCCGGAATCCAGCACGGCAAGGATATGTGGATGGTTGAGGTTGGCTGCGGTCCGGATTTCCCGGGTGAAGCGACCGACGCCCAGGGTCTCCGCGAGTTCCGGCCGGAACACCTTGATGGCGACGTTGCGATCATGTCTCAGATCGCGGGCCAGGTAGACCGTGGCAGCGCCGCCCTCTCCAAGCTCCCGCTCGACGAGGTACCGGTCCTTGACGGCGTCGCGCAGACGAGCGAGAACGTTCGAGCTCAGGAGATTCCCCGATGCGGGTAACCACTAACGATGTTTCCGAAATGTGGGTGAAGCAATACCTGGCCATGGCGTGGCGTGCCAGCCCGGAGAACGTCCCAGCGTGCCGGGAATCCCTTGTTGAAGGCTGCCAATGAGCCTCGCATTGCCCTTCGTCGATCGGGCAAACCGACGTTTCCGTGCCGCGGGGACAGGCGCAAGGACGGGTGTATTCCAGGTGGCTCCTGGACCCGGCACGGCCGGGCATCAGTTGCGGATAGCCACCAGCAGGCCATCCCGGATCGGGACGATACTTGCGGTCCAGTCCGGGGAGCTGGTCACCATGCGGGTGAACTCGCGAATGCCGAGAGTGTCGGGAGACTGGTCCGCTTCATCGAGGATGCGGCCGTGCCACAGCAGGTTGTCGGTGATGAGCAGGCCACCACGCCTCAGGTGTGACGCCACCACCGGCAGCGATGCTGGATAGCCCTTCTTGTCGATGTCATTGAAGATGATGTCGAAGGTTCCCTTCTCCTGTGACAGGACCTCGACGGCCTCCCCCACATGGAAGCGTACCAGCCTTTCAAGTCCTGACGCCGCCAGATGGCGGCGGGCGCGGTTCGACAGCTCTGCGTCCCAGACGACATGGTGTACCGTGCCACCACCGTTCTCCGCCACGGCGCGCGCGAACCACGCGGTGGAGTAACCGTAGCCGGAGCCCATCTCGAACACGCTGCGGGCGCCGGTGAGGCGGGTCATCAGGTAGCAGAAGTATCCCGCCGCGGGCCCGATGATGGGGAAGTCGGTGCGTGTTGCAAACTCCTCCATCTCCCTCAGTTCCACGGTGCGGGGTGGCACGAGGCCGTCGAGATATGCGCTGATGGCAGGATCGAGAGGGGGAGTGGGCATGAGTGAGCCTCCCGCTGTCCGGCAGTCCGGTTGACCTACCAGAAGAAGCGACGGATTCCGGGGCGATGAGATCGATAGAGTGTCAGATATACCAGAAAGCCGCTGAGACTGAGGAAGGCCAGCGCGCTGCCCCAGATCATGGCAACGACGAGCCCGCCGTCACCGAATGCCTCTCCGCTATGGATCCGGTGGATCAGCGGTTTGTCGGCGTAAGGGCTGATGGTGAGGTGACCCGTGGAGACGTCGTACATGTAACGCCTGTCCTCGCCACCGGACGGCTTTCCGGTAAAGATCGCCACGGTGGGATGATCGCCCTTGAACTGCATTTCGATCTTGTCGATGGGGGCGCCCCTGGCTTGTGTCGCCACGGCACCAAGGGCTGCAGCGAGTTTCGCATCCTCGCCGCTGAAATCGTCTCCTGCCCGAACGGGGCTCACCAGGTCGCGAGTGGCTTCCCGCAGGGCTTCAGCCTCTCCGAAGAACTCCGAGAATGCGACCATCACACCGGTGACGGCCACGAAGCACAGAAAGAGAGTAGCCGGCAGGGCAACCCAGCGGTGCCAGGTCCGCCACCAGGTGGCATTGAGCTTCTTTTTCCTGCGGTCCTGTCCCACGACTGCTTCAGTCACGTGATTCGCTCCCTGTGTTGTCCTGACGCAACCTGCACATGCGGAAATGCGATGCGCCAGTGACGAGGCAGAGTGCGGCCACGACGATCTTGCGAAGCCTCCTCGGGTTGTCCGACCCGACCGGCCGCTCACCTCGACCGGCTGCGGCTGATCAGGTAGCGGCGAAGATCCCTGGTCGGCCCGGACCGGTATCGCGGCGGAGGCGCATGACCACGACACCGGTGATTGCCAGAGCAACCGCTATTCCCTGGGCCAGCGTGAGTCCCATGAACCAGCGGTCATCCTTGGCCCGGAAGAACTCGATGATGAAGCGTTCCGTACCCGCCAGAATGAGCCATACCCCAAAGAGCCATCCTTCGGCGTGCCTGTGATTGCGCAGGCGCCACAGGAGCAGGAACATGAAAAAGGCGAGTGTGGTTTCATACAGCTGCGTGGGGTGCACCGAGAGCACGGTATCGGGTGCGACTCCTGGTGGGATGGGTATGCCGAAAAGCTGCTGCATGTAACCGGCGGTGGAAGGCGGTGCCCCTTCAGGAAAGCGAACCGCGAGGAATCCGTTCCAGGGTTTTCCGTAATCATCTCCCACCGCCCAGCATCCGGTGCGTCCCACCGAGTAGCCGGCGGCAAGGCAGATACCGGCTACATCCGCGAACCTGGGGAATGACAGCTTCCTGCGTCGGATCACGATCCAGCAA
Source organism: uncultured Gemmatimonadaceae bacterium (assembly GCA_964411635.1). Lineage (GTDB taxonomy): Bacteria > Gemmatimonadota > Gemmatimonadetes > Gemmatimonadales > Gemmatimonadaceae > JABWBJ01. The sequence continues at coordinate 680,310 of CAYPLP010000001.1, forward strand.
AGCACGACCGATCCAATGAAGCCGCCCCAGAACACGAACCCCGAGCGGCTGAGCAGCGCATGCCAGTCCCGTTCCACGACAAAGGCAAAGTACGCCTTGCCGCCAATGAGCGTGCCTACGACCGATGCAAGAATGAGGTCCGGAATGGCTTCCGCATCGGAGCGATGTCCCCGCCGCAGGAGTTCGTTCTGCCCGATGATCTGGGAGATGACGAAGGCCGCCAGTACGGCAATCCCGAAACCGGTGAGATTCAGGGGGCCGATATTGAAGGACAGAGGATGGTGAGTGATTGCCACGGTGATCGTTCGCGGTTGCTGTTTGCCGTCGCTGTGTGTGTAGCCGGTTGCAGTCGTGGTGTTCCTAAGCCTTTGCCGTCGTCGTGCGCTGTTGCCCTTGGCAGTCGTCGTGTGCGGTTGCTGTTTGCAGTTGTCGTGCGTCGTTGCCGTTTGCGTTGTCGGTGTGCCATTGCTGCTTGCCGTGGCACCCGCGCTTCTGTTTCAGCGAGAGTTCAGACTCCTTGATGCTTCCCGCTTCCCGCTTCCCGCTTCCCGCGCTGTCCTGCTTCCCGCTTCCCGATCTGAAGCGCAGCGTACGCATTCAGGTCCCAGCCGCTCCATTCGCCTCTTTCCGCACGGAAGAGCCCGGCCCGGGCAATCATGGCGGCATTGTCCGTGGCGAGCCTCGGCGATGGAGCATACACCTCCGCGGGCAGTCCGGCCATGCGCGATTTCATTGCCTGGACCAGAGCCTGGTTGCAGGCTACGCCACCACCCAGGACCACGCGACGACGTCGAAACTGAACGACTGCCCGTGCGGTTTTCTCCACGAGGGTCTCGATCAACGCATCCTGGAAGCCCCGGGCGATGTGGGGTGCGTCGGAATCGACGTCGGCTGACGTCCTGACGGCATGAAGCACCGCGGTCTTGAGCCCGCTGAAGGAGACGTCGAAGTAGTCAGCGTCTCCTGGCTGTTGACCGCGGTGCAGCATGGGCCGGGCGAAGTGGAATCGGGATGGATCTCCTTCGCGGGCCATTCGTTCGACGTGACGTCCTCCCGGGTACGGCAGGCCCAGGAGCTTGGCTACCTTGTCGAAGGCCTCGCCCGCAGCGTCGTCCCGGGTTGAACCCAGAACCCTGTAGACACCCCATTCCGCGACGTCGAGCAGCAGCGTATGGCCGCCGGAAATCAGGAGCGCCGTGAACGGAGGGACCGCGTCGGTGTGTTCCAGTGACTGAGCAAACAGGTGCCCCTCCATGTGGTGCACGCCGATCACCGGCTTCCCGGCGGCCCAGGCGAGGCCCTTGGCATAGCTGACGCCCACCAGAAGGGCCCCTACGAGCCCGGGGCCATTCGTGACGGCAATGACGTCCATCTCCTCGAGCGTCATTTCGGCGTCCCGCAGCGCCTGATTCACGACGGGACCGATTGCCGGGACATGAGCCCGCGATGCGATCTCCGGCACCACACCGCCAAAAACGCGGTGGATATCCTGCGACAGGATCACGAGTGACTTCAGGGTGGCCTCGTCCGACCGTCCTGAAACCACCGAGGCGGACGTCTCATCGCAGGAGGTTTCGATTCCGAGGACGTTCACGAGCGTGAGATCCCCGGGTCGGGAATCGACGCGGCGCAGCCGGTTCTCTCTCTCGCTTCCGTCGCTGGATTCCTCCGGTGCAGGGTGGCCGGCATCAGTCGGGGAGCGGAACGTCGAGCAGTTGCGCCACGAGTGAACGGTTCACCGGGCTGTTCCAGTCCGATGCACCAGCGATGCGTTTCCGGATGATTCCGTCAGCTCCAATGAGATAAGTGGCGGGAATGCCCAGGGCCTGATAGTCGTCCTCGATTTTTCCGGAGCCCTCGCTCAGGATCTCGAACGTGATCCCCTTGTCCTTCACGAAGTCGCGCACGCGCTGTTCGAATCCGGGGTCATCCACGGACACGCCGATCACCTTGAGTCCCTGCGGTCCGAAGGTTTCATGGAGTGCCTGTATGCCGGGCATCTCGGTTTCGCAGGGTTTGCACCAGGTGGCCCAAAGGTTCAGCAGTACGACCTGGCCGCGGTAGTCGGCCATGGATCTGGGAACGGGAGGAACGTCGAGAGTGACCGCCTGAAAGTCCGGTGCCGGCGCTCCAGGCACGACGCCCGTCCTTCCACATGAGAATATCCCGGTCAGGATGAGTGCCCCGACCGACAGGATCGTTGCGGTACCGGAAGTGAGCGGCAGCCGGGGTGACATGTGGCCTCGCATACGGCGGAAGCCTCAGGCGCGCGATGCGCAGGCGGAGCGGAGATTGCGAACCGCAACGGTCACATCCTCCGCCGAGAATATCGCGTTACCAGCCACGAACGTGTCGGCCCCGGCGCGCCAGCAGGCATTGATCGTATCGTCACCAATGCCGCCATCCACTTCAAGGAAGGCCGCTGAGCCGGCGGCGTCGAGGAGCTGGCGTGCCCGGGCAATCTTCCCTGGCGACGCATCTATGAAGCGCTGGGCCGGGAATCCGGGATTCACCGTCATGACGAGCAGGAGATCCAGTTCGCTGACGATATCGCGCAGCATCTCGACCGGAGTGGATGGATTGATCGCGACTCCGGCGCGGCAGCCCAGCTCGCGGATACGCTGAATCTGGCGATGCAGGTGTGGCACGGTTTCCTGGTGGACCGTCAGGATGCCGGCGCCCGCAGCCGCGAACTCCTCGAAATACTTCTCCGGCTCCACCACCATGAGGTGCACATCGAGCGGCAGACTCGTCAGGCGCCGAACCGTGTCGATCACCTTGGCACCGTATGTCAGATTGGGTACGAAACAGCCGTCCATGACATCGATGTGAATCCAGTCCGCACCGCCGGCTTCGCAACGGGCTATCTCGTCCGCCAGGTGGCCGAAGTCGGCGGAAAGTATGGATGGCACGATGCGAATGTTCACGGTCGTCCGGAAACCCGAAGAGTAATGAGTTCGGAAGGAGTCACGGGTGTTCCCGCGGCAGGAACCTGGGCGATCACCAGGCCCGCAGGAAGCACACTCGTGGAATCATACTGGGTCTCGCCGATCTGCAAACCCAGTTGCTCCAGTGTGGCACGGACCTGGTACAGTTCGCGTCCGGTGACATCGGGCATCAGAAGTTCCGACGGACCGGCACTGAGCACCAACTGGATCGCCGTTCCCTGAGCGACGACCTGACCCGCGTCGGGATCCGTCGACAGTACGGTTCCCCTTGCTTCCGGACCCGGTCGTTCAACGACCTCTCCGGGTTCCAGCCGCGCCTCACGGAGGGCAGCGAGTGCCTCCTCCCGGGTCCGGCCGGTCAGGCGGGGTACAGTGGCCCGCAACTGTCCCGCGCTCACGTCGAGCATCACCGCCACATCCGGCGCCACTGGAGTGCCCGCGATGGGTGTCTGGCTGAGGACATAACGCCGCGGTGCAGTATTGCTCGGCCGGGATTCGCCCAGGGAAGCTCTGAGGCCCCGGGACTCGAGGATCGCAGCCGCGGAATCGAACGGCATGCCGACCAACGCCGGTACGGAAATCGATGGCGCCGGGCCGGTTTCCGGAAAGATGACGAAAGCCACAAGGGCCCAGGCCGCGGCAAACGAGATGATCCCGAGAACCAGGGGGAGTCGAACCGCCCTGAGCATTCTCCGCCATCCGGACGAACCCTTGCCCGCTTCGGGTGCGGTCATGCAGCCCTCCGGAGGCGGGCAGAAAAGGCACCATCGGTTCCCGTCTCCTGGGGAAGAACTCGCAACCTGCCGTCATCCAGCACTTCGTCAGGTACCGTGCCGGCAGGTGGTGCTTCCAGCGACCACTCGGAGTGCTCGGCCAGGAAGGCGTCCACCTGGGCGTCGTTCTCCTCGGGCTCCAGTGAGCACGTGCTGTATATCAGCAGCCCCCCGGGACGCACGCAGTTGGCGGCGCTGCGGAGGAGCCCGGCCTGGGTGGCGGCCAGCAGCGCAAGGTCGGAAATGCGCAGACGCCAACGCGCGTCCGGATGTCGTCGGAAGGTGCCGGTTCCGGTACATGGTGCGTCCAGCAGGATGCCGTCCAGCAGCCGGATGGCAGGTGCGGTCGCATCCATGACAGCGAGTCCGATGCGGGTGGCCCTGAGGCGATGAATGTTGTCCTTTACCCTCTGCAGTCGCGGAGCACTTCGATCGGATGCCAGCACGAAGCTGGCTGTCCGGGAGAGTTCCAGCGTCTTGCCGCCGGGGGCAGCGCAGAGGTCTGCCACGACACCGTCGGGGGGCATCGCCGCAAAAATGCTGACGAGTGTTGCGGCGGGATCCTGTACGAATGCCTGACCCTTCTGCCAGGGTTCGAGGTCGCCCAGCGAGAGCCCGGGTGGGAGCTCCACACTCTCCGCGGCGAGGGGAGCGGGCGCGGCGGCGATACCCGCCTGCTCCAGCTCGCTCAGGATCCGGGCTGCATCAGTATTCCACGGTCTCAGAACCGTCCGGGCCTGACGATTGTTGTGTTCCAGGAGTCGCGCGGTTGATTCTGCTCCGAACTGCTTCAACCAGCGCTCCACCAGCCATCGGGGGTGGGAGTGTTTCCTGGAGAGGGCCTCAGCAGTGTCCTGGACGCCTGCAGCAGTATCGCCCAGTTGACCGCGTTCCCGATCGATGCGGCGCAGAACGGCGTTGACGAGGCCCCCGGCGGCCGGACCATGTCGCTGCTTTGCCAGCTCAACCGTCTGGGCGATGGCAGCGTACGCGGGCACGCCACCCATGTTCAGGAGTTGCTGGACGCCGAGGCGGAGGACATCCGTCAGATCCGGATGGAGCCGGGCGATCCCGCCGCGCACTCGGGCCTGGAGAACCACATCCAGCGCCGTGCGATTGCGGAGGAGTCCCCAGATGAGTTCCTGCACCCACCGGCGGTCGCGCGAGTCGAGGGAGCCAGTTCGCCGTTCGAACGAGTGATCGAGAAGCTGTCCTTCCCGCAGGTCTGCCAGGATGCCGGTGGCGGCGGTGCGGGCGTCGGTGGCGTTCGCTCCGCGGCTGGTGAGGGTGCCGGGGGGACTCATCGAGGACAAAGATAAGGAGCGGGGACGGATCGTGGGCCGAGGACGGTGATGCTTCTGGACCCCCCGATGCCGGTTCGGTCCCGTGGGGTCGTCCCCGCACCGACAGGTCGGACCTTGCGTCCCGGGTCTTCGGCGATCAGTGTCCCAGGACGTCCCCTGTGGCGATGCCCCGCCCCTGCGACCAGTCGAGGGCCGCCAGACGGCGTTTGCCTGCCGGTTGGGCATAGCCGATCCGAAGCCCGATGCGGCCGCATGCCACCAACATCCCGCTCTCGTCGATGTCCAGTACGTAGCCGGGATCGCCGGACGCGTCAGCCGCAACCCGGGCACCGAAGAGCTTGACTTCGACGCCGCGGAGAATGGTGCGGGCACCGGGATGTGGGTCGAATGCGCGGATCATCCGCTGGATCTGAACCGCGTCCTCCGACCAGTCGATCATTGTCATGGAGCGATCCACTTTCCGGGCCCACGTAACGCCGGTTTCATCCTGCGGTTCTCCGCCAATCATGCCGGATTCCAGGCCCGAGAGCGCTTCCACCATGGCGAGGGCGCCCAGCTCCGAGAGCCGGAGTCGCAGCTCCCCACCGGTTTCGTCGTCGAGGATGCGCGTAGTGTGGCGGAGAACGATTGGTCCGGCATCGAGGCGCGGGACCATGCGCATGATGGTAATCCCGGTTTCCTGGTCGCCGGCCAGGATGGCTGCTTCGACCGGTGCCGCACCGCGCCAGCGTGGCAAGAGTGAGGCGTGGACGTTGAGCGTGCCGGCCGGTGGCAGATCGATGACTTCCTGGGGCAGGATATGGCCGTAGGCAACCACGATGGCGAGGTCGGGGGCCAGCGCGCGCAACCTGCCCAGAAATTCCTCACCGCGCGGGCGCTCCGGCTGGAGGACGAGGATGTCATCCTCCAGGGCGACCTCCTTTACCGGCGGCGGTACCACGGTGCTGTGATGTCGTCCGCGCGGCCGGTCGGGTTGGGTTACGACGCCGACGACATCGACGCCTTCGCCCAGCAGCGCCCGCAGGGTCGGGGTGGCGAAATCGGGTGTGCCCCAGAAAAGCACGCGCATGTCACAACTTCTCGTCCTCGTGACCCGGGTCGGTCAGAGGCCCGGGCACCGGAGTCAACACGCGGCGAAGGTTGGGATAGCGGTCCTTCATGTCATCCCACTTGGCCAGCACGTTGCGTCGTTTGAGAAAGCTCAGGTAGTCGATGAAGAGACGGCCATGCAGGTGGTCTATCTCGTGCTGGATGGCCCGCCCCAGGAGTTCGTCTGCCTCGCGCTCGTACCAGTTGCCGTCCAGGTCCATGGCTCGAACGGTGATTCGTGAGCTGCGTTCCACGTCGCCATAAATGTCAGGTATCGAGAGACAGCCCTCCTCGGCGCGGTCCTTCCCCGATTGGGCGATGATTTCGGGATTGATGAGGACCAGCCTCTCGGTTTCGACCTGCACGATGGCTACACGTTCCAGACGCCCGACCTGAGGTGCCGCGAGTCCGATGCCCTGGGCGGCGTGCATGGTCTCGAACATGTCGGCCACCAGTTGCCGCAGGCCTTCGTCGATGGCTCCGACGGGTGTGGTCTCCGTGCGGAGCAGCGATGAACCGAGGACGTGAATCTCGAGCAGGCTCACCGGGAGGGATCCGTGGTACCGTCGGAGCCGGTCACCCGGGCAATCCGGCCGCGTTCCACCACGATACGGGACTCGCCGGTACGCAGCGTGATCTGGTCTTCCATGGACTTGGTCTTTTCATCACCGGCAGGAGATTCCTTGATGTGCACCACTTCGCCGACGATTCCACCCGCGGTGACCACGGAATCACCCTTGCGCAGTCCGCGGAGACGCTCCTCATGACGCCGACGCTGCTTCTGCTGCGGGCGGATCATCAGGAAGTAGAATATCGCGAATATGGCACCCATCTGGACCACCAGCGGGAGCCACGCGCCGGCGCCGGCGGCAGGAGCCTGGAGCAGCAGGGCAGGGAAGGTCGGTGTCATGAAGGGGATTCCGGTCCGGCTGAGAGACGCTCGAGCCATTCACTGGCCCACACCTCGAACGCGCCCGCCAGAATGGCGTCGCGCGCACCACGCATCAGCGAAACGAGGAAATGTACATTGTGCAGGGACAACAGGCGGAGCCCCAGGATCTCATCCGACACATAGAGGTGCCGCAGGTAGGCCCGGGAGAACCGCAGACAGACCGGGCAGTCGCAGGCAGGGTCAAGGGGACCGGGGTCGGTCCGGAGTCCGGAACGCTTCACGTTGATGCGTCCCTGGCTGGAGAATGCGGTTCCGTTGCGGCCCATCCGTGTTGGGGCCACGCAGTCGAACAGGTCCATCCCCCGCCGGACCCCCTCGATCAGGTCCTCGGGAAACCCGACTCCCATCAGATAGCGCGGCCGCTCCCGGGGCAGTTCCGGTTCCAGGACTTCGAGGATGCCATACATGTCCGCCTTGGACTCTCCGACGGAGAGTCCTCCCACCGCGGTCCCCGGCCAGTCCGCCATACTCCGGATATTCAGGGCCGCCTGCCGCCGGAGGTCGGAGTGGGTGCCACCCTGGATTATGGGGAAGAGGGCCTGCCCGCCGACCACGGTCCGCGTTGCACCGATGCGGTCGTCGTCACCGCTGGGACCGTCGCTCTCCTCCGCCGGTGACCGGGAGGCGTGGAGTTCGACGAGGCAGCGCTGGAGCCAGCGCAGGGATCGTTCCGACGCATCACGGGCGATCGAATGTTCGGCCTGTCCCGGCACGACATGATCGAACTGCATGATGACGTCGGCACCGAGGTTCCGCTGTATCCGGATGACCGATTCGGGAGTGAAGAACCGTCGGGAGCCGTCAATGTGGCTGCGGAACTCGACGCCATCCTCGTCCACCCGTCGGAGCCCCTCGAGGGAAAAGACCTGGAACCCGCCCGAGTCCGTCAGGATCGGGCCCTCCCACGCCATGAAGCGGTGCAGTCCCCCAAGATCCCGAACGACCTCGTCACCCGGACGAAGATGCAGGTGGTAGGTATTGGAGAGCAGGATCTGCGCGCCGGCACGCGTCAGCTCTCCGGGATCGAGCGTCTTGACCGCGGCCAGTGTCCCCACCGGCATGAAGGCGGGAGTGGCCACCGAGCCGTGAGGTGTAACGAAGACACCGGCGCGGGCTGCACCAGCGGTGGCGTGGCACTCGAATCGGAATGACGTCACGTCGTCAGGCACCGGTCACAGAATGGCCATGGCGTCGCCATACGAGTAGAAGCGATAGTCACCGGCCAGAGCGACGCGATATGCCTCCATGGCCAGGTCGTAACCGGCGAAGGCAGCCACGAGCATGAGCAGCGTGGACCGGGGCAGGTGGAAGTTGGTGATGAGCCGGTCCACCGCCCGGAACCGGAAACCGGGACGGATGAAGAGCCGGGTCTCGCCCGTGAGGGCACACAGCCTTCCGTCCGGTGCAATGCAGCTTTCCAGGGTCCGCGTGGTGGTGGTACCCACTGCCCACACGTTTCCGCCAGAGGCACGGGTTTCGTTGAATGCGGTGGCCGCGCCAGCGGAGACCTCAAAGGGTTCCGCGTGCATGACGTGATCCGCCGGATCCTCGGTCTCCACTGGCTTGAACGTACCCGGTCCGACGTGCAGGAGGACTTCGATTCGACGGACGCCACGCCGATCGAGTGCGTGGAGAAGTTCGGGGGTGAAATGCAGGCCCGCGGTCGGTGCCGCCGCGGAGCCGGTCTCTCTGGCATAGACGGTCTGATATCGCTCGGCATCTTCCACCGTATCGGGGCGGTCCATGTATGGTGGAAGTGGCGTGTGGCCATGGCGGGCGATTGCCTCCCGGACGGGGAGAACCGTCCGAAGCGTCACGATCCTGGTTCGGCGCTCGGTAACGCCTTCCATGAGCACATCGAATCCCGGCGCAACGTGTACCACACGCCCGGGACGAAGCTTTCCGCCGGGATGGACCATTGCCTCCCAGCGTTCCGGTGATTCCAGGGTACGCAGGAGGAGCACTTCAGCCGGCGCGCCGGAGTCACGTATCCCGATCAGCCTGGCGGGCAGCACCCGCGTCGTGTTGATGGCTAGGGCATCTCCCCCCGGTATGAGATCCACGAGGTCGGCGAAGCGAACATGTCGAAAATTTCCCGAATTACGCTCCACGACCAGAAGGCGACTTTGGTCGCGTCGGTCTGTCGGGCGGAGGGCGATCCGGTCCCGGGGGAGGGGATAGTCAAAGTCAGAGGTTCGGAGGGTGGGGTGCTCCCCGGCGTCCTGGTCCCTGGTTCCCGCCTGGTGATACCGGTTTGTTCGGGCTGGCGCTGAATGCTCTCCCTGCTTCCTGCTCCCCGCATCACTCATCGAACATGGTTCCCTGTACGTCTCTGGCTGGAGCGGTATAGCCGAAGTGACGGTACGCCTGGGCGGTGGCTACACGCCCGCGGGGTGTCCGCTGGAGGAACCCGTTCTGCACCAGGAACGGTTCATAGACCTCCTCGATGGTCTCCGCCTCCTCCGCGACAGCCGATGCCATGGCGGCAACGCCGACGGGTCCGCCATCGAACTTCTCGATGATGGCGCGCAGGATCCTGGCATCCATGTCATCCAGCCCGAAGTGGTCCACATCCAGCATCTGGAGCATCTGCTCCGCGACTGCCCGGGTGATGCGTCCGTCGGATCTCACCTGGGCGTAGTCGCGGATACGACGCAGCAGGCGGTTGGCGATTCTGGGAGTACCCCGGGCACGCCGGGCGATTTCGCGGCTTCCGTCGGAATCGATGGCCACCTTCAGCACGCCGGCGGTCCGCCTGACGATCAGGTCCAGGTCCTCGACGGGATAGTAGTTGAGGCGCTGCACGATGCCGAAGCGCGCCCGCATGGGTGGTGTGAGCATGCCCAGCCGGGTGGTCGCGCCAATCAGCGCAAAGCGCTCCACCGGCATGGTTATCGTCTGGGCGCGTGGTCCTTCGGACAGCCGGATGTCGATCCGGAAGTCCTCCATCGCCGGATAGAGGAACTCCTCGATGACGGGTCGCAGACGATGGATCTCGTCAATGAAGAGGATGTCGCCTTCTCTCAGGTTCGTGAGAGTTCCGACCAGATCAGCGGGTTTTTCGAGGGCTGGTCCTGAAGTCGCCCGTATGTTCACGCCGAGTTCGCGTGCCATGAGTTCGGCGAGCGTGGTCTTTCCCAGGCCGGGTGGGCCGAAGAACAACGTGTGATCCAGTGGTTCCCGGCGGATGAGCGCGGCGTCGATGTAGATGCGCAGGCTTTCCTTCACTTTCTCCTGTCCGATGAAATCGGCCAGTCGCTGTGGGCGCAGCGAAAGCTCCACGGTACCCTCTTCGGGGAGCTCGTCCGGTGTGGTTATTTCGCGGGCCATTCGGGTAGGCGCGGACGGAAATGCGAAGGGGAGACTGGGCTCATGGTCTGGAGTACCAGCAACAATATATCACCGAACAGACACCGAAACAGATGGGTGCGGCGTGTGACTGCTGGCCGTCCAAGTGCGTCGATTGGTGCAGGTTAAGGCTGAGAACCGGCTGGTGCGTGCCGGTCCTCATACCGGCGATCCAGCCAGCACCCTTCTTCCCGGGTGCCGGTGACAGCCGGACACGTACCAAACTCCACCTGGAACCGCTTGCCGGAAGACCTGGCATAATGAGCTCGGTAAAGAACGCACTGATGCGGGTCTGGAAGCGCCCCGCAGTCGCCGAGACCGGACCATCGCATACCGCCAGTCGCATCCTGGCGCGCATCCCTGGTGGATGGATAGCGGCCACGCTCCTCATCATCGCGCTGGCGCTGGTGGCAATGCAATCCGGGCACGAGCCCCTGAGCGTACTGGGGGTGATTGGAATCGGTCTGGTTCTGCTGGTGCTGGTGCGGGGCATAGCGGCGGTACACGACGACGTGGCGAATCTGGCGGGCAGCGAGGCGCGTTTCCGCGCCCTGGTGCAGAACTCGTCGGACGTCATCCTGATCACGGATTCGGACACGTCGATTCGTTATGCCAGTGCCGCGGCCCGGCAGGTACTGGAGCTGTCGGAGCCTCAGCTTGTGGGAACGCGTTATATCGATCATGTGCATCCCGACGATCTGGCGGCTGCCGAAGGATTCTTCCAGCAGGTTCGCCGGTCGGATGCGGCGACACCGGGAATCGAGGAGTGGCGTCTGGTGCGGCCTGATGGGACGGTACTCTGGACGGAGAACACGGGCACGAACCTGCTGAGCGAGCCAACCCTTTCCGGCATAGTGATTCATACGCGGGACATCTCGGAGCGCCGGACGCTGCAGCTCCGCCTCACCCATCAGGCGTTCCACGACGAGCTGACACGTCTGGCGAATCGGTCGCTGTTCCTGAACCGGGTGAGTCACGCGATCGCGCACGCTCCGAGAGGGCGCCATCCGGCCGCGGTGCTCTTCCTGGATCTGGATGACTTCAAGAAGGTGAACGATTCCCTGGGGCACGCGGTGGGTGATGAGCTGCTGATTGCCGCGGCTCAGAGGCTGCAGATCTGCGTCCGTCCGGGTGACACGATCGCGCGACTGGGTGGGGATGAGTTCGCGGTGCTTCTGGAGGACGTGGACGATCTGGTCGATGTGGAGGCGGTGGCGGAGCGCATCTCCACAGCGGTCCGGGCTCCCTTCCACGTACGGGGCAGGGACGTATTCATCGGTGTGAGCATCGGAATCGCATCGGTGGTGCTGGGTGACATCGCCGATGACGTGCTGCGCAACGCGGACCTGGCTATGTACTACGCCAAGGCCCGTCGCAAGGGGAGGTACGCGATATACGAGCGCGGCATGCACGCGGAAATGATGGAACGACTGGAGCTGGAGGAGGATCTCCGCACCGCGGTGAACAGGGGGCAGTTCCGGGTGGAATACCAGCCCATCGTGAGTCTGGCCACCGGAGAGATCCAGGCCGCGGAAGCGCTGGTGCGCTGGCATCACCCCACGCGGGGCGTGATTCAGCCGTCCAGGTTCGTCTCGCTGGCGGAGGAGACCGGGCTGATCATCCCCATCGGGCGGATGGTCCTCCATGAAGCTTGCACCCGGGCGCGGGACTGGCGCACGCAGTACCGCGGTGTGCGTCCCATTCAGATGAGCGTGAACATATCGGCCCGGCACTTCCAGGACGACTGTCTGGTGGCGGACGTGCGACAGGCGCTGGCGGATTCCGGCCTGGAGCCCTGGGCGCTCACGCTGGAGATAACCGAGAGCGTGCTGATGCTCCGCTCCGGTGAAACGCAGGAGAAGCTCCGGGAGCTGAAGGACATGGGCCTCCAGCTCGCCATCGATGACTTCGGCACCGGCTATTCGTCGCTGGGCTATCTCCAGCAGTTCCCCATCGATGTGCTGAAGATCGATCGCACGTTCGTGGATGCCGTGGGCATGGAGGACGAAGACCCGATCCTGGCACGAATGATCATCGCGCTGGGGCGGACGCTTCAGATCGAAACGGTTGCAGAGGGCATAGAACGGTCGGCGCAGCGCGAAGGACTCCGGGCTCTGGGGTGTTCGATGGGCCAGGGCTTCCTGTTTTCCCGTCCGCTGGATGGCGCGCGCTTTGCCGCTCAGATGCTGGGTCGGACATTTGGATCCGGCGCTCCGGAACAGGTGTCGGAGTCCCGCCTTTCAGCGTGACGTACGTGGAGGTCCCGGTGGGCCGGTACCGGGCCCTTTCAGCCTGACGACCGTGGAAGCCCCACTTCGTCGCCGTGCGTCTCTCGGGGACGAGTCGCGGTCGTCCGGTGTCAGACCAGTTGCGGGATCCTGAGGATCCGTTCGACCGCCCGCTCCAGCGTTTCCTTCTTCTTGCAGAACGCGAACCGTACATGCTTCGACCCGCCACCGGGGGTGGCGTGGAAGCTGGATCCGGGAACCGTGGCGACTCCTCCTTCGCGGGTCAGCCAGAGAGCGAATTCCCGATCATCGGCGTCGCTCAACTGCTCGAAACCGGCCAGGACGTAGTAGGCACCTTCGGGGATCGTGAACCGGAAGCGTGCTTCCGCAAGGGCGTCACAGAGAACGTCGCGTCGTTCGCGATATGCCAGCGCCAGTTCATTGTAATACTCCGCACCGAAGGCGAGGCCCACGGCACCCGCCTCCTGGAGGGGAGCCGGTGCTCCGACCGTCAGGAAGTCGTGGACCTTGCGAATTGCGGCGGTTTCTGCAACGGGAGCAATGACGTACCCCAGACGCCAGCCGGTGGCGCTGAAGGTCTTGGAGAGTCCCGAGATCGTTATGGTGCGCTGACGCATGTCCGGAAACGCCGCCAGCAGGTGGTGATTGCCGGCATAGCGGATATGCTCGTAGATCTCGTCCGTAATGGCCCAGACATCGTGCTCCCGGCAGAGTTCCGCGATGAGATTCAGTTCTTCGGTGCTGAAGACCCGTCCGGTGGGGTTGTGCGGCGTATTCACCACGATGGCCCGGGTCCGTGGCGTGAAGGCAGCCCGCAGCCGATCGGGATCGAAGCGCCACTGCGGTGGTTCCAGCGGGACGAAGACGGGTCTTGCCCCGGCGAGGATCGCATCGGGCCCATAGTTCTCGTAGAAGGGCTCGAACACGATCACTTCATCGCCCGGGTCGATCATGGCGAGGAACACTGAAGCCATGGCTTCGGTGGCTCCACAGGTGACCGTGATCTCGGTCTCCGTGTTCACCGGAAAGTCGTACCAGCGGCGGTATTTCTCCGCTATGGCGAGGCGCAGGGAAGGTGATCCCCAGGTGATGGCGTACTGATTGATGTCGCCATGGATCGCGGCCGCAGCGGCGGCCTTCATGGGTTCCGGCATCGGGAAGTCGGGGAATCCCTGCGCGAGATTGATGGCTCCGTGCTGATGAGCGACCCGGGTCATCTCGCGGATCACACTCTCCGTGAACGTCGAGGTTCTGAGGGAAGCCATTTCGATGGTGGTTGCGGGGTTCTTCCAGGCGGCGCTTCGTGCGGTACGCCAGTGCAGCGGTTGTCAGCCTTGCGCCTTCGCGAGCGATGAACGTATGAGCGCGGGGAGGTCATTCCCCTCTCCCGAGGCGAGAGCGTCACGGACGGCCCGCTCCGCATCTCCGGGTGCGATCCCGAGGGAGACGAGGGCACGCACCGCACTGTCCGCGATGGGTGAACGTTCCGGAACCGATGAGCCGTCGTCCACCAGGTCGTCCATCTTCTCCGCCAGATCCAGGACCAGTTGCTGGGCCTTCTTCCGACCCACTCTGGGCACCGACTGCAGCGTTTCGACGTCACGTTCCCGAATGGCGCGGACCAGTCTTTCGGCATTGAACCGGGAGAGCATGCTCAGGGCCAGCGCGGGACCCACACCGTTGGCGACGAGGAGGCGGCGGAAGACCGCCCGCTCGCGGGAGGTGGAGAAGCCATACAGCAGCCATTCGTCGTCGCGGACCACCAGGTGCGTGAACAGCACCACCTGCTCTCCCGCTCTGGGCAGTGACTCGAACGTCCCCAGGGGGATCGCCAGCTCATACGTCACACCACCGGACGTGGTGACCTCCACTCTCTCAACGTCCCGCGAGAGGAGTCGTCCTTCGAGCTGGGAAATCATCGCCTGCCCCCGTCCCGGGAACGCAACCTGGAGGAAGCGGCTCGGGCGGGTGCCTGAAGGGATGACTCGCGAAGGCGGCTCAGTTGCTCCGAGAGAATGCACGTCACGGCCGCGGCGACCCCATCGGCGGCGTCAGCGGGCCCCGGTGCTGTCCTGAGTCGCAGCAGCCTGGTGAGCATGAACTGAACCTGCTCCTTGGTGGCTGCGCCGGTCCCGGCCACCGCCTTCTTGATCTCCGCGGGGGGATACTCGACGATCACCAGGCTGGCCGATTCACCGGCGAGGAGCACCACACCCCGCGCGTGGCCGAGGGCCAGCGTCGTGCGGACGTTGCGGGCGTGGAAGGCCTGTTCGACGGCCAGATGAGTGGGACCGAAGCGGCGGATGACCTCGCTGACACCATCGTGTATCTCGCGCAGCCGTGTCGGCAGTGGGTCCCGGGGGCGGGTGCGAACGACACCGCATTCCACCAGGCGCATGGGCAGAGGTGCACTTTCCCGCCGGTGGTCGGATCGTTCGCTCGCCACCACCCCATATCCGGTGGCCGCGGTGCCGGGGTCGATGCCGAGTACCAGCATTCGCGGGTCAGCGGTTCGCGACGAGAGCGCCGGGTAGCGTCATCCCTGTTCCAGTTCCGACATCACGGAAGCGTCCATGTCGAAGTTGGCATCCACCTTCTGCACGTCATCGAGTTCCTCCAGGGACTCGATGAGTCGCAGCAGGGCTTCGGCTTCCGGGCCGGCCACGCTGACGGTCTGCTTCGGGATCCACGCTATTTCGGATTCTTCGGGTATGATGGACTTCGATTCCAGGGCATCCTTCACGAGATGGAACGAGGCGACCTCGGTGCTCACGACGTATTGGTCGTCTTCTTCGGCGAAATCCGTGGCACCCGCTTCGAGAGCCACCTCGAGAGTGGCGTCCTCCTCGTACTTCCCCGCGTCCAGGTAGATCCGTCCCTTGCGTTCGAACATCCAGGAGACGGAGTTGGTGGCTCCCATGTTGCCGCCACCGCGGGAGAGCTTTGCGCGGACTTCGGCGACGGTTCGAGTGGCGTTGTCGGTGAGTCCCTGGATCATCAGGGCTACACCTCCCGGGCCGAAGGCCTCATAGAGGACCTCCACGTACTCGACTCCTTCGAGTTCTCCGGTGCCCTTCTTCACGGCGCGTTCGATGTTTTCCTTGGGCATGGATGCCGCCTTGGCGGCGTCGATTGCGGTGCGCAGGCGGGGGTTGCCGCCCGGATCACCGCCGCCCTGTTTGGCCGCAACCGTGATCTCCCGGATGAGCTTGGTGAACAGCGCGCCACGCTTGGCGTCCGTCGCCGCCTTGTAGTGCTTGATCTGCTTCCACTTGCTGTGACCGGCCATGGCGTATTCCGTAGCGTAAATCCGCAAAAACGGAAATATAAGAAGGTTCTTTCACGCGCGGCACGTGACCCGGACAGGGGTGCCGCTACTTCTCGACGGTGGCGAGCGGAGGCCAGCGTCCCAGCAGGAAGAAGTCGATTGCGTTCCGGACGGTGGGTGCTGCGTCCAGCCAGGGGAGGTGGCCGACTCCCCGGACCCAGAGTACACGGGAATCGCCGAGTCGGCGCGCCCATTCCCGGGCTCCTTCCGGGTTGGCTACGAGGTCCTCCCGACCCTGGATTATCAGGACCGGTGCCTGAAGCCCGTTGGAACGCACCGCCAGGTCCACCCCGGGGCCTAACGACTGAAGGGCGGGCCCGGCTGCCGCGGCGATGCGCGGTGGGGCTTCGTTGGGCAGATCACACCACCGGGGATCCACCGATCGTGCCCGGGCCGTGTCGAAGACGAACAGAGGGAGATTCACCCGCCAGAACGACCGGCAATAGCCTGCGGCATCGCTGGTATCGAGACCCGCGGCCCGGTCCCGCACCAGCTGCCTGGCCGCCACCGTGTCCAGTCGGGCAAACCGCTCCCGGGGATGCCAGTCCCGGGCGAGGCTGTCAGCGGGCTCCATCGGACTCAGAAGAATGACCCGGGTGACATGCTGTGGATTCGCGGCCGCCCACGCGGCCACGACGCCGGCGTAGTAGTCCCAGCCAATCACCGACGCGTGACCGATACCCAGCGCAGTACGCACTGCCTCGAGATCCGCCACATCACCATCGAACGTTGCCTGCGCGGAGTCGACCAGCGCGTGGGAGCGGCCCCGATGACGGGGATCGTAGAAAACCATGGTGTGGGACAGCCCCAGGGGAGCCAGCGAATCCTCCAGCCACGCGCCTAACGGGATTATGGTGGTATCCGGCCCCTGCCCGACGACGTGGTACCAGAGCTGCCCGGCATCTCCGGCGATGGTGCCCCGGGTGGGGGGTGCCACGGCTTTCGGAGCCGGCTCGGGCTCCGGGGCGGAGACCGGGGCTGCTGGTGGTGCCGGCACCGGCCCGGGAGTGCAACCCGACCCGATGATTCCCAGCAGGACCACCCGGACCAGGACCAGCGCAGTTCCGGGACGCGGTTGCCGCGCGGCAGGGTCGGCCCGCCGCGCCCGGGTTACCGGCTTCACCGGTCGGGTTCCAGCATGTCCTCGAAGCGCAACCACTGCTTGTAGAAGAAGAGATCCACAAGGCCGACGGGCCCATTCCGGTTCTTGAGAATGGTGGCTTCCGCCGCTCCTTCTACATGTCTGTCGGACTGGTAAAGTTCCTCGCGGTAGAGAGCGATCACCACGTCAGCATGCTGCCCCATGGCTCCCATCCCGCCGAGGTCGGCCAGGAGTGGCCTGGGATTGGAGCGGCCGGCAGGTGATGCTGCCAGTCCGGTTACGGCCAGCATCGTGATGGAGTGTTCCAGGGCGAGTGCCTTGAGGCGCCGGGCCGTACCGGCCAGCTCATCATCGAGGCCGAGGCGTCCCGATACCAGCGACTGTGTCGGATCGACAATGGCCAACTCGGTGTCCGCGTGTCGCTCCAGGAACCCGTGGATCCCAGCGACTCCCGTTTCGTCCAGCCGGTGGAAGCGGATGGGATGGTGCGAGAGCGCGGTTGCCGTGTCCTGGGTTCGGGAGCGCGAGCTTTCGTCCAGCGTCCCTCGCCGGAGATCATCCACGCGTACGCGTCCCTCGATCGCCAGCGCCCGCTCCATCAGTCGTGCGGCAGTCATCTCTCCGCTCAGGAACGCTACGGAGTGGCCGTCCGCGGCGGTTCGCAGGGCGATGGCCAGGGCCAGCGCTGACTTCCCCACGCCTGTGTCGCCGGCAAGGATCACGAGATCGCCGCGCCGGAATCCGCCGCCGAGGACTCCATCCATGCCGGGGAAGCCACTGGGCAGTGTCTTTCCCGCTGCCTCTCCGGACAGGGCCACGGGCAGGGTCCCATCCCATGGAGTGGGGCTGGTTCCGGTCATGCGGATCCGAAGTGGGCGCTGATGCGCCTCAGTTCGTTCCGGGAGTTGAGGTCCAGAAGAGGCGAGGCCATCTGTACCAACTCATTCCACGCTTCCGCGAGCAGTTGATGATTCCCCAGCGCGCTGCTGTCGAACACATTGCCGATCGCCTGACGTGCGGGTGCCGGCATTGCCAGTGCGGCGAGCCAGGTGCGTGCCGCAGCGGCGCGAGTCCGGAGCAGGGCTTCGGGGAGGGGGTATGGTCCCAGTACGCCGAGGACGATCCGGCCCGCCTGCAGGACACCGAGGAGTGTTTCGCGCGTTCCTCCCAGGCCGGATCGCCCGGCCAGTTGCGCCAGCGCACGGAGCGGGAAGACGGGAGCGGACAGGGCAAAGGGGAGCATGGGATTCACGTCCGGAATCTGACCGGGAAACGACCGCTCGGCAAAGGTGGGCAGGCAAGGCTACCTTTGGTAGCATGCCGCTTTCCGCGAAGTACCGGCAACCACCCCGGATGGTTCTGTGGGTTGACGACGAGGCGGAACTCCTGGAGCCGCACCGACTCTTTCTGGCGGACCGGGGTTTCGAGGTCACGGTTGCCACCAATGCGGACGATGCCGTGGAGATGCTGCGTCGCACGACGTATGACCTGCTTCTCCTGGACGAGCAGATGCCCGGAAAGCGTGGACTGGACGCGTATCGTGAGGTGCGCGAGCTGGCTCCGCAACTTCCGGTCGTAATGGTCACCAAGAGCGAGACGGATGCCACACTCCGCGAGGCTCTGGGTGCCGAGGTAAGCGACTATCTGGTGAAGCCGGTGAATCCCCGGCAGGTCCTTTCGGTGGTAACCCGTCTGCTGGAGGGTCCCTCGCTGCGCCGGCAGGCTGTGGCGCGGGCGTTCGTGGAGCGGTTCCGGACGCTGGAGCTGGAGCGGGACCGGGTGCTTGACTGGCGCGGCTGGATCGATCGGTATGACGAACTGGTGCGCTGGGACCTGGACCTGGTCGACGCCGGTGAGAGGGGCCTGCACGAGTCCCTGCGCGGGGTGATACCGGTCATGCATCGCGAGTTTGCGCACTTCATGGCGTCCGCGTATCCCGCGTGGCTGGCGGACCTCGAAGGTGATCGTCCGCCGCTGTCGATCGACGTGGTGGGTGAGTTCGTGCTTCCGGTGCTGCGCCAGCAGCCCGCTGTCGTACTCATGGTGATCGACTGTCTTCGTCTGGATCAGTGGAGGGTGCTGGAGCCGGTGGTGGCGCGGCATTTCGATGTGGAGACGACGCACTACTATGCCGTACTCCCCACCGCGACTCCCTATGCCCGGAACGCGCTCTTCAGTGGATTGTTCCCCGGCGAGATCGCGGCGCGATTCCCCGACTGGTGGGCAGAGCGGGACGACGAAACGCTAAATGCGCATGAACGTGACCTGCTTCGGGCACAGCTTGCCGAGAGCAGAGTCTCGGCGTCGATCCGCTATGAAAAGGTCTCCTCTCCGTGGGACTCCGATGATCTCCTGAAGCGAACGCAGACAGCCATCGGCCATGAAGGGATTTCCGCGTTCGTCTTCAACTTCGTGGATCTGCTGACGCATGGCCGGAGCGAGAGCGCCATTCTCTACGAGGTGGCTCGTGACGAGATGGCCTTGCGGGATCTGACGCTGCAGTGGTTCCAGCGGTCGGCCGCCCTGGCGGTGCTGCAGGAGGCTGCACGGCGGAAGGTCACGGTGGTGGTCACCAGTGACCATGGATCCATCCACTGCACGACTCCGGCGACGGTGTTTGCCAGGCGCGACGCTACCGCCAATCTGCGCTACAAGTTCGGTGAGGACCTGCGACCCGAGAATCCGGAGCACGGACTTCTCTTTCCCAATGCCGATGTACTCCGGCTGCCACGCCGGGGTCTGGGTTCCAACACGCTCATGGCGGTGGGTGACACGTTCTTTGTCTACCCCACCAAGCTGCGCGAGTACCAGGGCAGGTATCGCGGGTCGTTCCTTCACGGTGGCGTCACGCCGGAGGAGTGCATCGTCCCTCTGGCACTGCTGACGCCGCGATGACCGGGGCCGCGGCTTCGGGAACAGGGGGGCGGCGTGTCGGCGCGCTCCGGTCCGGCGCGTCGTCCCGGGGTGCGTTGTACCGCAGGCTGCTCACGTTCCTGCGACCGCACTGGTGGCGGATGGCGGGCACCATCGCCTGCAACGTCTCGGCGGCGGTGCTCGACATCTTCACCATCACCCTGCTGATTCCCTTTCTCAACGCGCTCTTTGACCTTCCTGCGCCGGGCGGGGTGGTAACCGACATCCAGCAGCGCGTGATCGGTCAGTTTCTGGACCCGACCCAGCGGATGGGTTCGCTGCGCAACGTCCTGTTCATCATCATGGCGGCGGTGGTCGCCAAGAACCTGCTCATCTGGGCCAGCAGCCAGTTGGGGGCGTCGCTGCAGGAGTATGTGATCCGGGACCTCCGTAACGCGCTCTATGCACACCTCCAGCGTCTGCCGCTGGGCTACTTCACCCGGATGAAGACGGGGCAGTTGCTGGCGCGGGTGCTGAATGACACGCAGCAGGCCAAGGCGGTGATTGCCGAACTGGTGACGCGTTCGCTGCAGAACGCGGCAATGGTGGCGGCCACGATCGTTCTGCTGATCGGGTTGTCCTGGCGCCTGACGCTGATTGCGGTCGTGGTTGCGCCGGTACTCATGGGCCTGTTGCAGCCAGTGCTCCGTTCCCTGCGTCGTGGACACCGGCGCCTTTCCAATCAGTACGGCGAGATGACTGCGCTGGTCCAGGAAGCGGTGAGCGGCGTCAGGCTCGTCAAGTCGTTTGGCGGCGAGGAATACGAGTCAGGACGTTTCCGGGAGGCGAGCAATCGTTATGCACGCGGCATGATGCGGGTTTCCCGACTGGCGCAATTGGCGATTCCCATTGCGGAAACGGTAGGTACCGGCGTTGCGGTGATCGTTCTGTGGTTCGGTGCCCGCGAAGTGCTGGAGCAGCAGTCCATGGCTCCCACCACGCTCATAACCTTCCTGGCGGCCACCCTGCGGATGCTGCAGC
Organism: uncultured Gemmatimonadaceae bacterium; assembly: GCA_964411635.1. Taxonomy (GTDB): domain Bacteria; phylum Gemmatimonadota; class Gemmatimonadetes; order Gemmatimonadales; family Gemmatimonadaceae; genus JABWBJ01. Next base: position 701,297 of record CAYPLP010000001.1, read on the forward strand.
CGCTCAAGCAGCTCACGCAGGTCCCTACGGTGGCTACGCAGTCCCTGGCCTCGGCCGAGCGCATTTTCGAGGTCCTGGATGCGGAAGCCGAATACGACCGGGATCGCGGAACCAGAACCGTCACCGGTTTCAGGACGGCAATCGAGTTCGACCGAGTGACTTTTTCCTACGAGGATGCGCCGGTTCTGGAGGAGGTGACCTTCTCGGCGGGGCGGGGTGAGGTGGTGGCCATAGTCGGAGCCAGCGGCGCAGGAAAGACCACGCTGGTTGATCTTATTCCGCGTTTCTATGAGCCCACCGGCGGGCGGATCCTGCTGGATGGCATCGACACGCGGGAAATCTCCCTCCGGTCACTCCGGTCCCTGACGGGTATCGTCAGCCAGGACACGGTGGTGTTCAATGACACCGTGCGACACAACCTGGCGTATGGCGCCGGCACCAGGTTCACCGATGAGCAGATCGTGGCTGCCGCCCGGGCAGCCAACGCCCATGACTTCATCGCCGCGCTGCCCCAGGGCTTCGATACCGTACTGGGCGAAAGAGGCACACGGCTCTCCGGCGGGCAACGTCAGCGCATTGCCATTGCACGCGCGCTTCTGGTGGATCCGCCGATCCTCATCCTGGACGAAGCCACGAGCGCGCTGGACTCCGAATCGGAGCGACTGGTGCAGGAGGCGATAGACCGGCTCCTCCATGGACGCACGGTTTTCGTGATTGCCCATCGCCTGGCCACCATCGTGCACGCCACCCAGATCCTGGTCCTGGAGCGGGGACGCATCGTGGAGCGCGGCACGCATCGCGAACTGCTGGCCAGGGGAGGTGCGTACGCGCGGCTTCATGAGCTCCAGTTCAGCGATGGTGAGATGCCCGCTGCGACTGGGGCCGGAGTGGCGAGTCGGTGACCCCGCCCCTTCCGGAACTCGCCCCTCGGACACCAACGAGCATCGTGAATGGGGTGCGAACCGACACTGTCCCGGCGCGGGGGAGCGTGCCCGTATCGGTGGTGATCGCCGCCCACGATGAGGAAGGCCAGATGGCGGACTGCATCGCCAGTGTGGCCTGGGCGGCGGAGGTGATCGTGGTGGAGAATGATTCCACCGATGCCACCGTCGAACGCGCGCGTGAAGCCGGAGCCATCGTATTCAGCCATCCTTTTGTCACCATCGGGGGGCAGAGGAACGCGGCCATCGCCCTCGCCAAATGCGACTGGATCCTGGTAGTGGATGCCGACGAGCGCGGCACCGGCGCGTTAGGCGCGGAGGTCGGACGCCGGATCTCCGACCCGGACCGCCGATCCTACCGGATCCCGCGACGGAACTTCTTCCTGGGCCGCGAAATCCGGCACGGAGGCTGGGAACGGGATCGGCCCGTCCGACTCTTCCGGAATACTCTCCGCTACGACGACCGCGCGGTGCACGAGCGGGTGATAACCGACGATGAACCCGGGGAACTCCAGGAGTCTCTGCTGCACCGGCCCTACGATTCGATGCAGGAGTACTTCGGAAAACTCTCCCGCTACAGTCGGGACTGGGCCAGGCAGAACCACGCTGCTGGACGTCGCGCTTCCGCCCTGACCGTCGTGGTTCGCCCCCCGGCGCGGTTCCTCGGCCTGCTGATCGGAAAGAGCGCCTGGCGGGACGGGGCCCACGGCGTGATTCTCGCTGCCCTGACCGCGGTAAGTGTGGCGGCCAAGTACGCCTGGCTCTGGTCCCTCGACCGGCAGGATGGAAAACGGTGACCAACAGCGATTCACCGAAAGCGGAGCTGCGGCACTGGGTGGCATACGGTGCGGCGCGTGCCATGCTGGGTGTCGCACAGAGCATCCCATTTGGGGCCGCCCGGAGCATGGGGCGAATGCTGGGCCGCTTCGGACGCCTGCTGGGGATCCGACGCACGGTGGTGGAGCGGCAGATTGCCGGCGCCTTTCCGGCATTCGATCGGCCAACTGTTGACCGCGTGGCCCGGGAGTCATTCGCCCACCTCGGAGAAGTGGCCATCGAGACCGCTCGACTCCCGCGGCTCGGACAGCAGGGTGTACTGGAGCTTTTTGAAGGAGCGGAAGGATTCCAGGCGATTGAAGAAGCACACCGGGCAGGCAAGGGAATCATCCTGATCACCGGACACTTCGGCAACTGGGAACTGGCCGGATCGTATGTCGCGGCGCGGGGGATTCCCATAGAAGTCATCGTGCGCCGGATCAACAACCCGCCGTTCGATGCCTACGTAACCCGCGTACGGCAGGACGCCGGGATGATCGTGGTACGTGATCGTGACGCCGTCCGACGCACACCCCGGGCCTTCCGCGAAGGACATGCAGTCGCGTTCGTTGCCGACCAGGGTGTACTGGGGCTGGCCAGCTCCTTCGTGCCCTTCTTCGGACGACCGGCCAAGACGCCGCGCGGCCCCGCGGTATTTGCCATCCGTACCAGGGTGCCGACGCTGTTCGTGGCTGCCGTCCGGATGCCTTCGGGGAAGTTCCGCTGTGTGGTCACCCCCGTGGAGATCCCGGATACCGGAGATCGTGAGGCTGATGTGGAGACACTGGTCAGCCGGTACACTGCAATCCTGGAGTCCTGGGTCCGGAAGTATCCGGGCCAGTATTTCTGGCAGCACAAGAGGTGGAAGCGTCAACCAGAGGGGACACCGCCGGAGTTGCTGGATCCAGTGGCAGCCTTGGCCGAGAATTCAAGGCCCGTGAATCGGTGACAGATGACCCGAACCGGGGAGGACGCCTGAAACCATGACCACACGACACTCGGACCTCGACACCGGCACCATCCGGGCACAGGAGTTCCCCTGGACACAACAGGGCGCCACCGCGTACCTCAACCATGCTGCCACGGGGCCGCTGCCGGCTCGCGCACTCCGCGCCCTCGCGGAGTGGGATGAGCTGCGAAGCGAGCCATGGCGCATCTCCGTGGAGGACCAGTTCGCCGTCCTGCGAAAGTCACGCGTGTTGTGCGCCTCGCTGATTGGCGCCAGGCCGGACGAAATCGCCTTGATGGTGAACACCACCTACGGACTGAATGTCGCGGCATCATGTCTGGATCTGGCGCCAGGGGATGTCGTGATCACGCCTGACCGGGAGTTTCCGTCCAACGTGTATCCCTGGATGGCACTCGAGCGTACCCGCGGAATCGTGTATCGCCGCATACCCTGTGTCGGAAGGCTGGCGGATGAGGACGCCCTCCTCGCGTCGCTGGACGAGCCGGGAGTGAAGGTCCTCTCGGTCTCGTGGGTTTCCTTCGAAACCGGTCAGCGGCTCGATCTCGCGCGGCTGGGCGCTGCGTGCCACGAGAGGGACATCAGGTTCATCGTGGACGCCATCCAGGCCATCCCCACGGTGCCTGTCGACGTTCACGCCTGCCATATCGACTTTCTGGCGTGTGGCGGGCAGAAGTGGCTGCTTTCTCCCTGGGGGACTGGGTTTCTGTTCGTGCGACGGGAACTGGCCACGACTCTGGTACCCCGTACCGTAGGGTGGATGGCGGTACGCAATTCCGAGGATTTTTCCCGCTTGTGCGACTACGACCTGAACTGGTTCGATGACGCCCGTCGGTTCGAGGTCATAACGTTGCCCTTCCAGGAGTTCGCCGGCATGAATGCCACCCTGGGACTCTTCGGCGAATCGGGCCATGAGCGGATCCATCGGCTCATAGCCGAGCGGACGTCTCAGATAGTGGAATGGGTCGATCGGCGGCGGGATGTGAGACTGGTTACACCGGCTGACCCGGCACGACGTGCTGGAATCGTCTCATTCATCCCGCCGGATCCGGAGGACGCATCCCGACGCCTGGACAGAGCCGGGTTTCCACACTCGCTGCGCGAGGGCGCCATCCGACTGTCACCCCACTTCTATACGTCGGCCGATGAGGTGGATCGGGCTCTGGCGGAGCTGAGCTGAGGCCGGTGGTGACTCGGGGAGGCCGACCTGGCACACTCCGGGACTATCGTACTTCCACGAGGGCCATTTCGCGGGCTCCCTTCCGCAGGAGGAAGTACCTGCCCGCCAGTGCCTCCGGCATGCCCACCGACTGCTCTTCCATGGCCAGGCGGCGGCCATTCAAGGTCACCGCGCCCTGCTGAAGCTGCCGCCGGGCATCTCCCCTGGACTTGCAGAGCCCGGTCTCGACCAGCATGTCCAGTACCGAGACACGGAGATCGTCGGTGCCGGAGGATTCCGGGTCGCGGACTGGTGTCGTTACACGGAACGGGATTTCATCGCGCAGCTTCCCGATCACTGACGCACTGAAGCTCCTGGGGTCGGCCTTCCGGTCAAATAGCAGACGCGAAACATCGCGCGCCACCCTGGCTTCCTCGTCTCCATGGACGCGTGCCGTTACATCGAAGGCGAGCGAGGCCTGTGCCTCACGCTGCTCCGGTCGCTGGGTCTGTGCCTGCTCCAGGGTCTCGATCTCCTCCCGGGACAGGAGGGTGAAGTAGCGCAGCCAGCGCGCCGCGTCGCGGTCGTCGGCGTTGATCCAGAACTGGTAGAATCGGTAGGGTGACGTGCGGGCGGCGTCGAGCCATACATTGCCCCCCTCTGATTTCCCGAACTTGCTGCCGTCCGCACGCGTGACCAGGGGCAGGGTGACTCCATGAGCCGCAGTTCCGGAAACCCGCCGGATGAGTTCAATCCCGGCCGTGATGTTCCCCCACTGGTCGCTGCCACCGATCTGCAGGGTGACGCCATCGCGACGGTGGAGTTCGAGAAAATCGTACGCCTGGAGCAGCATGTAGGAGAACTCGGTATACGAGACTCCTTCGTCCAGGCGGGTCTTCACCGCATCCTTCGCCAGCATGTAGTTGACGGTGAAGTGCTTGCCCACGTCGCGCAGGAAGGGGATGACGCCCATGGGTTCCAGCCAGTCGGCGTTGTTGCGCATTACCGCAGCCGCTGGCCCGGAGAAGTCGAGAAACCGTTCCAGTTGACGACGAATTGCCTGAGCATTGGCGTCCACGACTTCCCGACTGGCCAACTGCCGCTCGGTGGTTCGCCCGCTGGGGTCGCCGATCATGCCGGTGCCGCCACCGACCAGAGCCACCGGCCGGTGACCGGCACGCTGCAGGTGTACGAGTCCCATGATGGGGACCAGACTTCCCACATGGAGGGAGTCCGCCGTGGGATCGAAGCCGCAGTATCCGGAAACCGGACCAGCCGTGAGAGCGGCGGTCGCGCCTTCGGTGGTCTGGTAAACCAGATCGCGCCAGGTCAGTTCATCGAGGAACGAGCGTGTCATGCAGCACAAGATGGCGACCTGAGGCGCTTGAGTGGAGGTGCGGCCGGTCCGGGGTCGGGTCGGGAGGACTACTGTAGGCGCCGGGCCGGGTGCTAGTTTGCGCCATCCGGGGGTGCATCGGGCTGGTGCGCGGTCCCCGCGAGGAACTCATGAGCGAATCACCCCAACCCACCACCGGCCGCCGCTTCCGGCGGGTCTGGCGCGCGCTCGTCATCGTGGCCGGGCTGGGGATCGGGTTTGGCCTGGGACTGGCCTCGGCGCTGTGGACCCTGGTGTGCCGGGGATCGAACTGTCCATCGATCGACGTCCTGGAGCGCTATCAACCACGGCAGACCTCCCGCATCTACGCCGTTGACGGCCGTTTCGTCGCGGAGCTGGGGGCGGAGCGCCGAACCCTGGCGCCGCTGGAGGAAATCCCCCAGGTGGTGCAGGACGCGTTCGTGATCACTGAAGACAAGAGGTTCTACAGCCACAACGGTATCGACTGGCAACGAGTCCCGGGTGCCATGGTACGCAACATCATGGCGGGTGCATTCGAGGAAGGATTTTCCACGATCACCATGCAACTGGCACGGAACGTCTTTCCCCAGCAGATCACCCGGGAGCGACACGGACTCAGTGCCCTGGAGCGCAAGCTCAAGGAGATGCGCGTCGCACGGAACATCGAGCGGCGGTATCCGAAGGAAAAGATCCTGGAACTCTACCTCAATCAGATCAACCTGGGTTCCGGAGCCCACGGAGTGGAAACCGCGGCGCGGCGCTATTTCGGGAAATCGGTTCACAACCTGAACCTTGCGGAAGCAGCCACACTGGCAGCCATCCCCAAGGCACCCAGTCGCTACAATCCCCGCAGATCGCCGGATCGGGCGGTTCAGCGGCGCAATACCATCATCGAGCTGATGCGCCGCGCGGGTGCCATAACCGACGGTGATGCCAGTCTGGCCAAGGCGTACCCTCTGGCGCTGGCCCGCCGTGTGGAGTCCGGTGAGATAGCCCCCTACTTTGCCGAATGGGTTCGTGGAAAGCTCTACGAGCGCTTTGGCGAGAGGCTCTACCAGCAGGGTCTGAAGATCTACACGACGCTGGATCTGGACATGCAGGCCGCCGCGGAACGCGCGCTGGAGTCGCAACTGCGCGCCATCGAAGGGGGCCAGTACGGCCGCTTTCGTCACCTCACATACGAGCAGTACGTCGCCCGGGGTGGATCCGATCAGGGATCGAGCACGGAGTCACCATACCTGCAAGGTGCGTTTGTGGCGATCGACCCGCGCGATGGATCGGTGCGGGCCATGGTGGGTGGCCGCGACTTCGATGACTCGCAGTTCAATCGTGCCACGCAAGCGATGAGGCAGCCGGGTTCCACCTTCAAGCCATTCGTCTACTCTGCCGCGATACACGCGGGCAAGTCACCCGCGATGCTGGTGGATGATGCTCCGATCAGCCTCCCCCAGCTCGATGGTACCGTGTGGACGCCCGAGAACTACGATCTGAAGTTTCTGGGGCCCATGACCATGCGTCGCGGTCTCTACGACTCCCGCAACATCATTGCGATCAGTGTAGGAATGGAGCTTGGTGAAGAGACCGTCGTGGACATGGCCAAGCGCTTCGGCATAACCACGCCCATACCGCCGTACCCGTCCATCAACATCGGTTCCGCCGAGGTCCACCCCATCGAACAGATCGGCGCCTACACGACCTTCGCGAACCTGGGCACCCGCACCGTTCCGCGGGGCATTCTCCGGGTCGAGGACAAGGAGGGGAACGTCCTCTGGTCCACTCACGCCGACTCGGTTCCGGTCCTTTCCGCACCGGAAGCATGGATCATGGTCAGCATGCTGAAGGACGTGGTGTTGAAGGGGACAGCCTTTGGGAGGGTCTGGGCAGCAGGATTCCGGGTTCCTTCGGGTGGCAAGACCGGCACCACGAACGACGGTGCCGACGTCTGGTACATAGGATTCACGGCAGACCTCGTTGCCGGAGTCTGGATCGGTTTCGACAAGCCGCAGAAGATCATGGTCGATGCCCAGGGAGGTCGTCTCGCAGCACCCGCGTACACGAACTTCATGATCGATGTCTACCGCCGCAAACCGGAGCCTCCCGACTGGCCGCGACCGGCGTTGATCATACCCCGGGCGGTGGATTCTCTGACGGGTACCCTGGCCACACCGCAGTGCGCCGACCGTGCCTACATAGAGTATTTCCTCCCCGGCACCGTTCCCACGCGTACGTGCCGCGAAGTTCCGGTCCGGGGCCTGACAGTCCCGTTGTCGCGCCCTCCGGAAGCAACCGCCGGCACACCTGACCCGGCCGATCCGTTCCGTCGCCCGGACCGGGGCGTCGAACGGGAGGAGCCGTGAGGGGACCACACCCGCGCGGTGGCTGCATCGCGTCGGGACATGTAGTTTGCGAAGGACATTCGAACCCCTAACCGATCGGGAGCCTCGATGGCACAGACCGCATCCGGCCGGACCGCCAGGATATGGCGCGACGGCACCCTCGTGAACTGGGAGGATGCCAACATCCACGTGATCTCCCACGTGGCGCATTACGGCTCCGGTGTGTTCGAGGGGATCCGTTCTTACGAGACGCCGACGGGAGGAGCGGTCTTCCGCCTGCAGGACCACATGCGTCGTCTGCTGGATTCGTGCCGGATATACCGGATGCCGCTGAAGTACAGTGCCGAGGAGCTGGCGCAGGCAACGGTGGAGACCATTGCCGCGAATGAAATGACCGCGGCCTACATCCGGCCCCTGGTGATCCGGACCGGTGAACAGATGGGATTCAATCCCATCGGCGTTCCCGTCGAGGTCTTCATCATTCTATGGAACTGGGGCGCTTTTCTGGGTCACGACGCACTGGAGAACGGCGCCGACGTGTGTGTTTCCTCGTGGCGTCGCGCCGCGCCGGACACATTCCCCACACTGGCCAAGGCCTCCGGCAACTACCTGAACTCGCAGCTTTCCAAGGTGGAGGCGCGTCAGGACGGCTATGACGAAGCCATCTCGCTCGATTCGTTCGGCTACGTGTCCGAAGGAAGCGGTGAGAACCTGTTCCTGATCCGGGACGGTGTGTTCTACACCTCGCCGGTCGCTGCCGGCATTCTGAACGGCATCACGAGGGACACGGTCATGCGACTCGCCCGGGACCGGGGCCATGAAGTAAGGGAGCAGCAGATCCCCCGCGAGATGCTGTACCTTGCCGACGAGGTCTTCTTCTGCGGCACCGCTGCCGAGATCACTCCGGTACGTTCGGTTGACAGGATTCCAGTGGGAACCGGTAAGCCCGGCCCGATAACCCGTGCCATCCAGAGTGAATTCCTGGGGATCGCCAAGGGCCGGATTCCGGATCGTCATGGGTGGTTGACTCCCGTTCCAGCCCCGGCCGGGGTCAGGTAGTCGGCATCGGGATCCGACGAATCGGACGACTGCAGTCGATGTCCGGCGCGTCGACAGGTTGCACGCCCTTGCAGGGACGGCATGGGACCGGCTTGAATGGTATGTCACCCGCTCATTAGCTTGCTTGACGATGGACGATCCGCGCGACGGGTGACCGCCGGGTCTACCGGAGCGCTGTCCGCAGGAATTCAACTCCCGCCTCTGGCGGGAGTTCATGTACCGGAGCCCGACTTTCCGGGAACGCGACTTCGCGCGCTGCCGGCCATGGCTCCGGTCAGAACCACGGAGGGTTTGTGGTTGTCGGGTGCCTGGCGCTCAATTCCTCATTCGAGCCGCTGACCATGGTTCCGCTGAAGCGGGCGCTTCGACTCGTCATTGACGGCAAGGCCGAGATCGTCGAGGCCGATGCGGCGCGTCCGGTTCGTTCCGAACGCCTGTCCATGCCACGGCCGGCGGTCATCCGGTTGACGAAGCTGGTGCACGTTCCCCGCAGATTCCGCCGCCAGGTCACCAATACCTTCCTGTTTGCGCGGGATGGCTACCGCTGCCAGTTCTGCGGACGGTCGGTCGTCGAGCTTCGGACCCGCGAATCTCTCACACGGGATCACCTGGTACCGCTCTCCCGGGGTGGCGCCAACGTCTGGACCAATGTCGTAACCGCGTGCAGCACCTGCAACACGCGCAAGGGGAACCGACTCCCCACAGAGATCGGAATGCATCCCCTCGTGGCTCCCGCGGAGCCTCATTTCGTGCACCTGAGCTGGGCGGTCCGCCGCCTGACACCGATCCAGGCGAAGTACATCAGGATGTTCTACGGATCCGGTGTGCTGCACCAGCTGGAAGATCTGGAGCGCCGTCCGCGCATTCGTTCCGCGTGATCCTCAGGGCGGCGCGGCGAATGTTGGAGTACGTGTCTGCAGGTTTCGGCGCTCGGCGCCCAGCAGTCTGACGAACAGGCGGCGCAGACCTCTGCCCAGAGCGGTACCGGCGTTCCGTTTGCCGCGTACCGCGGGCTCCATTTCTCCCCGCAGCCAGCGCCCCAGTTCATCCAGGTCGGTCACCGAGAGGCTCTCCACCTCCAGTACGGCAATGTAGTATTGCCGGTCTCGCTGCCTGAGCGCCCGGAGCGGCACGGGAGCGGGCCGCTCCACTTCCCGCACCATTTCCGGGAAGGATCCGAACTGACCGGCGGAAGTGACTTCGTCACCCTCGCCTTCCACCCGAACCACGCGATAGCGTTTGCCAAGCGCGTCGTAGTAGATGAAAACGTCCCACTCGGTTTGCGCCTTCAAGGCATCGAAGAGGCGACCCGATGACCACAGCTCCACGCGAAAGTGGAGTCGGGTGGGGAAGCCGCTTTGAAGCAGATCCCGGGTTCCCGGGTCAGCCAGGATGTCGATTGCCCGGATGGACGGCCCCCTCACGGTGAGCTGTGCTGGCGGGGGCAGCGTGATCTCCAGTCGGGGCTGCTGGGCAGAGACGCTGCTGCCGAGGAGGACGGTCGCCAGGATGACGACGAGCCGCACCATCTAGAACCTGGGGCGCAGGCGGATGAAAAAATTGAGCGGGGTGCCGGGGTCGGTCACGGCCTTCGCCACGAACAGTCCGAGGTCGTCGAGACGGAGGCCGAGGCCGACATCCGCGCGGAACGTCGACAGGGGAGGCAGCGTGCCGGCACCATACTGAAGACCGGCCACTGGTGCCCCCACGAGCCAGCCACGTCCCGCGTCCACGAACATCACCCACTCGGCCTGTCTCCCCCAGCCGAGACGGCGTCGCTGGCGCTCCGCCGTGAGAAATCCAAAGAGCGAGGAACGGAGTTCACCACGATACTCCGCCTGCCAGAGCATGAAGCGTTCGCACTGCGCCGGGGTGCCGGGTGGTGACCGCGGCGAGAGCGGAATCCCACCGTCTCCCGTGCCCGCACAGGTCAGTCCATCAACCCCGGGAAGTATCTGACGAAAGTCATAACCAGGGAGTGATCCTGCGCTGCCCAGTGAAAAGCGACGCTGCAGAGGGAGATCATCGCCACTCAGCCATCCCCCGGTCACGAGGCGGAGCGCCAGCTGCCCATCGGCGGAGAGCCGGTCATAGCGGCGAATGTCCAGGAAAACGCGATCGTAGTTGTTCCGCCCGGCTGGATTCACCTCGCGGATGCCCTGCGTCGTGGGGGCGTAGGCCGAAATCCTTCCGGTTCCGTACTCGTAGTCCGCACTCACGAACCAGCCGGACCACGGGTCGCGCTGGTCGTTCCGGGTGTCATAAGTGACCTCCGCCCGCACGACATGAAAGCGTCCGTCATCCATCTGCGGGTTGAAGCGCCAGTGCTGGTTGTCGCGCAGCAGGGACCAGGGATCCCGCTGATCGACTGAGCCCCACTTCTCGTCGGACCACTCGAGCTGTGCCGAGATGCTCTTCCCGGCCCGGGCACCCACCGAAACAGCGGCCGCCCGGCGGTTGTAATAGTCCCGGTAGTCCCGGTGCAGAATGAAGGATGCCAGTCCGACTTCCGTATCCGAGATGTGCCATCCCTCGGCCGGTTTGACCAGGTCTTCCAGCTGCCCACCCAGTCGGACGCTGTAGGGGCCGCCGATCTCCACTTCCGCGCGCAATTGATGACCAATGTTCTCGGGCTGCAGTTCGAAGCGGTCGGCACTGCGGAGCACACCCATGGCGTCGAGCGTGACACGCCCCCAGGGGAAGGCCAGCCTGACGCGGGGGCCCAGCATCAGCGGAAGACCCTCCACCCGGTTGTACGTGCGCGTGGTAACCAGCCGCAGGTCGCTGCCGGTCGTGGGCGCGGGACGGATCCAGTGACGGTACCAGACCTCATCCGGACTCTCGTCGCGTACCACGACCCGGTCACCGTCCTGTTCTATCCGCACCGGCTGCGGGTAAACCCTCACGGTGCCATCCACCTCGCCGTCATCCTGCGTCGTCAGACCACCACCTATGACCGTGACCGATCCTTCGATCCTGCCGCGATCGCGTATCAGCACATCGGCACCCAGGGCCACCACCCGGCCCAGCATGAGACCTTCGACGACCAGGCTGCCGTCGAGGATGGCGACATCGGTGGCAATGGTGTCGAGGGCCCCCACCACAAGCATGCCACGCGCCTGACGAGTGGCGGGTCCTCCCAGGATGGCGCGCACCTCCGCTTCGATGTCGTCAGGCACGGCGCGCAGGTCCTGCACCTGGATGGTATCCCGTCCCTGCGCCGGCAACGACACCGGCAGGGTGGCGTGCAGCAAGGCGGCCAGCAGAGTGATGCAGAGAATGGGCATCGGGATCACATCACCGTGGTCACGGAGGCGTCTCCCACCACTCCCAGTCGCTTCATCCTTCGGTACAGGTTGGGCCGGTCGGTTTGCAGCCGGCGTGCCGCCTCGGCGATGTTGCCACGGGCTGCCGCCAGGGCACGAGTTATCAGAAGACGTTCGTAGTCATCCAGCAGCACGGTCAGCGGCGCACTGGACTGGTCCGGCGGCGGGAGCTGGCCGGGAGGTGTCGCTGACGGTGACACGGGCAGGACTTCTCCCACCTCATCCGGCCCCACGGAGTCTCCCGGGTGGAGTATGGCCAGTCTCTCGACGATGTTGGCCAGTTCACGGACATTGCCCGGCCACGGATATCGCTGCAACTGCAGGATGGCGTCCTCGGACCAGCGCGGCCCGGAACGTCCGGTACGTACCCGGAAGAGTGAGGCGAAGTGTGCCACCAGCTCAGGAATGTCGTCGGAGCGGTCGCGGAGGGGGGGGACTTCGATGGGGACCACGTTCAGGCGGAAGAGGAGGTCATCACGGAAATTGCCTTCCCGCACAGCCCGGGTAAGCGACTTGTTGGTGGCGGCAACGATCCGCACATCGACACGGATGGGTTTCGAGCCTCCCACTCTCTCGATTTCCCCGGACTCGATGGCGCGCAGGAGTTTGGCCTGAGCCTCCGGCCCCAGGTCGCCGATCTCGTCGAGCAGCAGGGTTCCCCGGTGCGCCAGTTCGAAGCGGCCGACACGCCGTTCCACTGCGCCGGTGAAAGCCCCTCGCTCATGGCCGAACATCTCGCTCTCCACCAGGTCCCGGGGGATGGCGGCACAGTTGACTCGTACGAAGGGACGATCATGCCGGAGACTGCCGGCATGAATGGCGGCAGCCACCAGTTCCTTGCCCGTTCCGGATTCGCCGGAAATGAGCACCCGCGCGTCCGATGCAGCCACACGTCTGATGATGGCGCGCAGGCGATCCATGGCAGGACTCCTTCCGACCATTTCGCCCGTGAGTCCCAGGTCCTGCCGCAAGGCCGCCGCCTCACGCCTGGCCAGTCGCAGTTCCAGGGCGGAGGCAAGCGAGAGGAGCACGCCTTCGGGGGTGAGTGGTTTCTCGAGGAAGGTATGTGCGCCGAGGCGTGTGGCACGGACGGCGTCCGCCAGTCCGGCGCGGCCACTCATCATGATTACTGGGAGGTCCGGGACCTTCTTTCTCAGCGTTTCCAGTGCGGACATGCCATCCATGCTGCCCGGCATCATCAGGTCCAGGAGAACGACGTCCGGGTCGGTATCGAGAGCGGCAGCGACTCCGGATGCGCCATCCGGGGCGTCGCTTACTTCCCATCCCTCGGCGGCAAGGAGCGCTCCCACCATGCGCCGGATGTTCGGCTCGTCGTCGATGATGAGGGCACTGGGCATGACACAACGTTACTCAGGGACGCCTTGTCTCAGCGGGGTTGCGGAGGGCTGGTTCCGCCTGTCGGCCCGGGGAACCCGCCCATCCGGCGCCGGGACCGCCCGCGGGCAGGCTTTGCAGTCCTGACATCACCTTCGACGCGTACCGTTGATTTTCGGAGATACGCTCCACTTCGACGGCAATGGCGTCCACGGCCTGCTCGATGCGCTGAAGGCGGGGTGACAGTTCCGGATCGGTCGGTGGGATCTGACCCCGGCGGTCCATTCTTCGCGCGAATGCCCGGGCCAGTGGGAGACCCACAATGATGAAGGCGACCATCGCAAAGAACGCCATGGAGATGTCCACGGCACCCTGGGGAATGACGTCGGGTCCGAAGGTAGGTTGGACCGTGATGGTCTGGACTCCCTGAGCCCGGGCCGCCTCGATTTCCGCCTTCATCTGATCAATGGCAGCGCGCAGCCCCTCCCGTGACGCAGGCTGGGTCGTGCCATAGAGGCTTTGCTGGACGGTCTGTTCGATCTGTTGCGCCAGGTCGGGCTTGCTGACCGGCTGATTCGGTGTCGTGGCGGTGGCCCCCTGGGCCGTGCCGGCAGATCCCTGAAGCATGATCGCTGTCATGACTTGTCTCCTTTCAGAGCATGTTCGGGCCGGTGCGGTGGCAGCCTTTCGGCCAGCAATCGTGAGGTGAAGCGGTTGGACTCGGACATTCGTTCCACCTCGACGGCGATGGCGTCCACGGCTTGTTCGATTCGCATCAGCCGGCCTTCGAGAGAGCCGCTGATGTCCGATGATTCGCCGCCCAACCGGGCACTGTCCCGAATCCACATGCGGCGCGCCAGCACGATGACCAGGGGTAATCCCAGAACCATCGTGATTCCACCAACGATGCCAACGATTGGGATGAGGATGTCTTCAAGCACGCGAGGGCTGTCCGTCGAGAGGGAATGCATTGACCGGAATCAGGAACCGGAATTCGGTACCCCCACCCGGCGGGCAGGAAACTTCAACGTTGCCGTCATGCGCCAGGACTGCCTGTCTGGCGATTGCCAGACCCAGGCCCGTGCCTCCTGCCTTGCTGGTAAAGTACGGCTCCCAGACAGATTGGATTCGGTCCGGCGGGATTCCGGGCCCATCGTCACGAACCCGGATGGCGACGGCTTCCCTGTTTCCCTGACGGGTTCGTTCGACTGCCACGTGGATATGCCCACCGGCGGCTGCCCCGCAGGCGTCCGCGGCGTTCAGCAGTACGTTCGACAGTGCCCTCTGCAGCGCGTCATGCCGGCCCCGGACCGTCACGTCTTCCTCTGGAATGGAGAGCGTGAGGCTGATTCCGGTGGGGACCGTGGCACGGCTGGTATAGCGCACCAGTTCGGCGACGTCCACGTCGGAGACGGGACCATCGGGGAGACGCCCGAAACGGGAAAAATCCCTGGCGATCCGATCCAGGCGCTGTGTCTCCGTCCGGAGCACATCCACTGTCCCGGCCAGATCCGGGGGGGCGGATCGCTCCAGTTGAGATACAGCGAACTGAATGGGGGTGAGCGGATTCTTCAGTTCATGGGCGAACCGGCGGGCACTTTCGCGGAACGCTTCGAGACGCTCCGCCTCGATGGCATGACGTCGTCCAGTCGCGAGTTCCCGGGACATCTCACGCATGCGCTTTCGCAGAATCTCGAACTCGGGTGCGCCTTTTACGGTGGTCGTTTCCGGGAGGGGTTGGTCGTGAGCCAGCTTTTCCGTCCAGCCCACGAGTTCATTGATGGGCCGACTCAACTGCCGGCTGAGGTGGCCCGCGACCCGGGACGCCGCCACGCCCAGGACGAGGAGCCCGGCGACGGAGCCGATGGCAATCAGCGGAATGGAGTTGCGAATGACGAAGCGAAACCGGTTGGCCTGCGTAAGCGACTCACCCAGGATCCGTTCGTGCTCCTTAAGTACCGCAAGCTGGCCGGGGCTCAGTTCGGCATCGTGCAGGCTGTCGAGCAGGGTTGTCCCCGATGCGGCCACCTGCTGCCATGCGGCCGCGTCACTTATCCGGGGGAGAGTGGCATAGACGCCGATGATCCACGCCCCGGCGACCGCGACGGCGGGCACGATGGCGATCGTGGCCAGGATGATCAGGAGGCGACTTCGGAACGCGAGAGGTGCCGGCATGTGTCACGGGGCGCTTCCTCATGATACCGTGGAAGGACCCCGCAAGGCCACAGTGTCATTGGTGGTTCCGGCCAGGGAGGTGTGAGGCAGTATCAGGCGGGCTTATCATTGGCGCATACTGTTGCGGTTTCACCAGCAACCCATTCTCCGACCCGATGCGCACCCATACCACGTACCTGACATTCAACACGAAGCAGCGGCAGGAGATCATCGACATCACTGCGGAGGTCGAGAAATGCCGTGCGGCAGCGGGCATTCGTGAAGGTTTCGTTCTCGTGTCGGCCATGCATATCTCCGCCAGCGTTTTCGTGAACGATCGGGAGTCGGGGCTCTGGGATGACATCCTGGACTGGTTGGAGGAGCGGATAGCACCCTGGGACCCGGATCGATACCGGCACAACGAAACCGGTGAGGACAACGCCGCGGCACATCTGCGGTCCCTGACTGTGGGGCATGAGGTGATCGTGCCGGTAACCGAGGGGAAGCTGGACTTCGGCCCCTGGCAGCGGGTGTTCTACGGCGAGTGGGATGGTCAGCGACCCAAGAGGGTCATCCTCAAGGCCATGGGGGACTGAGGCTGGAATCGGCGCCGTTCCCGGCACGCCTCGAGGCCATGGGGGAATGAGTCTGGGAATGGCGTTGTTCCCGGTATCCCGTCGCCAGCCGGGCAGGCAACGATCGGTGAGTATCTGGCTGTTCCTGGCCGGGGAGTGTTACATTACGAGATCCAGCGCTGGTCGACGTGGGTTCGGGGCAGCGACGCAACGATGCGGCGAGGCCCCGGGTTCCGTTCCGAAGGTCGCCTGCGCCATCGGTGTTTCCGCGACGTCGCGGGGAGTCGGTGTGCGTGAGCGACGACCAGGGTTGGCAGCGGTAGCCGGCAGCCGTTCAGACGGATGCCCCGGCAGACTGCGCAGGTTGGCACGTTCCAGGGCGCCGTTGCTCTGCGATTTTCGGGTCGCCAGCAACAGGCGTACAACGGACGAATCGTCTGGGTACGGTCGTCCATTCACAGTCTCCTTTCATACCGATGAACCAACGTCAGACTCGGCACACGCCGCAGCGCGTGCCGGTCGCCCCGCTTTATCGGGGCCCCCAGGCCGTGCAGGCCTCGTCCCAGCAACCCGGCTATCAGCAACCCTTCCAGCACGCACCCAACGCCGCCCTTCTCATCGATTTCGACAACGTCACGATGGGGATTCGCTCCGATCTGGCGAGCGAACTGCGGACCCTACTGTCCTCCGAGATAATCAAGGGAAAGGTCGCGGTGCAGCGCGCCTACGCCGACTGGCGCCGCTACCCGCAGTACATAGTGCCGCTGGCCGAAGCGTCCATCGACATGATCATGGCGCCGGCGTACGGATCGTCCAAGAAGAACGCCACGGACATCCGCCTCGCGGTGGACGCCGTCGAGCTGGTCTTCACGCGGCCCGAGATCGGAACCTATATCCTGCTGTCCGGTGACTCCGACTTCGCCAGCATGGTCACCAAGCTCAAGGAGTACGGGAAGTACGTGATCGGCGTCGGGATCCGCGAATCGTCGTCTGACCTTCTCGTCATGAACTGTGACGAGTACTACAGCTACAACACCCTCGCGGGGCTGGTGAAGGCGAGCGAGGAAGAAGTGGTCAAGTGGGATCCGTGGGAGCTGGTCGTGGAAGCCATCAATCGCATGGTTCGCAACGGCGATGTGATGCGTTCCGACCGTCTGAAGCAGGTGATGCAGGACATCGATCCCCAGTTCGACGAGAAGAATCAGGGGATGTCGAAGTTCTCGAGGTTCTGTCAGGAAGCTGCCTCGCAGGGACTGCTCAAGGTCACCAAGCTCGAGAACGGTCAGTTGGAGGTGGCACCGGGCGAGCAGGCCGTGAAAGCCGGCAGTGGCGGGACACCGTCGCCGCGCGGCCCGACGGCAATGCCCCGGACCGCTGAGACGGGCGATCGCGAGGAACGGGGACGCCGGGGACGTCGAGGGGGACGCGGACGGGGTGGTCGCGACGAGAGACCGCGCCAGGATGCACCGCGCGACGAGCGTTCCCGCGACGGGAAACCGCAGGTCGCCGCCAGCCAGACCGAGAAAACGGAGACGGAGAGTCCCGCTGTCGAGGTACCCCCCGTTGCCGAGTCGCCCCGTGAAGCCAAGGCCGTCGATACGATTGGGATTTCGGGAGAGCGCCTGACGAGGGAGGAGGCGTTGTCGCTGGTGCGCAAGGCCGCCGAATCAATGATCAAGGGAGCCGGAATCACCACTCCAGCCGCATTGCGCCGACGGGTATTTGAACTCCTGGGACGGGACAGCGAGAGCCTCAGTGAGCGCTTCTTCGACCGGATTCTCCGCGACGCCCACGATGGCCACGCAATCGATCTGCGCCGCCGGGGAGATGAGTTCGAGGTTTCCCTTCCCGGGACACCAGCACCGGTCGCGGAGCAGTTGAATCGGGCCGCGGCGGCAATGCCCGCACCAGCGGGAGTGGCCAAGCCCGTCAGGGGGATGGGTCCCCGGGGGATCCCGGCCAAGGGTCGCCCCGGCAGCAAGGCTCCACCACCAGAGCTGCTGATGGTTGGCGTTGTGGATGAAGCGCCGGCGTCCGGCGAAGAGACCGTGGCTGAGGCAGCACCGGTGTCCGCTGGCGCAAGGAAGACCACCGGAGCGCGAACGAGGAAGAAGACGACGACCAGGAAGCCCAGGACCACGGCGGCTGGAGGTGACGCTGTAGCCGGCGACACCGCCGCTCCCGCGAAGAAGAAGACCCGGTCCCCCCGGGCGAAGAAGACGGCAGCATCCACCAGTACGGCAGGATGACACCGGCCACCGCGCCACGGGTCCGGCGCGTGGCCAGACCACTTCGACCAGCATTCTACCGGCGCAACGCGGACGTGGTAGCCCGCGAGCTGTTGGGTGCCATACTGGAGCACCGTACCCCGCAGGGTCTCACTGCCGGCAGGATCGTGGAGACCGAGGCCTACCTCGGCCCCCACGATCCAGCCTGCCATGCCGCCGCGGGTATCACACCGCGGACCCGGGTTCTCTATGGACCACCCGGTGTAGCCTACGTCTACTTCGTCTACGGCATGCATTGGTGCGTCAATGCCGTGACCCGTGAGGAAGGATATGGGAGCGCAGTACTCATCCGTGCCATTGAACCCACGAAAGGGATCGATCTCATGCGCCGTCGCAGGCGTGGTCGCCCGGACCGGCATCTCGCCGACGGTCCCGCGAAAGTGTGCGAAGCGCTCGCGATCGATGGTTCGCTGAACGGAGTCCGTCTGGATCGGGGTGAGCTGCGGATCCTCAGGGGAACCGAGGTGCCTGATCCGGCCGTATCGATCACGCCGCGAATCGGCATCCGGAAGGCGGCGGACTGGCCGTTGCGATTCGTGGTGTCCGAAAACCCTCGAGGGGTGACGGAGACCGACTCCGTCACCCCTCGGGCAGACACGCGCTGAACGCGGGGTCTCAGAACTTTTCTATCGCGCTCCCCACGTTGTAGCGGATTCCCGCTTCCAGTCCGATGGTGTACTGGGACCGGGAAAGGAGGAACTGCTGGCGCGTGGGCATGGCGCTGGCCTGCACGAAAAGGGCTGCCCTTCCCAGGTTGAGCTGGCCACCGGCAGATACCAGGAGAGAGGCACGGCTGCTGTAGTCATCGACCATGGTGTACACCTCGGTCAGTGACTCCTCGCTGACAAAGGAACCTTCCGGCGAGGCATTCTGAAGAACGTTGAGTGCCACACCGAGACCAAGGTAGGGGACGAAGGATCCGTCACCGGAGGGCATGAAGTAGACTTCGGCGGAGTAGCGCCGCCAGTCCTTCACGTCCACGGGTCGGACGGCGTTGGCCACGGTGGCATCGAAAACACCAGACTTTTCGTTGAAGAATGCCTGTTCGACAGAGAGTCGCAGAGCCATCCGGCTGCGGGTGATCATCCATTCTCCGCCTACAGTGGGTGCTGTTACCTTGACATCCTGATCGAGGCCCGCGTTGAACAACATGGCGCCTCCGTGGACGCCCCAGAACCAGGAGTCATGCATCCCGGAGGAGGATCCGCTTCCCTGCGCGTGAGCGAGGGCGGGGACCAGGGTGAGACCGGCAACGGCGGCGACCGTGCGAACCATGCGCATACGCTGAGCCTCGGGAGACGCGTTGATGGATTCGGCGCTGGTCGGACGGCGTCACTCCGGGCAGCGCAAAGTGTGTGTGGCGGCACCCCGGCGCAGGAGGCTTCCTCCGCCCGGGTTCCGGCGACTCAACACTGGGACGATGTCCGGGCGGGGTGGGTCACGCACGCATGGAGGCCTCCAACGTGTGGTGAGTCACACTCCTGGAGTTGAAATTGGAGGACAGAGGGCGGAAGTTGAGGAGTGAGAATCACGGAAACCGCCTTTCATCCGCAGACCCCCCCCACCGCACCGTGTCCGTACCCCAGGCAGCACGCGAACAGGTGATCCAGTCACTGGGTGAGCACTTCGCCCAGGATCGGCTTACCATGGATGAGTACGAGCGCCGGGTGCAGGAGGCGTGGCGGGCGCCCTCAGTGGAGGCTCTGGCAAGGCTGACCAGCGATCTGGCACTTCCGGTTCCGGCAGCGGCGGCCCCCGTTGCGGTGGCTGACAACACTCGCGTGACCCGCCAGGCTGGGCGCACCCGGCGCATGCTGGCGCTCTTCTCGGGCATCTCCCGCACGGGTCAGTGGGAAGTTCCGCCCCGTATTCGAGCGATTGCCGTCTTTGGGGGAATAGAGATCGATCTGAGACATGCCCGCCTGACCTCCCCGGTGACCGAAATCGTTGCTACGGCCGTCATGGGAGGCATTTCGGTGAAGGTGCCTCCCGGTGTCCGTCTGGAGTCGGATGGTTCAGCCATCCTGGGCGGGTTTGCGGACCAGGTGAATGAGTCGCCGGAAGGTGGTGCCGACGTGCCCATCGTCAGAGTCAGCGGGTTCGCGTTCCTGGGCGGGGTCGAGGCTACCGCCGATGGCTAAGGTGGTCTCCCCGCCGTGCTCGTCGACGCGTTCTTCGTGGTGCGTTGGCGGTGGTAGCGCGAAGGATGCCGTGACGTTCGCGGACTCTCCCGGAGCGCTATTGCTTGAGGATCCCCAGTCGCAACCCGACCTTCCGGAAGACGCCGACGGCGAATTCAAGGTCTTCGCGGGAGTGCGCGGCTGATACCTGGCAGCGAACTCTGGCGGTTCCGTGCGGCACGACGGGGAATCCGAATCCGGTGACGAAGATCCCTTCGTCCAGGAGGGCATCGCTCATGGCTATGGCGTCGGCGGTTTCGCCGATGATGATGGGGACGATGGGAGTTTCTCCTGGAAGCGGTCGGAAACCGGCATCCACGAGCGCCTCACGGAACCAGCGGGTGTTCTCGTGGAGGGTGCGAACGCGTTCCGGATGCGTCTCGATGAAGCGCACGGCGCCGAGAGCGCTGGCTGCGACGGTGGGTGGCAGCGCGTTGGAGAACAGTTGAGGCCGGGAACGCTGGGTGAGCATGTCGGTGAGCGCAGCCGATCCCGCGACGAACCCTCCCGCGGCGCCGCCCAGCGCCTTGCCGAGCGTGGACGTGATGATATCAACTTCGCCGAGCACACCGTAGTGCTCGGCGGTGCCCCGTCCGGTGGCACCGAGCACGCCGGTGGCATGGGAATCGTCCATCACCAGAATGGCATCGTTGTCGCGCGCGACCTGGATCAGTTCCGGCAGGCGGCAGATGCTCCCCTCCATGGAAAAGACGCCGTCCGTCCAGATGACTCTCCGGCGGGCTCCGGAGTGGGCACGCAGTTTGGTAGTGAGGTCGTCCATGTCGGAGTGGCGGAAAACCCCGGTGGTGCATTTCGTGATGGCCTTGGCGAGTCTCATCGAGTCGATGATGGATGCGTGGTTCAGCTCGTCGGACAGCACCACGTCTCCTTCCTCGACGATGGTGGCGGTGAGGCCCTCGTTGGCATTCCAGCACGAGACGAAACTCATGGCCGACTCGCATCCGGTGAACCGTGCCAGGGCGGACTCCAGTTCCCGGTGGATCGAGAAGGTCCCGCAGATGAAGCGTACGCTTCCGGTTCCGGCACCATACTTCCTGAGCCCGTCGTGTCCGGCCTCGACGACCGCGGGTTCGGCGCAAAGACCCAGATAGTTGTTGGAGGAGAGGATCAGCACATCGCCTCGGCCCTCCATCTGGACGTGGGCGGCCTGCGGTGAGGCGAGGTGGTTGAGTCGCTTGTAGACCTTCTTCTCCTTCAGTTCAGCGATCTGGGCTTCCAGCGACTTCACGAATTTCTGGTTCAGCGCCATTTATGGGATTTCCCTCCGTTTGGCCAGCGTCTGCTATGCGATCTCGAAGATCACCTTGCCGGCTTCGCCGGACTGGATGACCCGCATGGCGTCCTCGTAGCCCTCCAGCGGGAAGCGGTGCGTGATGGCGGGCGTGGGGTCGAATTCTCCGGAAAGCAGAAAGCGGGTCATCTGGTGCCAGGTCTCGTACATTCGCCGTCCGATGACGCCGTAGACGGTGATGCCCTTGAATATGACTTCAGTCGCCAGATTGAGCTCCATGGGTCGCGCGGGGATGCCCAGCATCTGAACCCTGCCACCCAGCCTGACCATGGCGAATCCCTGGTGGATGGCGGAGGGGACGCCGGACATTTCCAGGACGATGTCGACGCCCATCCCACCGGTAGCGCGGTGTACGACGCTCTCCACCTCCGCGGGATGGACGACGTCGTGGGCGCCCATGGCCCGGGCCAGGGCCAGCCTGCGGTCATTCACATCCGATGCGATGATGCGGGAGGCGCCGGCCGCACGGCAGATTCCCGCTGCAAAGATGCCAATGGGACCGCACCCGGTGATGAGCACAACCGAACCCGGTATGTCGGCCGTGAGCACGGTGTGGAAGGCATTTCCCATGGGGTCATGGATTCCACCAATGTCGAAGGAGATGCTGTCGTCGAGATGCCAGACGTTGAGGGCCGGCATGGCGATGTACTCGGTGAAGCATCCGTTCCGGTCGACGCCGATGATCCGGGTATTGGGACAGACGTGGGAGTTCCCGGTCCGGCAGGGGAGGCAGCGTCCGCAGACGATGTGGCCTTCGGCGGTCACGCGATCGCCGACGGCAACGTCGGTGACGAGCTTGCCTACCTCGACAACCTCGCCGGCGAACTCATGGCCTACGATGAATGGCGGCTTGCATCGGTTGCTGGCCCAGTCATCCCACTCATAGATGTGGACGTCCGTTCCGCACACTCCGGCCCTGCGGACCTTGATGAGGACTTCGTTGTCGAGGATGGCTGGTACCGGTACGTCCCTGAGCTGGAAGCCGGGTCCGGAATGGGGTTTTACGAGAGACTTCACGGTACAGGGGGTGTGAGTCAGCCTGGCGTGTGGTGCGGCGCCTATTGCGGCGCACGGACAACATCGAAATGTCATCCGTTGCCGCTCCGGCGAGAAGGGGACTCTCCCCGACGCGGGACGATCAAAGGATGGTGGAGACCTGGCCGCCGTCCACCTGAATGGCGGTACCGGTGATGAATCCGGCGCGCTCGCTGGCCAGGAAAGCCACGATGGCGGCGAACTCGCGGGGTTGTCCGGTACGTCCCATTGGTATGTCCGCCGAACGCGCCTTCTGCACTTCGTCGATGGATCGCCCTTCGCGACGGGCCTTGGTCTGGACGAGATCCAGGGCGCGCTGGGTATCGAAGTGGCCCGGAAGGACGGCGTTCACAGTGACTCCATCCCGGGCGACCTCATTCGCCATGGTCTTGGCGAAACCAAAGAGGCCGGAGCGGGCGGTATTGGACAGGATGAGACCCACCATGGGCATCTTGGCGACGAAGGACGACAGGAAGATCACCCGGCCCCACCGGCGTTCCCGCATGGAAGGAGCGCAGGCATAGGCCAGGCGGATGGAGGCCATCAGGTTGGTGTTGAGCGCCGCCAGGAACTGTTCGTCGGTGGTTTCGCCGAAGAGTGTCGACGGTGGTCCGCCGGCATTCGCGACGAGTATGTCTATGGGGCCGAGTACATCGGCGGCTTCCTTCACGATTCGTTCGGCTGCTCCGGCCTGGGAGACGTCACCGGGGATGGGGAGTGCCCGGTGTTTGGTGGACGCCGAAACAGAAGCGGCGGCCTTGCGCAGGGGCTCTTCGCGCCGGGCGACCATCGCAACGGAGGCGCCCTCCTGGCAGAGTTCCTGCGCTATGGCAAGGCCGAGTCCAGCTGACGCACCGGTAACCAGCGCAACCCGGCCAGATAGTCCGAGGTCCATGGGATCCGTCCTGAGGGAATCGGAGTGTGGAACGTAGCATTGCGTGCGATACGCGTCCAATCTCCGGGCGTCCAGGCGTGGATCATCGGAAGGTGACGATGGCGGGATCAGCGCTGACGACCACCGGATCCTCGTTGCCGCTACGCACCGCTACCACGGGCCTGATGCGGTAGAGGCCGGGCGCCAGCCATGATGCGGGTGATTGTGAACCCTGTGGCAGGACGAGTCCGGTGGTGAAGGCATGGATGAAGTGAATGGCGCCCGGTGCCAGCTCGACTGGCCGGCGGAGGTCCAGTGTACAGACGATGCTTTCCGCCTGTGAATAGGCCTTCCCGGCGCCGTCGCTGATGAAGAAGGCGCTGTTGCAGCCCTGGTCCAGGAGTTCGAAAGGCCGGCTTCCGGTGTTACGGATGGAAATGGCTATATGAACGGTGTCGCCGATCTTCAGGTCGACGGGGTCAACCGAAGCCGACACACTGACCACGGGGCCGGTTCCGGTTTCCAGGACGGCACAGGCAATGGGAGTGATCAGGGGCAGCAATGCGGGTAACAGGAGGAAGCGCATGGATCAGAAGGGAATGTTTCGGAGGCTGAAGTTCTCCCTGTGCCTGACACGCGGAGGGGCATTTCTCCCTGAGTGTGTGCGTGCCCGAGCGCTGGTGTCCGGTGGCGGCGTTCCGCGCGGCATCCCTGAGTAAGTGACGGTCCTGGGGTTCCCGCGCTGACCGGGACCAGGGTGGGTTCCCTCGGCCGTCGGCGGGTGCCGACCCGCGGGAGACGTCGTACCGGGAAGGTCCTGGGGAGTCATAGCAGTCCGGCCGGGTGGGGGCAAAGGCCTCGTTAGGCATGCCTTGGGGCAGGGGGTGGTCAAGGTGGGCCATTGCGTTTCCCGCGGTGGGGTTCCTATATTCGTGCCCGACACCTTCGCGTTGGCGCGAGGTACTGATTGACCGTTTCGCGACGACAACTCTTATCGGACATCGGGTACACGACCGCCGCTTCCTGCGTTGACGGTCGGGATGAAGACCCTGATTCAGTCGTCGCTGTCAGAGCCGATCCCCTGTGCGATCGTTCTGACGGAGAGACCCTTGCAGGATCGAGAAACGTGTTTTACCAATTTCGGCATGACATTATGAGTGTCATTGCTCTGTTCAGTACGTCAGCGACGGCCGCGGTGCGGTTCCGCTGACGTTTCCGTAGCAGTCAGTCGATCGTCCAGCAGAACGGGTTGTGACTGGACGCGCTGTTTGAGTGGATCAACGAAACGGGCTGTCGCAGATTGGCGCCGCAGGTCAGGGCGCGCGGAACCAGCCTGGTGTTCGCACACCAGGTTGCTGCCGACCAATCCACCGGGGGATTGGAACGGTGTTCAACACCTCTCCATGGAGAGAACAATGGCTGCGAAGAAGAAGAAGGCCGCGAAGAAGGGCGGCGCGAAGAAGAAGAAGTAGGCCCGTTGTTGCTGTAACGGGAAAGCCGGCGCCGATCCTGGCGCCGGCTTTCTCGTTTTCCGACCGGCAGTGTCCGCCGTACCATTCTTCGTCCCGGTTCCCGTCGCGGGAAGCAGGACGCGCCCGCCTTCAGGCCGCCTTCACATCGATGGGCTCACCGCTGGTCTCGTCTTCCAGGGAATAGAGGTAAGCGGTCAGGCGCGGGGCGGGCTGCTCGAATCCACCACCCGATATCACGATCCCCATGGGCTCCTGTGACGCCGCGGGGCGTTGCTGACGTTGCTTCGGCATGAAACGGCTCCTGATTGTCTGTTACCGGTAACGATTCCGGCCTCCACCAAGCACATAAGGTGCCGCCATCCAAGCCTGATGGATCTCCTTGCAATTCAACGTCATGGAAAAAAACAGCCAACCAGGCGGCTGGTTGGCTGTCGCTAAACGACACGCTTTTTGACGGAGTGATCGTAACGGTTCGTTACGCTACCTTCCGCGCCAGGAAGGTCCGCGCCTGACCGGCTGGATCGATGCTGACGGTCCACCCTCGGTAACCTGCCTGCAGTTCCTCGAGGGTCAGTTGGGATCCGGTCTCCGGGTGGGTTTCGACCAGATGAACCCCTCCTTCTATTGTAGCGCGCTGGAGCGCATCGATCACGCGCGTGCGCTGTTCCGGGGTGAGTCCCTGAAGAGCCGCCGAGTTGACCACGACCGCGGTAAGGGGGGAGTCCGGCGCCCATGAGCCGAGTCCCATGGACTGTCCCCGCACCAAGGGCATGAGGCCGACCTGACCGGCGGCGTTCACGACGCGCTCCACAGCCTCTTCGTTGTCGTCCAGCGCGGTCACCTGGCAGCCATGGGCCGCCAGATAGAGCACCGGGCCTTCCTGGTTTATGCCGGCAACCAGGACGTTGGAGTCCTCCAGCGGCACGATCTCGCGGACCAGCGGAGCATCCGCGGCGAGCCCCCAGTGTTCCGGCCGACGGTACTGTGCCAGCAGTCTGACGCGCCGTCTGCGCCACGTCTGAAACGATGGAATCCGCAACCGGTCCCGGATGATCCGATCCACTTCGGACCAGAGAACCAGTTCGTTGAACTCCGGCTGGGTCTGGCTCCGCAGGTTGGTCACGGCCTCATCGCCGATTCGGAGGAGGGCGGATCGGGCCAACGAGAACTTGTAGTTCTCGATCTCCTGCTCGACGTAGACGTCGTACTCGTGCTTCAGTGAGCGCTGGAGGCGCTGTGGCATGGATGTCCGCGACGGGTCGCGGTACAAGTTAGGCACGCTCGTCAGGCGCGCAAGGGCATGGCGCCGGTTCGCTCCCGTGACTCCTTCACTGGCTCTCCAGAACGACTCCCTTGAGGTAGCCGGTCTCCGGAATGGTCAGGATTTCCGGGTGATCGCTGGGCTGTCCGGTCACCTGCCGCAACACGAGGCGACGACCGGCATCCTGGGCAGCCGACATCACCATCTCCATGAAGAGGGAGCGATGCAGGTGGTGGCTGCAGCTCGCGGTGAACAGCAATCCGCCTGGTGCCAGCAGGCGCATGGCCCGCAGGTTGATCTCATGGTAGCCGCGGAGTGCCGCCTCCAGCGATCCGCGGGACTTGGCAAAAGCAGGCGGATCGAGCACGATCGTATCGAAGCGGTCGCCAGCACGGTCCCGGTCGCGCATCCAGTCGAACGCGTTGGCTTCCACGGTCTCGATGTTCGTCAGTCCATTCCGGGTAGCGTTCCCGCGGGCGCGTGAAAGCGCCTCGGCCGAGGAGTCCAGTGCCACCACACTTCCCGCCGACCTGGCGAGGTGGAGCGCAAATGAACCGTGGTAGCTGAAGCAGTCCAGAGCCCGACCATGTGCCAGTCCACCAATCAGCCGTCGGTTCTCCCGCTGGTCCAGGAATGCACCGGTCTTCTGCCCGCTCCAGGGTGCGGCAACATACCTGATGCCATCCTCCTGCACTTCGACTTCATCGGGTACGGCCCCGTGGAGCAGGACGATCTCGCGGGACAGGCCTTCCCGCTCCCGCAGTGGCACATCATTGCGGGCGAGGATGCCTTCCGCACCGGTGAGTGAAATCAGCGCCTCCACTATGGTATCCCGAAAGGTCTCCAGTCCGGCACTCAGGAGCTGCACAACCAGCCAGCGGTCGTAGCGATCACAGATCAGCGATGGAAGTCCGTCGCCCTCACCGTGCACCAGTCGAAATGCTGATGCGGACGCCACCAGTGATGAACGCCGTCCGATGGCGGCGCTCAAGCGCGAGCGCCACCAGATTCCATCCAGACCGGCATCGATATCCGTATCCATGAGTCGGAGGGAGATTTCCGACTGGGGGCTCCATAGAGCCAGTCCCAGCCAGCGTCCGCGTTCGTCGCGAACACGTACCGCGCCGGCGGGGGCGTCCGGCGATTTCCGAACGTCGCTTCGGAAGATCCACGGGTGACCCGACGCCCAGCGCCGTGCTCCCCGGGTTGACACCGTTGCCACATCAACCGGAGAGCCGCCGGCCCCTCCCTTGCTCACGGCCCTCCCGGCGTACGCCGCAATGCGCGCATGCGACGCACTGCTTCGTTGTGCTCGCGCAGTGTGGCGCGGAACTCGTGATGTCCGTCGGGATGGGCGACGAAATACAGCCAGGGTACATCGGCCGGGTAGAGGGCCGCTTCGAGGCTGGCGGTCCCGGGCGACGCAATGGGACCTGGCGGCAGCCCGGGGTGGCGATAGGTGTTGTAGGGAGAGTTGATCCGAAGGTCCCGGTACAGAACCCTTCTGGTATGCTCACCCAGGGCGTACTGGATCGTGGGGTCCGCCTGCAGCAGCATTCCCCGCTTCAGGCGGTTGTGGTAGACGGCCGAGATGACCGGTCGTTCGGCCGGGATCCGGGCCTCGCGTTCGATGATTGATGCCAGTGTCACGATCTGGTGACGCGTCATGCCCAGTTCACCGAGCCGGGTTTCCCAGTCGGGCTTCCAGCGTCGCTGGAACTCATTGACCAGCAGGCGCACGACCGCGGTCGCGGATGCGCCATCGGGAACCAGATATGTCTCGGGGAACAGGTACCCTTCGAGAGATGCAATGGGGATGCCCAACTGGCGGATCAGAGCGGAGTCATGCACCGCCTTCTCGAGCGAATCCACGGGCAGGCTCAGAGTCGCGGCGAGTGTACCGAGGATTGCCTTCATCTCCCATCCCTCGGGTATGGTCACCGGAAAGACGATGCCGCGTCCGGCAACCAGTGCAGCGATGGTGGTGTTCCAGGAGGCATTCCGATCCAGCAGGTACGTCCCGGCCTTCACCTTGCGATCCTCCTTGCGGAAGCGGGCCCAGAGCCGGAACAATGCGGGCGTGCGGACCACTCCATGGACCGCAAGGGACTCGGCGGCTTCGCTCATCGTGGCGCCACTGGGGATGCGGACGCGCACCGGGTCGCTGGGTCGGCCGACGCATCCACCTTGCAGCAAGGGGAGAGCGATCCACCCCAGCACGGCATATCGGCGCCAGCGGGCGGATCCGGTCATTCCTCGTGAGGATCCGGGGCTGCCGATGCCGGGAGCGAGAGGGCATGCTGCAGCAGCACGGTGGCCGCGAGTGCATCCACATCGCCCTTCCGGCCGCGGGTCGATCCACCCATTTCGCGGATGGCGCGCTGTGCGGCAGCGGTGG
Source organism: uncultured Gemmatimonadaceae bacterium (assembly GCA_964411635.1). Lineage (GTDB taxonomy): Bacteria > Gemmatimonadota > Gemmatimonadetes > Gemmatimonadales > Gemmatimonadaceae > JABWBJ01. Next base: position 730,142 of record CAYPLP010000001.1, read on the forward strand.
TGAATCGTTCGTCGACCAATCTGACTGGCAATCCGCTCCTCTCTCTCAGAAGGCTGGCCACGCGGCGCGCTTCGGTACTGCGATCAGTTTCGTTGCCGTCGCCATCGAGGGGAAGGCCCACCACGAACCCTTCGGCGCCCAGCACCTGGGCCCGCTCCAGGATTTCACCCACGGGTGGTCGCTTGCCGGCGCGGCGCACGATGTGCCCCACCGGCGACGCGATGGTACCCGTAGGGTCACAGATGGCGAGGCCGATCCGGCGATCACCCAGATCGATGGCGAACACACGCAAGACGGATGGGGAGAAGGGGGTGAGGCAGGGTTTGCCTATTTCGTCATCAATTGGAAGAAGTCCCGGTTGGTCCTGGATTTCTTCATCTGCTTGACCAGGAAACTGATGGCTTCTTCGGCGGGCATGTCCGCCAGAAAGGTACGCAGGAGGAAGATGCGATTTCGCTCTTCCTGATCCAGGAGGAGCTCCTCACGCCGGGTGCCTGACTTGTTGATGTCGATGGCGGGATAGATGCGCTGGTTGGCGATGTCCCGCGAAAGCACCAGCTCCATGTTCCCGGTTCCCTTGAACTCCTCGAAGATCACTTCATCCATGCGAGACCCGGTTTCAATCAGGGCGGTGGCCACAATGGTGAGGGAACCTCCGCCCTCGATTTTCCGGGCGGATCCGAAGAATCTCTTGGGACGTTGCAGGGCGGTTGCTTCGAGACCGCCGGAGAGGATCCGGCCGCTCTGCGGCAATACCGCGTTGTGCGCTCTCGCCAGCCGGGTGATGGAATCCAGGAGGATGACGACGTCGCGTCCGGTCTCCACCAGGCGTTTGGCCTTCTCGATCACCATCTCCGCGACCTGCACGTGTCGTTCCGGCGACTCATCGAAGGTGGAACTGATCACCTCGGCGGTGGGGACATTCTCCCGGAAGTCGGTAACCTCCTCGGGCCGTTCGTCGATGAGAAGGACGATGAGATGAACCTCGGTGTGATTCTCCGAGATGGCATTGGCCATTTTCTGCAGCAGGATGGTCTTGCCGCCGCGGGGCGGGGCGGTGATGAGTCCGCGCTGGCCCTTTCCTATGGGTGCGATGAGGTCCACGATCCGCATGGACAGGTCACCGTTTTCCAGGTGAAGCCGTTCGTCGGGATAGACCGGTCGCAGGGCGTCGAAGGCCGGTCGCGGGGTATCCGTGTCCGGTTCCGACCCGTTGAGGGAGGTGATGCGCAGGAGAGCCAGGTACTTCTCCCATGGCTTCGCGGGTCGTACTTCCCCTGCTATGGTGTCGCCGGTACGAAGCTGGAACCGCTTGATCTGCGATGGCGATACATAGATGTCGTCGGGACCGCCCAGGTAGTTCCACTCCTGGGCCCGGAGGAAGCCATACCCTTCGCCGAGGATCTCCAGAACCCCCTCGGCCCGCAGCGACGCAGCGGAGCCCAGCAGCTCCTTCTCGATCTTCAGTATCAGGTCCCGTTTGCGCAACCCTGAAAGGTCTGCGATACCCAACTGGTCCGCCTGGGTCAGCAGGTCGGGTATGGACTTGCGTCGTAATTCGGCGATATCCACCGGTGGTTCGGGCTCTGGGGCCACTGTGAGGAGTTGGGGGCGCTGGTCCGGATCCGGACCCGCCTCCCTTGGGTGGACCACCCCGGAAGGGTGGATGGAAGCGTTAGGTACGGCTGCGTGGGTGGAACGAACCTCCGAATCCGGTCCCGTAAGCGGTTCGTGGCAGGGGAGGACCCGGGTTGGTCAATGCGCGAGGCGGGATTCGAACCCACGACCTTCGGCTCCGGAGGCCGACGCTCTATCCAGCTGAGCTACTCGCGCCGGGGGCGGAGCCGTGCTCCGCCGGGCGGGATGCGTGGCTGAGGTTAACTGCCACCAGAGGCTTTCACAAGCGGCCTCCTGCACCGATAATCCCTGTGGCAGCCTTCGGCCTCATTTCCCGCCCAGAGACCCTCCGGCCGGATCCGTACCGCCCCTGACTCGTGACACCCTACCAACCCGATTCCCGCGGCACCGAGCTGTTCCTCGCCCGCCAGCCGATTTTCGACCACCAGGGCACGCTGCAGGGATACGAACTGCTCCACCGTCGCGACGGTGTGAGTGGCGCGGACGTGAGCGTCGGGGAAGACCGCATGAGTGCCGAGGTGCTGGTCAATGCCTTCCTGTCCATTGGGATTGCCCGGATTACCGGGGAGGCACTGGCGCATGTCAACCTCAGCCGTCAGTTGCTGGTGGATGGGTTGTGGCGCATGCTGCCACAGGAACGTGTCGTGGTGGAACTTCCGCCCAGTGTTCGGGGGGACGAGGCGGTGGTATCCGCCGGCATAGAACTGGTGCAGGCAGGTTACACACTGGTGCTGGACGACTTCCGGTACCGGCCTGACCTGGAGCCGCTGCTGGCCATCGCGGGTTTCGTGAAGATCGACGTGCTGGGTCGGACTCCTGAGGACATCCGGGCCACTGTGACGCAGCTCGCTTCCTGGCCGGCCCACATGCTGGCGATGCGGGTGGAAACGGCTGCCATGCGTGACGTCTGCTCTTCGCTGGGGTTCCGTTTCTTCCAGGGGTACTTCTTTGGTCGACCGGAGCTGGTGAAGCATCGGGAGCTGGCGGCGTCACCACCCGCCATTTCCCGTCTGCTGGAGCTGTTGTCCGACGATACCACTTCCGATGCTGACGTGGAGGAAGCGCTTCGCGGGAGCGCTTCCCTTACGGTCAAGCTGCTTCGCGCGGTGAACTCATCCGCCGTTGCCGGCCGGGGTATCGAGTCGATTCGCCAGGCGGTCGAACTCCTGGGGAGAAGGGAATTGCACCGGTGGCTCTCGCTGATGCTCATGGCGAGTGGGGCCCGCGGCAACGCGGTGGACGATGAGCTGATGCAGATCGTCATGCGTCGCGCCCGGATGTGCGAGATCGTGGCCATCGCGGCCGGTGACCGGCGGGCGGACACCTATTTCCTGATGGGGCTCTTTTCCATGCTGGACGCGGTCATGCGCGCACCCATGGCGGAACTGCTTCGAGAGGTGAACCTTCCTCGGGAAGTGAACGAAGCGCTGCTGGAGCGTACCGGACCCTTCGCTCCGGTCCTCCTGCTCATAGAGGCGTTCGAGCACGAGGAGTGGGATCAGGTCCAGGAACTGTGCAACGGACTGGGGATCGGACTCCCGGTGGTGCGGGAGGCGCACGCCGACGCCATCGGTTGGGCCAGCGCGCGTATCAGGGCACGCAAGTCCTAGGCGCGCCACTGGTACGTCGCCGGATTCTCCGACCGTGATCGGGAGTACCCGGCAGCGTATCCATTCCATTCAGCTTCCGGAGCGCAGGGTTCGGGGTGGCAACCGATCGTATGCCGGCACCGCAGTGGGATTGGCGAACGGCAACCGAATGGAGATGCGCCGATTGGATGGACTCAAGGGGTCGTCGGGGTACTTGAGTTTGCGGTCCGCCAGTCCGGTGACCTCCGTTATCCGATAGGATGGAAGACCTTCCTGGATCAGGATTCGACGCGCAGCGTTGGCGCGGTCCGACGAGAGTTCCCAATTGGTATAGTCAATGCGCCGGTATGGTGCGGCGTCGGTATGCCCCTCGATGATGACGGGGTTTTCCAGCGCGCGCAGTTCCTTGGCTATCTCATGCAGTGCCAGCCTTCCGACCGGCTTCATTTCGGCTGAACCGAAGGGGAAGAAGGTCTCGCCTCTGGCGTCTTCGATCAGCTCGATCCGCAGGCCTTCGGCGGTGATGACAACCTCCACGCGGGCGGTAAGGGCACCGACCGCGGCAATGCTGTCGAAGCGTTCCCGCAGGGCCAGAGCGACCTGACCAAAACGCCGGGACTGCATTTCCCGTGTGGCGACCTCCACGGCTTCACGTCGAATACTGGCCGGTGACGATCCCGAGGACAGGGGCGAGGCCCCGCCCGAGTACCCCTTCTTGAATCCGATCGGGTTCGAGAAGTATCCCTCTATGGCCTGTCTCAGGTTTTCGTCCATGCCCAGGATCCACATGACCATGAAGAAGGCCATCATGGCGGTGACGAAGTCAGCGTAGGCCACCTTCCACGAGCCGCCATGGTGGGCGTGACCAACCTTCTTCTTCTTCCGGACGATGATCACCTTGCCGCCGCCCTTGGGGGCCATCTCAGGCCACCTTCTTGCGGGTCAGGCCTTCGAGTTCGGCGAATGACGGGCGATCGCTGGGCTCGATACCACGGCGGGCGAACTCCACGCAGGTGATGGGTGAATCTCCGCGGGCGAAGGCCAGGAGAGCGGTTCGAATGGTCGCGAGGTATGCACCCTCGGCCCGGCCGCGTGCTTCCAGGGCACTCGCCAGCGGGCCGATCAGACCGTAGGCCAGCAGAATGCCGAGGAAGGTTCCCACGAGTGCGGCGGCAACCTTCTCACCGATCTCTGATGCGGCACCGCCAATCGACCCCATCGTGATCACCACGCCGAGCACGGCGGCAACGATGCCGAAACCGGGCATGGCGTCACCGACCCGGGTCACGGCAGTGGCGACGGCATGCTCTTCTTCGAGCTGACGCTCCAGGTCCAGGTCCAGGATCTCGGCCAGGTTGTGGTCCTCGACGGCGCCGGTCAACAGGACCTTGAGGGTATCGCACAGGAAGGCACGGGCGTGGTGGTGGTGATTGAAGCCCGGATACTTCTGGAAGATGGCGCTGTTGGCGGGGTCCTCGATGTGCGCCTCCAGCGCAACGAGTCCTTCGCGTCGCGCCGTCTGAAATATCTCGAACATCACCTGCAGCAGCTCCGTGAAAGCCGCCTTGTTGAACGGGTTGGGCTTGATGAGCGAGGTGAGCCCTCGAAGCGCGCCCTTGAGCACCGAGGGAGGGTTGGCCACTATGAACGATCCCAGGCCGGCGCCTCCTATGATGATGAACTCCGTGGGCTGCCAAAGTACGGCCAGTTCACCATGGTGCATGGTGTAGCCGGCTATCACGCTGGCGAATACGACAACGATCCCGATGATCTGGAACACGGTTTACGACGACGCTCGGGTGGGTGGGCGGAGGTATCGCGTTCGAGTATCGGCCTCTGCGCACCGGAAGATGAGCGCCGGATCAGTCCGGAACGCGGCGGGTCAGATGGGGCGTTTCCCGGCAGGGCGGGGGGCCGCCGGTCCCGCGGGCACGAGTACCTGAACGATCCGGTTCGCCGTGGATCCCAGGCTGGCGCGCCGGTTCTCGTCCGCCACGAGCGTGGCGATCTCCTCACGGACGATGGCGACGTCAGGCGGCGCCTCGATACCGAGTCGCACGCCCCGCTTGTCGCAGGCCATGACGACCACGCGGATCCCGCCGTCCAGCAGGATGGCGTCACCCGGACGACGGCCCAGAATCAGCATGGCACGTCAGACCATCTGGAGCAACGCTTCGGCCATCTCATCGACCGCATTCACCATGCGCGTAGCCGCGACGTATGCCTGCTGGAACTGCATCATCCGGGTGAGTTCTTCGTCGAGTGACACACCACTGGTGGCGACACGTCTTTGTTCCGCGTTCCGCGCCAGCGTTTCGTGTACCGCCTGGCCCTGCTGCGCCTGGGCAGTACTGAGGCCGACATCAGCAACGGTCGACCTATAGTGGTCACCGTACGACACGCCTGACGTGAATCCTATCTGTGTGGCGAAGGCGGCTCCCATGCGGGTTTCCAGTGCAGCCATGCCATTGGAGTCCGCCAGGGCCGCGATGGCGAGGGCGGTCGTATTGTTCCCGGGCGCGTTCTGGACATCTCCGGCGGCAATCACCGATACATCAGCCTTCAGCTCTCCGCTGAGTTCGATCGATGCAGCCGTCAGCCCCGCAGCGTCGAAGAAGTTCACTCGCGACCCGGTCGGTGGAGTCATGGGATTCCAGTTGGCGCCGCCGAGTGCATCCCCCGCTGCCGTCCAGCCGCTGGCGTGGTACTCGTTGACGCCGTTCACGATTCCCCGGGCCAGGGCGTCGAGCCGGGTGCGGAAGCCGGCGACATCCGTGTTGACGAAATCAACGAGTGCTGCCATGGTCCCGGTAACGCCCTGGGCCGTCTCGGGATCGCCGGCCACACCAATGGCAAGCACACCGGCGCCACCCCTGACCTCGAGCTGTTTCGCCGCGCTCTGGGATACCATGGCCAGGTTGCCCAGGTAGACCGCCACGGTGCCATCATTCTGCGGTTCGGCGCGGGATACGCCCAGGGTGGCCAGTTGATCGAGGACCCGGTCACGGGCGTCGCGCAGGTCCGGCGCCTGGTTGCCGGAAGCCTCGGCGGCCATGATCCGGCCGTTCAGTTCAGCCACGGTACGGAGGTGCTCGTTGACCTGAGAGACAACTTCCGTAAGCCGGGAGCGGGAACTGCTGGTGAGGTCATCGAGTTGGGTGGACATGGTATGGAACATCGACGCCACACCATTCCCCTGCTGGCGCAGGACGCTGCGGGCGCTGGCACTTCCCGGGTCATTGGCCAGATCTCCCCAGGCGTTCCAGAACGCGTCCATTGTGGCCGACAATCCCCGGTCCGAGGGCTCGTTGAGGATACTTTCGAGCCGACCCAGCAGTTCGGCACGCAGGCCGTTGCCGGCCGCGCCCGCGGATTCACGCCGGAAGGTGAAATCCAGCGCAGCGTCACGCGCCCTCGTTATGTCACCGACCTCGACGCCGGTGCCCAGCGAGCCCCACGGCATGAGCAGGGGGACACGCGGAACGAGTTCCGCGCGCTGGCGCGAATATCCCTCCGTCTCGGCGTTGGCGATATTGTGCGAAGTGACCTGCATCGCCGCCTGACTGGCGGAGATGGCATTGCGCGCGATGCTCAGGATGCCGCCGAAGTTGGACATTCAGACCTGCCGGTTTACGAGCCAGTTGTCACGCGGAGCTGTCACTCCTTCAGCCCGCTCGGAATATCCCGCCAGTTTCTGCTCTGCCGCGCCGGTGAGGATGCGGACGAACTCCTCCCCTGTGGACAGGCCCCGCTGCAGCACGTCCCGGTTGACCGCCACTTCCCGCGACAGCGCCTCGGCTGACTCCACGAGGTCCCGGCTGGCGTCCACTACTTCCCTGCTGGCCTGGCTGCCGAGAGCATCCGGGAGATATCGCGGCGTGGTTTCCGGGTCACAGCCCAGCCGTTCGCTCAGTGTTCGCCGACGCTTCCGGGCCTCGCCCAGCGTGAGCATGACGCGCTGAACGGCGAAGACCGTGTCCTCCAGTTCCTGCATCTGGTCGCCCGCTACTGCCTCGCGTTGCCGGATCATCAGCACGCGCAGATCGTCGATCAGGCGACGCTCCGATCTGAGAGTGTCGATCAGTCCTTCAATGAACACACTGGAACCCGTTGCGCCCGACCGGGACGCTGCCACCTGTGCCGATGTCATGCACCATCTCCTGCTGAAATCGCCGGGGCGGTTGTTTCGTACCCGGCGTCTTGCTGCGTGTCGCCGTCGGTCGACGGCAACTGATCCTGAAACTGACGGAGAAGCGCGTCCTCCAGTCCGGAATGCTCCCAGGAAGACGGTACCAGCGATGCCAGGTGTTCATCCAGCAGGCTGGTGAATATCTGTTCAGCCGATCCCCCGGACACCACACCCTCGTCAGGCACGGTCTGCCGCATCGCCTTGAACAGCTCCTGCACGAAAACTCCCTCGAGTTGACGCATGGCCTCTTCCAGGCGCGCCTGATCCCGCGGAATCGGATCCCGCGAAGTCCTGCTGGTGCCGTCCGGCGTGATTCTCATCGTGCGATGATCTCGGCGGTGATGGCACCCGCCTGGCGAAGGGCTTCGAATATCCGGGCTATCAACGGAGCGGGCGTCTGGACCGACGCCAGTATGGCCGCGAGATCCTGAACCCTGGATCCTGCGCTCACCAGCAACGCTCCGGACGCACTCTGTGTCCCAGTATCGGCAGGTGCGGCGCCAATCGACACTGTGATCCCGCCCACACTCACCACACCCGGCCCCACCGTCAGGTCCCCGCCAGCCACCACGGTTCCCAGCCGGCCATCGATGACTATCCGGTCCGGCCGCACGGGTGACACCGGGAGCGAGAGGACGCGCGCGAGCGGGTTGCCCGGGCCCGAGTCTGGCAAGGTAAGTGCAATGGCTCCCGGGTCTTCCACCCTGGCAGTTCCCTGTCCCATCACACTGTCGATCACGGCCACGATGCGTGCCGCTGTGCCGAGGTCGGGTTCACGGAGGAGCAGGCGATCGGAGGCCGGTCGCTCCGGGCGGGGTAGATCCGTCTCGAGCAGGCCACCATCGAGGATTCTGCCTGACGCCTCCATCTGGACGATGCGGCGACGGATGACACTGTGGTTGTCGTCCAGCAGCAAGGCACCCTGAGCGGTGGCATAGGGCTCTCCACCGACTTCGGCGATGAGTGGAGTCATCCAGAGGACACCGCCACGGAGGGAGCGGGCATCACCCACCGAGGCAACCTGCACGTCGAACCGCCCGCCGGCACGGAGCCAGGGAGACACCTCCGCGGTAACCAGCACGGCAGCCACGTTTCTGGTCCGCAACAGTTCGGGTGGAACCGAGATGTCGAAGCGCCGCAGCAGATTCGCCACTGACTGAACGGTATGGGCCGAATGACGACCGGCGTAGGTCTGATCGCCCGTGCCGGGAAGACCGGTGACGAGTCCGTAGCCAACCAGGCGGACGGGTGGGAGTTGATTCCCGATGACGAGGCTTCGGATGGGCACCGTCGCCTGGGCATGCGCCGCTGTCGTTATCAGAAGCAGGATGACGGCCACCAGTATCGCGGTCGACAGGGCGGGTCGCCTGCGGATGGCCACGGCGGGCCACGCGCCCGTGATCCGCTCGATTGGGGTCGGCCGACGCTCGCGGATGGCAATCCAGCCGTGGGGTGCGTGGCCCGGCGTCAGGCGCCGATGGGTGAGCCTTGGGGTACTCACGGCCAGATCAGTGAAATGATCCTGCCCAGCAACCCGCTCCTGGGCCGGTCAAGACCCTTGGAGATGTAAACGAGGCGGGCATCGGCAACGGAACTGGATACCACCTCATCACGGGAGTTGACGTCCGAGGGCCTGACGAACCCCGAGAGCGTCAGTTCCTGTCTGGCCTTGTCCACGTCGATGACCTTCATGCCTTTCACCTGGAGGAGACCCTCGGGTGTAATGGCCATGACGCGGACCGGTATCTCCCCCACATAACGACTGCCTCTCACCGCCTCACCCCGTGACCGGGAGGCTCCCTTGTCGGATGACTCCACCCCGCCGTTGGCAGGGCCGTACGAAGTCGCGGCGAATCCCGCGCTTCCGGCAAGCCCCAGCGTTCGCTGGCGGGAAGCTTCGGAAACCGTGCCCTTGTTGGCGGACGCGAGGGCGTATTCATCGACGGCGACCTTGATGATGTCGCCGACCACGAAGTCCCGTCGATCGGCGGTCCACGAGCTCACGCGTCGGCGTCTCGTGGTCGCGGAGTCATCAGCTGCCTGTCCGTGAAGGAGGCTGGGCAGGAGCAGCAGGAAAGCAAGACTGGCTGTGCGCATGGGGTGATCGGTCAACGGAGTTGTTCCGGGCGTCGGCGTGCTGGAGGCGATTCCACCCGTCCTGGCCCGGTGATGACTGCCTCGACGCGTTGCCTTTCGCCGAGGCGGATCGGGATCGCTTCACCTGTGTGTCCGGATGCCATGGCGGTCCCGGAGATGGAGAGCTGGATGGCACCTCGCCGCACGATGTACTGCACGACCTGCCCCGCGCGGACAAGCGGTGGCGGTTCCACGGCCGGTTCAGTGAGAGTCTCGCCGGCCCGGATGACACGACGGGTTGTCCAGCCGACCCGTTTGGCTGCTCCCGGCCCGGGAGCGATGTCCTCGAGGGCCAGCTCGACTCCCCTGGGAAGGTCGTGGGCCGCGACCGGCAGCGTGGTGTCGGCCACCACCGGTGGCGTAGTATCGATCACCGATGTCGTTGGCATGGAGGCCGGCACCTGGGCGGACGTGTCCCCGGGGGATCCGATCGTGATGGCGACCGCCAGCCCCGCGGCACGCGCGCCACGGCGGAGGATCCCGGGAAGACCGCTATGCCCACGCGGCATCAGCGGATCAGCCCGTTGGCAACCTGCATCATCTCCTCGGCGTTACGGATGGCCTTGGAGTTGATCTCGTAGGCGCGCATTGCGGTGATCATGTCAACCATTTCCTGCACGATTTCCACGTTGCTTCCTTCGAGATGGCCCTGGAGAAGGCGTCCAAAGCCTTCGTCCTGAGGGAATCCAGCCAGTGCTGCTCCCGATGCGGGTGTTTCTTCATAGAGGTTTTCGCCCATGGCTTCCAGACCGGCGGGGTTGAGGAAGCGGGCCAGCTCGATGCGACCTATCTCCTGCACATCCGCGGCGTTGCTTCCGGTCACCGAAACCACGCCGCCGGAAGAAATGGATACATTGGCGGCATCGGTCGGGATCCTGATTCCGGGGAGCACCGTGTATCCGTTGGAGGTGATCAGGGTGCCGGTATCGGAGATGCCGAAACTGCCGTCACGGGTGTAGGCGATGTGCCCGTTAGGCAGCTGGACCTGGAAGAAGCCGTCTCCTTCGATGGCGAGATCCAGCGGTCGGGAGGTCTGCTCCACCGGGCCCTGCGCATGGATGCGCTGGACGGCAGAAAGATGCGTTCCGCGCCCGACCTGGATGGCGGGCATGGTATTGTTGTCCATGGTGCCCACCACGGCAGGCCCCTGGACGGTCTGGTAGAGGAGATCCTCGAAATGAGCCCGGCTCCGCTTGAATGCCGAGGTGTTCACGTTCGCCAGATTGTTGGCAATGACTTCGGTGCGGATCTGTTGAGCCATCATTCCGGTGGCTGCGGTGCGGAGGGCGGGATTCATGAGTGACGCGGATGGGAGGTGACGGGTGGCGGAGTGGATCAGGCGGGTTTGGCGAGGTCGTTCGAGATCGTGGCGCGGATGCCATCCAGGGTGGTGAGGACCTTCTGTGCGAAGGCGTAGTTCCGGTTGATGGCTATCATCTCCACCAGTGTGGAGACCGAGTTCACGTTGCTTTCCTCGATGGCACCCTGTCGCACGTCGCGCTGGCCAACGGCCATCGGAGAGCGGTCGGGCGGTGGCACGAAGCGCGTGCCACCCTCGTGCTGCAACGGTCCCGGGCCACCCTTCTCCAGGCGCAGACAGACGGACTTGCGCCCGGGGACGCGTACCAGACCATCACTGTCGATGCTGACCTCCGTGCCCGTCACGCTGATCCCGTCGGGCGGGATGACACAGATCGGACCTTCCTCGCCGAGTACCAGATTGCCGTCCGCGTCAGCAAGGTTGCCGTTGGCGTCGATGCGCCATGGGCCGCCTCTGGTCCAGCGCTCGCCCTGCGGCGTCCGGACCACGAAGAACCCATCGGAGCCGGTGGCGATGTCGAACTGGTTCCCGGTGGTACGGATGGTACCGATGCCGCGGTCAGTGCTCGTATTGGCACCTGGGAGGTTGCCATCGAGGAGCTGCGCAAAGACGCGCTCCGCCTTGAAGCCGTCGGTGGTCGCGTTGGCGAGGTTGTTGGCGGTGGCTTCCAGTTTTCTCTCCCAGTAGCGGAGCGCGCTGGCAGCGCTGGCAATGCCGTCAGTCTTCACAGTCGGGTCCCCCGGGTTTCCTGTGTTTCGTTCAGAGGCAACCCATGTGCCGGTATCGGTGGCCTCCAGCGTTGCCTTGCTAACTGCTTTTCAAGGCTCATGTTAGGTCGCGTTCTCGGTCGCGAATGCCCTCATCGGAGGTGAGGCAGGGGCGGAAAGTCCTGCCGGCACCGGACGTCCTTGCCGGACTTTCTCTGCAGCCTGGCTCAGCAGCAGCGAGATGGCGTCGTGCGAGAGTCCCGTGGATCGCGCGATTTCGAATGCGGGTACGCCGCGCCTGACGAGCACCCGGATCCGCTCGGTGTCACCCGTCGGTGTGAGGGACGCGCCGCGGGGTGTTGGACGGCGGGGACGCATGGAAGGCGTGGTGTGGCGCGGTATCCCGGTGGCAGGGATGGCGCGTGACCGGGAAGCCGTCGTGCGGCGTGCCTGCCGGGTACGGTGGATCAGGAAGAAGATCGCAGCGGCCGATGCAGCGACACCGGCGCCAACGAGGGCCGCCGTCACCGCGGTGGGCCATGTCGCCAGCACGGAAGCGACTGCTGCTCCGGCGGCCTGGACGGCGACGAGGAGCTGCTGGAGGATCTGGTCGGTGAACGAAAGCAGGGTATCCATGGCGGTCATGCGGGAAGGCGGAGGTGGCCGACTGTTTCGCGAAGGCGTGACAGTGCCTTCGCTCGGATCTGGGAGACCCGGGACTCGGTCAATCCCAGCACGCTGGCGATCTCGTGCAGCTTCAGTTCCTCGAAGTAGTACAGTGCCAGGACGGTGCGTTCCTGTTCCTTGAGTCCCTGGATGGCTTCGCTCACGATGGAAAACTCCTGCTGTCGGGTGATTTCCTCGTCGGCGCCTTCGATGTCGTCGCGCACGATGGCATCCATGGCGGCATTGATCGGTCCGGCAGGGTCGTCCGGTGATTCACTCAGCGAGATCTGCACGGCGGATTCGGTGTCTGCCTGCCAACGCCACAGCGTGGCGAGATCGATTCCGAGGTGTTCGGCAAGCTCGTCATCGGTGGCCACCCGGCCGAAGATGCGATTCAGTGTCTCTCTGGCCTGGGCGATCTGGCGGGTCTTGCGCCGCACGGAGCGTGGCACATGGTCCTGGCGGCGGAGTTCGTCGAGTATGGCACCCCGGATGCGCGGTACGGCAAAGGTGCTGAAGGCCAGTCCGCGATCCGGATCAAACGCATCCAGCGCGTCAATGAGTCCAAGCGTGCCGCAACTGACGAGTTCCTCGAGATCGGCCTGGGCAGCCAGCGCTCGGGAGAGTTGACGCGCCACGTGGTGTACCAGGTTGAGGTTTTCCTGGAGCAGCATGTCCCGGGCGCCGGGATCGCCATGCGCGCAGGCGCGCCAGGTATCTTCTGTGGCCATGCTTCAGTTCCGTCCGGATTGGCGTGTGAACGGTTGTGCGGCTGGGCGGGATGAATCCGGCAGGTCGAAGAGACTGTCGCCCAGATCGCTCATCAGTTGAGCGGCAAGGGATCCTTCCACCGCCTCGTGGAAACCCAGTCCTGCGGCAATGGCGGTACTGAACTGAGTGTCGTCAGGCACCACGCCGGCGAGGTATACGGTTCGGGAGAGGAAACGCAGCGCGGCCTCGTTGAGCGCCCGGTGCAGCTGCGCGGCACCCGCGGCCGTGGTGCGACTGGCCAGGACGTCGACTCGTACGTCCGGGTGATGCTCATGCAGCAGCTTCACGAGAGCATAGGTGGCCGTGACGGCGATGCGATCCGCGGTCGTGACCGCGAAGACCCGGGTTGCGCCGCTGGCGCACGCCGGGAGTATCGAGTCCACCGACGAGCCCGCATCCAGGAGTACGACATCGAATGCGGGGAACAGCGAGCGGACTCTGCCGAAGAGGACTCTTCGTTCGGCGGGCGCCATTGCCTGGGTTCCGTGCGCTCCAATGGCGGGGATGAGCGACAGGCCGGGAGACACCCGGACAATGAGGTCCGCGGGTTCGGCCTGACCTCCCCGAAGTGAATCGAGCGGAACCCGGGAAGTGACGCCCAGCATGGAATCGAGGGTGCCCAGGCGATCGGTGGCGTCCACGAGCAGGACAGTGCGCCCACCGGCCGCCAGCGCGGCAGCCAGCAGAGTGGCGGATGTGGAAGTACCCGTACCCCCTTTGCCGGAGGCCATTGCCACGATGTGCGGCATGGCGGAGATGGGGTTCCCGCTCCCCGGTCCCTGGGTCAACGGATGAGGGATCACGCGGCTGCCACCCGGGATTCCGGAGCACGCGCGGGGAATCCGGCCCGACCCAGGCCCAGCGCAGCCATGACCCGCGCCATCGCCGGACAGATGTCGTCAGGCACAGACTGGCCGGTGGTCAGCCAGCGGACCGGCAGATCCGTGCAGGCGATGGGATCGGTGATCATAGACTCGTCAGGCAGCTCGTCGAGCTTGCTGAGGATGAGATGAGTGGGATGGGTTGCCGCAAACCGGCGCACCGTCTGCGTGATCGCGTCGGGGCGGAGCGTGGCGGGCATGACCAGATGCACCTCGTCAGGCACGATTGCCTCCAGCAGCGCCTGCCACTGCGCGTTGGCTTCCACCTCCAGAGGCCCTCTTCCCGGCGTGTCGACCAGTACCACATCACAGGCGTCCAGCCGCCGCAGTGCGCCGGGTACTTCACGTCCGTCGTAGACCGCCTCGAGCATCAGTCCGCCGATGCCGGCGTACTGCTGGAGCTGCTCCAGGGCCGCCACCCGGAACGTGTCCAGCGTCAGCAATCCCAGTGCCAGCGGCCCGAACGCATGAGGATTGAGGGCCAGCTTCACCAGCGTGGTACTCTTGCCCGCGCCCGGTGGACCCACCAGTGCCACCACCAGCGGTCCGCTGCGCCCTCTGCCACCACTGGTGCTCGGCAGGTGTGGTGGAGGCGGCGTCAGTCGGCGTTTCAGGGACTCCAGATCCGCTGGCCGGGCGGCCACCACTTCGGCGTGGGTGCGCGTACCGCGACGCTCGATGTTGCTGCGAATGACGAGCACGTCGTCACCCAGCGTGCGACGGGCGTCGTCGAGGACATGACGGGGATCTGATCCCCGGAAGGTTTCAAGCAGCATGACGCAGCTCCCAGGAGGCGATGGAGTTCAACTTCACGGTGGCGGGAAACTCCGCGAGCGAGACCACGGGCAGGCCGGCCAGCACCGGCTCCGTGAGCCGGCGGATGCCGACACGGAGGGAGGGCGGGACGATCAGTGGAGGCATGCGCCCGTCCGCTGCGAACGTCGTCGCCATCCGCTGCAGTTCGCGCAGGAGGTCCGCCAGGGAATCCGGAGCCAGGGGTGGCGCGGACTGCGCCGAGCGTGGGGAGAACAGACCCATCAGGGCAGTTTCGAGACGGCTGCCCAGGGTGATTCCCCGAACCGTACCGGTGTCATCCGAGTACAGCCGGGAGATCACGTTCGCGAGTGCGCGGCGCACATGCTCGGTAAGGAGCTCGGGATCCTTCGTCGTGTCGACGGAATCACCCAGCGCCTCCAGTATCGTCACCATGTCCCGGATGGGAATCCGTTCCCGCAGCAGCCTCTGTAGTACGCGATGGAGCAGCGAGAGGGATACCCTGGCGGGAATCAGTTCCTCCACCAGAGCCGGATGCGAGGCCTTCAACGCCTCCACCATTTCCTGGACGTCCTGTCGGCCGAGCAGCTCGGCGGCGTTGGCCTTGAGAGCCTCCATCAGGTGCGTCGCCACAACTGTCGTGGGCTCGACGACGATGTAGCCACAGGCCTCCGCTTCCACACGCCGCGTGGTGGCTATCCATCGCGCCGTCAGGCCGAACGCGGGATCGATGGTCTCGATGCCTTCGATGGGGCGCGACACCGACCCGGTGTCCAGAGCCAGAACGAAACGCGGCATCACTTCGGCCCTGGCTATCTCGGCGCCACGGAGCTTGATGACGTACTCGTTGGCAGGGAGGCGCAGGTCGTCGCGTACCCGGATGGGCGGTATCAGGATTCCCACTTCGAGCGCAGCCTGCTTGCGCAGCAACTGGATCCTCTCCAGCAGGTCGCCACCCTGACCCTCATCAACGAGGGGGATCAGTGCGTAGCCAACTTCCAGTTCGATCGGATCGATCTGCAGCAGGTCCTTGAGCGGGTCGGACTTCTTCTCTGCTGGTCGCGCATCCTGTTCCGCCGCGTTGCGGGCCAGTTCATCCCGTTCCCTGGCGGCGGCATCGGCGTATCGGGCGACGAGGGCAAGGATCGCGGACAGGACGATGAAGGGGAGTCGCGGCAGCCCGGGAATCAGCGCGAATCCACCGAGTACGGCAGCCGCGACCCAGAGCGCACGCGGGTATGCCGCAAGCTGATCCGCCACCTGTACTCCCATGCGTGCCTGACCGCTGGCACGAGTCACCATGATACCGGCGGCGGTGGAGATGATCAGTGCCGGGATCTGGGCCACCAGCCCCTCACCTACGGTGAGAACGGTGTACTTGGACGCTGCCTGGGCCAGAGGGAGGCCCTTCTGAACGACGGCAATGAAGATGCCGCCAACTATGTTGATGAATGTGATGAGGAGTGCCGCTATGGCGTCGCCCTTGACGAATTTGCTGGCGCCGTCCATGGCTCCGTAGAAGTCCGCCTGACGGGCTACGTCCTCGCGCCGGCGGCGGGCCTCGTTCTCATCGATCAAGCCAGCCGACAGGTCGGCGTCGATCGCCATCTGCTTCCCCGGAAGGGCATCCAGAGTGAAGCGGGCGGCGACTTCCGCAACGCGGCCGGCACCCTTCGTGATGACGATGAAGTTGATCCCGACCAGGATGAGGAAGAGGACCAGGCCCACGGCATAGTTGCCGCCAATGACTATCTCGCCGAACGCCTGTATGACATTGCCGGCGTGACCCTCCGAGAGAATGAGACGGGTGCTGCTCACGTTGAGCGCCAGCCGGAACAGCGTCAGGAGCAGCAGCAACGCCGGAAACGAGGAGAACTCCAGCGCTTCCGTCGTCTGGATGACGGTCAGCAGCACCACCAGGGAGAGTCCTATGCTGGTTGCCAGGAACAGATCCAGGACCAGTGGT
Organism: uncultured Gemmatimonadaceae bacterium; assembly: GCA_964411635.1. Lineage (GTDB taxonomy): Bacteria > Gemmatimonadota > Gemmatimonadetes > Gemmatimonadales > Gemmatimonadaceae > JABWBJ01. The sequence continues at coordinate 746,780 of CAYPLP010000001.1, forward strand.
GGCAAGGGTACGATGAGCAGCGCGATGACGAAGACAACGGCGATGGCCAGTCCCAGCTCCGCGGTGCGGCGGGAATCGATCCCCGGTGACGGGGCGATGGCGCGGGCGGGTGCGGTCATGCGGTCACCGCCCGGAGGGGCCGGCCCCGTGCCACACAGCGCCGGAAGACGAAGGCCAGTACTTCGGCTACCGCTACATAAAGTTCGGACGGAATCATGCTCCCCACCCTGGCGCTGGCCACGAGGGCCCGCGCCAGGGGCTTGTTTTCCATGCACGGCACGCCGTTTTCACGGGCGATTGCCTTGATGCGCTCGGCGACTTTGCGCTGGCCCATGGCAACCACGATTGGGGCCGGAGCCTTGAGAGGGTCGTAGCGGAGCGCGACCGCCAGATGCGTCGGATTGGTGATGACCACGTCCGCCTTCGGCACGTCGCGCATCATCTGCTTGCGGGCCAGTGCCCTGCCGAAGGAACGGATCCGTTGCTTCACCAGCGGGTCGCCTTCCGACTGCCTGAGTTCCTGTCGGATCTCGTCGCGTGACATCCGGAGCGACTGTTCGTGCTGCCGGATCTGCCATGCGTAGTCGAAGGCGGCCAGCACCAGGTAGGCAAGACCCGCGCTCATCAGGAGGCGCACGGTGTGGTGCCTGACAACCATGAGGAATCCGGTGGCGGACAGATCGGTCAGCGCCATGATGTCATCCCAGGCGCCATCCAGTGTCACCTTCACCAGCATGGCGATCAGACCGAGCTTGAAGAGCGACTTCACCAGCTCCACCAGGGACTGGCCGCCCAGTATCCGTTTCACGTTCTGCAGCGGGCCGAGACGTGCGGGATCGGGGGTGACCGGCTTCGCACTGACGACGCCGCGTGCCTGGGGTCCGGCGATGGCGATGGCCACCAGGGTCAGGGCGGCACCCCACGCTCCCAGAATGGCGAGCAGTTTCCAGCCACCATCGCGCAGCATCAGCACTGTCGACTCGATGCCCAGCGGCGAGGTACCGGTGGCAACTATTCCCTCACGAAAGAGCGCAGCGATCCTGCCACCCAGCAGCGGTCCGGCGGCATTCAGGATCAGCGCGGCGCCCAGCAGAACGAACGATGTGGTGAGTTCAGTGCTGCGCGGGATGCGGCCTTCCTTCCGCGCCTCCTCCCGGCGCCGATGCGTGGGTGCCTCGGTCTTCTCCTGATCGGCGAGTGCCATCAGCGTGCTCCCAGCGCGTTCATGGCGCGCGACACGAGTTCACCGTACGGAAACTCCCAGCCCATCCACCACGATCCCAGCAGCGGAATGGCGGCCAGCAGGGTGGCGAGGCCCGCGAGGATCTGAACCGGGAAGGCGAGCTGCAGGATGTTGAGCTGCGGTGCGGCCCGGCTAAGCACGGCCAGTGCCACGTTGGCGATGAGGGCCACTGCCATGACCGGCGCGGCGAACTGAAGTCCCAGCGCGAAGAGCGTGGATCCTTCGGTCGCCATCGTCAGCATGCCCCGGTCACTGGTGAGCGCGGTGCCCAACGGGATCTCGCGGGTGCTGGCGGCCAGCGCGTTCAACATGACGAGGTGTCCTCCGCCCGTCAGCAGCAAGGTGACGGCGAACACCTGCAGAAACGTTCCCATCACGGCGGACTGCTGGCTGGTCAGCGGATCGAGCAGTGCGGCACCGGACAGTCCCGTCTGCATGGCCATGTAGTCACCGGCCACCTCCATGGCACCCACCAGGAGGGCCGCCCCGAGGCCTAACGCCAATCCCGCGAGCACCTCTCCCAGAACGGCGCCGGGAGTCACGGTCGACACCGTGCCTGCGGTGCGTGCGGCGGGAAAGAGAACGACCGTGAGCAGGAGGACGAGCGCGGTTCGTACCGTCCCGGGGATGAGTCGCGACGAGAAGACCGGGGCGATGAGCACCAGGCCGCCGATCCGGGACGCCAGCAGTGCCAGCGTATTCCACGTCTGGGGTGAGTGGATATCTATCGCGGCCGCCTGGGTCATCCTGTGTACCCCGGCAACGATCGCAGGAGGTTGGCGGTATACTCCACCAGCAACTGCAGCATCCACGGCAGGGCCACCAGGATCGTCACCCCCACCGCGACGAGCTTGGGGACGAACGAGAGGGTCTGCTCCTGCACCTGGGTCATGGCCTGCAGGATGCTCACGACCAATCCCACCAGGAGAGCGACACTGAGCAGCGGTGCAGCCAGCAGAATCGCCACCATGATGGCGTTCCGTGCCAGATCGGTGACCAGGGCGTAACTCATCGAAACCCCGCCACGAGGCTCTGTACCAGCAGCGACCAGCCGTCGACCAGAACGAAGAGGAGCAGCTTGAAGGGCAGGGATATCATCGCCGGCGGCAACATGAACATCCCCATGCTCATCAGTACCGACGAGACGACGATGTCGATGATGATGAAGGGCAGGAACAGCACGAATCCCAGTTGGAAGGCAGTCCGCAGTTCACTGGTCACGAAGGCCGACATCAGCACCACCGTCGACACCTCTTCCGGGCGGGATGGCGGTGGGGAGGCGCTCATCTCCACGAAAGCCTGCAGGTCGCGTTCCTGCACCTGACGGAGCATGAAGGCTCGGAGAGGTTGAATGGCGGCACTCATCATGGCCGGCTGATCGATCCTTCCATCCAGCCATGGTTCAATGGCACCCCGGTTCACCTCGGAAAGCGTAGGGGCCATGACAAAACCGGTGAGAAGCAGTGCCAGGGCGCTGATGAGATGGGCCGGTGGCGCCGTCTGCGTGCCCAGTGCCTGCTTCAGGAAGTGCATCACGATCAGGATGCGCGTGAAGCTGGACATGAGCAGGATCAGTGTCGGCAGCAGAGTCAGGGCACCCATGAGCACCACGACGCCGACCGCTCCACTCAGGCGCAGGCCGTCACCGTCGCCCACGGCGAGCTTCAGATCCATCCGGGGAAGGGCACGGGTGACCGCATCGAGCGCCGGTGCGGATGCGGACTGGCCGGACGCGTTCGATCCCTGAGGCGCCGGGGCGCTCGCCGCTGTTGCCTGTGCCGGGAGTCCCGCGGGAGGCAGAAGGCAGATACCTGCAACCAGCGCCAGCATCGGAACGCCTGCGGCACGCAGCCCCTGTCGCAGGATCGCCCGGAAATCACGGCGCTCTTCCACTGGTTGCAGCACGGCGTCCACCGCCGGCTCCACTGCGTCGTCGAGTTCCGCCAGTGTCCGGACTCCGCCTTCGCCCACACTCACGGCGAGCAACTGTTCACCGACGCGGACCACGGCAATGCCCTGCCGCGGGCCGACGGCTACGCGCTGGATCACCTCCAGCTTCATCCCGCCGGAACCGGCAGATCCGCGCTGGCTGACGCCCCGGAGGAGGCGCAGGGTGACGGATATGAGGACGAGTACGACTCCAAGCGTCAGGATGACGCCGATCACCGACGGAAGGTTCACGCGAGGGCGGGATTCTTCCGGGCGACGATCTTCGTCAGGCGGATGCCGAAGTGCTCACCCAGAACGACGACTTCTCCTTCGGCGAAGCGGCGATCACCAACGAACACGTCTATCGGTTCGCCCGCCAGCCGGTCCAACTGGATGATCGAGCCACGACCGAGATGCAGCACCTCCTGCACCGCCAGCGAGGTACGTCCCAGCTCGATCGATACCGGAATCGTCAGATCCATGAGAAGCGACAACGGCACTTCGGTCCTTCCCAGGACCGACTCGCCCAGTTCATCGAAATCGATTCCAGCGTGTGGTTGATCCTGGTCAGCGGGCATTCCTGGCCTCGGCGTTGCGGGTAAGAGGTATGGTGAGGGATTCGGGAGCGGGCATCACGTCATCGGTCAGCCGGACCGCGAGATTGCTTCCCACGCGACCGGGCGACGCCTGGAAACGGCGCTGATCCCCGATGATCACGTCGATATCGGCAGAACGGGGAATGCCGGTGGCCACCAGGCTGCCGTGCTGCAGCGAAACGAGTTCGCGGAGCGACAGGCGGAAGTGCGGCAGCCGCGCGGAGACGGGGATTCGGGTGGCCCGAAGTGCCCGTTCGACGAGTCTGGCATTTTCCGCACGTTCCTCCGCCGAACCAAACGGGGTGGGTTGTGCTTCACCCCTGCCGGCGAAGAAGGCTTCCAGCGCCGACATCGGCAGGCAACAACCGAGTCGGCTCTGCTGCTGACCAACCGTGACGTTGAATCGGGCTGCCAGGACCTGATCCTCGCGATGCACCACCGAGAGCCGGTCCGGCATTCCTTCGAAGCCGTTCAGCGTGAGCTCCAGGGGCACGTACTGCCGCCAGGCTTCCTGCAGGACGCTCAAGAGGTGATCTACCACGGAGCTCAAGCTCATCCGCTCCAGAGGGGTCATCGCACGGTCTGGAATACGGACTTCAGCACTGCCCCCGAACAACCTGTCCACCAGGAACCACGCCAGTTCCCGTCCCAGATCGATCACCCCGCCCTGGCCTCCGGTGGTGCTGACGGCGAAGGTGTAGTAGGCACCCGGCGCGGGCAACGCGCCTGCGAAGTCCGCGAAGGTCAGTTGTTCCACTCCCTCCAGGGCCAACGTCACGTCACCGCGCACCCGGGAGAGAAACCAGTTGTCCATCGCCTTGCCGACGTCCTCGTACAGGGTGGCGAGGAGTCCCTTCCTGCCTGCCGGGATGCCGGGACGTCGGCGGAAATCGTACGGCCGGGTCCCGTCGCCCGTCGGTGACGCGACGTTGGCGGCGTCAGGCCCGGGTTCCGGGGTGCGGTTCGCGGATGAATCGGGCGACACGGTCACTGCACCACGAACTGGGAGAAGTAGACGCGCCTCACTGCCTCAGGCTTGCCGAGCATGGTGTTGATGGCGGTGGCGATCTCGCTGCGGAGCGAATCACGCTGCGCAAGATCGGTGAGCTGCTCCACCGTGCGTGTCCCCATCACGTTGATGAGGACATCCCGGACCTCCGCGTCGCGGGCCTTGAGTTCCTCGACGATCGCGCCATCGGAGCACTCCACTGCGGTGGCTACCAGAAGGAATCGCGATCCGTTCGACATGGCCGGATTGAGGACCATGTTGTCGATGGTGTGCATGGCGCCGCCTGGCGTGCCCGCTCCTTCCTTGCCATGACCATCTCCGCTCTCGCCGTGATCGTCAGGTGCGGTGGAATCCGCGGCGGCGGCTTCCTTCCCGCTGATCATCGGGCCGAGGATCAGCATGCCACCTGCTCCTCCACCGAAGAGCGTGACGACGAGCGACCCGATGAGGACCATCCTGCTGGGCCCTCGGGGTTCTGCTTCCGTGGCTTCCGCGCCGGCTTCGTTCTTTTCGTCGGACATTGGGATGTGTGTATCTGCGATGGGATGGCCAGACGTGGTTCGGCAAAGGCAGGAGCTGTACCATCCGACGGAGTGCCGATCGCGGACGTCCGGGCAGGAGCCAAGTCGAAGAACGACAACTGGTTGGCACGCCAGCACGATTGACGGCCGATGAACCGTGACTGGGGCAATCCTGACCCGGCCGGCAGGAGTTGCCGTGATGGACTGGACTGTTTTTCCCGGCCGGACCGCGAACTCCCGGAAAACGGGAAGGCCCGATGCCTTGGCACCGGGCCTTCCCGAGTCACTTCAGCGCCTGAGGACTACCGTTTGAGATTCACCACTTCCTGGAGCATCTCGTCGCTGTTCGTGATCACCCGGCTGTTGGCCTGGAAGCCACGCTGGGCCACGATCATGTTGGTGAACTCCTGCGCCAGGTCGACATTCGACATTTCCAGCGCGCCGCTGGTGAGCGTCGACTGGCTGCCTTCCAGCGCGTAGCCCAGAACCGCGCCACCGGAGTTCCCTGATGTGGCGTACATGTTGTCGCCCACGCGGAGAAGCCCGGCCGGGTTGTTGAAGTCGGACAGCACTATCTGGCCCAGGACCACATTGGTGCCATTGGTGAAGGCCCCCGTGATGAGACCGGTGCGGTCGATGGAGAAATTCTGCAGTTGTCCGGCGGTGTAGCCGTTCTGATCCCGCAGAACCGCGGTGTTGGTGCCGGCGAACGAGGTAATGCCGTTGATGCCGCTGCCGAGGTCCACGGTAATGCTGACGGGATCCGCGCCCGGCGGGGCCCAGCTTATCACGGGTGGATCGGTTGGCGCAGCGGCCTGCAGCACGCCGACCGTGTCAAACTGGAGGGTCTGCGGCGTGGCGTTGTCGGGTGTGAAACCCGCCGGGAGATTGGTCCCGTCGACCTGCCAGCTCCAGGTGTCCGCCGCGGTCTTCCAGAACTGCACCTTGAGGTCCCACTGGTTGCCCAGGGAGTCATAAACCGTGATCGACGACTCGGTCCAGGAACTTGCGTTGGCTGGATCAGCCCTGCCCGTGGCGTCGAACGCGCCGGTGAAGACGGGCGCCGAGGCATTCAGATTCCCGGCGAGCGCCACGGAGTCAGTCGACTTCGCCGCGGTCTTCTGTCCGAACGGAAGCACGATGTCGCGTACACCGTCCAGGAACACGCCATTGTCCGCCATGCGGCCCTGCACCACGAATCCGTTGGTGGGCGACACCAGCTTTCCGTCAGCATCGAGCTGGAAGTTGCCGGCGCGCGTGTAGTAGTGCTGGTTGCCCTTGGCCACCACGAAGAACGAGTCTCCCTGGATGGCAAGGTCCGTGTTCAGTCCGGTGGTTTCGAGGTTGCCCTGACTGAAGAGTGTGTCGATCGATCCTATCTGCATGCCGAGGCCAACCTGGATGGGATTGATGCCTCCGTGATCGCCCGGTGGGCGGGAAGCGCCCTGAAGGAGCTGCGCGAATCCCTCCTTGAACGTGACCCGTCCGGCCTTGAAGGCCACCGTGTTGACGTTGGAGATGTTGTTTCCGATCACGTCCATGCGGACCTGGTGGTTCCGCAGTCCGGACACGCCGGAAAAGAGCGATCTCATCATGTCTGGTATTCCTTGCTGTTGGGGTGGGTGTGGAGATTCAGCCGATGATCCGGCGGATACTGTTGATGGCGATCTGAACCGGGCCGCTGGTCAGGACGGCGCCTTCGGGAGTCCACGACATTCCGTCTATCCGACCCGTGAAGAAGGTCGCCTGGGGCACTTCGGCGCCGTTCGCATCGGTGACCGTGATGCGTGCGTGGTACACGCCGGCGCCCAGACCGGCCGCGGCTGGACCGACGCTGAACGCCTGTCCATTTCCGGTCTTGATGAAGCCGAGTGACGCCGATCCCACGACTCTGCCACTCTCGTTCATCAGTTCCAGGGTCGCATTCCCTTCGATGGTCACGTCCGCTACGATGGTACCGTCGAGGTTCCCATTGCCGTCGTCCGCCAGGACGACCTGGTCACCCGCGGCTTCGACGTTCCGGCCAATGGTGTTCAGGGCCACCGAGTTGTTGATCGCGGTCAGAACGGTGTCCTGCCGGGCGGATTGCGCGGCCAGGGAGTCATTGATGTTGAGCAGCTGTTCCAGGCCCGCGAACTGGGCCAGGTCGGCGGCCAGCTGGTGGCCATCCATGGGGTTCATGGGATCCTGATAGCGGAGCTGTGTCGTAAGCAGGTGAAGGAACTCATCCTTGCCGAGCTTTCCTCCCGGCCCGGCTGCTCCCTGGCGGACGAGAGCGTCCGTCAGGGTTGACGTCGGAGCAGGGGAGGTTGCAGGTATTGCGTTAGGCATCAACGTTCTCCTCGCGAGTCCCGGCGCGGCCGTTGCCGTGCCTGCTCGTCCTGTGGGTTATCATTGCGGGGTGAGGTGCCGCGTCCGTCGCGACCACCGGCGGCGGTCTGACTGCCGCCGGCGCCATTGGCGGCGCGAAGCGCATCGCGTTCACCCGCGATCGCCTGCGACAGCGTGGAAAGCGCTTCCCTGCCGGAAAGCGCCCGGACCGTCACCGATTCCGCGTCGAGGCCCTGCCTTCCCAGCGAGCGTGCCAGGTCGGAGAGGTTGCGCCCCAGGTCTTCAGCCGCACCCGCGTCCGACATCTCGAATGAGGCGCCGACGGAAGTGCCACGAAGACCCACGCGGATACGATCCTCACCACCGTCGGGACGATCCAGTTTCAGCAGTACGCTGGACAACGGTCGCTCGGCGATGCTTTCCCGCATCTCGGTCACCTGGGCAATACGGTCGATTGCCGGCGGTTCCCACACTGCGGCCACTTCGCCCGCATTGCCCGGCATCAGGTGAAGCGAGTCGCCAGTGGGGAGATCGAACCCGCGCATGACGACCGGACCGGGTCGCTCGGTGATCGCCGGCGCAGTCGGGAGGGGTTTCCGCTCACGGTGGTCACCGCCTCCCGATGATTCGCGGTTGGCGTGATTCTCCGATGAGAGCGATGTTCCGCCCGGCGAAGCGGTCACCATTCGCGGCTGACCGGTCGTCAGCCTGCCGGATTCCGCACTCCCACCCGCGTTGGCGTTCGGCTGCGGACCGGGATGGTGACCATCGATTGCGTCGGAAGCCGTGGCAGATGCCGATTGATTCGCAGTTGGCGTTCTCGCGTTTCGCCCTGTACCAGGCACGGCAGTACGCGCCACCTGGGCAACCGTCGCTACCTGTGCCACCGTTGCCACGGGAGCGATCCCGGCTACACCCGCAACGCTGGCGATCCCACCCACTGAAGGGTTCGCTGCTGTATCGGGGGCCTGGAAGGAACTCGTCAGGCTCCGGGGCTGATTCGGTGGAATGATCTCCCCGATCGATCGGGGGCCGCCGGGTGCTCCCCCGGCTACGACACCACCAGGCGCCATGCTGGAGACCTTGCCAGGCAGCCTGGCCGGGAGCTCCACATGGCCCGGATCCCTGGCGCCCAGTACTCGCAGTCCCTCCTCGCTGGCAACGCGACCCAGCCTGGCATAGGCCACCGGGTTGGCATACGTACCGTCGATCATGAGATCGGCGGCGCGGCCTTCGGTATGCCGCGAGTTGCGGGTCCACGTCACCACGGGACCCGGCGTGGCCCGGCCTTGCGCAAAAAGCCGGTCTTGTCTTTCCTGGCTCCGAACGGTCTCGACCACCTCGACCTTGTATCCAAATTCGGACTGGAGCCGGTCGATCACCCTCTGCAGGCGATCCCGAAACTCCGGAACGAGTGATTCATGCGCCGGAACCTTCGCTTCCTTCGACGCGGTCGCCTCGGGATCGATCGCACCGACGCCCGTGGTTCCCGGTATGGCAGCCGTGAACGCTGCCAGGAGCGCCTCGATTTCCGGACTGCCGACCAGCGGCATCGGCCCGGTCGCGTCGCTCCGGGAACCCGATCCTTCCAGTGCGCCTTCGCTGGTGGTCGGATGGTCCGCCCGACTGTCCCTTCCGGATGTACCGTGCGGTTGTGTTCCCTTGCCCGAGGCAATCATGGATTCCAGAAGCTGCCGGACCGCTGGTGGAATGAGGGCATCCACGTCGCTGGCGGCGGGCTTGCCCAGTGCGCTAGCCAGGGCGTCGCGGAATCCTGTGTTCGCGCCAGGTGACCCTGGTGATGACGCCTCGGGTGAACTGCGCGGATCAGCCGTCGGGGGCAACGGTATGAGGGGAAGCGTCACGGTTGTGGGATTCGAGCTGCGTCCAGGCGGGCGCGACTGATGGCGGCGGCACGGGCGGGTGGAAAGGCGGCCAGGATGGCGGCACCCTGCTTCTCACTGAGCGATGCAATGATTGCCGTCACATCGGCATCCTCCATAAGCTCCAGAACCTTGGCGGCATCGCGTGGTGACATGGCCGCGAAGGTCCTGGCAATCCGCTTCAACTGTACCGCTGCAGTGGAATCCCGCGTTGCATCAGTGGTGGACGGCGCCTTCGTTGCGGGAACGCCGTCCGCTCCGCCTGGATGCCCGACCTGGCCCGGCGGCGGAGAGCCTGGCTGTGGCGCAGCGCCGGAGGCGGTGTCCGCTTCCGCCGCTGCGGTGTCTGGTGCCGGTGTCTCCGGTGAAGCGAACTCCGTGGTGGTGTCCGCTGCCACATGACCCGTATCCGCATGCGTCGTGTCGGCGACGGCGTCCGGCTCGATCAGGATCGCGATGCCGGTGCCTCCTCCGAGTCCGACCAGAAGTCCCAGGACTGCCAGGATCACCAACTTCTTCATCGGTTTGTCCGGTTGGAGTTGGCAGGACTGCCTTCCGGCGCCACGAACCGCGAAAGCGCGATTTCATCCATGGTCCGCAGATCGCGAACCTTCTCTCCGCTGCGGTAGGCTACTTCATGACGGGAACGGAGGCGATCCAGGATCTGGCGAGCCTGAGCGGCCACCATGAGCGCATCATGATGTTCCTGCACGACCTCTTCAGCCACACGGAGACGCTCCGTCGCCAGTTCGACATGGGCATCGAGATGACGCATGGCGTGGCCGAGGCTGAGCAGCGTGCCGATGGTGGGCGTCTCTTCCGTTTCGCGGGAGATGCGATCCCGGGCCGCGGCATGAGCGCGGTGCAATGCGTCCGTTGCGCTCTGTTCGTTCGTTTGAAGCTCGCGGGCCATGGCCAGATTGCGTGCCATGGCGCGTTCGTGCTGATGACGGAGATCCAGCAGGCGCTGGAGCGAGAACCGGTGGGACATCAGACGATTCCTCCCGGAAGCTGTGACTGCTGGATCAGTTGCTGCAGCGTCGAACGCGTCATGTCGAAGGCGGTCACCTCGTCGGGCTTCTGGCGCAGGAAACCGGTCACCTGGTCGCGCAGCCTCAGGGAGGCGTCCACCACGGGGTCGCTGCCCTTCTGATAGGCGCCCACGAGGATGAGATCCTCCTTCTCCCGATAGGCGGCCTCCAGACCCATGAGGGTATTGGCTGCCTGACGATGCTGAGGAGGAATGATCTGGTCCCGTACCCGGCTCTTGCTCTCCAGGATGTCGATGGCGGGGAAGTGGCCAGCCGATGCAAGCTTGCGTGTGAGGACGATATGACCGTCGAGTATGGAACGCGCGGCGTCCGCCACCGGCTCGTTGAAGTCGTCGCCGTCCACGAGCACGGTATAGACGCCGGTGATGCCACCGATGGATCCGTTGCCGGCGCGTTCCAGGAGTCGCGGGAGGGACGCGAAGACCGATGGTGGATAGCCCTTGGTGGTGGGTGGCTCGCCGACCGCCAGGCCAATCTCGCGCCATGCCATGGCGACCCGGGTGACGGAATCCACCATGAGGAGCACCTGCTGTCCCTGATCGCGGAAGTACTCCGCGATGGCGGTGGCTACCAGTGCACCCCGGGCACGGACCAGCGCGGCCGCATCCCCGGTGGCCACCACGAGGACCGAGCGTGACAGCCCTTCCGGGCCCAGTGCGTGGTCGATGAAGTCCCGCACTTCCCGACCGCGTTCACCCAGGAGCGCAATCACGTTGACATCCGCCTTTGCCTGACGGGCGATCATGCCAAGCAGAGTGCTCTTTCCCACTCCGGATCCGGAGAAGATGCCGACACGCTGACCCTGTCCCATGGTCAGCGGTCCGTCGATGGCGCGTACACCGGTCTCCAGCGGAGACGAGATGGGCACTCGCTGAAGCGGGTGCGGTGGCTCGCCGGAAAGCGGAACCCGTTCAGTGGTTTCCAGACGCCCCAGACCGTCGATGGGGTGACCCAGTCCGTTCAGTACCCTCCCCAGCATGCGGGGCCCGACATCCACGCCGAAGGAGCGCTTCAGAGGCTGGACGAGGCTCCCCGGATGCAGACCGGCGAGTTCACCCAGCGGCATGAGCAGGACGCCGCGTTCGTGAAAGCCCACGACTTCCGCGAGTACGGAGTGATCGTCCGTGAGACTGGACACCCGGCACAGCTCACCCACACCGACATCGAGGCCCGTCGCCTCGATGACCAGGCCGACCAGTCGCGTCACACGACCGTAGACCGCCAGTCGCGGCACGTCCGCCATGCGATGCATGAGCAGTTCAACTGCCGACATTCGACAACCTCCGGTAGAGCCTCTCCAGACCGGCGTCCACCCGGCCATCGACGATCCGTTCGGCACCTTCGATCAGACAGCCACCCGGTGCCACGCGCGTATCGGCACTCCATCGTACCGCCCGACGGGAATGGCTCTCCCCGCTCCCCTGCAGCGCTTGCGTGACGGTCTGAAGATCACCGGGATTGAGTCGCACCCTGACCTGCTCGGTCACCGGGAACTCCGCCAGGGCCAGCCTGACGGTCTCCGTCACGATGTGGGGATCCAGTTCGATCTGTCGGGCGATCAGGTGGCGAGCCACGGTCACCGCCAGGGCGCAGATATTGTCTTCCGCATTTCCCACCCAGCGACCTGACTCACGCTCCAGCGAACCGATTCCTTCCTCCAGGGACGCGATGGCGGTGCGCAGCCGGGACGACTCGGCGAACTCGCCGGCACGGAATCCCTGTTCGTAACCCCGGGCGTAACCATCCTCGGATGCCCGCTCGATGCGCAGCTGTTCCTGCGGGCCGGCATCGGTTGCGGGATCCGGTGGCGGAGCGGGAGCACGCGAGGATTCCAGTCGCGGCAACTCGTCAGGCGCCCAGCGCGCCGGTGAGGGGTCCTGCGACGCTGCCACCGTCACACCCCGTGCCACCCTAGAGGACGACATCATCGTCGCCTCCGCTGACCACGATCTCGCCCGCTTCCTCCAGTTGACGCACTATCGCGATGATCGCGGTCTGGGCCGCCTCGACGTCCCGTACGCGCGCCGGTCCCAGCATTTCGCTCTCGTCGTTGAGCGCCTGCACCGCGCGCTGCGACATCGCTGCAGTGATCTTCTCGCGGAGCTCGCCGCTGGCTGCCTTGAGCGCCAGTGCCAGCTGTTTGACATCCACGTCGCGCAGCAGTCGCTGCAGCGCCCGGTTGTCCAGATCTCCGATGTCCTCGAAGACGAACATGAGATTCCGGATCTGATCCATGAGCAGCGGATCCTTCTCCGCCACCGAGTCGAGCAGGGTCCGCTCCAGGCTGGAGGGCACCAGGTTGAGGATCCCGGCAACCACCCCGGGGCCGCCGGGCGCCGACATCGTACCCTGATTGACGAAATCGGTGTCCGCGGTGAGCGTACGCTCCACCAGATCGAGCAGTTCGGGCTGGACCTTCTCCATGCGCGCCATGCGGAAGACCACATCGGTCGCGAGTTCGCCATCCAGTTCCTTGAGGATGCCTGCGGTGTGCCGGGGATCCAGGCAGGCCAGAATGAGCGCCATGACCTGAGGGTGCTCGCCGCGAAGCACCGTTGCCATCTGTCTGGCATCGACGTTCTGCAATTGCTGCAGGCCGCTCGGCCGGAGCTGAACCTCGATGCGCTCCAGGATCCGGGCGGCCTTCTCGCCACCGAATGCCTTTTGCAGGATCTCACGCGCGGCGTCCAGGCCTCCCGAAGCCACCGAATCAGCCGCCATTATGCGCACCAGCCACTCATCAACCACGCCATCCACGACCTTGGGTGAGATGCCATCCATGCGGGCAATTTCGTACGAGATGGCGTCGACCTCCTCGCTCCCCAGTCTCTGGGTGATCTGCGCGGCGACCTCCGGACCCAGCGCCAGACAGAGCACGGCAACCTTCTGACGGCCATTCAGTTCTTCGATATCGCTGTAGGTTCGGGTCGACGAACCGCGCGCAACGAGCGTCGTGGATTCCACCTGTCAGCCCTCACGCATCCAGGCTCGCGCTACTCTGGCCGCGACCTCGGGTTGCTGACTCACCGTGGCGCCCACCCGGTTTCTGGCGTCGGCGCTGGTCTGGATGGCGGTCGGCTCGGGGAGCATGCGCGGTGGGGGTGGTGCTGCTTCGGGGGCAGCCAGTGGCACCGCGCCGGTACGTGGTGCCGGTGATGGTGGTGCGGCACCCGCGGGCAGCTTGTCCGGCTCACGACGCACCGTTGACGTCGCCGTCGTGCGGGACGCGCGCAGGGTCAGCAATCCCAGAATGAAGGCAAGCAGAACCGCCACCACCCGGATGATCACGGACTGATTCTCCCGGACCGTCTGCATCATGGATACCGGCGGCTCCACATCGGGCGCGGGGAGAACGCTGGCAGCGAAGGGGATACTGACCACGGATACCTGGTCGCCGCGGGTCGAGTCGAATCCCACCGCGCTGCGTACCAGTGTTTCCACCCGGGACAGATCTCCGGGTTCAGGGGCACGCTGACCGGAATCCGGCCGGGCGTTGATGAGCACCGCAACGGTGAGTCGTTCGATCGTCCCCACGGACGAGGAGAAGACCTCCGTCGAGCGGGAGTTCTCATACGTCGTGGCTGTATTCGACGAACCGGCGCCACCCTGTGCGCCAGGAACTATCTCCGCCTTCTGCTCGGTGGCAGCGACCGACCTCTCCGGATCCACATTCTCCACCGTGCGCTGCAACTGGTCGAAATTGAGCGTTGCCGACACCTGGACACGGGCATTGCCTGAACCCACGATCTGTCCCACGATGCCTTCGGCCTTCTGTCTGAGGCGATCTTCCACTTCCTGCTGGGCGACCAGCTGGCGCGACGTGAGACCGAGAGCAGATCCCGGCTCGCCCGCCGCGGAGAGGAGCCGGCCACGATCATCCAGGACGGAGACGTTCTCGCTGGCAAGCCCGTCGACGCTGCTGGCCACGAGCTGGGCAATGCCGCGCACGACATCGGGGCCGGGAGTCTCGCCCCCCGACAGCTTCAGCACCACGGATGCCTCACGCGGCTGTGATGCGGATCGGAAGCTGGACGTTTCCTGAATCGCCAGGTGGACCTGGGCGGATGCCACGCCCTTCATCCTGCCGATCGTACGCTCCAGTTCACCTTCCAGCGCTCTGCGATAGTTGATGCGCTGGGTGAAGTCGGTCATGGCGTACGCGGGCTTGTCGAAGATCTCCATGCCGGGCCGTCCACCACCGGGAATCCCGGTTCGTGCCAGCGCCACACGAGCCCGCGCCACATCGGTGGCGGACACCATGATGTCCAGGCCACCACGCTCCAGCCGGTAGGCGATACCCGCCTGATCCAGCTGATCGGTTATCTGACCGGTCGACTCCAGTGGCGCGTTGCTCACCACCGGAACCCAGGTCGGGGCGGATGCCCATCGTGAAACCAGCAGGATGAGCGCGATTGCCCCGGCACCGATCCCCAGGGTCAGTACACGGCGCCACCCTCCCGCGCGGTCGGCCAGCAACGTCAAGGCGTCAGGCATCGGTTATCGGGCTCAGCTCTGCATGTTGATGAGCGTCCGGTACGCTTCAGTGAGTTTGTTCCGCAGCTCCACCAGCACTTCCAGCGCGATGCCGGCTTCCTCCGTCGCCGCCATCACCTGGTGAAGTTCCACCGGCTCGCCCCTGACGAAGCGGTCGACGGAATCGGTGGCGTGGTCCTGAGAGGCCGATACCTGGTTGATCAGCCGGGTGAGCGTGTCACCAAACGACCCATCGCTTCCCTTGCCGATATCGACCTGCTGGCTCCGGGGTGCGTCGCCCCCCTGAACTCCCCCGGCTCCCGATGGCCCCTGCTCGATGCGACGCTGCATGGCTTCGCGCAGCGCCGAAAGACGGCTGGCAGCATCACCGGTCGCCGTCACGCCACTCGAACCGATGCGTCCGGCGAGGCCGGAAATTGGATCCGTCATGACTTCAGACCTTTAGATCGAGCCGGCCACCACGCACGTCAGGCGTGGGGGGTGCCGCCTGGCCATTCAGCACCCGTCCATAGGTCAGCGGACCCATGGCGCCAACCCTGGCAAACCAGACGCGCTCCTCGGCGCTGAGCACGTTCCAGAGCACGGGGTCGGTTCCCGGTGGCGGGGTATCCGGGAGGGCCGCTGCCGAGGATGCAGCAGCACGCGATTCCATGGCGGTGGATCCGCTGGGTGCTTCGGTCACCACAGCCTGCGGACGCCGCTCCGTGATGGCCCGCTCTGTATTGGTCAGTGAAGCAGGCCAGGTACTGCCGGGAATGCCGGAAATGCTCATTTGAGTTTCGTGCTGGTTAGTGCCGTGGTTCAGATATCCAGTGCCCGACGCAGCAACATCCTGGCCGCCTGAAAAACCGAGGCATTGGCTTCGTAGATCCGGCGGGCGTCCATCAAGTCGGTGATTTCATGCGTCACATCCACGTTCGGGTAACGCACATAGCCCAGCTTGTCGGCATCCGGATGTCCCGGATCGTAGATCAGCGGTCCCTCGCTGGTGTCGACCTCGATAGCGACCGCTCGCACACCGGCCGTATCCGATTCCGCCTGACCGATACCCGGTGCCTGACGAGACTCCGAGGGATCCAGGGGGAGGAGATCGGGATATCGCGGTGCAGCATCCGGCGCCGGCGATTCCTCCATGCGGACCACCCGCCGCTGGTACGGCCCGCTGCCCGGAGCACCAACCCGCGTGGTTTCCGCGTTGGCGATGTTCGTCGCGATGGTCTCCATGCGGAGGAGCTGTGCACTCATTCCTGTCTGCGCGATGCGCAGGGAACGGAATGAGGCGACGCGGGAGTTGCCGGGATCGCTCCCCGTGATCGGGCGAAGGAACCCAATGGGATCAGGCATCAGCCGTTCCTCAGGCTGACGCGAACACGTTGGTAGGCCTTCTCGAGGAGCCGGGCCGCCGCATCGTAGCGCAACTGTTCATCGGCCAGCGAGGTCATCTCCGCTTCCAGGTCCAGCGTCGCCGAGACCGGCTCGCCGTCAGGCCCCGGTATGACGAACTCCTGGTTGGCGCCGGGTACTGACGCTGCCGCCACCCGCTGTGCGATCCCCCGCACCCGCTGGCTGCTGACATCGAGGCTGTCCTTCAGTTGTGTCGCGTCGGATACGCGTCCGATGAACCCAAAGAGCATTGGCCGGTCCGTCTGGTTGAGGAACGGGTAGCGCGCCTCCCCATAGGCAATGCCCGGGCCAACCCCCATCGGGTCAGGATCAGTGACTCATTCGGCGATTCCGGCACACGATCCACGGCATGTAAACGACCGATCAGCAACAGCTTCGGCGATCGTCGCCCGCTCATCCGGATCTCCGCGTCAGGCACCGCGGATGCATCCCGGGAGCCGGCAAAGGTGGACCGGTCAGGAATCTCTTGCCGGTTTCTCCCGGTCCATCCTGCCGCACATCGAGGCACGGCACGCGCGGGAACAACGCTCGATGTCACCGCGATCGCGCACCCAGGGCACGATCGCCCGGACCATCAATTCAGTCCTTCTGGCTGCATCTCCGGGCCATCACCGTCGTCGTCGGATGCCGGCCGCATGTTCAGCTTGTTGCGCAGAGTGCGAACACTTATGCCCAGCAGATCAGCGGCCTTCGTACGGTTCTCGCTGGTCAGTTCCAGCGCCCGCGCGATGAGGGCACGCTCGGCCTCGTCCACCTTCAGCGTATGCAGGATGATCCCACCCGGCGGAGCGCTGCGCTCGATCGGTATCTGCGGGTACTCGCCCGATGTCCGCCCCTTGGCGAGTACGTTCTGTACCAGCGGGTGCGATCCGGAACTCCGCTGCGCTTCAAAGCCGTGTGGTTGCAGAATCGGCTCGCGTGCCAGGATGACCGCCCGCTCGGTGGCGTGCTGCAGCTCCCGCACGTTGCCCGGCCAGGGGTACTCCATGAGCAGCTTCAGCGTTTCCGGAGCCAGTCCCTTGATCTCCTTGTTCATCTCCACAGCCGCCTGCATCGCGAATCGCAACGCAAGCTGTGCAATGTCTTCCGGCCTTTCCCGCAGTGGCGGGATCTCGATGGGAACCACCGACAATCGATAGTAGAGATCCTGACGAAACCTGCCGTCAGCGGCCTCCTGCGCCAGGTCCCGGTTCGTTGTGGCAATCACTCTCACATCCACACGGATCGGTACCGTTCCGCCCACACGCTCGAACTCCTGTTCCTGCAGCACCCGCAGAAGCTTCGGTTGCAGCTCGAGCTTCATCTCGGAGACCTCGTCGAGGAGCAGTGTCCCGCCGTTCGCGCGTTCAAAGGCCCCCTCGACTCGCTTGATCGCACCGGTGAATGCCCCGCGCTCGTGCCCGAACAGCGCCGACTCTATCAGTCCATCCGGCAGCGCCGCGCAATTCAGCTTGATGAAGGGCCTGTCCCGGCGATCACTCCGGTCATGTATCTCCCGCGCAAAAAGCTCCTTTCCCGTACCGCTTTCTCCCTGCAACAACACGGTCGCGCGCGAAGGAGCAACCATGGAGACCGTCTGAAGGATACGCCGGAGGGAAGGGCCATCACCCACGATCTGGCGCTCATTCCGAAACTCCATCACCTCACGCCGGAGGGCCTCGTTCTCGCGGCGAAGACGCACGTACTCCAGCGCCTGGTCGACCGCCAGTTCCAGTTGCTGCGCCCGTACCGGCTTGGTGATGTAGTCGATGGCGCCCGCCTTGATGGCTGCCACCGCATGCTCGATGCTCCCGAATCCGGTGAGCATTATCAGTGGAACGTCGTACCCCTCACGCTGCAGCAGCTCCAGAAACTCCAGCCCGGTCAACCCCGGCATTCTATAGTCGGAGATGATCAGGTCGACCGTGTCCCGGGAAAGCACCGCCAGTGCCTCGGGCACCGTATTGACCCCGATAGGCGTATGACCGGCACGCGAGAGCGCGTCAGCCACGACAAGGCCAACCGACGGTTCGTCGTCGAGATGAAGAATGCTAGCCATTGGTGATTTCAGGTCGCGGCCGATCCGGTCCACTAAAGTCCAGACCGGGTCCGACCGATACTTCGTTCAGACGTTCCGACCGGTGCGTCGCAACGGCCCTCATGCCAGCTACACCCGCAAGAATCTGATGCGCGTCTCCACAATCGGACTGACGAACCTTGCCCTTACCGGCATCCAGCGCGCCGCCAGCGCCCTGGAACAAGCCACGGCCCGAACCCAGTCCGGTCTGAAAATCTCCCGGCCATCAGACGACCCTCATGGCGCAGCCTCGGTCATGAAGACCTCGTCAAGCCTGCGTGCCGTCGAACAGTACCGGCGTAATGTAACATCTGCCTCCGCACGCCTCGACGCGGAGGAGTCAATCCTGAATCAGGTCACTGACGTTCTCGACCGGGCCAGACAGCTCGCCATGCAGGAAGGCTCCGGTACCGCCAATGCCCAGACTCGAACCGTCGTCAAGGCGGAAATCGATCAGATCCTCTCCTTTGCCGTGCAATTGGCCAACACGCGCCACCAGGGTGAATACCTGCTCGGTGGCGACCAGTCCGGTGTTCCTCCCATTTCCTCCTCGACGCCTCCCTGGACCGCCACTCCGGTTACAGGACAACGCCAGGCTCAGCTCTCGGCCGGTCAGTACATGCCGGTCACGCACAACGCGACCGACGTCTTCCTCGACAGCGGTGTGCTCGATTCCCTGGAGCAGCTCTCCGCTGCCCTGGGAGCCAATGACACAGCGGGCATAGTCGCTTCCATAAGCATCATCGAATCAGCCCACTCCAACATCCAGGCGCTCCTCGGAGAGCTGGGTGCCCGTGCCCAGCAACTGGAGACGGCCTCCACCAACCTTGAAGCGTTGGATGGAACACTCAGGTCGTTCAAGGCTGACCTCGAGGAACTCGATCTCGAGGAAGCAGTGACTCACCTGGTGTCCCGACAGAATGCCTACCAGGCCGCTCTGCTTTCGACCTCGCGGATTCTGAACACTTCCCTCGCTGAGTACCTGAGATGAGTGCCCCCGCAGCGCTGGCAACGGACGAGACCCTGATGGTGAAGTCGGACCTGCTCGGCGAATTCGCGGTGACGCCGGACCAGACCGTCAGGTTCTCGACAGGCATCCCCGGCTTTCCCGAAGCACGCTCCTGGGTGCTGCTGGCCACGGATCGCGAGGACGTGTTCTGGCTGCAGTCCACGGACTTCTCGCCCCTGACACTCCTCCTCGTCGACCCGTTCCGGTTTTTCCCCGCAGCCTATCAAATCGATCTGACGGAGGAAGACCTCGCCAGACTGGGCACGCGAGACGCCTCTGCCATTCTGGTCCTCGTGGTCGTGACCCTGGGGTCTGGCCCGCAGCAACCCTCCACCGCGAACCTGCGAGCTCCCGTCCTCTTCAACCTCGTCGACCGCTCCGCCTTCCAGAGCATCAGGCGGGAAGACGGCCTGAACACCCGCGAGGTGATCGACCCGCAGCGCCTGACACCGCCACGATAGCTGCTCCAGCCAAGGGTTCGATCCGGCCGGCAGAGTCCCATCCCGGACCACACCACTGTACCACCCGGCGCCGAACCCCCGGCGCCAGAAGGCCATCTCCCAGAGAGCTATCTATATAGTAGTGGCCCGCCACACCCGGCTTCCGAGGACAGGCGGCAGGACTTGCCCCCAGGCCGGCGGATTTGTCCCGGAATGACTTGCAGTCGAGTCTTTGTCAAAGTTGTAAGTATATGTCACTAAATATCTTACATGATGGCACGGGGGCTGCTAGTGGAAAGGAGCGTACCGGCTTTTTCGCTCCCGATCCGTAACCCATCCTCCACTCCCCCAAGATCGTGACCGTCGCCAGTCGCCCAGAAGTGGAACAAGCGGCCGACCTCTTTCAGCGGGCCGTCGAGGCACACCTGTCCCGGGACCTGGACACGGCGCTGACGCTTTACCGGCGCATCCTGGTCATCGCACCCCACCATGCCGAATGCCTGAACAACGCCGGAGCAATCCTGGCGGAGCGGGGTCACCGGGAAAAGGCACGCGAACTCCTGCAGCGCGCCATCGAGGCAGCCCCCGCCTATGGGGAAGCTCTCAACAACCTCGGCCTGCTGTGCAGTGAAAACGGCCAGTACGCCGACGCTTACGGATACTTCAGACACGCTTGCGACCTGGAGCCAGGCAATGCGGACTGGCTCAACAACCTGGGCAACGCCTGCTGTGAACTGAAGCGCTTTGCTGAGGCGCTGGGGGCGTACGATCGTGCCATCGCGGTAAAGAGCCGGGAAGCAAGGTTCTGGAGCAACCGGGGGATCGCCCTGCGCGGCCTCCAGCGGCCAGACGAGGCCATAGAGTCATTCGAGCGGGCGGTTCAGATCGACCCCGGACACGTGAACGCCTGGAGCAACATGGGCTCGGTCTTCCGGGAAGCAAAGATGTTCGATCGCGCCATCACTGCGTTCCGTCGCGCCCTGGACATTGAACCCCGGAACGCGGCCCTGGTCAGCAACTATGCCACCGTGTTCGAGCATACCGGTGATCATGAGCAGATGGCCAACCTGGCCCGCCAGGCGTTGTCTCTCGATCCGGGATACGCTGAGGCATACACTCTCCTTGCGAATCATGAACTCGAGGCCGGTCGATACGATGCCGCGGAGCAGTTGTACGGGAAGGCGATCGAACTGGACCCACGCAACCGTAACGCCAACTGGAACCTGGCCATAATATGGCTGTTGCGGGGAGACTACGAAGCCGGCTGGCGCCAGTTCGAGTGGCGCCGGCAGTTGCACTCGGTGGTGACTGCCCATATGGAGTATCCCGCACCCGAGTGGGACGGATCGCCGCTGGAAGGTCGAACGATCCTCCTGGCCACGGAGCAGGGAATCGGTGACGTCATCCAGTTCATTCGTTATGCAGCGGAACTGAAGCGAATGGGCGCCGGGCGGGTCATGGTGGAGTGCCCCTGGCCCTTGGCACCGCTGCTCGACTCCGTCCCCGGAGTGGATCAGGCCGTGGCCCGCGGTGCACCGCTCCCCGGCTTCGACACGTGGGCTCACCTCATGAGCCTTCCCTTCCTTTTCGGCACCACACTGGAAAGCATTCCCGCATCGGTTCCGTACGTCTTCGCCGAGCCGCGCCCTGCCGCGGCAGCCGTGATTGACGAGCCTGATGTCCTGAAGGTCGGCATTGCCTGGTCCGGAAACCCAATGCATCAGCGGGACTATCTCCGTTCGGTGGAGCCATCCCGCTTCCTCCCATTCCGGGACATTCCCGGCATCAGACTCTACTCGCTTCAGAAGGGCGCAGCTTCGGAGCAACAACTTTCCGAGCTGGGCCAATCGGGGATCATCGATCTGGGGCCCCACCTCGGAGATTTCCGGGATACCGCGGCCGCGATCGCCAAGCTCGATCTCGTCATCACCGTGGATACGTCAGTTGCCCACCTGGCGGCCGCCATGGGCAAACCGACATGGATTCTGCTGACCCATGTGCCGGACTATCGCTGGATGCTGGAACGCAACGACTCACCATGGTATCCCACAGCCCGCCTCTTTCGGCAGCATCGTCCGCGTCAGTGGGACGAGGTCTTTCGTGCGGTGACGGATGAACTCCGTGCCACGGTCGAAACCGGTGCGATCGCTGCTGAGTACCTCCAGCAGGATACGAATGATGACATGGTCACGGTCCTGGAAGCAGCCACCCGGCTGCCGGATGGCCGCCCGCGGTTCGACTGCTGGATTCCTCTGGCACGGCTGGCGG
Source organism: uncultured Gemmatimonadaceae bacterium (assembly GCA_964411635.1). Classification (GTDB taxonomy): domain Bacteria; phylum Gemmatimonadota; class Gemmatimonadetes; order Gemmatimonadales; family Gemmatimonadaceae; genus JABWBJ01. The sequence goes on from CAYPLP010000001.1 coordinate 769,015, forward strand.
ATCCGTCGTGGTTCGCGGAGTACGAGGCGGAACTGGTTGCCGGCGGGTTCCAGCGACCGTTGCGGGAGTTCTGGGACGAAGTCGCGCATTCCGTCGACGTGATCGTCGATCTCACACCCGGAATCGGCACGATGCTGCTGTCGCTCATGACCGCGAGTCGCACCCCGGGTCGCATCATTGCGGTGGAACCTGACGACTGTGCCGCGGATCGGCTGCGCTCCCTGGCGAATGGGCGGGCTCATGGCGATCGCGTCACGGTCGTGACCGGCCCGGCTGCGGCCCACGACCTGATACGGCGCGATGGCTTCCGTCGGATCGGAGTCCACTCCACCCGATCTCAGGCCCTGCGGGAGTTCGCCGCCGCGTGTCGGACGGAAGAGGAATGCACGCTGAATCTGGATGTGGTTACCTGCGCCAGCGGGCCGGACGATGGTCTTTACCCGGCGTGGAAGCTGGTGCCGGAGTGGGAGGGCCTGACTCCATTCAGGGTCTCATTCGAAGGTGGCGAAGTACAGCTCGATCCACTCCCGAAGGATGCTGGCGACACCGACGTGGCCTGGTTGTCGACCTCGGTGCTGGAGAGGCTGCAGGGCACGGGCGGCACCGAGGCACCAGAAGCATCGGCTCCAGTCCGAAGCGGCGGGGATGAAGTCGTCACCGCATCGAGTCGCCGCTCGCCCCCGGCCGCGTCACCCACGGAGATTGGCATCGAATGGGAACTTCGCAGCGATACGGGCTGGGGCATCTACGGAATCAACCTTGCCCTGGAACTTCTCAAACGGGATGACTTCAAACCGGCGATCTTCTCGGTAGATCCCGGCGGTATTGGGCCGCTGGCCTCGTGGCGGCTCGGTCCCATCGTTCATGACGCCATGAACCGCCGGATGCTTCTGCAACGATCATCCCAGCCCGTCTCATTCGAGGGTGTGATGTTGCGAGCCTGGGGAAACAACATGGCGGGGAGTCCACTGCACGCCGCTGTCGCTGCCCGGAGGAATGCCGGCGTGATCTTCTTCGAGGACACTCATTTTGATCCGGCCGCCCGCGAAAGGGCGCGTTCCCAGAACCTGATGATCGCGGGCTCGTCCTGGAACGCCGATGTCCTCCGGAGCCTTGGCCTGACGAATGTGACGACCGTCTTTCAGGGAATCGATCCAACCATCTTCCACCCGGCACCCCGCTCAGGATTGCTGGACGGGCGCTTCGTGGTATTCTCGGGCGGGAAACTCGAGTACCGGAAGGGACAGGACATCGTGGTGGCGGTATTCCGCGCCTTCCAGCAGCGACATCCCGAGGCGCTTCTCCTCACGGCGTGGCACAACAACTGGCCGAACCTGATCAGTGACCTGGAGCTCGCGGGACACGTGTCCGGCGTGCCAGCGGCAGGACACGACGGCATGAAGGTATCCGACTGGCTGGCATCCAACGGGGTTCCCACCCACGCTGTCCTGGATCTGGGTCGCCTGCCCAATCCCCTCATGGGCGCGGTTCTGCGCGACGCCGATGTGGCGTTCTTCCCGAATCGTTGCGAGGGGGGCACCAATCTGGTTGCCATGGAGTGCATGGCGGCCGGTGTGCCAACCATAGTCTCGGCGAACACGGGACACATGGATCTCCTGCGGACCGGCGGGTGTGTGCCACTCTCCCTCCAGTCGAAGCCCCGACATCCCTCGAGGTTCTATTCCAGCGTGGAAGGGTGGGGTGAGTCTGACGTGGAAGAGGGCGTGGAGCTGCTGGAAGCCATCCATGCCGACAGGGTGGCAGCCAGGGCCCTCGGTGAGTCCGGTGCCGCGGCGATGCGCGACTGGACCTGGCAGAGACAGATCGGTCGTCTCATGTGCGAACTGGGGAAACTCACCTGAGGCGCTTTTCATCAATGGCCGGAGTGTCCTCCCCGGGTTGACCCCACTGATTGTGACGGTCCCGGTGACCGACGTGACGCACATGTTGCACCGGCGCCATTCAGTGAGGCGGCAGGATGGTACTGCCGGGGCAGACGCTAAAGTTTCCTCCGCCCGGTTCCGATACGGCTCCCTTGAAGGCCGGACGACTCCGGCCTCTGCGCGGGGAACGGATTCCCCGAAACAACTTCCAGGGAGCAGGAACGATGCGCATCAACACCAACATCTCGGCGCTGAACGCCCAGCGCAACCTCGGCATGGTCGAGGCGTCGGTCTCCAGGTCAATGGCGAAACTGTCGTCAGGCTTCCGCATCACGCGGGCGAGTGACGACGCGGCAGGTCTGGGTATTGCCAACGTGCTCCGGGCGGACATCCGCGCCCTGGGTCAGGCGGCCCGGAACGCCGAGCAGGCAGGATCCGTGCTGAACATCGCCGACGGCGCTGCCGGCACGATCCAGAAAATGCTGGAGCGCATGAAGGAGCTGGCTGCCCAGGCGGCGTCCGACAGCGTGGACTCGGCCGGTCGTTCGCGGATCACCAATGAGTACCAGGCGCTCCGTGCCGAAATCGATCGCACCGTCTCGACCGTGAAGTTCCAGGGCAACACGCTGCTCAACGGCGCCTTCGGTGCCACGGTCGACGCGGCGTCGACGGTGCTCGGTGCATCCACCGGCGTCTACGCCGTCCGTCTGACCGGCGCCGGCACTGGGTCACTCACGTTCTCGTCCGGCTCCAACGTCGTCACCCTGACGAATGGCTCCACCTCGCAGACTCTGGGTGTCACCAATGCGACGAAGCAGACCCTGAACTTCACTGCCTTTGGCGTGTCGGTTGACACGAACCAGGCGGTGGGTGCCGCAACGATTGCCGGCGATCTGACCATCGGTGCTGGTTCCGGTTCCTTCCTGGTTTCGGTTTCGGGACAGTACAGTGGCAACGACCAGATCAGCATCAGTGGTTCGTCGCTCGATCTGCGCAGCGCCACACTGACGATCCTCACCGATCCGAGCACGCTGGCCAATGCTCAGTCGGCGCTGGCGGAAATCGACGTCGCGATCACCCAGGTCAACGTCGCCATCGGTGTGATCGGTTCGCTGGAAAGCCGGATCGAGACCGCCACCGAGAACGTCCGGACGACGGCCCAGAACTTCCAGGCCGCCGAGAGCACCATCCGTGACCTCGACATGGCCGAGGAAATGACTTCCTTCACGAAGAACCAGATCCTCGTCCAGGCCGGTACCGCGATGCTGGCACAGGCGAACTCGGCTGGTCAGAGCGTGCTGCAGCTCCTTCGCGGCTGATCGCTCGCCTTTGGAAGGTCCTGAATGATCCCGGGGTCGGCCAATTGGCCGGCTCCGGGAGTTCGCGCAGAAAGAGAGGATGCAAACGATGACTCCCATAAGCAGCGTCTCCGGCCTCGCCAGTGGTGTCCAGTGGCAGGATCTCGTGGATCAGATCATTGCGCTGGAAACGCAGCGCCGGCTCGATCCGGTAACCGTGAAGAGAGACGACGCGGAGAAGCGCCTCGACGCGTGGAAGACCTGGCAGACCCTCGTTTCAGGCTTTCGCGATGCAGCCGACGCCATCCGGGACGTCACCGCCTTTTCGAAGTTCAGTGTATCGGGTGGGACCAGTCCGACCACCGGACGGGCTCTTTTCACCGCCAGTGCGTCCCTGGAGGCAGCGCCCGGATCGTGGGATGTGGAAGTCCTGGAACTCGCCCGTGCCAACAAGCTGAGTGGTGCCGTGCAGTCGAGCGCCACGGCCGCACTGGGTATCGTCGGGGAGTTCGCCGTCAATGGCGGCAGAGTCTCCGTGGTTGCCACCGACACACTCCATACGCTGCGTGACAAGATCAATGCGCTGGATTCCGGAGCCGCGCCGTCGCAGGTCACTGCCTCCGTCCTTGCCACCGGGCCGTCGCAGTATCGCCTGGTCCTGACCGCGGAACAGACCGGTGCATCGGGAATTGAACTGATCGACGACGCCAGCGGTACGCTGCAGACCCTGGGACTGGTGGACAGCACTTCCAGCCTCAACCTTGCAGCGGCCGGTGGCGTGCAGACCTACAAGGTTGCCTCGGCGACGGCTGCCATTGCCACCATGCTGGGTGTGACCATGCCGCCACCCAGTACCATCACGATCGGTGGTCGCACCATAAGCGTCGATCTCAGCGTGGATTCACTGACATCGATCGCTGCCAGGATCATGGCCGCCGGCGGCAACGCCACCGTCGTATCCGAGACGGTGGACGGCACCACGAAGTACCGCCTGACGACCAATGATACCGTGGAGGCGTCGGACGCGGATGGACTCCGCGCCCTGCAGATTCTGGGGTTCACCCGGCAGGGACGCTCTGGAGTTGCCCAGGCCATCACCAGCCAGAACACCTTCACCGATGCGGCCGACGCAGTCGCGGGTACGGGCACGCTCGTATCCGACCTGAAGGTCAACGGAAATGCCCTCGGGCTCGCCGCGGGCGACACGTTCACCATTCAAGGCAAGCGCGGCGACGGCAGTTCCGTCAATCTCTCCTTCACCGTGGGAGCATCGGATACGCTCCAGACCGTGCTCGACAGGATCAATGACGCCACCAGCGGATATGGCGCCGGATCGCGCACGGCGTCCGCCAGCCTGGTCAATGGCCAGCTGGTTCTGACGGACGGCACTGCGGGAGACTCGCAGTTGTCGCTGAACATGTCGGTCACCAGGTCCGGAGGCGGACTCGTGAACCTGGGTCAGATGGCCACCACGACCACCGGTCGCCTGCGCGAGGTGGTGGCAGGTTCCGATGCCATGATCCGTCTGGACGGTGTAGTGGTGCAGCGCGCCGGGAACACCATCACGGACGCTCTCGCCGGTGTCACCCTCGAACTCCAAGCCGCCGAACCGGGAGCCGGCACCACGCTGAGCGTGAGCCGTGACGAGAGTGCCATAATCAAGGCGTTTGGCGACCTGGCCACCGCGTACAACGAACTGACGAAGTTTCGCGACGAACAGTCGAAGGCCGGCGGAGCACTGCATAACGATTCTGCCCTCCGGGCCGGGATGGCGACCATCACCAACCAGTTCCTCGCCGGCGTCACCGGTGCATCCGGTCCCTATACCCTGGCCGGCCTGGCAGGCCTCTCCCTCCAGTCCGACGGAAAGCTGACGCTGGATGCCAACGCGTTCACTGCTGCCATGTCCGCCAACCTGGCGAGCGTTTCCCGACTCTTCGCGACATCGGGATACGCCACCAGCCCGGAGGTGTCCTACTTCACTTCGACCGACAAGTCCGTACCCGGGACGTACGCCGTCGACATCACGACCGTGGCTGCCACACCCAGCCTGCTGGGAGCCGGATTCAGCGGTGTCTACGCGGACGATGCAACCGGTGACACTCTCACCGTCACGGAATCCTTCAGCGGACAGTCAGTGGACGTCCAGCTCGACAACGGCGACAGCATCGATACCATCGTCAACAAGCTCAACGCCGCCTTCGCCACGGGGAAACTCTACCTGACCGCATCGAAAAGCGGAAACGATCTGGCCATCACCGGTTCGCAGTACGGCAGCGCAGCCACCTTCACGGTTGCGTTCACCGCGGGTGGCGCGGACGGCACGGCGCAACTGGGCCTGCCAGCGGGCACCGTGTCCGGCATCGATGTCGCCGGAACGATTGGCGGGAACCCCGCGGTCGGGGCGGGACAGGTCCTTACAGGTGCCGCCGGCGAGGTCACCGAGGGGCTCGGCATCCTGTACACCGGCGCGGCCACGGGTGCCCAGGGCACCATCGACTTCGTCCTCGGCCTGAGCGGCATGTTGTACAACGCCGCCGACCTCATTGCCCGCGCGGACGGCAGTGCGGCGACGCAACAGGAATCGCTCAACGCCAGGATCAACTGGCTGCAGGATCGTGCCGACACTGTACAGGGACAGCTCGAACGCCGGCGGGAGGCGCTCACCAGACAGTTCGTCGCCATGGAAGCAGCTCTCAGCCGGCTGCAGCAGCAGAGCAGCACACTGACGTCGTTCATCGCCTCGATGAACGCCAACAACTCCAACAACTGAAGTACGGCAGCAGCGCCACGCGGCCGTGCACCGGAATCCGCATCATGAGCTACGGGTCGGGATCGTCCCTCACCAGGAACGCCGGACGCTACCGGGAGATGGAAGTCGCATCCGCGACACCGGGCCAACTGGTGATCATTCTCTATGATCACCTCCTCACCCACCTGATACGGGCCGCGCACGCTGCCGCACCGGATCAGATCGACGCCCGCTCCGATGCGCTCTCCGTCTGTCGCGACGTCGTCACCGAACTCCTGGTCACACTCGATCGGGAACGCGGCGGGGATATCGCGGTTCACCTCGCCGCCATCTACTCCTTCGTGCTCGGTGAACTGGCGATACTCGGCATGAAACCGGAACCCGTACGGCTCAACCGCATAACGAAGATCGTGCAGGACCTCCGGGATGCCTTCGCGGAGGCCGTCGTCGAAGCAGCCGGCTCACCCGGCTCACACGGCCCGTCTCTCTCCGTGGCCTGAGCGGAATGCACGACTCCTTCCTGCGGGAACTGGATGAGATCCTCGATCGGATCGACGATCTGACCGAACGGGCCGTCCATGCCGCCCGGAGCGTGGACTGCGATACTCTGCAACAGTGCCTGACGGACCGGGAGCGCATCCTGGACCGGGCACGTCGCCTGACGCCACCCGTCCCGCCATCGACACTGCCATCACGGGTGCGCGACAGCCTGACGAGGATCGCCCAGGCCGACCTGGAGCTGACCGCGGCGGTACGGCACACCCGGGATGCGACCCGCGCCGGTCTCGACAGTGTTCGCAAGGTCGCGGCGGCCGCGGAGGGTTACGCCGGTGTGATGCCACGCCATCCGCGCCTCGACCTCGTGCGCTGATCATGAGCACCGCCGCCGATGCCCGCGACCCCGCATTCCGGGATTCCGGAGAGCGTGACTGGCTCAGCGACCTCGCCAGCGGGCTCGATCCCCGGGTCCGGGCGGCCATCGACGTATCCGGACCGGGAAGCGCCGAGGGTGGCCTTTCCGAGGAAGTCTGTGCCGTCATGGATGCCGCAGTGAGGGAACTCCTTGAAAGTTCGGGTACCAGCCGGGGCGGGGTGGCGCCCGTGCTCGGAGCCGGGGTGGTCGCCGGGTTTCTGCGAACTCGGGCCAAGCCCGCGAACGGTGATTCCGACAGCGAAGGTTCCCGGATCGATGAGCGGCGTTGAGATGGCCGATGGCCGATCCGATGGTTCTTTGATTCGGGAGGTCGCCGGAAGGCCGCCGGCGCCGCCGTGCTGTCCCGGTCTCCCCGGGGCGACCCACCTCCACCGCGCCGGCCGTTGCCCCGGGGCACCATTCGGACCTAAGCCGGCCGGTTCAAGTTCGTGACGGTAGTGGTCGATAACGAGAGTATGGGAGAACCAGCATGAAGATCAATGGCACCAATCCCGGCACCACTCCTGCCGCTCGACTGCGGGCTGTTCAGGAACGGGAGCGTTCGGCCGGGCTCGAATCCCGGAGAACCGTCTCGCCGTCGGACCGCGACGACCGCGTGGAAATCTCCGCCGCCGGTCGGGCCCGGTCTGACGAAGCGCACGGTACCGCGGATCATCCCCAGCCGGTCGCGGCGGACGATCCCGCCCGGTTCGCCAGGATCCGGGATCGTCTCCTTGCCGGACACTATGTCTCCGACTCCGTGACGGCGGCGGTCGCCCGGGCCATTGTCGAGCGCGGCGATCACTCCGCGTGACCGCCGCCATGGGACCCCTGTCGTGAGGATTCTCGTCGCCGATGGCTCCGCCACCATGCGGCGCATCGTGGTGAATTCGCTGAAGCGGGTTGGCTTCCCGGTTGTGGTGGAGGCCGCTGATGGCGCCACGGCGGTTTCCCTCTCTGACGCCTCGGTTGATCTGGTGATCACCTCCTGGAGGCTCCCCGGAATGTCCGGCGTTGAGTTCACCCGCCTGCTCCGCGCCCGCGCGGGAGGAGCATCGATCCCCATCCTCATGGTGTTCCCGCGACCCACAAAGGCCGACATGGAGGCTGCGAGGGCTGCGGGTGTCTCTGTCTGCCTCGTGAAGCCGTTCACGCCCCAGACGCTGAAGTTGCGGATCGATCAATACATTCCGACCCCTGCTGCCTGAGCTGCGGCAGCGATCCACTACTGACGGCTCGGCGATGGGGCGCGAACACCGGCTGCATTTTGGTGCGCCAAGGGTCAGATTCGACCGATGCGTACAGTCATTTTCGCGGCGTCACTGCTGCTCGTTCCCGGCTCTCTCCTCGCCCAGCACCCCTGGGCCGCACCGGGCGCCACATTCGATGACCGCGTGCCCACTCCGCGGTCGGTCCTCGGATACGATGTGGGAGAACGATTCACGCCGCACCACATGGTGCTCCGCTACTTCGAGCGGGTGGCCCGGACTTCCGGCCGGGTGGTTCTCGATACCCTGGGTCATACCTTCGAAGGACGAGAGTACATAGCGGCCATCGTCACCAGCGAGCGGAATCGGGCCCGACTCGATCAGATACGGGCGGATGCGCGCCGCCTGGCGGATCCCCGGGGTGCGTCCGACGCGGAACTGACAGCCGTGCTGACTCGCATGCCTTCAATCGTCATGCTCGCCTACAGCGTGCATGGTGGCGAGGCGTCCGGAACCGAAGCTTCCATCGCCACGCTCTACCAGATGGCAGCCGGCACTGATCCACGCACCGTGGCGCTGCTCGATTCCGTGGTGATCCTCATCGATCCGATGCAGAATCCCGACGGCCACGAGCGGCACGTACAGGACGTCATGCGGAGAAGGGGATTCCCCGGAACCGATCCGACGCCTGGCTCCATGTCACAGCAGGGATCCTGGCCGGGCGCGCGCACCAGTCACTACTACTTTGACCTGAATCGCGACTGGTTCCTCGACTCTCATCCCGAAACCCGGGCCCGGACCGGACTGTTCTTCGAATGGTGGCCGCACGTGGTGGCGGACCTGCACGAGATGGGTTCCAACTCGACGTATTTCTTTGCGCCACCGATGGAGCCCATCAACGCGAATATCCCGGCGTCCATTCGCCAATGGTGGGAAACCTTCGCGGCGGGAAACGCTGCCGCATTCGACCGCTTCGGCTGGCCGTATTTCCGGCGGGAAGGCTACGATGAGTTCTACCCGGGCTACGGTGTCTCCTGGCCGATCCTGAATGGCGCCGTCGGCATGACCTACGAACAGGCCTCCAGTGGTGCCGGTGCAATCCAGCGCGAAGACGGAACGGTCCTGACGCTCGCCGATGCCGCACGAAATCACTACACCACGTCGATTGCAACCATAACGACTGCTGCCAACCGGCGAACGCCGCTGCTGCGCGACTACCTGGCCGAACGGCGCGGCAACTCGACGGCACCGGCGGAAGCGTTCCGGACGGTTCTGATCGAGCGGGACGGAACGGGCAAAGCCGATTCACTCGTCGCGGCGCTCCATCGGAACCAGATAGAAGTCGGAGCAGTACGATCTCTTCCGTCAGATGCGCAGCCCTACCCGCACACCTCCGGCAACAGTGACGGTCCCTGGTACACGATAGATCTGGCCCAGCCACAGGGCCGACTGGCGCGTGCCCTCCTGGAACCCGATTCCCGACTGGATTCCGCTTTCATCAGGGAGGAGCTGGAGCGTCGCCGCACCGGTCTCCCGGATCGATTCTATGACATTACGGCGTGGTCCCTGCCGATGGCGTTCGGGGTTCGAGCCTGGACGTCGCGATCCGCAGCCGGTGGGGCTCAGCCGGTCACCGCGCTGGTTCCCACCCCGGGAGCCGTCGTGGGTGGTCGGGGAGCCCACGGCTACGCATTCGCTCCCGGCAGCGAGACGTCGCTGCGATTGCTGGCCCGGCTCTTTCGCGATTCCGTGCGCGTCTGGTTCGCTCCCCGGGCCTTCACCGTCACCAACGGCGATTTCCCCGGGGGTGCGTTCGTCGTTCGTGCCGCGGCCAATTCGCCATCGGTGCACGAGACCATTGCCCGTGCTGCCGCCGAAACGGGCGCCACGGTGGTCGCACTGGAGACAGCGCTGGTCCAGAGCGGCACCGACCTGGGCAGCAATTCCGTCTTTCCGCTTGACCCTCCCAGAGTTGCTCTGCTGGGTGGCCAGCCCGTGAATGGAAATTCCTTCGGATTCGCCTGGTACGTGATGGAACGGAGACTGGGTTACCCGGTGACCCTGGTTGACGCCGACTTTGCCGGCAGCGCCCGGATGTCCGGATTCGACGTGCTCATCGTACCGTCCGCCGGGGGTATGGGCGGAGCCCTGGGTGACAACGGTCAGCGGAGACTGGCTCAGTGGGTGCGCGAGGGCGGCACCCTGATCACGCTGGAGAACGCGACCAGTTGGCTGGCTTCGGAATCGCTGGGGCTGACGGACCTGCGCCCCCGTCGGGCGGATACGACCGTCGCTGGTCCGACTTCGGGTCTGGCCGGAGCGATGCTCCGGGTCGTGGGCGATACCCTCTCACCCCTGCTGGCGGGGGTGGATCCTGCCTCGTTAGGCGTGCTGATGCGCGGGAACCTGGCGTTCGATGCCCCCCGCAACGTGGCCCCGCAGGAAGTGGTTCTCCGTTTCGCGCCCCGGGAACAGCTTCGCCTGTCGGGTTACCTGTGGCCCGAAGCCTGGGCGCGACACGCCGGAGGTGTCTACCTGTGGACCGAACGGGCCGGCAGTGGGAGGGTGGTTGGATTTGCCAGCGATCCCAACTTTCGCGACCTCTCCCGCGGCCAGCTTCCCATCTTCGCCAACGCTGTGTTTTTCGGTGCCTCGTACTGAGTCCGGCGAGGGGAACTGGCAGAACCAGTTGCGCGGAATGTTGGAAAACCGCAATGTGCGTTTCGCCAGATCGTATCGAGTTCCCCATTCACGGAGTGAGGAAATGCAGATCCAGGACATGCTCGCCCAGATGGGCGGTTTTCAGTCTATTGCGAAGGAGCTGGGTGTCAGTGAGAGTCAGGCCCAGGCCGGTGGAGCGGCGCTGCTCCCGGCCATACTCGGTGGCTTGAAGAAGCAGGCGCAGTCCGGCGGCAGCGGCGCTCTGGGCGGGCTGCTGAACCAACTGGGTGGTGGTGGTCTGCTGGACGACGTGCTGGGCGCTCAACCCACCAACATCAACCGCGGCAATGACGTGCTGGGCCAGATCTTTGGATCCAAGGATGTGAGCCGGGCGGTCGCCCAGGACGCCTCCGCCAAGACCGGGCTCGACGCCGGCCTGCTCAAGAAGATGCTCCCGATGATGGCCATGCTGGCTACCGGTCTCATGGCCCGGCACTCGGGTTCGACCGGCACCGGCGTGGCAGCGAAGGCAGCCATTCCGGGGCTCGGCGGACTGCTGGGCAAGTCCGGTGGTGGTCTCACCGGTGGTGGTCTCATTGGATTGCTCGATTCCGATGGCGACGGCAACCCGCTGGACGACATCATGCGTCTGGTCGGGAAGAAGACCGGATAGTCCGTTTCAACCGGCGGTTTGCCGGCGGAGGTTGGGCGGAGCAGAAACCCCGGCCGCCAGGGAACTGGCGGCCGGGGTTTCGTCAGTCGGGGCGACTGGATTTGAACCAGCGACCTCCTGCTCCCGAAGCAGGCGCT
>CAYPLP010000002.1:0-8784 GCA_964411635.1 uncultured Gemmatimonadaceae bacterium
ACTACCGACCTCACGCTTATCAGGCGTGCGCTCTAACCACCTGAGCTACAGGCCCTTGGGTGGAATCGGTCAACTTAACCCCGCCCCCCGGGGAACTCAATCTGCGACCCATCTGCCCTGCTTCCTGCTTCCCGCTTCCCACTTCCCGCTTCCCGCTTCCCGGTAGTTTAGAAGTCAGACTCGTGCCTGACGCGAACTTACTTACATTGGTGGGTTGCGGATTCCGCATCCTGTCCTTCTGATCCTCAATGGGCTCCACGGACCTCCTCGTAATTCTGGGCCTCCCGCTCGCCGCCGTAGGCATCGGCGTGCTCTTCGGCATCGTCGTGCCGCGCATGCGTCGAGCCCGGCAGAAGAACCTGGGGATCACGCTCGTCGCCTTCTCCGATCCAAGCGTCACGGTTCCGCCCCGACCACATCAGCCCGAGCGGGCCACCGAGCCCGTCAAGTCGGAGGCGGCCACTCCACCGGCCCACAGCCGGTCGCCTTACGCTCCACCAGCACAGCAAGCGACCGGAACCCTGGGCACCGAATGGCCCGGTACCGCGGCACCCGTGGGCCCGGAACCGCCAACCCCTCGTCTCCGGCTGGAAACCTCCGACAGGATGTCGGATACCCCCGTGGATCCTCGCCCTGCCCTCAAGATGCACCGGCCGATCGATGGAACCCTGCAGTTCCTGCCGGGTCGGCTCGAGATCATTGAAGGTCGGGAACTGGGCCAGGAAATCCGGTTCGTACGGCAGCCCGGACCCGGACCCACGGAGGTCACTTTCGGTCGGCAGGACGGCGTCCCGTATCGGCACATCCAGCTCCACGAACCCACCGTCAGCCGGCTGCACGCCAGGATGACGCTGGAGGATCGGGATTGGCGCCTCACCAACCTCTCCCGGACGAATCCGGTCAGTGTCAATGGCACCCCCATGGGAGCGGAGAACGGCTCCCTGATCCTGACCGAGGGCGACCGGATCGAGATGGGGGAGGTGGTGTTCCGGTTCCACGCCAAGTGATGGTGTCACAACTCACTGGCGCCGACATTGCCGGGGCCTAACTTTCCCTTCCCCGGGCCCCTCCCTGCGACGTTCGAGGATCACCCGGGAATTCGTTGACGACGCGCCAGTCTCCGGACTTCGCGCGGCCGTTCCGCCTGAACATGTCACCGTGCCGGCCCCGCCGTTTCGGTGCCCTCCCAGTCGCCCAACCCCGGGATGAGCGTCAGTATCGTCAACATCGTCATCATCGCTGCCACCCTGGCGCTGGTACTCGGCATCACCATCGTCGGGATGCGTATTGCGAGATGGCGCCGGGACGTGAAGCTGCGCAAACATGGCGCACCGATGCTGGTAATGCCCACCGCGGTGGAGGCCGGTGGTGCGCCACGACCAGTTCTGACCAGGGACGTTTCTGCCCGGCAGCGCGCTATCCGCCCCAGCGAAATGGCAACCGCGCCTCACGGAACCGAAGTAATTCCTGCATCGGGATCCGCGGTTGGCACATCAGGAGATGAGGGCGCGACTGTCCGGACCGGCCCGTTCCGTCCGGGCGACGTCCTCCCGGGTTCTCCGTCGGCGCACCTGGTTTCGGGTGCCAGCCTGCGCTACTTCAGAGCGGAAGAGGGAACTCTGGAGTTCCTGCCGGGAAGCCTGGAGGTCGTCGAGGGAGACGATGTCGGACAGGAGATCCGGTTTGCCCGACAGCACGGGGATGGTCCCGCCGTCGTGACCTTCGGCCGCGCCGAAGGGCCTCCGCTGCGACACGTCCAGTTGCTGGATCCGACCGTGAGCCGACAGCACGCCGAGTTGAGGTGGGATGGAAACGGCTGGCGGCTGACCAATCTTTCGTCCACCAATGCGGTCATCTTCAACGGCAGTGCACTGGATCTGCATCGCCTGACGGAACCCCTGGCCGAGGGGGATCGGATCGAGATGGGTGCGGTAACATTTGTCTTCCATAAGCGGTGAAGCGTGTAGTGTGCCTGACGTGGAACAACCTGTGACGGAACCCGCCCGACCCACCGATGAGGCCGTCCCCAACTGGTGGCCCGCGGAACTCGACAGCGATTACGAGCTGATCGGGGAGCAGGGGCGCGGTGGGATGGCCGTGGTGTTCCGCGCACGCGACCGCAGTCTGGGTCGCGAGGTGGCCGTCAAGGTAGTCCGTCCCCGTTTTGCTGCTGACGCCGAGGCGGTGGCGCGACTGGCGCGCGAGGCCCGCACGGTTGCTCAACTGGAGCATCCCAACATCGTGGGTGTGTATGCCATCCGACACCTGAGCGATGGCAGCGTGGCGCTGGTGATGCAGCTGGTGCCCGGCCAGACGCTGAAGCAGGCGATCGTTCGCGGTGGTCCCTTCACCGCGGAACAGGCCGTGCATGTGCTGCGCGACGTGGCCCGGGCGCTGGCCTACGCGCACCGGGCCGGCGTGGTGCACCGCGACGTAAAGCCGGAAAACATCTTCCTCGACGATGTGTCCGGGCGGGCAATGCTCTCCGACTTCGGTGTGGCGAGAGTGATGGATGCGCCCACCGAACTCACCGCCACCGGCACGACGATTGGAACGCCGACCTACATGGCCCCGGAACAGATCGACGGGATCCAACTGGACGGCAGGAGCGACCTCTACAGCCTGGGCATGGTCGGCTGGGAGATGCTCACCGGTGAGCGCCCCTGGGCCGGGGAGAGTCTGTACAGCGTCATTTATCGACAGAAGCACGACCAGCTCCCGTCGATCGACACGTTCCGGGAAGACATCCCCACGAGGCTGCAGTACCTGATCGAAGGGCTGATGCCCAAGAACCCGGACAGGCGTTGGGCAAGCGCGGCACGCTTTCTCAGCCTGCTGGCGTCCGACTCGACGCTGCCGGGCTACAAGGAATGGGAGTCAGCGCAAAGGCGACGGAGACGCAGTCGCGTCTTTCGGGAGGCGAGGCAGCGCGGAGATTCCGTCATCGGAGCAGCTCTCGAGACGGTCAAGTTCTCCCGTCCACCAACGCCAGTGGGGCAGTTGGCCACCACCGAGACACGGAAGCTTCCGGTGGGCGACAGTGGACCCATTGCCGGTGAGCAGCCGGGAATGGTACCCACACCAGTCGAGACCACTCCCAGCGGCGCGTACGCTGCGCTGCGGCGTCCGGCGCCACGCAACACGCCCATGCCAGGACGTCGAGTGCCAACACCGTCCGGCGGATACTCCATCAAGAGGACGCCGGGCCGGTATGGCGAAACGCTTCCCCCCCTGGCAGGAGCCGCTCCACGAAAGTCGGGCTGGTTCTTCCGTTCCCTGCTGCTCGTCCTTGTGGCTGGGGGCGGGGGAGCCGCCTGGTGGTTCACGCTGGGCCCGGGCTCCCGACCCAGCACGCCAGACTACGTCGACATTGCCGTGGATCCGGGTGACCGACCCGGGATCGACGTCCCCGTGATTCCGGCGCCAGACACCGCTACTGGGGTGGCGGACTCGGCTTCCCTGGCCCGGGCGGAAACCACCGCAACCCCTGCGGCCATCCGGGCGGGGAGAACACCGGATGGAGATCAACAGAAGGGGGCGGTCACAGCGCCGCCGAACCTTGGCTCGACCTCCCGCCCGGGTGAGACCCAGGATCCGGCAACGGCGCCGATTCGCGCTGGAGTGTCGGCTCCGCCGGCCGCGCTGCCCCCTGCGCCAACGGTACCAGCCCTCACCTTTCCGCAGGACCGTTCCGACATTGCCGCGGGCAATCTCCACACCTGTCTCCTCGACCGTAACGGACGGGTCGCCTGCTGGGGGAGCAATGAGGACGGACAGCTTGGCGATGGCACCTACGAATCCCGACCAACGCCGGCGCGCGTCCTGGGCGAGTTCACGTTCACACTCGTCACCGCCGGTGCATCACACAGTTGTGGGTTGACCATCTCGAACGAAGTCTTCTGCTGGGGCGCCAACAACGCCGGGCAGTTGGGTGACGGACAGACCACTGCCAGAACGGCTCCGGTACACTTGCTCAGCAACGTGTCCTTCCGGCTGATCCGGGCGGGACAGTCGCATACCTGCGGACTCTCCAACTCCGGGTCGGTCTACTGCTGGGGCGACAACGATGACGGGCAACTTGGGGATGGCACGCAGCAGCGACGCACGTCACCGGTGCTGGTTGAGCTTCCCGGCCAGGCGGCCGCCCTCACCACCGGGTGGAACCACACCTGTGCTCTCACCACCGACGGAGCGGCATATTGCTGGGGACGCAACGACTACGGACAGGTGGGGGACGGCAGCCGGACCAACCGGGCGTCGCCGACGCGGGTGCGCACCGGCGAGCCCCTGGTGAGCATTGCAGCAGGTTCGTACCACACGTGCGGGATAACCAAGGATGGGAACGCCCTCTGCTGGGGACGCAGCAATTACGGTCAGAGTGGAGCTGGTGGCGATACCGCCATTCCCCGCGCGGTCGCGGGACGTGTGCCGTACTCCACGATCGTTGCCGGGAGCGTTCACACCTGTGCGCGGGGACGTGATGGCAGCGCCTGGTGCTGGGGGCGCAACGTTTACGGCCAACTGGGGGATGGCACCACGACGGATCGATCCAGTCCGGTCCAGGCGCGTGGAGTTTCCCGTTTGGCCACGCTGGAAGCGGGGGCAGCGCACACCTGTGCCACGAGTCAGTCTGGTGAGGCATGGTGCTGGGGCTATAACGTCTCCGGCCAGATCGGCCGGGCGGACAAGGAAAGCGCCTCCACACCGATCCGGGTGACACCGCCAACCCGACAGTAAGCCGTACGATGCCGGATGGAGTGAACACAGCCCCCGTCAGGTGGTCGCGAAACTGGCGACTGGCAATGGCGTACACGCTGCTCCTGGCCTCGTGTGAGAGTCCCTTTGCACCGGGTGTGGTGGAGGTGGGACGGGTAGACATCACCCCCAGCGTGCTGCAGCTGGTGGTGGGTGCCACGACCCGGGTAACCGCACGGGTCTTTGATTCCGGTGACGCACCGCTTCCCGGCGCGCGGGTGTACTGGTCATCGCAGAACCCTTCGGTGGTAACGGTCGACCAGGACGGCGATGTGACTGCGTTGTCGCCGGGAACCGCTCAGTTGGCCGCGTCGAGCGGTGGTCTGTCAAAGACGATCGCGGTATCAGTCGAGCGCCGTCCGATTGCCCTCATCCGCATCGTGCCCCCCGCCATCAGCGTCAGTGCGGGAGCCACGGCCTCGTTGAACGCCGAGGCGCTGGACGGCGAAGGTAAAGTACTTCCCGGACGGCCCCTGGTCTGGGAGAGCGACAACCCGGCGGTAGCCACGGTCGACGCCAACGGAGTAGTCAGCGGGGTTTCCACCGGCAGCGCCACGATTTCAGCGACTGGTGAAGGGAAGGTGGGTACGGCACTCGTCACCGTACTGCCTGCGCCGATTGCTTCCATCACCATCACACCCGACGGCGGCACGATCACCGCGGGTGAGAACCTGGTGCTGAGCGCCACGCCACGCGATGCACAGGGAGGGGCCTTGCCGGGCAGGAGCCCGGTCTGGCAGTCCAGTGACGACGTGGTCGCCACCGTGTCATCGGCTGGTGTCGTGTCCGCCCGGGCGCCAGGGACGGTGACCGTGACCGTCTCGTATCCCGGAGAAGGCCCGCAGGGCTCCACGCCTTCGCAATCGGTCACCGTGGTCGTACTGATCACACCGGTGGCCAGCGCGTCGATAGCACCGTCCCTGGCCACGGTGCTGGCCGGACAGCAACTGCAGCTTACGGCCAATCTCTTCGGCGCTGGCGGCGAGCCTCTTTCTCCCTCGGGCCGCACCATCGAGTGGACCACGTCCGAGGCGACGATCGCCACCGTGGATGCCAGCGGACTCGTGGAAGGGGTGACGGTGGGCACCGTAACCATCACCGCCACCATCCGAACCCCGGGACAGGCCACACCGGTGCAGGCGACGGCTTCCATCTCCGTCAGCAATCAGCCCGTGGCCAGTGTGCAGGTGACGCCGTCGCCCGCCACGGTGCATGTGGGTCTGCTCTATGCCCACACGTTCGGCGTCACTGTTCTGGATGGCGCGGGTCAGCCCCTCACCGGGCGCACCGTCCTCTGGACCTCGAGCAATACGGCGGTGGCCACGGTCGATCCGGTGAGCGGGAAGGTCCGGGGGAGGTCTCCCGGACCGGTGCAGATTCGCGCCACTTCCGAAGGGATCCAGGGCGTCGCGAACGTCACCGTGGATCTGGTTCAGGCTACCTCGGTCAGCATATCCCCGGCTGGTGTGAGCCTGACCCCTCCACAGCAGGTTCAACTCGCCTCCATACCCCTCGATTCCGCGGGCAACATGATCACCGGAGAAGCGTTAGGCGGGCGGGCAACCGCATGGTCCAGCGCCGACCCGGGCGTGGCGACCGTCGACGCCAACGGACGGGTCACCGCCGTGGCAGAGGGCGCCACCACGATTTCCGCCACCGTCGGGGGATCCACCGGTTTCGCGTCGATCAACGTCGGCGCTGTTCCGGTTGCCGCCGTGGTCGTCACACCGTCGCCGGTGACCATTGCCGTGGGACAGTCAGCGCAACTGACGGCCAGCGCACTGGACCTTGGTGGTGCGGTTCTAACGGGTCGACCGTTCACCTGGAACAGTGCCGGCGCCGCAGTGGCCCAGGTGGACGCCACGGGCCTGGTCACAGGTATTGCGGTCGGAGGACCGATCAACATCACCGCGACCGCCGAGGGGATATCGGGGACGGCTCAGGTTACGGTAACTCCCCGCCCGGCCACAAAGCTCGGGATGGCCACCCAGCCGTCGGCGGTGGCCCAGAGTGGCGTTCCACTGGGCCAGCAACCGACTCTTCAGCTGCTGGATGCCGTCGATGGTCCGGCCGCGGAGGCGGGGGTAGTAGTGACCGCTTCCCTGGCGTCGGGTGGGGGAGTTCTGGGAGGCACCCTGAGCGTCACCACTGATGCCAGTGGGTTGGCAACGTTCACGGATCTGGTCATCACCGGACCGACAGGACCGTATACGCTGGACTTCAACGCGACCGGTCTGACGGGTGTGACATCCTCGACCGTGGTGCTGGGAGCGGGTGGCGCCAGCAAGGTGGCCATGACGACGGAACCGGGCCCGAATGCCACGAACGGAACGACGTTCAGTCAACAGCCGGTGGTTCACCTGCGCGACGCATCCGACAACCCGGTGGCGCTGGCGGGCGTCAGCATCACCGCCGCCATTGCATCGGGGAGCGGCACCCTTGCCGGGACCGTCAACGTTGCGACTGACGCAACCGGGGCCGCGACGTTCACCGACCTGGCGATCGTGGGTACGGCCGGTGCCTTCACCCTGAGTTTCAGTGCGGCCGGTCTGGCCGCCGCCACGTCGCAGACCATAACGCTGGTTGCGGGTGCGGCCACTCAGCTCACGATAACCACCTCTCCACCGACTTCGGCGACTGCCGGCAGTGCCCTTGTGCCGCAGCCGGTAGTGAGGATCACCGACAGCGGCGGCAACCCCGTGGCAACACAGGGAGTCATGGTGATGGCCAGCCTGATCGGCAGCGGTGGCACGTTGGGCGGTGCTTCCCCGGTACCCACGGATGCCGCGGGCCAGGCCGCCTTCATCGGCCTGAAGATAACCGGAACGGTAGGTTCCTACAGGATCCGATTCGACGCGACCGGCTATGCACCCGATACGTCTTCCGCGATCACCTTGACCGCGGGGAGCGCGGCAGCACTGGGGATACTGCAGCAGCCTTCGTCCGCGCCCATGAACGACTCGGTCTTCACGCAGCAACCGAGGATCCGGATTCAGGACGCGTGGGGTAATGCGGTGGCGCAGGCTGGAGTCACGGTGCAGGCAGCCATTTTGACCGGTGGTGGCACGCTGTGGGGCACTACCACCGCCGTAACCGATGCCGCCGGAGTGGCCACGTTCACTGATCTCAAGATCAGGGGCGCAGTGGGAATCCGGACGCTGCAGTTCACGTCGCTGCCACCATTCACTCCGGTGAATTCAGCGAACGTGGATCTGAAGCCCGGCAAACCGACAAAACTCGATCTCACGACAGCTCCGCCGGGCACGGCAGTGAGTGGCGAACTCATGTCGCCGCAGCCGGTGGTGCAGTTGCAGGACGTGGACGGTAATGCGGTCGCCCTGGCCGGAGTGACGGTGAACGCGAGTGTCAGCCCGGCGGGTGCGACCCTGAGCGGCGCAACCGCGGTGACCGGCACTGCGGGAGCCGCCGCATTTACTGCTCTGACGCTGACCGGGACGGTGGCAACGTATACGCTCACCTTCGCGGATGCGGGCGGATCATATGTCCCGAAGGCGTCCGGTCCGGTCTCGCTCACGGCGGGTAGCGGGAGCAAGCTGGCAATCATCCAACAACCGTCTGACACGGTTCAGAACGGGGTTCCCTTCCCGGTCCAGCCCTGGGTACAGCTTCGCGACGCGTCGGACAACCCGGTACCGCTTGCAGGTGTGAACATCGTCGCCTCGATCGTGAGCGGTGCCGGAGACCTGGGCCCGACGGCGGCGCTTCTGGCCACGACTGACGCATCCGGGATCGCCAGGTTCTCCGGCCTGACCATCACCGGCGGCACCGGCGACAGGACACTTCTTTTTGGCGCCTCGGGCTACACCACCGTCAACTCCAACACGGTGACGGTCACGCCGGGGGCGCCGTTCACCCTGGTCATGAAGACGCAGCCGTCGTCGTCGGTCCAGAACGCTTTGGTCTTCCCGGTTCAACCCAGCGTCGAGGTGAAGGATTCGACCGGTAACCCCGTTCCCGGGGTGAACGTCACCGCGGCGATCTTCTCCGGTGGCGGCATGCTGGGTGGAA
>CAYPLP010000002.1:8884-154900 GCA_964411635.1 uncultured Gemmatimonadaceae bacterium
TCGGTGACCGGATCCTCTCCTTCACCACACCCAACGGGGCCACCGTGAACTCGGGAACGGTCACCGTAATCGCTGGTACACCCACCAGCCTGACCATAACCACCGCACCACCAGCCAGCTTCCCGAATGATTCCGTCTTCACACCGGCTCCGGTCATCCAGGTGAATGACGCCAGCGGCAACGGTGTCCCCGGGGTGAACGTCACCGCGGCGATCTTCTCCGGTGGCGGCATGCTGGGTGGAACCACGACGGTCGCGACTGACGCCCTTGGTGTGGCCACGTTCACCGACCTCAAGATCACCGGAACCATCGGTGACCGGATCCTCTCCTTCACCACACCCAACGGGGCCACCGTGAACTCGGGTACGGTCACCGTGACTGCGGGTGCGTTCACCAAGCTCATCGTGGTACAGCAGCCTGACGTCAACGCCACCGCCGGGGTGCCCTTCACCAGTCAACCGATAGTCCAGATGGCGGACACCTCCGGGAACGCCGTAAGCACCGCCGGCGTGCAGATCGATGCCACGCTGGAGAGTGGTCTCGGAGTCCTGACCGGGACATCCCTCAGTACCACGACCGCCGCGGACGGCAAGGGCACCTGGCTGGACCTGGCCATAAGCGACGGCGGCTCAGGTGCATCGGGGCCCCATACCCTCCGGTTCACCGCAACCGTTTCCGGGATCTTCGTGATCTCGACAACGGTGACGATCCCATGACGCACCGGCTCATGCGGTGCTGCCTGCCGGTGGCTACCGGACTGTGTCTGCTGTCGGGTGCCGTTCAGGCGCAGCGACTCGCCCCCAAGCAGTCACTGGCTGCAACGGCTCCCAGCGGTTGTGCCGCCTTCACGCAGAGTCAGACGCTGTACCCCTCGTCTCCACTCGGCGAAGACGCCGAAACCCGGCGCCTTATAGATGCGGGTCAGGAAGCGGCCCTGCAGGGCGAGCACGACCTCGCCCGCGATTCATTCCAGAAGGCGGCGGCGCGCAGTCCCAACAACGCCATGCTGGCGTACTACCTGGGGGTGGAATACGAAGCGCTGGACAATGCCACGGATGCCGTCCGGGAGTACTGCCGCTACCTGCTGCTGGCACCCACCGCACGCGACGCGGACAACATACAGGGGCGCATCGTACGACTGACGCCCCGCTCGGAACTGGCAAAGGTGGACGATGCCCGTGCCCGGTTCCGGTCAGGGGTCGCACTTCTGGAACGCCGGCAGTACACCGCTGCTGACTCGATCTTCGGTTCCATTGCTCAGTTGCTGCCCAACGCCGCGGAGCTGTACTACAACCGTGGCCTGGCCCGTGCAGCGCGGGGCGAGCGGGCGCTGGCCACCGAAGACTTCGAGAAGTACCTCGAACTGGCTGGCTCCCCTGAGGAACGTACGATCATCCGGAGCGCCATGGGCCGACTCCAGGACCGCGTGTTCAGCTCGGGACAGGCGTTCGGGTCCGGGCTGGCGTTTCCGGGCATGGGACAGATGTCCACGGGACGGCCAGTCTACGGCGTGATGGTACTCGGTGCGGTGGTGGGCGCCGCGGTGTGGGGCTTGTCAGAGGTCCAGGGCGTGGAGATCCGGACATTTCGCGACCCGTTCGGGAACACGTATGTGGATTCCTTGCCGACCACCACACAGCCGAACTTTCCCGTGGCGGCAGCCACGGCCGGCGTGGTGTGGGTGGGAGCGGCAGTCGAAGCGATGCAGTACGCCCGGCGAAGCCGCGCGCGTGCCGAGTCCATCATCCAACTGGAGCCTGACCGGCCATCGCCTCCGGCCGGACTCTACACCCTCCGCGGGAACAGGATCGGACTGGGACTGAGCTGGTCCTGGCGCTGATCGAGGCCGGGAGGATCGTTACTCGTCGTAACGATCATGGCCCGGTTTGTGCCGCTCGCGCTCCTCATCGTCGAAGTCGTCGTACTCGTCGTCGAGGTCGATCAAGTCCTCGTCGAGGTCGTCATCGAAGTCGTCCTCATCTTCGTCGTCCTCTCCGATGTCATCCTCGTCGTCGTCGAAGTCGTCGTCTTCGTCGTCTTCGTCTTCGAAGTCCTCGTCTTCAAAGTCGAGGTCACCTTCATCGACGTCGTCTTCGTCGGCAGGTTCGTTGTCCCTGTCGTCATTGTCGTCGAGCGCCAGGAGCGCCGCCATGGGCGCAGGGAACTGCGGCGCATACAGCCACTCGGACGACTCGAGCTCGTCCCGGTTCACAGATGTCTCCTTGAGGGTTTGATCGGGGGTAATCAGACGGTGACGCGTTCGCGTTTCAGTTCGCGCGACAATTTCCTTCGATCAATGGTGCCGAGCAGGCGTTTCCGGAGGCGGATGGACTGGGGCGTGATTTCGATGAGTTCGTCGTCCTCGATATACTCCAGAGCGCCTTCCAGCGTCAACTCCCGGGGGGGCTCCAACTGGATGTTCTCGTCACTGGCCTTGCTCCGCATGTTGGTGAGCTTTTTCTCTTTCGACGGGTTCACGTCCATGTCACCCGGACGCGAGTTTTCCCCTACGATCATCCCTTCGTAGACGTTGGCCCCGGGGGCGATGAAAAGCGTGGACCGTTCCTGCAGGTTGAACAAGGCAAAAGCCACTGCCACACCGCCTTCCATGGACACCAGGACGCCGCGATTGCGTCCTTCGATGGAACCGGCCCAGGCCCCGTACTGGAAAAAGCGGTGGTGCATGATTCCGGTACCGCGGGTGTCCGTGAGAAATTCACCACGGTAGCCAAACAGTCCTCTCGCGGGAATGGAGTAGCGCAGGCGGACCATCCCGGCACCGGGGTTCTTCATGTCCATGAGTTCCGCCCGCCGCCCACCCAGGCGCTCGATGACAGCGCCGAGGTAGCTCTCGGGAACGTCGATCATGAGTTCTTCGTAAGGTTCCAGGCGCTCCCCGTTGAGACCCAGGCGTGTTATCACGCGAGGGCGGGAAACCTGGAACTCGTAACCTTCGCGACGCATGGTCTCCATGAGGATGGAGAGATGGAGCTCACCACGTCCCGAGACGGTCCAGGTATCGGTGGAATCGGTGTCCTCCACCCGCAGGGCGACGTTGCGCTCCAGCTCCCGGTAGAGGCGCTCGCGGAGCTGACGGGAGGTGATGAACTTCCCTTCCCGACCGGCAAACGGCGAATTGTTCACCACGAAGTCGACGGAGATGGTGGGCTCCTCGACCGCGATCCCCTCGAGCTTGTCCTGGTGCTCCACGTCGCTCAGGGTCCGACCGATCTCCACACCCTCCAGTCCGGCAACGGCAATGATATCCCCGGCGGACGCGGACTCGACGTCCACGCGTTCCAGACCCTCGTGGGTGTAGATCCGGGTCACGCGCGATGTTTCCACGCCCGGTGCACCGTCAATCGGCAGGAGCGCCACGGTGTCACCGACATGGACGGTGCCGCGCTCCACGCGCCCCACCGCTAGGCGGCCGAGGTAGGGTGAGTGATCCAGGGTGGATACCAGCATCTGAAAGGGCCCCTGGGCATCGGATGGCGGCGGCGGCACGTGATCCACGATCGCCTGGAACAATGGCATCAGGTCCACGGGCGTCACGTTCATGTCAGTGGTCGCGACACCGTCCCGCGCCGACGCATAAAGGAACGGGGCATCCAGTTGTCCGGAGTCGGCATCGAGTTCGATGAAAAGCCCGAGCA
Source organism: uncultured Gemmatimonadaceae bacterium (assembly GCA_964411635.1). Lineage (GTDB taxonomy): Bacteria > Gemmatimonadota > Gemmatimonadetes > Gemmatimonadales > Gemmatimonadaceae > JABWBJ01. The sequence goes on from CAYPLP010000002.1 coordinate 12,541, forward strand.
CCTCGTCATGGACCCGCAGCGGGTCGGCCCCGGCGCGATCGATCTTGTTGATGACGACGATGGGACGACGTCCCAGTTCCAGCGCCTTGCGCAATACGAACCGGGTCTGGGGCATGGGGCCGTCGAACGCGTCGACGACCAGCAGCACACCGTCCACCATGCGCATGATCCGTTCTACCTCACCACCGAAGTCGGCATGCCCGGGCGTGTCGACGATGTTGATCTTGGTTCCCTGCCATCGGATCGAAGTATTCTTGGCCAGGATGGTGATTCCCCGCTCCCGCTCCAGCGGGTTGGAATCCATGACGCGTTCCTGCACCACCTGGTTCTCGCGGAAGGCACCAGCCTGGCGCAACATCTTGTCGACCAGCGTGGTCTTGCCGTGATCGACGTGGGCAATGATGGCAATGTTGCGGATCTGCATAGCCATGGATAATGAACCGGTCGTGACCGGCATTCAAGCGCTTGTGCTGAGGCGTTCCGAAGTTCACCGTCTGGACCAAGTCCCCAACTCGGGAGGTGTCCCCATGAGTCCAGCAAAGGAACCCGGAAAGGACCACTACCCTCACGGTCGCGGATACGGACACGACTACATGCGAGGAGGAGAGGTTCTCGGCGGGTATGGCTACAGCAGCCGCGAGGAATACGAAAGAACCCGCGGCGACAAGGGCCAGGACCACTCCGACCCGGGTTCTGACGGCGATCAGCGAGACTGACGCCGGACCCGACTCAACTCAACTCACCGAAACACGGCGTCCCCGCCCGGAGAGGGGGGCGCCGTGTTCGCTTTCCCCGGCGGTCGATCCACGGGGATCGGTCTTCCGATCGGCAAACGAAACATCGTGCCCCCGCGCCTTGAGCGATTGCAGGATGGTCGGCTTGTCAACGGCCCGGGCATACGCCTCGACCGCCTCGACCTGACCGGACTCCACCAGCTCCAGCAACGAGTCGTTGAGCGTCACCATGCCGAGTTTCCGGGAGGTCTGTATCACGGACGGAATCTGGAAGGTCTTGGCTTCGCGAATGAGGTTCGAGATGGCCGGCGTGGTCAGCAGGATCTCGCGCGCCGCCACCCGGCCACCACCGATCCGACGGCACAGGGTCTGGGATATCACCCCGCGCAGGGATTCCGACAGCATCACCCGGACCTGGCTCTGACGATCCGACGGAAACTGGTCGATTATCCGGTCGATGGTCCCCGCCGCGGTGGATGTATGCAGCGTACCGAAGACCAGGTGTCCGGTTTCCGCGGTTTCAATGGCTATCGACACGGTTTCCAGGTCGCGGAGTTCACCCACGAGCACCACGTCGGGATCCTCGCGCAGCGCTGCCCTCAGTGCCTGCTTGAATGAACTGGTGTGTACTCCCACCTCCCGCTGGGTAATCAGACACCCCTTGTTGACATGCACGAACTCGATGGGGTCCTCGATCGTGACGATATGATCCCGACGTTCCCGGTTCACGAGATCGATGAGGCTGCAGAGAGTCGTGGACTTGCCGCTGCCGGTCGGACCGGTCACCAGGACCAGCCCCTTGGAGAGACCACAGAGACGCTGCACTTCAGGGGTGATTCCCATCTCCTCCGCCGTTACCACGCGCGATGGAATCGCCCGGATGACGGAACCGATGCCGCGACGATCGCGGAAGACATTCACCCGGTAGCGCGCCACACCGGCGAGCTCGTGCGCCAGGTCGGCGTCGTTGCTGTTGGCGAACTCCTCCTGGCTGCGTGGCGGCATGATGGAGCGCAGCATTCGCTCCAGCATTCCGGTCTCGATGGCTTCGCCGCTGCCATCGGGCACGATCTCGCCATCCACGCGGAAGAGAGGGGGTTCACCACTGCGAAGGTGCAGATCCGAGGCGCGCAGGTCGGACTGGCGGCGGAGCAGCTGTTCCATGGCATCCTGCGCCACCGGATCTCCACCTCCGCCGGACGGTGATGGCACTACCGGGCTGCCTCCATTGCCGGACCCTCCCGGCACGACATTCAGCATCACCTGACCCTCGTCGTGTTCCAGGCGCCCGAGGTACGACCTCGCGCCACTTCGGAACTCGAACTCTCCAGCGCGGGCGTCATCCCCATTCCCGGGAGGTGCCACCTCGTGGGCGAGAGAGAGGACCTGATGGGACGTCAGGGGTCCCCGAGTCACCGGGAAACTCTCGCCACCCCGGATCATGACCGCGGGTTGGTCCGGCACCAGCCGGAGCGAGTCTCCCCGCCGCGAGATCAGAATTTCGAGGAGGCGATCAATCTGCGCCATTATCGAACTCAGTGACCGACACGACGTGATTGCGGTTCACCACGTGCTCGCCCTCCCGATCGCGCACCGTGAGGAACGGTTCACGTTGCCGGTTGAGGTGATCCAGCACCCTCAGCCCCGGCTCGATGGCTTCGATGTAGATGGTACCGCGCACGGTCTTCCCATTGGACAGCAGGAGTTCCACGACCGCCGGCTTTCCCAGCAGGCCATTGTCCGGTTCCGGAGGTGCCGGCAGGGAGGTGCGCAGCACACTCACGTGTTGCCGGGCGATCAGGCGTACACCCCCACCCGGAAGTTGCAAGGGGAAGAATGCCTCGGCGGCATTCATGTACTCCGGAGCATCTTCGAGCACGGACGGTCCTCGCCAACTGGTCTGGACGAACAGGTCGCCGGAGAGTCGTTCTCCCGACAAGAGGTCAATATCGACCGGAAGACGCCGCTTCTCGATGAAGTATTCGCTGGACATCGCGGACGGAGCTTGTTGGAGCGGCCGACGGACCTGTCGGCATCACTGAACGACGCCCATTACAACCCCTTCGCAACTTGCGGCACAGGACCTAGGGGCGGGGACAGGAATCGTCACAGATCGCGTCGCGCTCCACCTGGAGGGTGACGTGGTCGATTCCCAGTCCTCTCATGGCGGCAACCGCCTGCTCCAGCACCTTCTGGTTGTTTCCGGGCTCCCGCACGACGGCATGCGCACTCATGGCGACCATACCGGACGTGACCGTCCAGACATGAAGGTCGTGGACCGATTCGATTCCCGGGATGGCCCGGAGGCCCGTTCTGACGGACCCCAGCGAGATGTGTGACGGGGTGGACTCCAGCAGCACGTCCACCGATTCCCGGACCAGACGCCATGCCGATCGGATCACCAGGAGTGTCACCAGAACCGAGGCAATCGGATCCACGACCAGCCACCCCGTGAACCGGATGACCAGCGCCGCCGCCACGGTTCCAACGGAACCCAGCAGGTCGCCGAGCACGTGAAGGTAGGCGCCCCGGGTATTGAGGTTGTGCCGGTGCACGGGCTGCAGGATCCAGGCGGAGATGGCGTTCACCGTCAGCCCCGCCAATGCCACCGCGAGCATGAGACCGCCCTCCAGCGGCTCCGGGGCCCGGAACCGCTGCGCCGCTTCCCAGACGATTCCCGCGGACACCACGAGGAGGACACTGCCGTTCAGGAATGCCGCCAGCACCTCCCATCGCAGGTAGCCGTACGTCTTCTCCGGTGCGGATGGCTGCCTGCTGAACCAGGCCACGAACAGGGACAACGCCAGAGCGCCAACATCGGTGAACATGTGACCGGCATCCGCCAGCAGTGCCAGCGAGTTGGACACCACGCCGCCGACCACTTCGACCACGAAGAAGACCGCCGTCAGGATGAGGGCAAGACTCAACCGCCCCTGGTTGGACTTCTCGCGGTCGGAGTCCCGGTGATCGTGTTCGTGTGAATGGGACACGGATTCTCGGCTCGGATGCCGGTTGCTCGGAGTTGCTGGTTCCGGGAAGCCTGCCAGACTACGTCAGTGCGCGGTTGGCTCGCTTCTCCTCCTGACGATTGCCACGCAGAGGCGCATCGCCGCTGCCATGCTCCCGGGGTCTGCCACACCCTTCCCTGCAATATCGAGCGCCGTACCGTGATCGGGCGAGGTACGCGGGAAGGGGAGCCCCAGGGTGACGTTCACGGCCTTGCCGAAGGAGGCCACCTTGATCGCCGTCATGCCCACGTCGTGGTACGGTGCCACGACCGCATCGAACTCTCCCTTCATCGCGCGCACGAAAACCGTGTCGGCGGGGAACGGCCCGGATATTCCAGCCGCCCGGGCAGCCGGTGCGAGAATGTCCTGGTCCTCGGTCCCGAAGCGACCACCATCTCCGCCATGCGGGTTGAGGGCACACAGGGCAATTCGGGGATTCGCCAGGCCGAACCAGTCACGCAGGCCGGCACGCGTAACACGCGCGGTCCGGACAATCACGTCACCGTTCACTGCCTGGGGTACGTCCCTCAAGGGCAGATGCGTGGTGGCCAGAACCACACGCAGTCGATCCGACGCCAGCATCATTGCCACCTCACGACCAGTAATGGCGGCGAGCATCTCGGTGTGGCCGGGCCAGGCGAACCCACCAGCCAGCAGGGCCGCTTTGTCCAGCGGGGCAGTAACGATCCCGTCGAGTCTGCCATCCGTCGCCAGGCGTACGGCCCGCTGCACCGCAAGCCCGGCCAGCCGGCCGGCATCGGCTGCAGAAGAACCGGCCATCCATGATCCCACGCTCTCGTGGGGTTCGATGCCCGTGCCCTCCGGTCCGACCATTACGTACGTCGCAATCCCACGGACGCCGTCCTCCTGCAACGCTTTCGCTACGACCTCGGGGCCTATGCCGCGGGGATCACCGAGGGTGACTCCAATGACGGGTTTGCGGGCGTCAGACGTCATGCTGGACTGTCGATCCCGGGCGGTGACACCGGTGGCGGACCATGCACCCCCCGGCCGGCGGATCAGGGACGCGCCAGATAGTGCTCGATGGGCAGGAGGCGGACGTAGGTCTCCGCCTTGAGTTGATCGAGCAGGCGGCGGAACGAGCGCTCCTGGGAGAGTTGCTGCCGCATCCGCTCGCGTACCTCGTCAACGGTGTAGTCGCCACCCTCCACAACGCCGGTCAACTGAAGGATGACGAACTTCGGCACACCCCTTCCCCGATCGGCGATCGGGAAAGGACCAACGAACGACCCGCGTGCGGCATCGCCGATCGCAGTCTGGTACGACTCCGGAAGCTGCTCTCTGGGGAAGGGCTCCAGCATGCCCTCTTCCTCATCCGGATCATGATAGCGAGCGATGAGGCTGTCGAATGGTGTACCGCTCTCCCACAGTTGCAGAACACTGTCGGCCCGGGCATGGGCCAGCGCGGTATCGGCCGCCGAAAACTTCGGCTTCACCAGAATATGGCGCGCCTTGACCTCCGAGGGTTTGGCGCGTTCCACCTTGATGATGTGGTACCCGAACTGCGTCAGCACGGGCTGACTGACCTGTCCGGGCGGGAGGCGGAACATCACATCCTCGAAGGGTGTCACCAGCTCACCGCGGCGATTCCACCCCAGGTCTCCTCCCTGCGCCGCGGATCCCGAGTCGTCCGAGGCGCGACGGGCCACCTGTTCGAAGTCGGCGCCGGCGCGGATCTCCGCCAGCAGGGAATCCGCCCGCTTTCGCGCGGCGGCGAGTTCCTGGGATGAGGCCTGAGTACGAACCACGATCTGCCGGAACGTCACCGCGGGGGGCCGCTTGGGGAGTGTGGCCTTGGCGCGTTCGTACGCCTCATTCACGTCCGCGTCACTGACGGCAACCTTGATCATCCTGCCTTCGGACTGGTACTTCTGCACCAGACGACGCTGCAGTTCCGCCCGGCGTGCCTGTTCCGAAATGAAGCTTCGGTACTCATCCTGCGAGCCGAAGCCGGCGAGACGGAGCTGACGCAGGAACTCCTGTTCGGAAGAAAACTGACCCCGGACCTGCTTGATCTGCTGATCAACGGTCTCGGTAATGTCAGCGTCGGCCACCCGGATCGAGGTGTCGCTGGCGGCACGTTGCAGCAGGACTTCTTCGTCGATCATCTGGGAAATGACGTTGCGCGCGTATTCCGCGGCGCCAGCCGAATCCGCGGGAATCTGCGCACCACGGGCACGCTCCTGGGTGACCTGCTCCATCACCTCGGACCAGAGGATCGGCTTGGTTCCCACCACCGCCACTATTCCATCCAGTGGCAACAACTGGCCCTGCGCAGTCGACGGCGATGGCGTCGTCGACTGCGCCGAAACGGCCCCGGCCAGGGAGGCCAGGGCAATTGCCGGAAGGACCGCGAAGTGCCTCACGCCACTAAAGGTAACGGGCAGGAAACGCTGACGCCCGCCAGGCACATTCGTGCGTCACTTCGCCCCGCTCTTGCCGGTGTCCCTGGGAAGCGGCACAGCGCTGGGAGGTTGTGCGGCGCTCTTGGCGGAGTCAGCAGCGGCCCGGATCTTCTGCGCCATCTCCACTGCCCGATCCAGCCCGGCGCCACGCACGTTGCCGTCGTACTTCTCCCGCAGGGCATCCGCCAACGGTGGGGGGATCTCCACAAAACCCTCCTGATTCGCCAGCAGCCGGGTCAGATAATCGTTCACGCGACTCGCCGCCAGTCGTCTCCGCCCAGCTTCATCACTGGCGCTGTCCGCCAGCATCGTGGGGCTTACCCGCAGTCCGGTCCAGGCGTTCTGCACCAGGCTGCGGAAGGCGTTGCGCACCGAGTTCGTCTCGGCGGTATCCAGCACGATGCCGGCGCTGTCCGCCTGCTTCACCAGCAACTCATTCAGCAACAGACTCTTCACGAAGTTGGGAATGAGCGAATCGGGAGCCTGCTGAATCCGGGCGCGGAGTTCATCCCGCTGGGCCCAGCCGCTGATCCATCGATCCACGTCGCCACCAGTGAAGTTCCCCAGCACCGAAGTGGCAACCACCGTGCGGTCACCCTTGTGGCCACTCAGGTCCTGAGCCACGTCTTTCACTACCTTGGCGGCATTGGCCTTTACCTCGATCTGGCCGCTCTTCTCCACACCGGCAAAGAAGGTGCTCTGCGCGGTCTGCCGCTGCTGTGCCTCGTACTGGGTCCGGAACTGGTCGCGAGCCTCGGAGAACGTGTTGCGGCGTACGATGTGATAGCCGAACTGGGTGCGGACCAGGGGACCGATCTCGCCAGGCTTGAGCGCCGCCACGGCGCTGGCGAACTCTTCCACCATGGCTCCATGGCGCGGAAACACGCCCAGGTCACCACCCACGTCCTTCGTACCATCGGAGCCGTACTGCTTGGCCAGGGAGGCAAAGTTCCGGTCATTGGTCCGCTGGAGAACCGACTCGGCCCGTGCCTTCACTGAATCCGACGCCGTGGCAGCCTGGCCGGCGGGGAGTTGAAACAGGATGTGTTTGGCGGAGAGGAGCGCGCCCTCATTGTATGCCTTTTCCATGGCAGCCACGCTGGTGTCGACCTGGAATGCCTGCGACACACGCTCCAGCCACTTCTGGGTCTTGCTCTGCGTGTACACCGGCCACATCACCTTGTCGATGAGTGTGGAGTCCGACAGCGAGTCTCCATCCGCGGCAGCGCGTCCCAGGAGCTGATAGCTCACCCACGCGTCGGCAATCTGCTCGGCGACGGGCTTGGCCAGCGGAACCTGCGAATTCCCCATGAGATCGGCGAGTCTGTCCACCGAAAGTTCTTCCGACTCGGCACGGGCCACGACGCCTACATGAGCGGTCATCGCTTCCTTCAGACTGTCGCAGCCCAGGAGCGGGACCAGTGCGGCGAAGGCCGCAAAGCGGACGGTATTCATTGACTCGAAGGGGGTTGCTGGGAAATGAGAAACTCACGCGATCGGGCGATCGGCTCCTGACATCATCTTCTGCAGGGCCAGGACCAGCCCTGCCAGGATCTCCGAACCACCTGAGCGCGTGAGCTTCAACGAGAGCGGGTGTGCACGACGGATGTCGGCGCGAAACTGCACCTCGTGAAACGCTGCCTGGAGCCCCTTGAGCCTGGGCGTGGCAGTGTCCCGAAAGGTAATACGGGCCTCGTCCCCATGCACCAGAATGCCTTCGATCTGGAGGCCACCGCCGAGTACCCTGAGCAGGGCGGTGGCCAGGAGATTGGCCGCGGGAGGAGGTAGTGGGCCAAACCGGTCCCGGAGTTCCTGCCGCAGTTCCTGGATGGAGCCCGGATCGGGCAGCGACGTGAGTCTCCGGTAGACATCCAGCTTGGCCTCCTGCGACTCAATGAAGTCGTCCGGGAGGTATGCCGGCTGGTCGAGAGAGACGTCGGCGGGAATGATCCGCGTGGCGGTCTCGCCGTGACGCACCCGTCGGACGGCATCGTCCAGGAGACGCAGGTAGAGGTCGAATCCCACGGCCTGCACGAAGCCGGACTGCTCCGCCCCCAGGAGATTGCCCGCCCCGCGCAACTCCAGATCCTTGAGCGCGATGCGGTAGCCCGCCCCCAGTTCCGTATGATGCTCCAGCACCTGGAGGCGCCGCTCGCTGTCTTCGTCCATGGCGTCGGGAACCAGCAGGTAGCAGTACGCCCGCCGATGCGAGCGGCCGACCCGGCCGCGAAGCTGGTAGAGCTGCGCCAGTCCGAAATGATCCGCCCGACTGACGAACATGGTATTGGCGTTGGGGACGTCCAGACCGGACTCCACGATCATGGTGGACACCAGTACATCCACTTCACCGGCCACGAACTGGCGCATGACAGTTTCCAGTTCCCGCTCCTTCATCTGACCGTGGCCGGTCGCCACCCGGGCACGCGGTGCCAGGCGGCTCACATGGTCCGCGACACCAAGGATGGTCTCGATCCGGTTATGGACGAAAAACACCTGCCCGCCGCGGTCCAGTTCCCGCGCCACGCACTCGGCGATCAGGGCGTCGTCCCAGGGCTCCACGAAGGTCAGGACCGGAGATCGATCCCGGGGCGGAGTCTGCATCAGGGTGAGGTCGCGCAGGCCCGCGAGGGCGAGGTGCAGCGTCCGGGGAATGGGGGTGGCCGTGAGCGTGAGAACGTCGGTTTCCAGCCTCAGTTGCTTGAGGCGTTCCTTGTGCTTCACCCCGAAACGATGCTCTTCGTCAATGACGATCAGGCCCAGCGCCTTGAAATGCACATCATTGCTGAGCAGGCGGTGGGTACCAATGACTATGTCGATCGACCCATCGGCGAGGGCGGAAAGAACCTTGCCCTGCTCCGTGGCGTTGCTGAACCGGCTCAGGGTGGCGATACGCACGGGAAAGTCCGCCAGGCGGTCGCCGAAGGTCCGGTTGTGCTGCTCCGCCAGGATCGTCGTGGGCACCAGGACGGCCACCTGTCTTCCGGACTGCACCGCCTTGAAGGCCGCTCTGACGGCGACTTCGGTCTTGCCATATCCCACGTCGCCCACCAGCAGGCGATCCATGGGTTGCGGCCGTTCCATGTCCCGCTTGACGTCCTCCGTTGCCTTGCGTTGATCGGGTGTGTCTTCAAAGAGAAACGAGGATTCCAGTTGTCGCTGCCAGGGTGTGTCGGGTACGTGAGGCGGTCGCGACGCCAGTTGTCTCCGGGCGTAGAGCTGGAGGAGTTCCTCGGTCATCTCCTGGATGGCCGAGCGGGTCCGGTCCCGCTGCTGCGCCCAACGCCGTCCGCCGAGCTTGTGGAGGCGGGGAGGTGGCGCGTCGTCACCGTCAGAAGTGGCGGCACGGTATCGTTCCACCTGATCCAGCCGGTAAAGCGGCACGTTCAGACGATCCCCGCCCTCGTACTCGATTACCGCCACCTCCACGGTGGACTCATTGACCTGGATCTTTTCGATTCCCCGATAGATCCCTACGCCGTGTTCCAGGTGCACCACGTATTCGCCGGGCTTGAGCGCGGTAACCGCATCGAAGACCACGCCGGTTCCGTAGCGGCGGGCCCTTCGCAGGCGCCGGTCGCGCCGGAAGATCTCGTGATCGGTGAGGACCCGGAGCCCACCGTGCCGGACACGCTGTTCCGGCGTACTGAATGGGGCGTCGGCCTCCACGGCCCCTGCCTGTCCCGGTCCGGGCGGCAGGATGAAACCGCCATTCAGGACTCCAATCGCAATGGCCGCGGGACTGGGCGACCACTCCCCCTCGTTGAGCAGCTCCTCCAGCCGTTCCGCCTGTCCCGGGTTGTCACAGAGGATCAGCGTCGGAGTGCCTTCCCGCACCACGCGACGCAGCAACTTCACGTCGCGGGCGATGGACTCCGGCGCACGGACCGGAAAGATGAGCACGTCATTCTCGCGCTGCGGATCCGCCACGGCGATCCGCGCAAAACCGTTCAGGGAAGCCAGGGTCATGTCCGGTGACTGCAGCAGCAGGTCACGAGCCGGGGCATCGTCGCCGCGGCGTCGTGCCAGTTCCACGTGATGCGCTGCGTCATCCCAGGTCCGGTTCAGCTCCGGTGACAGGTGGCTCTCGTCAGGCAGCATGACCAGGGTATCGGGCGGCCAGAGATCCGCCAGCGACCTCCGCTCCACGCCGGTCTCGGACGAGGGGCTCGATTCCGCCGGAAGCACCAGGGCCAGTGCGGCTTCCCGTACCGATCTTTGCGTCGCCAGATCGAAGTGTCGCAGGTCCACGACCTCGTCACCCCAGAATTCCAGACGCACCGGGTCGGTCATCCCGAAGCTGTAGATGTCGACGATCCCGCCGCGCACGGAGTACTGCGCCACATCCTCCACCATCGGCACGCGACTGAAACCGATTCCATCCAGGTGAGCCGTCAGGTCCTCCAGACGGCGGACGTCGCCCTTGCGCAGCTCCAGGCGGGCGGCCAGCAGGGCGCGCGGCATGTGAGTCCGCTCCTGCACGGCACGCGTGGTGGTCAGCAGGATGCGGATATCGCCGCGCAGCAGCCGCTCGAGCGTCTCTATCCGCTCGCCGGCCACCTCCGCGTGGGGTTCCACGTCGCCGAAACCCTCGCGCGGAGGATAGAGCCCCGCCGACTGACCTCCCAGCAGTACTTCCAGGTCCGCCAGCCAGCGCTCGGCGTCCCCTACGGTGTCGGTGACCACGGCTATCAATCGATGCGACAGGTGTCGCGACAGGCATGCCGCGAGCACCGCGTCCGCCGATCCGGCGAGACCAGCAACCGCCTGACGCGAACCCGGCGCGGGGAGCCCGACAACCAGACGGCGAAAGGCGGAAATCGATTCGAACGCTTCGAGGACTCCTTCCAGTGCCATCAGGCTGCCTTCCGCTGCCCCCGCGGTTCCGCGCGATGGACTATGACCATCTCCACCGCAAGGCAGGCGAGTGCCAGCAGCAGCAGAATCAACTGCAGCGGACGCCCGGCTGATGAGTCGAAGGCGGCCGGCGCCACCTCGTCCGCAGCCTGGGTCGCGTCCACGCTCCGCACCCGGATCCGGCTGGCCACATCGTTCACGGACAGGCGTCCCAGGAGCGACTCGTCCGGTTCCGGATTGACGACCAGTGCCCCGATCCTCTCGTCTCCCCGGCGCAGGAACCAGATTCCGGCTCGCAGTGGAGCCACGCCACCGGCCGGCAAGGGTGACACCTGACCGTCACCCGATTCCAGGCCGGTAACACCATCAGGAATGCGGACCGGGCCACCGGGATCCGCATGGAGAACCAGCGCCCCCTCGTGCGCCAGCCTCTGAGTCAGCAGACCAGTGAGCCAGGGGAGGAATCCAGTCCGGATGGGCAAGCCGGTAGCCTCGACGGTCAGCGGGGAGGCAACCAGTACCCAGTTTTCGCCCGCGACGATCCAGGCGTCCTCGCCGGCAGTGGCCAGGGTATCCGACCCTGCCCCGGGCGTGGCAGTCAGACGATACCTCATCCGAACTGGAGTGCCCTCCAGGCCAGGTCCGTGCGCCAAGGTTTCATCCTTCCGCACATCGCCCAGGCGCCAGGGGACGCCCAGCTGCTCCAGAACCCGGTTCGCCGCCCCGACGCGCACCGGATCGGACGGCGCCAGCAGCAATGCCGGCAGCGAGGAAGCCGCTTCAACCGGAGCCAGGGCAATTCCATTGCCCCTGCGGACCAGTTGGTTCTGCACCAGAGCATCCACGGCTTCCTGGGCAAAGAGTCCCGCGGATGGATTGACGCTGACCGCGGGTGCGTCGCCCGCCCAGACGGCGAAGTATCGGATGTCGTCTCCCCGCAGCTCGTCAGGCGCGAGCTCGACACTCCCCGCGATCCACCCTCTGTCGGGTGGCTCCGCCCTCACCAGGTACTCATCGTTTCCCCGCAGGAGTCCCCGCGAAACGGTACGATCACCCAGCGTAACCCGGAACGTGACCGAATCGGCGCCGCTGGCGCGCACCAGCAGCGTACCCGAAGGACTCCAGCGCGGCGGCCGCGGTTCGGCCAACGATACACCGCGATTGGCGGGAGCTTCGCCCGGAGGCGAGTAGACCACCACCCTCACGTTCCCCGGTGATACATCGTCCGTCCACTGCGACGCCTGGGCATCCGTAAGCACCACCACCACACTCGCCGGAAGCCGCGCGGAAAGCACCAGACTCGCCGCATGTGTCACCGCCGCCCCGAGGTCACCACGACCACCGATGGGCTCCGCTCCATCGAGCGCGTCCATCACCGTCTGTCGGGCTCCGCCCGCGGCCACTCCCGCCGCGGTCACGACCCAGACCTGGTCGCTGGCGCCAGCTCCCTGCAGGATGCGGCGGGCGACGCTCTTGAACTGGTCCAGCAGAGGCACTCCATTCACGACCACACCACTGCTCATGGAGTTGTCGAGTACGATGGCCATGGCGGTGGGCACGTGACCCGCGCCCAGGAGCGACCCTATGGGGCGGGCAGCCGCCATCGCGAGGAATGCCACCGCGAGTGCCCGGAGAATCATGAGAAGCAGATTCCTCAGGCGCAGTCGCCGGACGTTCTCCTTCTCGGCCCTCACCAGGTAGCGTACGGCCGGAAACTCCCGGCGTGACTCCACCCGACGCCGCATCAGGTGCAGCACGAGCGGTACGGCGACCAGCGCACCCAGCGCCAGCCAGACGGGTGCCAGAAAGCTCACGGGAGTCGCTGTCGTGCCGCGAACGCCCGTCGGAGTGGGACTCCGAAGGGCGCGTCCGTGCGGATCACTTCGTAGCCCGCTCCTATGGAAGCGAGACGGATCCGCCATTCTTCGATGGCCTCCCGCACGGTCCGGGAGTACGCCTCGCGCACGTCGGCAACCGTGGCCGTCACTTCCTGGGAACTCTCCGGATCCACGAATATCGCCTCGCCGGGCGCGTCGAGTTCCAGTTCCGAAGGGTCGACGATATGAAGCACGGTCACGTGATGACCCGCCGCCCGGGCGACACGGAGCGCATTGTCCATGGCGGCCTCGTCCACCAGGAGGTCGGTCAGGACGATGACGATCCCGGGACGCCGGATGAGCCTGGCCGCCTGCTGGATGCCTTCAGCCATGCGCGAATCGCTGCCGGAGCCGGGGTCGCCCAGTGCGGTGACCACCCGGCGCCATTGTATGGTCCTTGCTCTGGCAGGGAGAACGGTGCGCAACCGATCGTCGTAACGCACCAGACCGACGGCGTCGCGCTGTCGGATGAGGAGGAGCGACAGCGCAGCCACCACCTGTTCGGCATATCGGAGCTTGGTCAGACGCGCCGGGGAACCGGTCCACGACATGGACTGACTGACGTCCAGCACCAGGGCGGCCCGCGTGTTCGTCTCCTCCTCGAACTGCTTGATCATCCAGCGGTCGGCGCGTGCCACGATACGCCAGTCGATGTAGCGCAGGTCGTCACCCGGCTGGTAGGGCCGGAATTCAGCGAACTCCACCGAGAAACCTTTTCGGGGAGAACGGTGTAGCCCGCTCAGGAATCCATCCACGACCCAACGGGCGACGATCTCGATCTTGCCGAGTGAGGCCAGGGAGGCGGGGTCGATAAGGTCGGCGCGGGTGGGTGCGACGGTGGTCATGAGGAACGCGGAAGGTAGGGGGCGGGATAAACCGGGTCAAATGCCGATCGGAAGCGAGGATATCCTGTTCCGTGAGGTCGGGCACGTTATGTTTCGAGAGGGGGGGAGGATGGGCGACCCAGGTTCGCGAGCGGTGATGGAGGTCCATATGCGACCGGTTCACACAGCAGTCGTCGGTCTTCTGGCAGGAGTGCTCGCGCTGTCGACCGGCAACGCGCAAACGGTGCGCTGGAACGATCGCGTCGATTCCAGCCAGTCCCTGCCGGTGCCGTACGTCAGGGTGGAAATCGACGGCCCTCATTTCTTCGTTCGCGGTACGCCGGTCCCGGTCCGTTTCCAGGCCAGCGACGACGCGTTCGTCGTGGTCGGCAGGGTGGACGATCAGGGCAGACTGACGATCCTCTTCCCTTCGCGGAGCCACCAGCGCATAGCCGTGCCGCAAGGTGACTGGAGATACATTCGGGACACCCGGCTGGGACCGGATGCGTCGTTCATCTCCACCGAAACGGTCAGAGGCGGCTACGTCTTTGCAGTAGCCAGCCATTTCCCGCCGGATCTGTCGATGTTCGAGAACCGCGACTTCGATGGCTTTGGATTCCACAGCCGATACAGTCTCGCCAGTCACTCGGCTTCCCTCCGGCCCGACGTATGGATCGAGCGTTTTGCCGCCACGATCCTCGGCGACGCACCTTACGACTACGACATCGATTACTACTCCGCTGTGAATTCCTGGCGGAACTTCTATGCCTACGGCAGCGCCTATGACCTGTGCTCTTCCATGAGCCGCGCAGGTTTTGGCCTGCGGTACCCGGCGGCGTATTCGCTCTACGACTGGAACATGTGGGACTGGTGGGGCGCCGGTTTTTCACCCTGGCACGGGGTCTGCGGCTCCTGGTACAACAGCCTCAGGTGTCTTTCGTTCAGCGCCCTCTATGGGGGGTGCAATGGTGGGTATCGGCCCATCGTCCCACCGCAAACGGTACCGGCGGTTCCGGTGGACCTGCTCAATGACGCCGTGGTCCGCGGCGGCATGGCAACCCCGACACCCCTGCCCGTGGGTACGGCCGGCGGTGACGACGTCCCACCGATGGAACGTCGGGCGCCTGGGTTCGACAGTGCGATCCGAACCCCGGCGGCCAGATCGGAGTGGGATTCGTTTCTCTCCATCCCCGAGCGGGCCGCACGCAAGTTGAAGGAGTCGGCTCCCGACGGCGTCGACCGGGACCGACTGGACCGCGATCGCGCGCCGGGTTTCGACGGTGCCGTAATGCCCACCCGCTCGCCGAAGGACCGCAAGGCAGGCGTGGCCAGCAGTGACATGCCCCCCTCCCGGGTTCAACCGGAACGTCAGAACACGACGGTGCGGGATGACACTCCCCGTAGAACTGGCCGGCCGTCCTTTGACAATCCCAAAGGCCCTTCTCCCATGGGTGGGATCCGGAGACCGGTTGGAGCATCCGCCCGGGATGGCAGCCGCCGGCCACAGCGGCGTCCGACATTGGCTCAACCGACATCGGGTTCCAGCAAGGTGAAGAAACCACCCCCGTCCACTTCCCCGAAATCCAAACCACCGGCGGACGATTAGGCGGCAGGCTACACGCGAAATAGGTACCGGACCATGCAGGAACCCCGGGGGCAACCCCCGGGGTTTCCTGTATGTGATGATAGGCGGTCACCCGGGGCGCTATACTTCACCGCGCCGACGCGTAACCGCGTCCGGCATTCCCGAACATCCGTCCTGTATCCTGACCGACGTTGAACCTCCAGCAAATACGCAACTTCTGCATCGTCGCCCACATCGATCACGGCAAGTCCACCCTGGCCGATCGACTGATCGAACAGACTGGTACGCTGGAGAAGCGTGCCATGAAGGACCAGGTTCTGGACACCCTTGACCTGGAGCGTGAACGCGGCATCACCATCAAGCTCAACGCCGTCCGCATGCAGTACCAGGCAGCCGACGGACAGCAGTACGAGCTGAACCTCATAGACACGCCGGGACACGTGGACTTCACGTACGAGGTCTCGCGTTCGCTGGCCGCCTGTGAGGGCGCGGTGCTGGTCGTGGATGCTTCGCAGGGAATCCAGGCCCAGACACTCTCGAATCTCTTTCTGGCGCTCGATGCGGGCCTGGAGATCGTTCCGGTCCTGAACAAGATAGACCTCCCGGGAGCGGAACCCGAGAAGCGCAAGCAGGAGGTTCATGAACTTCTGGGTGTGGACCCGGATGAGATACTGCTGGTGAGCGCCAAGGAGGGAACCGGAATCGATGCGCTGCTGGAAGCCGTGGTGCGACGGGTGCCACCACCACGGGGTGATCCGGACGCACCGCTGCGGGCTCTGATATTTGATTCCTACTACGACCGCTACCGCGGCGCGATCCCCAGCGTCAGGGTCGTGGACGGCGAGTTGGCCCCAGGGATGCAGATCTGCTTCGGCGCCAACGATGCATCCTACGAGGTGGCCGAGGTCGGGTATCTGCAGCTTCGTCAAGTGAAGACCACGAAGTTGACCGCGGGGGAAGTCGGCTACGTCCTGGCCAATGTGCGCTCAGTGAAGGAGACCCGCGCCGGTGATACGATATTCGACGCGGACCGGAGAGCAGCGGGACCACTCCCGGGCTACAAGGAAGTCCATTCGATGGTCTTCGCGGGCATATATCCGACGGACACATCCCAGTACGAGAATCTGCGGGATGCCCTGGGCCGGTTGCAGCTGAACGATGCTTCGCTCAAGTACGAACCGGAGACCTCCACCGCCCTGGGATTCGGCTTCCGCTGTGGCTTCCTGGGCCTGCTCCACATGGAGATCGTGCAGGAGCGCCTGGAGCGCGAATCCGACCTGGACCTCGTCACCACCGTCCCCAACGTGGAGTACCACGTCTACCGCACCGACGGGACGATGGAGCTCATCGAGAATCCCTCGAAGATGCCGCCGGCGGCGTCACTGGACCACGTCGATGAACCGTTCGTCAAGGCCCGGATAATGGCCCCGGCGGAGTACATCGGTCCGATCATGACCCTGGGAACCGAGCGCCGGGGCATCTACCACGGCATGAAGTACCTGGATCCGACGCGCGTGGAGTTCGAATGGGAGTTTCCGCTGGCCGAGATCATCCTCGATTTCTACGACCGCCTGAAGACGGTGAGCCGCGGGTACGCAGGACTGGACTACGAAATGGCGGACTACCGTACCAGCGATCTCGTCCGGCTGGACATGCTGATCAATGGCGACGTGCTGGATGCCTTCTCCGTGATCATCCACCGCGACAAGGCGTACGAATGGGGACGCAAGATCGCGGACAAGCTGAAGGAGCTCATTCCCCGGCAACTGTTCGAGGTGGTGATCCAGGCGGCCATCGGGAACAAGGTGATCGCACGCTCCACTGTGAAAGCGCTGCGCAAGGATGTGCTGGCCAAGTGCTACGGCGGCGACATCACCCGGAAACGGAAGCTCCTGGAGAAGCAGAAGGAGGGAAAAAAGCGCATGAAACAGGTGGGAGCGGTGGAGATCCCGCAGGAAGCGTTCCTGGCCGTGCTTCAGGTGGAATAGACCAGGCACCGGCCCTGACGACGACCAGGCAAACTTGAACTCACTCGTCATCCAGACCTCCTTCATCGGCGATGTGGTCCTGACGACTCCCCTCATTGCCCACCTGGCCACCCGGGGAGCCGTGGACGTCGTCACCACGCCACGAGGCGCGGGGGTACTGGAGAACCACGCCGCCATAAGACGCATCGTGGTATGGGACAAACGCGGAAGGGATGCGGGGATGACCGGCCTGCGGCGCATCGCTGCCTCCGTGAGGAGTACCAGCGCAACCGACACAGCCTGGCTGGCGCAGGGATCGGTGCGCTCGGCACTGCTGGCCCGACTGGCTGGTTATCGCAACCGGATCGGCTTCGACACTTCGGGCGGACGCATCTTCTACACGCAGCGCGTCGCCTGGCGCGAAGACCAGCACCATGCTGAGCGCCTGCTGAGACTGGCGGTGGGCCCGGAAGTCGACCTGCCGGGGAGTGCCCTCCTGCCATCGTTGACGCCCGGACGGCAGGAAGAGCAGGCGGTCGACCACCTGCTGGCATCGGTCGCCGAATCCGGAGCACCGCTGGTGGCGCTGGCGCCGGGAAGCATCTGGGGTACCAAGCGATGGCCAGGCTACCCCGACCTGGCGCGGAGACTGGCAGGCAAGGCAAGGCTGGTGGTCGTTGGGTCGGCGGACGATGCGAGCCTGGCTGCTGCCATCGTGCAGGCCGCCGGCGGTGCCGCGCTGGATGCGACCGGCCGGCTTTCCATCCTGGGGAGCGCGGAGTTGATACGCCGTTGCGAGCTGCTCGTGACCAACGACTCCTCACCTCAGCACCTCGCGTCCGCGATGCGGACCCGCACCCTCACCATCTACGGACCGACGGTCGTGGAGTTCGGCTTTGGACCGCTTGCGCCGGGATCCGAAACCGTGGGTCACCCTTCGCTCTATTGCCGGCCCTGCGACCGGCATGGACCACCGGTGTGCCCGCTGGGACATTTCCGCTGCATGAGGGAACTGGATGCCGGAGACATGGCGGTGCGTGTCATGCGGATGCTGTCGCAGCGGGGTGCCTGACGAGTGGCCGGCCTGCTACTGGGCTTCGTCGTGGGAATCGTACTCGGACTCCTGGGTGGCGGAGGGTCGATTCTGGCAGTGCCCATCTTCCTGTACGTCTTTCACGTGGAGCCCAAGCCCGCCATCGCCATGAGCCTGGCGGTGGTGGGCATGAGCGCTTTCGTGGGATTCCTGGGGCATCTGCGCCAGGGGTCGGTGGACCTGAGGGTGGGGGTACCCTTCGGTCTGTGCGCCATGGCCGCGGCATTCGCCACGGCGCGCGTGGCACACCGGGTTCCCGAATCCGTCCAACTGGTGCTCTTCGCAATCTTTGCGTTCAGCGCGGCATTCGTCATGCTCTGGGATTCGCTGCGACCCCGCCGAGGCAGGAACCCGGACGACTCCGCCCCGCACTTTACGGCAATGGCGGGCTTGCAGGCAGTGGGCGTGGGAGCACTTACATCCCTCATCGGAGCGGGCGGTGGTTTCGTCATTGTTCCGGCTCTCACGTGGCTGGCCGGTGTGCCGGTGAAGGCAGCCGTGGGCAGCTCCCTTATGATCATCACCCTGAACGCGTTGAGCGGGTTTGCGGGGTACGTGGGTCAGGTTCCCATCGACTGGCGACTGGTGAGTTCCTTCACCGGTGTGGCCGCGTTGGGTGCGGTCCTGGGGACCCGGCTCAACCAGCGCATCTCACAGGTTCGTCTCAAGCAGTCCTTCGCCGTACTCATCATCGCACTGGGCGGCTACCTTATCATTCGCAGGCTGGTGACCTGAGCAACGCAGTCCCAGTCGTCATTGAACGAACCGCAGTCCTGCGCATTGGCTGGCACCTCCGAACCGGATCACCACAGTCCCGCACGAACAATGTCACTGAACTATCTGGTTGGCGTCGACCTTGGCGGGACCAATATCGTCGCTGGATCGGTGGCGGAGGATGGCAGCAGGGTCGTTGCCGTCCGGACCGGACTCACCTTGGCCGAGGAGGGCGCCGGATCGGTAGTCGAACGGATCGTGCGAATGATCGGGGAAGTCATAGACGAGACCCTGGCGACGACGGGAGCGTCGCGTTCGAAGATCCGCGGGATCGGCGTCGGAGCACCGGGTCCACTGGATCGGAAGCGCGGTATCGTCATCACGACTCCGAACCTGGGCTGGTCGGACTTCCCCTTGCGTGACACGGTTGCCGGCGCCACTGGCTTGCCGGTCCGCATCGACAACGACGCCAACTGTGCCACTCTGGGGGAATGGTGGCAGGGTGCCGCGCGGGGAGCGCGCCACGTGATTGGGATGACCATCGGCACCGGGATAGGCGGTGGAATAATCGTGGACGGGAAGCTTTACCACGGTTCCTCCGACGTCGCCGGGGAGATCGGACATACGACCATCGACGTCACCGGCCGGCGCTGCAAGTGCGGCAATTACGGGTGCCTGGAGGCCTATGCCTCGGGTCCCTCGATTGCGGAACGGGCACGCGAGGCGATCGCCGGTGATGAACACGCCTTTCTGGCGCGCATGGTTCAGGGCGAACTCAGCCGCATCACCGCGGCCACCGTTTACGACGCTGCCCGCCAGGGCGATGAGGTCGCGCTGGATGTCGTGCGGGAGACAGCACGCCTCCTGGGAGCGGGAGTAGCCAACCTCCTCAACATCTTCAATCCGGAAGTCGTGGTTCTCGCTGGCGGTGTCACGCACGCGGGCGAGGCACTCTTCGAGCCGCTGAGGAGGGAGGTGAAGAAGCGTGCCTTCCGGCCGGCGGTCGAAGCCATGAGGATCGTTCCCGGCACGCTGCCGGGCACCGCTGGTGTGGTGGGGGCGGCAGCATCATTCGTGCAGCAACAGGATGGCTGAGGTGCGCCAGACCATTCCGGGCGCCCTGAGGCCGGGATGGTGCTTCCGCGCGACGGTCGCCACTGCGACCCGTTGAAGCAACAGACAGTACTGCCTCACACTGCATCGTCATGAAGCGCGTTGGAGTGATCGGAAGCTTTGTGTGGGATCACATTGTGGGCCGGGACCCCGTGGGCACTTCGGTGCAGGAATGGGGAGGCATCACATATGCACTGAGCGCCTTCGATGCTTTCCTGCCGCATGACTGGCATCTGGTGCCCCTCTCCCGGGTCGGGGCGGACCTGTGGCCCAGCGCGCGAAGCTTCGTGAGCAGCCTCCGGAGGGTTCCCGCGGACGCCATGCCGATCGAGGTGGCCGTGCCCAACAACCGGGTGCTGCTGACATACGCGACCGATGAACTCCGGTCCGAGGTGCTGCATGGCGGAGTACCTCCCTGGTCCTGGTCGGGGCTGAAACCGCTGCTGCGGGATCTGGATGCGTTGTACATCAACCTGATCAGCGGTTTCGAGCTGGACCTGGAAACCATGCAGTTGATCCGCCATCACTTTCAAGGTCCGATCTACTGCGACCTGCACTCTCTCCTGCTGGGGCTGCAGCCCGATGGGACGCGTTACCCCCGTCCCATTGCGGATCCCGCGGCCTGGTTCGCCTGTGCCGATCTGATCCAGGTCAATGAGATGGAAATGGCACAGATGGCGCCTGATCCCATGGCACTCTCGGCGACGGCTCTGCGGTCGGGCGTCCGAGCCCTCATCGTTACACTGGGGAAGCGTGGGGTGGCCTACGTTGTTGCCCCGGGCTTCGACAGACTGTCGGATCTCGCGCGGACGGTGCCGGCAGGAGCCGTGCGCAGCGAACGACTGCCCGCGGAACCCGCTACGGCGGATCCTGGTGATCCCACCGGATGCGGCGATGTGCTTGGCGCAACCCATTTCTCGCGGCTGCTGGCGGGTGATACCTTTGCAGTGGCGCTTCGCGAGGGTATCAGGGCCGCGTCGCGCAACGTTGGTTTCAGGGGAGCCAGCGGACTCGCCCACTTCCTTCGCGGAGAACTTCTTCGGACGTGACCACGGTCATCACGGTACCACCGTCACTCGATGATGACAGCTTCGAACAGGTGTTCGAGCAGGTGACCGGTGTCTCGCCGGACCAGAAGGTACTCGTGGATGCCCGGCGCACGCGGTGGGCATCTCCCTATGGGCTCACGGCATTGCTGGCCCTGGCTCAGTCGCGGGTGGAACGGGCATCGTTTGCGGGTCCGGAGCACGAGGAGACGGCGAGTTACTGGGCCCGCGCCGGCTTCTATCAACATGCCGCCGAAGTCTACGAGCTGCACGGCAGGGTTCCGCGGGCACGGGAAAATCAGGCCGAGTCGAACGTGCTGCTGGAGATCACGGACGTAGCCCGGAGCGATGACGTTCACCAGGTCGTGGAGCGTATCCAGTCCCGGGCGCAGGCGATTCTGGTTCACGAGCTGCGGCTCGATCCCCAGGCGACCATGCGGTTTGCCATGACGCTGTCGGAGGTTTGCCAGAACATCATCGAACATGCGGGTCAAGGCGGTTGGGTGGCGGTGCAGGCCTACCGTTATCGGCGCCGCCTCGGGCGTCGCGTCGTGGTGATTGCCGTCTGCGATGCGGGTGTGGGATTCCGCCGTTCGCTGGAGAGTTCACCCGGGTGGAAGCCGCGGGACAGATGGGACGACGCCATGGCCCTGGAGGATGCGCTCATCCGCGGGGTGAGTCGTTACCGGGATCCGGGGCGCGGGCAGGGGTTGGCAGGTGTGAGGCGCTTCGTCGGCAAGTGGGATGGGAAACTTTCAATCCGCAGCGGTACGGCCCGGATCGCCATCGTCCCGGAGTGGGACGATGCAGTACCGTTGCAGGAAGGAATGCCACACTTTCCGGGGGCACAGGTTCAGATCACCATCCCCGAGCGGGTCACGACAGGGTGACATACAACATCGATCTTGGCACGGTACTGCAGCGATCCTTCTCCGGTCGCTACTCGAATCTGGTGACCCGACCGACGGGAGTCGCGGTCCGGCGGGAGATAGAGACCATGGTGACGGGTCTTGATTCGCCCAGCCTGACGGTGATCGACTTCTCCCGGGTCGACCTTCTGGATTTTTCCTGTGCCGACGAGGTCGTGGGCAAGTTCATGGATGGGGTGCGGCGGCGGGCCATTCTGGTGGACGCGTACGTGCTGGTTCGTGGGGCGCGGGACGACCATCTGGAAGCGATCGAGGCGGTGATGCATCGCTATGATCTGGCGGTGAACGTCGAGGGCGAGGATGGGTCCTGGCAGGTGGTTGGTCCTCTGGATGACGGCATGCGGCGGGCACTGGACGCGGTCCATCAGTGTGGCCGCGTGATCCCCGCGGATCTGGCGGTTGCGCTGGAGCAGCCGCCGGCGGAGGTGACCGAATCGCTGAACGCGCTCCTGGCCCGTCGCCTGGTGATGCTAGACGAAGGTGAATACGTCTCGTTGAAGAGTGTGCTTTGATGCGCCTGTACAATCCCCCTCTGCAGGTGGTGGGGTTCCACGGAACCCGGCGGGGTGATCCTGACCGGGGGCCGCAGATTCGCCTGCGAAGCGATGATGCCGCGTTGCGGATGCTGACGGATGGAGAGATGGCGTGGGTTCAGGGTCCCCGTCGACAGGAGCTTGCCACGGTGGTGATCGACGACATGGTGCCGCGGGGTGGTGTGGTCGTCCGGGACATTTCCGGCCTGGCGGTGAGCGAGATCGTGCGCATAACGCGTCCGGACTTCGATACCGGCGACACCCGGGGTACCCTGGCATGAGCAGGGAAAGGCGTCACGGACTCGCCACGCTGGCGGTGCATGGAGAGAAGCCCCCGTCCGTGAACGAACCCATGGTCACGCCTCTCGTGCAGAGCGTGAACTTCGTGGGGGAGGTGGGAACGGGCGAGGGTCTGCGATACACCCGGTACGGCAACACGCCTAACGCGGAACACCTGCAGGCCAGACTCGCCGCGCTGGAGGGTGCCGAGGCGGCTCTGGTACTGGGGAGCGGGATGGGCGCCATTGCCTGCGCCATGCTGGCGCTTCTGAGACCGGGTGATCATCTGCTCGCCAGTGAACTGCTCTACGGTGGCGCGCGGCGCCTCTTCGAGGACGAGTTCCCGCGGCTGGGAGTCGAGGTCACCCTCGTCCAGCCCTTTGCCCACCGCGAGTGGCGTCGGCAGTTGCGCCGCGAAACCCGGGCGCTGTTTCTGGAGTCGCCCACCAACCCTTCCTGCCGGGTGGTGGACCTCGCTCCGGTGAGCCGCCTGACGAAGGAGACGGGAATTGCTCTGGTGGTCGACTCCACGTTCGCCAGTCCGGTCAACTTCCGGCCGCTGGAGCACGGCGCCGACGTGGTACTGCACAGCGCCACCAAGTACCTCAACGGTCATCACGACATCATGGGAGGCGTGGTTCTGGGAACCGCGCCGTACATCGAGGAAGTGCGCCAGAAGATGATCCTGTGGGGCCAGGTGCCGGATCCCTTTGCCTGCTGGCTCCTGGAACGGGGACTGAAGACGCTCGACGTTCGCGTCAGGCGGCAGAATGAGAACGCTCAACGGATCGCGGAGTGGCTCCAGACCCGGAGCGAGGTCGGCCGGGTCCATTATTCCGGACTCGACGACCACCCTGATCACGCCGTTGCCGCATCCCAGATGTCCGGGTTCGGAGGAATGCTGGCATTCGAAATGGCGGGAGGCGGTCCGGCGGCGGAACGACTGCTGAAGCGACTCGCGCTCATCCGGCACGCACCCAGTCTGGGAGGAGTCGATTCGCTGGTTTCCGAACCGCGATTCACGTCCCACGCACATCTTACCGCGGCCCAGCGAAGCGCGGCCGGCATCCCTGATGGATTCATACGGCTGAGTGTGGGAATCGAGGATGCCGACGATCTGATCGATGACATCCGCGTGGCCCTGGACGCGGGAAACGGGTAGCGGGAAGCGGCGGCCTCTGACCGGAGTCGGCCTCAGGGTTCGGCTGGACAGCTCCCGGTGATCGTATAGCGCACCCGTTACCCGACTCTGCCGTTTCATGCCGGACACCGCGCGTCACAATACGGTACCTGTCACCGTTCCAGTCGTCTATGTTCGGGAGTCATCCCGGGATTGACATCACATGATTCGACTGGCAAACGTCTTCAAGGAATATCCCCGCAGCGGACTGGCGCTGAACGATGTGTCATTCACTGTCGCCAAGGGCGAGTTCGCCTTCCTTACCGGGCCCAGCGGTGCCGGAAAGAGTTCCATCCTCAAACTCATCTATATGGATGAGGTACCCACACGTGGCGCCGTGTGGGTCGGTGGAACCAAGTCACCCGTCAGCCGTCGCTCGGCTGTGGCTCAGGTAAGGCGCAAGCTGGGAGTCGTCTTCCAGGACTTCCGACTCCTGGACGACAGAACGGTCGAGGAAAACGTCGCCTTCGCGCTAGAGGTCGTGGATACTCCGACAGACCGCATCGGACCCAGGGTGAGCAGGTTGCTGACCCGCGTCGGACTGGCTTCCAAGGCAACCAGCTATCCCAGGGAACTGAGCGGCGGCGAGCAGCAGCGGGTCGCCATTGCGCGGGCGCTGGTGAACGACCCGTTCGTCCTGATTGCCGATGAACCGACCGGGAACCTGGACGATCGTGCCACCCGTGGAGTGTTCCAGCTTCTCAGGGAGATCAATGCCAGCGGCACGGCGGTGATCATGGCCACCCATAACCTCGAACTGGTGCGTCGCAACGATTACCGGGTGCTCGAGGTGAATCGTGGTCAGCTCGTGTTCGATTCGGCCGAACAGGCTCGTTCCGCGGAGCCGGCGTCATGAGGCTGGCGCTACGGGAAGCACTTCGGGCCCTGAGACGCTCGCCGCTGCTGAGCGCGCTGAGCGTCACCACCATCGCCTTCTCCCTCTTTGCGTTCGGACTCTTTTCCCTGGTGGTGCTGAACATCCGCAACGCGCTGCGCTCGGTCGAGGAACGGGTCGAGATCCGGGCGTTTCTCATGGACGGCGCACCGGCTGACAGCATCGCGGCATTGATGGGCGAAATCGGGAAGCGGCCCGAGGTGGATCGCGTCGAGTACATCGACCAGGACCAGGCGCTGGAACGTGCCCGCCAGGAGATGGGAGAGTTCAAGGACGTCTTCGAGGCCGGATTCCTGCCGGCGTCCCTGGACATACGCATGCGGGAGGGTTTCCGGGACCCTGCATCGGTTCAGGCCATAGTGGATCAGGTCCGTATCCTCCCCTATGTGGAGGACGTCCGCTTCGGCGCCGACTGGATAGGCAAACTATACCAGATCCGCAACATCGCCGCGGCCACCGGCCTCATCCTGGGAATCGCGTTTGCCGCCGTGGCGGTGATCATCATCAGCGCATCGATACGGATGACCGTGCTGGCCCGCGCCCAGGAGATCGCCATCATGCGCCTGGTCGGGGCCACCGACGCATTCGTACGCCGCCCCTTTCTGCTCGATGGGTTTGCCAAGGGCGTCATGGGTGGCATCCTGGCCCTGATCTTCACCTGGACGGCCCACGCCATCATTTCCCGGGCGTTCATCCAGACGGACTTCTTTCCGGCGAAACTTGCGGTGCTGGGGATCGTGGCGGGAGCATTGCTCGGCACCGTCGTAAGTTTCCTCTCGGTGCGGCGTCATCTGAGGCGCCTCCGGTAATGAAATGGCCGGGACTCCTGCTGCTGCTACTGTCGGTCGGCTCCGCGGCTCCGGCACAAAACCCGGATGCCAGGATCCGGCAGCAGCGCGATGAACTGGACCGCATCCGGCGCGAGCGGGACTCTCTCATGGCGGAGTCGCGTGAGATCCAGGGGCGCGTGCGGACCCTGAGCGATGAAGTGACGGGACTGGGCCGCCAGGTCAGTGCCACCACGCGACTGATCAAGTCTCTCGACGCACAGCTTTCTGCGCTCAACGCCGAGGTGGATTCGGCCAACCAGCGCGTTGCCGAAGCACAGGCCGAGGTCGACAGCCGCCGCGCAAAGCTGCGGGATCGCGTTCGCGACATCTACAAGCGCGGTCCCCTTTTCGCGACGCAGGCGTTCCTCTCGGCGCGTTCGTTCGGTGAACTGGTGGCGCGATACAAGTACCTGCACGAACTCGCGCTTTACGATCGGGTGGTCGTGAAGCGCGTCGAGTCGCTCTATGACCAGATAGAAGGGCAGCGTCAGCTCCTGGTCCGGCTACAGGATGAGTTTCGGCGAAACCGGGAAGAAAAGGCGCGGGAACAAGTGCGATTGCGTGACCTGACAGCGCAGCAACAGCGCGCCCTTGATCAGACCCGGCGGAGCGCGCAGGAAATCGCCTCGCGCCTGAAACAGATCCAGCTGGACGAGCAGCGGGTTACGCGGCTCATTGCCGCTGCGGAAGCAGCGGCGCGGGCAGCCGCTTCCCGGAGCGAGGAGCCAGTCACAAGTTCCCTGCGCACCAGCGACCTGGGGAAACTCGACTGGCCCGTCGATGGCGCGATCATCTACAGCTTCGGCCGTGCCATCAACCCCAACAACACTGCCATCCGCTGGAACGGCATCGGAATCGAGGCGCCGCTCGGCACTCCGGTCACGGCACTGGCGGACGGCGAGGTAATGGTGGCTGAACCAATCGGCACCTATGGCCTCACCGTGATCGTCCAGCACGGCGCGGGCGACTACACTGTCTACGGATCGCTGCAGCGCGCCACGGTCAAACGAGGGGCAAAGGTGAAGGCCGGCCAGGTTATCGGGATGGTGGGTCGCGCCGACCCGGATCTCTCGCCCCACCTCCATCTGGAGATAAGGCCGAAGGGACGCGCCGTGGATCCACTGACCTGGCTCATGGAGCGGCGCAAGTAGAGAGCATCCCTCGGATGCCACACGGACGTTGGCAGCGCTGACCCGTCCTCAGTTGGCAGTCGCCGTAATGAGCAGTGGCTGCAGGGTGCCCGCGACGACACGCAGTACATTGCCGCCCGCCAACGCTCCCAGGGTCCAGCGTGACTGAACTTCCCCCGAAGCGTTGGTGACGCCCGAAGCGGGTGTGATCAGACCACCGCCCGCGGTTACCTCGAAGGCAACCGGAATTCCCTTGAGCGGCACATTTCCAACGCCAACCACCCGGACGACGATGGCATTGGGAAGCGCTGCCCCCGGCTTGGCCGTCTGGCCGAGTCCCTGGGCCACGATGAGATCCGTCGGAACCAGTCCGGTAGCATGGATCTCGACCGGGTCGAGCGTTCCGGCCGTTGCGATGAGAGACTGATCGGTGGCTCCCGGACCCAGGACCCACTTCACCTTGACCTCGCCATTGGGATCGGTGGGTGACGTGGACGGGTTTACGGAGCCTCCACCGGACATGACCACGAAGCCAACCGGGAAGTCCGGCACCGGGGCACCTTCAACATCCACCAGCCGGATGACCACCTGAGCCGGCAGTTCCATCCCCGCCTGGGCCACCTGGAAGTTGCCCTGCACCACCGCCAGACCTGTCGGCACCGGAGGTTCCACTTTCTGACAGGCGGTCAGCAGGCTGAGGCACATGAGGGTGCTCAGACCTGGGTTTCGAACGAAGTTTGCGGGACGCTCCGGCATGGTGACATCCTGAGGTACGTTTCGACCCGGGAGGAGAGCCGTCCGGGTCCTTCCATCCCTCAGTATCGGCAGCCTCGTGACCGGACTACAGCGCCGGCTCCGTCTGGTCGGCCGGATCCTCTGCCCCTCCCTTCCTCAGGACTCCCGTGACCCTTCTGGGTGCCCACGTCTCCACCGCTGGCGGAGTATCGACTGCCTTTGCGCGGGCGGCCGCCGCAGGCATGAATGCCATGCAACTGTTCACCAAGCCGGCCAGTCAGTGGCGGGAGACCTCCATCGACGCCCAGGAACTCGAGAGGTTCCGGGCGCTGCGGGCCTCCTCCGGAATACGGTATGTCAATTCACACGACAGCTACCTCATCAACCTGGCATCACCGGATTTCACTCTCTGGACGCGATCACTGATCTCGTTCACGGCGGAGCTCAAACGATGTGAAGCTCTGGAACTGGATGCGCTGGTCTCCCATCCCGGGAACTTCATGGACGACCGTACCGCCGGTCTGGCGAGGAACGTTGCCGGCATCAGCCTTGCCTTGGGCGCGGTTCCCGGCCGAACCCGTCTTCTGATGGAGATGACCGCTGGGAGCGGTACCGCACTGGGGAGCAGCTTCGAGGAAATGGCGGTGTTGATTGGAGCGGTGCCAGCGGAGTTCCGCGATCGGGTCGGCGTCTGCGTGGATACCGCTCATGTCTTTGCGGCCGGCTACGACCTGCGGGAGGACTATCACGGAGTCTGGAGAGCCTTCGATGACATTATTGGACTGGAGCGGCTGGGCCTGATCCACCTCAATGATTCCCGCGAAGCACTGGGATCCCGGAGGGACCGTCATGAACTGATCGGCGAAGGGGCCCTTGGACCCCAGGTTTTCCGTCGGATCATGAACGACCCGAGACTGATGCGCGTACCCAAGGTGCTGGAGACTCCCAAGCTGGACGACCCGGAGCGCACGGATCGAAGGATGCTGAACCGGCTGCGACGGTACCGGCGGGAAACGGAGACGAAGTCGTGAAATGTGGTGCCTCAGGGCCCGTCCTGGTCCCACCCGTTGGAGTCGGGAACGGGAGCCTGAGGCATCTCCGCGTATGGACCCCTTGTGCCCCCCGGGGATAGTATTAGCTCGATGCCGCCATCCGACCTGAACCTGCAGACGCGAGGTCCGGCCAGACCGGGCCCGTTTATGCGCGTCGCAACGGCGGTTCTGATCCTTCTGCAGGCACTCGTAATGGTGGCTGGTCCCATTCTGGACGCCACCGTGGAGGCGGAGTCCAGTCGCTCGGTGGTCCACATCGAGGGCCTGAACGGGACCAAGTGCCCCAGCATTCACGTCGGCGACTGTCTGGTATGCCGGACCTTGGTAAGTCGCTGGACCATGCCTTCGGTCACGCAGCCACTGACGGCCGTGGTCTCCGTCAGTGTGACGCCGCCGGAAGATCGCGTGGTGCAGGAGTCCCGGAGCATCACGGGGACCCTGCGTTCGCGGGCACCACCGGGACCGGTCAGCCACGCGTTTTCCGCCTGACGAGTCGGGCGCTGCCCCAGCGGCAGCGCCCACTCCAGTAAGCGGCAGGTAGCCGGCCGACCCATCTCGTCGGTCGCCCCCGCGTGGCAACCGGACGTTCACAGACGGGACAGCACCTCGTTCCGTCACCCGACATGTCCCGGACCATTTCCCTCACATGCCACGTAACCTTTGTCGTCCAGCGGGTATCCGGACACGCCTCCGGGCAGGCCCTGGGGCCGCCGTCCTGGCAGCGGCACTCCTTCTGCCCGGCACGGCCCACAGTCAGGCGGACACGCTCGCGCGCAGGCAGCAGCGCACCCTGGACTCGCTGACCGCGGTGATCCGATCGCTCACGGCGCGTATCGACTCCCTCGATCGAACACCCGTCGCCGGGCTGGGCGCTGACCAGGCACCCATAGACGAGCTGGCGGCTTTGCGCGCCGCTGCCATGGCTGCCGCAGCGCGCGACTCCCAACCGGCCGCTGCGGCAGCGGAGCAGCCGCGCCGCGGCCAGAACGCGCTCAATCCGGAAATCTCCGTCACCGGTGACATTCGGGCCAATGGGCACAGCCCCGGACCGCAGGCGAACACCTTCGTGCCGCGCGAGTTCGAGGTGGCGATGCAGTCGGCACTCGATCCGTTCTCCACCGCCAAGGTCTTCCTTTCCGTGGAAGATGGAGAGGTCTCCCTGGAGGAGGGATACGCATACTTCACCTCGCTGCCGCTGCACCTCCGTCTGGACGTGGGGCATTTCCGCCAGCAGGTCGGGGAACTGAACCGCTGGCACCTGCACGGGCTCGCCACCGATGAATACCCGCTGGTCCTGCGTCGCTTTGGGGGCGAGGAGGGTCTCGTCGCCACGGGCGCGTCACTGTACTGGCCACTCCCCTTTTCGGGCAGCGGCGGCACCTATGAACTCACGGTTCAGGCCACGACCGGCGAGAACGACGTGCTCTTTGCCGGTGGAAATCGACCTGCCATCAACGCCCAGCTTTCGGGCTTCTGGCAGTTCAGCCGCTCGACCTATGCCCAACTGAGCCTCAGCGGGTTGCGCGGTTCCAACCCGGATACCTCCCTGACCACCACGTTAGGGGTGGCAGCCGCCCGTTTCTCCTGGCATCCGCCGCAGCAGTCCCTGTCCCGGGATCTCACGCTGCGCGGGGAGTTCTGGGCACTGAAGCGACGGTTTGACCTGCCTGGTGCGGACTACTTCAGCAAGACCCGATACGGCGGATACGTGTCCGGAACCTGGAAGCTGAACCGACAGTGGGTCGCGGGCATTCGCGGCGACCGGGTGCAGAATCCGGATCCCGGCCCAACCATGCACGAGTGGGCGGTAACCCCATCGCTCACATACTGGCAGAGCGAATTCGTTTTCATCCGCGGCCTCTTCGAAAGAGCCAGCGACTACTCCCATACCATCGCCAACCGCTTCTCGATCCAGCTGGTCTTTGCGATGGGCCCACACAAACACGAGCTCTTCTGATGATCCTGCCTCTGCTCCTCGTTCTGACAACCGGCCGGGCGGCCTTCGAACCGCCACCACCCGAAAACGTGAAGGTAGTCACTTCACTGAGCACGTACGCCTCCATTGCCCGTGAGATCACCGGGGATCGGGGCACGGTAACTTCCATTGCCGAGGGCGACGAAGATCCGCACTTCGTGCAGCCACGGCCCAGTTTCGTGCCACTCCTGAGGGACGCCGATCTGTTCGTGACCACCGGCATGGATCTGGAGCTGTGGGTACCCACATTGCTGGACCGTGCCGGAAACCCTCGTGTCCGACCCGGCGGCCCCGGATATGTGTCCGCCCACGAACACATCAACCTGCTGGAGGTGCCATCGTCGCTGTCGCGGGCGCAGGGTGACATCCACGTCGATGGCAACCCGCACATACACAGCGATCCGATCAATGCGATCATCATCGCGCGGAATATCCTGGATGGACTGAAACGGGTGTCGCCCGCCAACGCTGACTACTTCACCTCACGCGAAGCCGACTTCGAGAAACGTATCCTGGACGCCACCTTCGGGGCCCAGTTGGTGGAAATCGTCACCCCCAAGGCAATCTTCGATCTCGCCAAGGCCGGCACTCTCATGAAGTTCCTGAACACCCCGTACCAGGGGAAACCGCTCGCGGAACGCATGGGAGGGTGGATGCGCCAGGCAATGCCGTTCCGCGGGAAGGACATCGTGTGCTATCACAAGGAGTGGGCGTACTTCTCCTTCCGCTATGGCGTGAACTGCATCGAATACATCGAAGCAAAGCCGGGCATTCCTCCGACACCCCGCCATGTACTGGACGTGATAGCCCTGATGCGGGAGAAGCACATTCCGGTCCTTCTGGCATCGAACTACTTCGACCGCAATCAGGTTCGTGACGTGGCCGGACGCACCGGAGCTATGGCCGTCATCGTGCCCGAAAACACGCACGGTGCCCCGGGAGTGGAGTCCTACTTCGACCTCATGAACCTCTGGGTATCCGAACTGGCGAAGGGCTTTGCCACGGCAGGTGCCCGATGAGCGGCCTGGAACTGATGCTGCCGCCCTTCGTGGCGTGCATGATCCTGGTGACGATCCATTCCTATCTGGGACTTCACGTCATCGCACGGGAGGTGATCTTCGTGGATCTCTCCCTGGCGCAGATGGCAGCGCTGGGGACAACCACAGGATTGCTCCTCGGCGTCATGCCGGGATCAGTGGGCGCCCAGGCGCTGGCCCTGGCGTTCGTCATCTTCGGTGCGGCCCTCTTTGCCGCGACCCGGACGCGGGAACGGGGTCGGGTGCCACAGGAGGCCATCATCGGCATCGTCTACGTCGTGGCGTCCGCGGCGGCAATCCTGGTGGCGGACAAGGCACCCCGCGGCGCGGATGCCATCAAGGACGTCCTGGTGGGTACCATACTCTGGGTGACCTGGCCGGAGATTCTCAAGCTCGCAGCCGCATACGTCGTACTCGGCGGTATCCTCTTCCTTCTCCGCAAGCGTTTCGAAACCATCTCCTTCAACGAAAAGGACGCGCGGGAGGCGGGATGGAGTCTCCGCTGGTGGGACTTCATCTTCTACGCCCTGTTCGGGATGGTCATCACCTTCTCCGTACCACTCGGCGGCGTGCTTCTGGTGTTCAGCTTCCTGGTCGTTCCCGCCGTCACTGCATTCCTCTTCACCCACGACCCCAGGCGCCTGACGATCATCGCGTTTTCGACCGGAGCCCTGGCGTCGGCGCTGGGCCTCTGGCTGTCGTACAGCCGCGACCTCCCCACGGGTCCTACCATAGTCTGCAGCTACGGACTGGTCCTGCTCCTTGCCGGGTTGGTACGGAAGCTGACGTCGGCAAGGACAACCTGAGATCCATTTGGCGCCACGGCCAAGGGGGAGTCCGGATTCCGGGCTCCCCTTCATCTATTCCGACCAGGTCGTTGTCCGGTTCGGCCGCTGGCCTGCCTGCCTCCCGAACAGGAAACGGGCGTTCCGGCTGCTCATCCTCCGGGAAGGAGGGCTGGACAAGGACTCGAGCCCGTCCCTGACCGGCTCCTCACCGTCGCGGGCTGGTATCTTGTTACCATGAAGAAACTCGATGCACTCAGTTATCACGAATTCCCCCGTCCCGGCAAGATCGCGGTTTATCCGACCAAACCGCTCACCAACCAACGCGACCTCTCGCTGGCTTACTCCCCCGGAGTAGCCGAGCCCTGTCTGGCGATCGAGAAGAATCCGGATGATGCCTACCGATATACGTCGAAAGGAAATCTCGTAGCGGTCGTCACCAACGGGACCGCCGTACTCGGTCTCGGCAACATCGGCGCCCTGGCCGGCAAGCCGGTCATGGAAGGCAAGGGGAATCTGTTCAAGCAGTTCGCCGATCTGGATGTCTTCGACCTGGAAGTGGCATCTGAAGACCCGCAGGACATCATTCGGTTCTGTCAGCTGCTGGAACCGTCGGTGGGTGGAATCAATCTGGAGGACATCAAGGCTCCGGAGTGTTTCCTCATCGAGGAGACCCTGCGCCGGACCATGAAGATCCCCGTCTTTCACGACGACCAGCACGGGACCGCGATCATTTCCGGCGCGGCACTGATAAATGCCCTGGATGTCTGCGGCAAGAAACCGGAGGATGTCAAGGTTGTCTTCTCCGGAGCCGGCGCCAGCGCCATCGCCACGGCCATGCACTACGAAAGACTGGGCGTACGGCGTGAGAACATCATCATGTGCGACCGTGCGGGCGTCATCCATGAGGGACGCGCCGGCGAGCTGGATCGCTACAAGCGTCGCTTTGCCAGCCGTACCACCGCACGCACCGCAGCCGAAGCACTCGTCGGTGCCGATGTATTCGTGGGACTCTCCGCGGCTGGAGCCATCACCCAGCAGATGCTGGTGAAGATGGCCCGCGATCCCATCGTCTTTGCCCTGGCCAATCCGGTTCCCGAGATACTCCCGGAACTGGTCGCGGCCGCACGCCCCGATGCCATCATCGCCACCGGACGGAGTGACTACCCCAACCAGGTCAACAACGTGCTCGGGTTTCCCTTCATCTTCCGGGGGGCCATGGACGCCCGAGCCACCGAAGTGAATGAGGAGATGAAGATGGCCGCGACCCGCGCCCTGGCAATGCTGGCGCGGGAGCCGGTACCCGAGAGCGTTGCCGCGCGGTATGGCCTCAAGCGCGTCAGGTTCGGGCGCGACTATCTCATTCCCTTCCCTTTTGATCCCCGCGTTCTGCTCTGGGTCGCTCCCGCGGTGGCGTGGGCCGCGGTCGCCAGCGGCGTGGCCCGGGAGTTCATTGAAGTCGACTCATACAGGGATCAACTCGAGGCCCGACAGGGCCGGGCACGTGGCATCCTGCGAGGTATCATCAACCGGGCAACCAGTGATCCCAGACGCGTGGTTCTGGCTGAGGGAGAGGAGCGCAAATCGATTCGCGCCGCCCGCATCCTCGTGGATGAGGGCATTGCATTCCCCATCCTGCTGGGCAACCGGGAGCGAATCGAACAGAAGGCGGCCTCGGAAAACCTCTCACTGGACGACATCGCCATCGAGGACCCCGCGATCGTGACACCGCGGCGCGAGGAGTTCGCCCGGTTTCTTTGGCAGCGGCGCCAGCGGAAGGGGCTCAGCCTGGCCGAGGCCAGTCGACGGCTCTACAACCCGAACTACTACGGCTGCGTGATGGTGGCGACCGGCCAGGCAGACGCCATGCTTTCCGGCGCCACGGCTACTTACCCGGAGACCCTCCGACCCGCGCTGGAGGTCATTGGCGCACACCCCCGGGCAGGCCTCGTGAGTGGTATGTACATGCTGGTTTTCGAAAGACAGGTGGTCTTCTGCGCCGACACTACGGTCAACTTCCAGCCAAACGCCGAGCAACTGGCCCAGATCGGATATGCGGCCAGCAGGATCGTGCGGACCCTGGGCGAGACACCCCGTGTCGCCATGCTCTCGTTCTCCAACTTCGGGTCCGTGAGGGGCGAGGAGTCCGCCAGGGTGGCGCAGGCGGTGCAGCTCCTGCGGCAGCGCGACCCCAGCCTGATGGTGGACGGCGAGATGCAGGCCGATACCGCGGTGGACGCCGCCAAGCTGACCGAATCATTCCCGTTCAGCGCCTTGAAAGAACCGGCCAACGTGTTGATATTCCCTAACTTGAGTGCGGGGAACATCGCATACAAACTGCTCCACCACCTGGGTGGCGCCACGGCAATCGGACCCATTCTTGTGGGGATGGCGCTCCCGGTCCACGTTCTGGAGCAAGGGGCCGACGTGCAGGATATCGTCAACATGGCCGCGGTAGCGGTCATGGACGCGCAGGACCGGTCCCGGGCGATCGCGTAGCGATGCCACACGCCACTCCGTAGTCCCCGAACATACCATTCCGCCTTCGACTTTCTCCTTACATGGCCACCCAAACTGCACCCGCGTCCACTGACCGCAGCCTTTCCAGCCAAGGCATCTCCTCCTCTGGAACCATCCACTGGAATCTGTCCAACGCGGCGTTGATCGAAGCCGCGGTACAGCGTCGGGAGGGAACCCTGGCGGACCGGGGCCCCTTCGTGGCAGTCACCTCACCCCACACGGGAAGGTCCCCCAACGACAAGTTCATCGTACGGGAGGCATCCACCGAAGGCGATGTCGACTGGGGAAAGGTCAACAAGCCCATCAGTACGGAGCACTTCGATCGACTGCTGGCCGACGTGCAGAAGTATCTGGGGCAACAGGACGACCTCTTCGTCCAGGATCTGTACTGTGGGGCTGACCGCGACCACCGGCTGAGCGTCCGCTACGTGACTCCGAACGGATGGCACGCTGCCTTCGTGCGCAACATGTTCATTCGACCCGAGCTCGCCGAGCTGAAGGGGTTCAACGCCAATTTCACGGTGCTGCATGCGCCGGAGTTCCAGGCCACGCCCGACGTTCACGGTACCCGGACCGGCACGTTCATCGTGTTGCACCTGTCCCGCCACATGATCCTCATCGGGGGAACCCGCTACGCGGGTGAGCTCAAGAAGGCGATGTTCACCGTGATGAACTACCTGATGCCCAAACGCGGTGTGCTGAGCATGCACTGCTCCGCCAACCTGGGTCCCGATGGTGACACAGCGCTCTTCTTCGGCCTGTCCGGAACCGGCAAGACCACACTCTCGGCGGATCCGGAACGCTCCCTCATCGGCGATGACGAACACGGGTGGGGTGAACGCGGTGTCTTCAACTACGAAGGCGGCTGCTACGCCAAGGTCATCAACCTGTCGGCCGAACAGGAACCCGACATCTTCGCCACCACCCAGATGTTCGGGACCATCCTCGAGAACGTCGTACTCGATCCCGATACGCGCATGGTGCGCTTCGAGGACAAGTCCATAACCGAGAACACGCGCGCCTCCTATCCCCTGCCCTACATCCGCAACCACCTGCCCAGTGGCTACGGCGGACATCCGAAGAACGTGGTTTTTCTGACTGCCGACGCGTTCGGAGTGCTCCCTCCAGTTGCCCGGCTCACCCGCGACCAGGCGATGTACTATTTCATGTCGGGTTACACAGCCAAGGTTGCCGGAACCGAGAGAGGGGTAACCGAACCGCAGGCCACGTTCAGCTCCTGCTTCGGTGACGTCTTTCTGGTGTGGCACGCCGGGAAGTACGCCGGCATGCTGGGAGAACTCATCGACCGGCACGGTTCGGACGTCTGGCTGGTAAACACCGGCTGGAGTGGTGGCCCCTACGGGGTCGGGTCCCGCGTCAAGCTCTCCTACACCCGGGCCATGGTACGGGCGATCCTCTCGGGTGCATTGCAGACCGCACGGACCACCCGAGATGAAGTCTTCGGACTGGCCATCCCAGAGGCGGTGCCGGGCGTACCCACGGAAATCCTCAACCCGCGCAACACCTGGTCCGACAAGTCTGCTTACGACGCACAGGCCCGGAAGCTCGCCGGGATGTTCCGTTCGAACTTCGAGAAGTTCGGCACGGTGGATGCCACCATCCGAAACGCGGGACCACAAGGCTGAGCCGTCACTTCTCCAGACAGACCGGGCGCGAGAGGAATCCCCCGGTGACGGATCCCGGATCTGTCCTCGGGGGATCCGAGTGATGTTCGACATCATTCGTGATCCGCTCTGGAACAACATTGCTCTGGACCCGCTGGCCCTGAAGCTGGTGGACACGCGAGCGTTCCAGCGCCTGCGATACGTGCGCCAGCTCGGCCTGGCCTACCTGGTCTACCCGGGTGCCACACACACCCGCTTCGAGCATGCCCTCGGTGCTTACCACCTGGCCCGTCGGACGCTGACTCTGCTGCAGAATAGAGGCGAGAACTGGCAGGGAGTGGAGTCTGACGCGACCGTGGTCACCGCCGCCGCCCTGCTGCACGACATCGGGCACTATCCGTTTTCGCACGCGCTTGAGGAAATTGGCGCACCCCATCACGAGGAGGTCGCCAGCGCGGTGCTGCTGCGCGGCGACATCGCCCACGTGCTCCAGCGGGAACTGGGAGAGGATGCACCTGAACGGATAGTGGAGCTGATACGGGGTCAGAGCACCAGTCCCCTGCAGGGTCTCATCTCGGGCTCGCTCGATCTCGACAAGATCGAATACCTGAAACGGGACGCGCTCATGTGCGGCGTACCCTACGGCGAGATCGATGTCGATCGGCTGATCCACGGACTGACACCCCTCCATGATCCGGCGACGGGATGGCTCACCATTGGTGTCGCGGAGAAGGCCCTGTCGGCGCTGGAATCGCTGCTGTTCGCCAAGTATCAGATGTACCGCAACGTGTACTGGCACCACACCGTGCGCTCAGCCACGGCCATGTACAAGCGCATGGTGGCGGAAGCAATCGCCACCGGGAACCTGCGGGTCGCCGATCTGGCGTCGTACAGCGACGAGTCCCTGCTCCATGCCCTGGAGGAGAGATCGCCCTCGCCGCTTCTGCGTGGCCTGCGCGAGCGTCGTCTCTACAAGAGGGCCTTCGAGTGCCCCAGCGCCGAGCTTCCCGATGACGCTGCGGAATGGATCGCGGCGGATCGCACACTGGTGATGGCCGCGGAGGATCAGTTGGCCCGGGAACTCGGTCTGGCGGCAGGTGAGGTTCTCCTTGACTACCCGGCCAAGACCACGATGCTGGACCTGGACATGCCGGTCCTGCGCCGCAACGGGGAGATCCGTCGGTTGACCGGTGAGGGGATGGAGGGAGCGATCAACCTGCCGGCCCTCTCCGATCAGTTGTATCGCTCCGCGCGCTGGCTGCGCCTTTTCGTTTCCCGGCCGGTGAGCCTGGAAAAGCGCGCGGTTCTGACCCTGGCAAGGACTCCCGGGGAGGAAGTCAGGCGCCGGGTAGCGGACGGGCAGCGACTGCTCTCATAGCTCTTTCCCTTTGCCGTGGGCGGAGGCCAGCTTCCGGGCGATTCCCCGGTAGAAGGCTGCATCGTCGCGCTTGCCTTCCTCGTCCAGTGCCAGCGCGGCCCGTTCCAGCGCGAAGAGGATGTTCCCGAGATAGAGCTCCGCAATCGACGCGACGGTTTCTTCACTCATATCGGCACCCTAAAGCGCGCCGGGCGTATCCGGGAGAGCGGGGCTTTCCTCGGTTGGATCATCCGGGAGCCCGCCTCCTCCGGAGGACACCACCTGGACCACTATCGCTGTCACGTTGTCGAGGCCCCCGCGGTAGTTGGCCTCGGCGATGAGCGCATCCACGATCCGGCCAGCGGTGGCGCGGGAGAGAAGAAGCTGCTGCAGACGGCGGTCATCCACCATGCCTGTCAGCCCATCGGAAGCCACGAGGAAGACGTCACCGGGTCGGTACTCGCCCTGAAACGTGTCCGCCTCCACCTCCTCACCCGCACCCACGCAACGCGTGATCACATTGGAGTACGGGTGGTACCGCGCCTGCTCGGGAGTCAGGAGGCCCGCGTCAACCTGTTCCTGCACGTAGGAATGATCCTTGGTGAGCTGAGTCAGCGCTCCATCGCGAAGCAGGTATATCCGGGAATCCCCCACCTGGCCGATCAACCAATGGCCCGACTGGGCCAGCATCAGCACTGACACGGTGGTGCCCATGCCCTGCTTGTCGGATTCCTCGATGGTGCGTTCGTAGATGGCCCGATTGGCGTTCTGGACGGACCCGGTCATCACCCTCCTTGGCTCGCTCCCCGTAAGGTTCCGGAGTCCGCCCAGCTCGCGCGAGATGATCTGGACCGCCATCTCGCTGGCAACCTCTCCGGCCGCGTGGCCTCCCATGCCGTCGGCCACGATGAAGAGGCCGATCTCGTGGCTCGAATGGGCGTAGAAGGAGTCCTCGTTGCCCGATCGCACCATGCCCACATCGCTGCGGGCCGCCACGTGCATTTCCACCTTCAGATCTTCCCCGGAACCGGGATCATCTGGCAACGCCGGGAATCGCACCCCACCCGTCGTGCGCCACAGCGCGCTGGGCTCCTTGGCCTGCGTCTCCGGTATTCGTGCATCAGGGGTTGGTAATGGGTCAGCGGGACGCCTTGCTCGCCGCCGGGTCCGGCCGGGGGCGCGCCACCGCCGCCCGCGATGGGAGAGGGAAAGTACCCGTCCTCCCCGGACGCACGCAAGCACTGCTGCCAGGCGGACTTGGAGTCCTCCAACCGGGCCCCCGCAGGGGGCGGCTCAGCCTGACCAGCCGTTAGCTTAGGGCATGTGAAGGATGCCATTCTGGTTCGCGGCGCCCGGCAGAACAACCTCAAGGGCTTTGACGTCTCCATCCCGCGTCGCCGCCTAACGGTGATCACGGGTCCATCCGGCTCGGGCAAGTCGTCTCTGGCGTTCGATACCATCTACGCCGAAGGGCAGCGGCGATACGTGGAGTCCCTCTCGGCGTATGCCAGG
Source organism: uncultured Gemmatimonadaceae bacterium (assembly GCA_964411635.1). Classification (GTDB taxonomy): domain Bacteria; phylum Gemmatimonadota; class Gemmatimonadetes; order Gemmatimonadales; family Gemmatimonadaceae; genus JABWBJ01. The sequence continues at coordinate 52,156 of CAYPLP010000002.1, forward strand.
CAGTTCCTGGAACGCATGGAGAAGCCCGATGTCGATGGCGTGGATGGTGTGTCGCCGGCCGTGGCCATCGAGCAGAAGAACCCGACCCGCAGTTCCCGCTCCACCGTTGGCACGGCGACCGAGGTCTATGACTACCTGCGCCTGATCTGGGCCCGGATTGGGCGGACGTTCTGTCCCAACTGCGGCCGCGAACTCAGGCCCGACACCGTGCAGTCGATCACCGACCGGCTGCTGACGCTGCCGAAAGGAACCCGGATGCTGGTGACCTTCCCGTTGCGGCTGTCGCGCGCCGTCACGGACAAGGTGATCGTAGCCAACCTGAGAGCGCAGGGATACCTGCGGGTAGTGGTCGACGGCACCCCTCTCACGCTGGAAGAAGTCGAGGAACGCGGCGTGTCTCTCGTGGCGGCCAGAGAAGTCCTGGTGACCGTCGACCGACTGACGGCAACATCGGAATCAGCGGGTCGCATTGCGGAAGCGGCTGGAACCGCGATGCGGGAAGGCGATGGCGACTGCGTCATACTGACCGTGAACCCGTCCCCTCACACGACGAGTGCAGAGGGACTGCCGGAAGGCGGAACCGGCTCCAGTCCATACAGCATACTGCGGTTCACCGAGCGATTCGAATGCCCCGACGATGGCTATCGCGCACCTCCGCCCACACCGCAGCTCTTCTCATTCAACAATCCCCGCGGTGCATGCGAGACCTGCAACGGATTTGGCGCGGTTCTGGAGTACGACGAGAGCCTGATCGTTCCCGACCCTGCGAAGACACTGCGTGAGGGTGCCATCCATCCATGGACGATGCCCCGATACGACGGTCGTCGCCGCACCCTGGCGGCCTTCGCGGGAAAGGAAGGGATACCACTCAACCGCCCTTGGAAGGATCTGACTCCCGCGCAGCGTGAAAGACTGCTTCATGCGCGAACCAGGTCATACAAGGGGATCTTTCCCTTCCTGACCGACCTGGAAGAGAAGCGCTACAAGCAGTACATCCGGGTGTTCCTGCGGCGTTATCAGATTGCCAGAGAGTGTTCCACCTGCCACGGCGGTCGGCTCCGCGTCGAGGCACTGAACGTCCGCGTGGGCGGCAGGTCCATTGCCCAGGTTGCCGCGTTGACCCTGACACAGTTGCGCGACTGGATGGAGGGGCTCACCCTGACAGGGTTCGAGCGCGGCGTGGCCCAGACTGTCCTCAAGGAGGTGGCGGATCGCGTCGGATTCCTCTGCGATGTGGGTACCGGTTACCTCACCCTGGACCGGGCGACACGAACCCTGTCCGGCGGCGAAGCTCAGCGAATCACCCTGGCCAATGCGCTGGGTGCGCGGCTGGTGGACACCCTTTACGTGCTGGACGAGCCGTCCATCGGCCTGCACCCCCGCGACATGGAGCGGCTCCTCCGGCTCCTGGAGCGACTGCGGGACACTGGCAACACCGTACTCATGGTGGAGCACGACCTGGACGCCATCCGCCGCGCCGACCACATGATCGAGCTGGGGCCCGGGAGCGGCGAAAAGGGCGGATATGTGGTATTCGACGGTCCGGTTTCGCGCGCCACGGAGAGCCCGTTGACGGGAAGGTACCTGAGCGGTGAACTGAGCCTCGAGGTTCCCGAAAGGAAGCGACCGCTTAATCGGAGGCTGTCACTGAAGGGAGCAAGGGAGCACAACCTCCGGGACGTGGACATCGAGATACCGTTAGGCGCGCTCACGGTCGTGACGGGGGTGTCCGGTTCCGGCAAGAGCACGCTGGTCCATGATGTGCTGTATCGCGCACTGGAAAAAGTTCTGGGGGGCGGACATACCGCCCGCCAGTACCTGGGCGAGCGGGTGGGACAGTACCGCTCCCTGACCGGGTACGAACGGCTGGAGGCCGTGGTTCTGATCGACCAGGAGCCCATTGGCCGCACGCCCCGATCCAACCCCGTCACCTACGTCAAGGCTTACGACGAAATCCGCAAACTCTTCGCGGCGCAGCCACTGGCCCGGCAGCGGAAGTACACCCCCGGCACCTTCAGCTTCAACGTCGCCGGAGGGCGCTGCCCGACCTGCGAAGGTGCCGGTGTGGTACAGGTCGAAATGGTCTTCATGGCGGATGTCTTCGTTCCCTGCGACGAGTGCGGAGGCCGGCGGTTCAAGCCCGACGTGCTGGAGGTGTCATTCAAGGGGAAGAACATCTACGACGTACTGCAGCTCACCGTGGACCAGGCCATCAGGTTTTTCGCCTGGGAGAACAAGCTGGGACAGGCCCTCTGGCACCTGCAGCAGGTCGGACTCGGCTACCTGCGACTGGGCCAGCCCGCCACGACGCTATCCGGCGGCGAGGCCCAGCGCATCAAGATCGCGCGTGAGCTGGCGCTGGGTGAAAAGAAGGGAGGCCAGAAGCTGTACATCATGGACGAACCCACGACGGGACTTCACATAGACGACATCCGCAGGCTGGCAGCGGTATTCGACCGTCTGCTGGACGCGGGGCACACGCTGGTGGTGATCGAGCACAACCAGGATGTGGTGCGCCTGGCCGACTGGATCATCGAGCTGGGACCGGGCGCGGGCGACGAGGGCGGCACGGTGGTCGCCATCGGCGCGGGAAGCGGGAAGCGGGAAGCGGGAAGCGTCAGGGAAGCGTTGGGGAGACGTTAGGGAAGCGTTGGGGAAGCGTTGGGGAAGCGTTGGGGAAGCGTGGGGGAAGCGTTGGGGAAGCGTGGGCGGGAAGAGAGATCACACGGCTTTTCCCGCCCTCCTCCTTTCCTCCTGTATCCTTCTCACCGTCTTCAGGATGCCACGGCGCGGCGAGAAGCGCGCGATCAGCGCAGCAATCCGGTTCTCGTAGCCCGGGATCACCACACGCTTGCCCCGCAGGAGCCCTTCGATCCCCTCACGGGCAACCTTCTCCACCGGTATGGGCGATGCGCCTGACGAGCGCGCGCCGGGCGCGATGCCGGCACTGGCCTGAAACCCGGTGCGGACCGGCCCGGGACAGAGAGCACTCACGAACACACCGGTGCCACGGTGCTCCTCCCAAAGCGCCTCCGACCACGAGAGCAGAAAAGCCTTCGATGCGTAGTACATCGACATCAATGGTCCCGGGGTGAAGGCCGATACGGACGCCACGTTCATCAGATAGCCCCGGCCCCGCGCCGACATCCAGGGAAGGATCCGCTTGGCCAGGTGGATGCAGGCCGCGCAGTTCACCTCGATGAGTTCCAGTTCCCGGTCCAGGTCCGTCTCGTGGAAGTAGCCGTGAGTGCCGAATCCGGCGTTGTTCACCAGGATCTCGATTCGCGAGCGCTCCGGCGAGAGATGGTCCACCAGCCGGTCCCGTTCCGCACGAACCGAGAGATCCGCCTCGAACACATCACACGCTGCACCGCTGTCAGCGAGGCGGTTTGCGATCGCACGCAGCCGGTCCCCGCTCCGGGCAACCAGGACCAGGTCATAGCCCCGCCCCCCGAGCTGGGATGCGATTTCCTCGCCGATGCCACTCGAGGCACCAGTGACGATGGCCACGGGGCGTGGGACTGGGGGTCTGGACATGCGGGAATCGACGGCGAATCCGGGACGGCGTCAACGGCACACAAGCAGTAGCGGTGTGGACCGGGTGCAGCAAGCCTTCCGGCGGGGACGGGGGGCGTGTTGCGGTTGCCCGGTCCGGGCTGACTGTCTAGGTTTCCCTTCCCTTCCCGAGTAGCTCAGTTGGTAGAGCAGGTGACTGTTAATCACCGGGTCGGGGGTTCGAGTCCCTCCTCGGGAGTTTTTCATCCCTCGCGCCGTACGGCGGTAGGGTCTGGTTCACGGGAGCCCCCAAGGAGCGATCCGAGGGGGCTTCGTCGTTTCTGCGCCCGTTTCAATGGGATTGTGTCACGAACGGGGAACCACCGTACACCTCGTTGCCGGCGCCTCCTGCGCCTTTTATTGATTGATGCTTGCACCGCTCTGTTGCCGCCGCCCGATAAGCGCCTCAGGCCAGATGTGACTGGCGCCAGAACCATCACGGCTCAACCATATCAAACCGACCTCACGAATTCCTCTACAAATCCCGACGCTGGCCTGCTCGCGAGATCATCCCAGGTCCCCGTCTGCGTCACCCTGCCAGCTTCCAGCACGGCAACGCAATCGCCAAGCTGGCGCGCGTCGGCTGCATCGTGGGTCACGACGATGCTGGGCAAGGCGACCTTCCTGAGATACGCACCCAGAAAGTCCCTCACTTCGGTTCGGGAATGAACATCCAGCGCCGCCAGCGGTTCGTCGAGCAGGAGCGCACGAGGCCGCACCGAGAGCGCTCGCCCCAGCGCGACTCTCTGCTTTTCTCCCCCGGAAAGGCTGGTCGTTTGCCTGTCGGCAAGGGAATCGAGCCCCAGGTCCCGCAGGACCGACTCGATCCGACCGGCCCGATCCGCTGCCTTCATACGACCGGCACCGCTGTCGATCGCAAACCCCACGTTCTCCCGGACACTCAGGTGCGGGAAGAGGGCATAGTCCTGCGGCACATAGCCAAGGCGGCGATGCTCCAGCGGAACATCCACTCCTGCATCAGTGTCCAGCAGGACCGCCGTCCCCACCGTGACACTGCCCCGATCGACCGGCCGCGCGCCAAGGATCAGCTCCAGAAGACTGCTCTTCCCCGCACCGTTGGGGCCAATCAGCACGAGCGTGCCCCCGGAAGTGTCCAGCTCCACATCCATGTACATCGATCCGACTCGCGCCAGGCATCTGACATGGAGACTGGCGACACAGCTCATCGTCGCGGGATTCCGGGTTCCGCCGAAAACTGGGTTCCCATCCGAACGAGCAGGAGCAACGCAAACGCGACGATGACGAGGATGATCGACAGCGCCTGGGCAGCACGCATGTCGGACTCCAGTGCGGTATAGATGGCCAGGGGGAGGGTCTGGGTCTCGCCCTGGAGGTTCCCGGCGAACATCAACGTCGCCCCGAACTCGCCCAGGGAGCGTGCCCAGCTCATCGCCGCGCCGGCAATCAGGCCGGGCGCCGCAAGAGGGACCGCGACTCGAAAGAATACCCGCAGTGGTGACGCGCCGAAGGTCCGGGCTACAATGACAGCTCTCGGGTCGACCCGGCGGAAGGCGCTGGTCGCGGCTTGCACGAAAAAGGGTGCGGAAACGAAGACTTCGGCCATGACGACGGCCACGGTTGTGAAGGTCACTGACCATCCTTCGGGAAAGAGCCAGCCGGCCAGCACACCCCTTCGGCCAAAGGCAAACAACAGTGCCACACCAGCGACCGCGGGGGGGACGACGATCGGCAACTTCGCAACGGTTTCGATCGCGCGGGCAACGCGCCCATGGGTGCGGGCCAGGGACCATGCGAGCGGTGTCCCCAGCAGCACCACTGTCGCAAGACTGATTGATGTCGTCAGCAGGCTCAATCTCAGTGCCGGCCACACCAGGGGATGGCCCAAACCAAGTCGCAGGTCCACCCCGTTCGTGCTCACGAACAGGGACAACACTGGCAGGGTCAGGAACGCCACGAGCAGAGCACCGACGATTGTGATGATTCCCTGCTCTGCGACCAGTCGGCGGTGGCTCACGGCGACGAGTCGCTGCGCGCCGGACTCAGGAATCCGGCAGCACGGAGCGATCGCTGGCCCTCGGCGGAAATGACGAAGCCGACCCACGCGCGGGCCAGTTCGGCATGAGGTGCCCCTGTCAGTACCGCGATGGGGTATTCGGCAACGACGTTCACCTCGCCCGGGATGGACAGCACGCTCACCTGATCGGTTGCGGCCTGAGCGTCGGTGCGATACACGAACCCGGCCTGCGCCTCACCCAGACTTACCTTCGCCAGCACCTGGCGCACGTTGAGTTCCCGGGAGACGACTTTCGCTTCGACACGCGAACGGAAATCCGGTCCCAGGACGCCGTTGGCGCGATCCAGTATCTGAAGCGTGTACCGTCCGATGGGTACTTCGGGAGTACCGATGACGATCCGGTCCGCGTTCGGCAAATCCGTGAAGCTCCGGATCGTGGCAGCGCTCTCCTTCGCAATGACCACCACCGGCTCGTTGCGCGCGAAGACGATGGCCGAGTCCACCATGGAGGCCTGCTCCAGTTCGTGCATGTGGCGCTGATCCGCGGACGCAAATACATCGGCTGCTGCGCCGTGCTCTACCTGCGTTCGAAGCTCCTGCGTGCCGGCGAAGTTGAAAGTGATTTCGATGCCGGGGTGGATCCTCCTGAAGTCGTTTCCGATTGTCGTGAAGGCCTCACGCAGGGATGCCGCGGCGAAGACCACGAGCTTGTCCTCACCCGCGCCTTTCGCTGACTCGGATGGCCGGCAACCGTTGGCCATGATGACCAGCGCCGCTGATGCAGCCAGGACCGCAAGGGCGCGCCGTGAGAAGGAGCGTGTGCCGACAGCCATGATGCACCATTTCATCATCTATATCGTCCCCGTGACCTGCATGTACAGGAATGCGGGATTCGACGCCTTGGCGTTCGGTACGTCAGTTGCGAATGCGCCACGAACGAGCCAGGCGCCGCCTGCCTCGAACATCAACCTCTTCGGCACCAGGTTCCACCTCACGCGTGTCTCGACCTGCTGGCCAACGAAGCTGCCCGAGTTGCCGGATGGGTCCCGCAGCGCGGCCGTGGTCCATGCGTCCCGGGGCGATGCCAGCCAATACATCCGATAGCCGGCGAAAACGTCGATCCCGCGATTCGGCACCGCTTCGACTCGCAATCCTGGAGAGCTGATGTTGCTCCGGGAGAACGCTCCGTAGAGACCCGTCGGTCCCAATTCGAAACGGCGCGCGCCGAAGAGGGGGTCGAAACGCCCGTTGACGGAGTCCTGGGGATCGCCATCGCCGCTCGCAAAGTCGTAGTGCAGTGAGACCCTTGGGCTCCATGGGGCATCGAACCGATAACCACCCGTGACGTTGCCGGAAAACGCGCGATGCTCGAGATCAGTTGTGTTCGTGGCCGCGGCTGTGCTGCGGGACTTCCCGAGCTGGAACATCAACTCGGCCTGGAAGTCGAACCGTCCCGGTACGGACGCCCGCATGATACGGGCTCCAGGCGTGAAGATCCGGCGGTTCGCCGAGGGAGCGTCTGAACCGTCGCGCTCATTCAGGCCCAGGATGTACGCCTCCGCTTGCACTGCCCCGGTTCGAGCCGGGGAGCCCAGGAATACGCCCCAGAAGAGAGCGCTGGAATTCTCGCGGTCGGGCCTGGGCCTGTTGTGGGCCAGGTCCTCAGGATCAGTCGGCCTGCGCCGTACGGGATGTACAGCGAAGCCACGCAGCACGCGACGGTCCGGCCCCATCCAGGTCAGGTCAATTCCGGTGAAGGAGCTGATGGTATTCCGGAACCTGCTGCGCGCCACCAGACGCCGGCTCCCGAGGTCCATCGTAAAGCGGCCGAGTGTCAGTGCGGTCGAGTCACCCGCAACGAAGAATCCCCCCCGGCGCAATCCCACATGGGCCTGAAGCACCTCCAGAGGGTTTACGATCGTGGTGTTCAGTGGTGTCGCAGCGGTCGCGTACGCGCGTGAATCCTGAAGTTCCACACCCACGACGACTGGTCGCCACTGAAGCCCAACGGAGAAGAGCGTCCGTACCATCAGTCCCTGCGAGTTCCCCGTCGCCGACGAACGGAAGTCGTTCGCCAGATACTCGTATCGGGATCTGTGCTCGAGACCGTAGCGAAACCATCTCGGACGGTTAACCACCTCCGGCGGGGGCTCCGGGTCGGGAGTGTCTGATCGCTGGAGTGCGTGCGGGAATGTGGCCGGTGCGCCGGCCCCCTGTTGTCCTTCGGCTCTGGGCAATCCGGGAGTCGATGGGATCGTCTCCTGCGAGCGCGCTGTTGTCGCAATAAGGAGCAGAACGATGCAGGACCAGTGACCCTTCATGGGCCATGATGACCGAGCGAGGTGGTTCATGCTGCGTGGATCTCCGCGACGTGGTCACCGCTGGATGACGGGTCGTAACCGAGGGACGAGAGTTCGCGCCGAAACGCGCCCGTGGTGAGAACGTCCAGAAGTCGCTGCACCCGTGGGTCCTGCATGGCAGCCAGTGGTATGACGAGGTCATAGCGCTCCTCAAGGATCGGGATGAAGCCCAGATCGAAGGCGATCGCGGTGTCTCTCGTCGCTACTCCCATATCCGCCGCACCGAGTGCGACAGCGTGCCCTACTTCCAGGTGGCCACTCGCTCTCACGGGCGCGGTTCTGGCGGTATCCCCGGGAAGGCCGGCATTCCTCAGCTCACGATCGAGCAGGCGGCGGGCACCGGAGCCCTCTTCACGGGCAACGAGTCGGACGCCACGCCGACGGAGATCCGACGCACCACGAATCCGTTTGGGATTCCCGTGCGCCGTCACGAACCCGGCCTCCCAGCGTGCCATGGTTACGAGCACGACTGGATCCGGCCCCACATGACGCCTGACGTCAGCGACGTTGGCTTCGCCGGTGCGGCCGTCCACCAGGTGAACGCCAGCGAGGTGAGTGCGGCGCTTCTCCAGTGACTCCAGTGCCCGTGTACTCGACCTGTCCACCCACAGAAATCGCCCGCGACCCGGTCGGGAATTGAGGCGATCAGCCAGCAGGCCGAGTGCCGGTGCGCAGCCCATGAGCACGATGTTTTCCTGCGTGTCAGCGAGCGGTCGCAAGGCTTCCACTCTGACGCGTCCCCTTGCGGCACGCTCGCTGATCCCGTCGGCGCAGGTGCGCATTCCGCTTCCGGCGAGCGGGTACGAGATCCAGCGCCCGCCGACCTGCGCCAGCGCCACTCTGCCTTCCGCCGGATCCCCGAGTGGTACCGCCTCGATCGCGGAGTCCGAAGGGTCGCCGCTGAAGAGATCTTCGACCCGGCAATCGAGTACTCTTGCCATTCGGAGAGCAACATCGACTGAAGGGGTGGCTCTCCCGGCCTCGATGGCACCGACGCTCTGCCTGCTCAGGTCGGTGGCTTCGGCCAGTTCACTTTGCGACAGGCCGCGGATTTCGCGGTGTTCCCGGACACGGTTTGAGATGTTGGACATGGCATGTCTACTTTACGTCATGGAAAGTATCCGTGTCAACTGTGGTCTGGTGCGAGACGGGGTTTGGATCCTGCAACGCTGTGATGCTCCTTGGTGGGATCGGCTACATCGGCACGATGTACATCGTCTCGCTGTTCTACCAGGACGGCCTCGGCCTCAGCGCTGCGCAGGCCGGGCTGAGCATCCTCCCCGTGTCGCTCGGCGTGATGACTGGCTCGCAGATCATCGCCAAGGTGCTCTACCCTGTGATCGGGCCGCGACGAATTCTCTGTGCGGTACTGGTCCTGAACGCCGCCATGATGGCCGCGATGACCACCGTGGGACCGGCCACCAGCTTGTGGTGGCCACGGACGATCCTGTTCATCCTCGGCATGGGGATGTCGGGGGTGTACGTCTCGGTACAGACCGCTGCGTTCGCGGCCACTTCACACCGGGACATGGGTGCCGCGACCACCCTGCTAAGCATGCAGCAGCAGCTCGGTGGCGCCATCGGCGTGGCCATCATGACCACGGTACTCGTCGCTGCGGATCCCGTCACCATGACCGCGGGTCATCCGGCTCCCAACCTGGCAGCCTATCGGGTGGCGTTCGCGGTTGGAGGCGCGTTCGCGCTCACCGGTGCGGCGGTCGCGATTCTCATCCGGGACGCGGACGCCGCGTCGACCATCACCCGGTGGCGTAAGCCAACCAAGGAACTGGGTGGACCGGCGTGAAGCTCTCGGCCGACCGATCCCTGAGGGCACGGCTGGTCATGCAGGTTCACGTAGCGGTGGCTGTTTGATCATCGGACGCAAAGCCGCTCATCGTGCGCGTCGCACGATGAGGAGAAGTGAATGCGATGACGGATGTCGCGATTCTCGTTGAAAGGATGCGCAAGGGATCGTACAGCAGAACGCTCGCGCATGCCTTGCTCGATCTGGTCGTACAGTGGCCGCTCGAGCGAGTGAATGAAGCCAGGCCTGCGATTCGTCATGAGCGCAGAAGGCGTCGTGAGGAGGACATCGAATCGCCGCCGTAAGCTTGCGGTCCTTCGGCGGGAGGCCTTGCGCACACCATCCTGGGGAGCTACAGATTCGCAACCCGCAACCCCAGGGGTGAAGACATGACCCTCACCAGCCGTGTCGTTGCCATCACCCCTCTCGTGGCGCTCCTCGCCGCCTGCGGTGGTGACAGTGGCTCCGAACCCGATCCCGCCGTCGCCACCAACCTCCTGAAAGTCGCGGGCGACGGACAGAGCGGCACCGTAGGCCAGGTGCTCCCCTCCGCACCTTCCGTCAAGGTCACCGATGCGTCGAGCCGCGGCGTCGCCGGCGTCACGGTGACCTTCACCATCACCGGCGGCGGAGGCTCGATCGCCGGTGCGACCGCCACCTCCGACGCCAATGGTGTGGCCACCGCGGGAAGCTGGACCCTGGGCACCACCCCAGGACCCAACTCGCTGGCCGCAACCGCCGCGGGCACCGGTATCGCGGGCAACCCCGCCACCTTCACCGCCACGGCAGTCGCGGGCGCGCCCCGGACCATGTCCCGGGAAGCGGGCGATGCCCAGACGGCCATCGCCGGAACTGCCGTGGCGATTGCACCATCGGTAAAGGTCGTCGATGAGTTCGGAAATCCACTCGCGGGCATCTCCGTTACCTTCACCGTCACCGCGGGCGGCGGCACCATAACCGGAGCAACCCCGACCACCGGAAGCGATGGAAAGGCTTCCCTGGGAAGCTGGCAACTGGGCCCCACCGCTGGCAGCAACGAACTCACCGCTTCGATCGCGGCCACCGGTGTCACCGGCAACCCGGCAACCTTCACCGCCACCGGAACCCTGCCGGCGTTCAACCCGACTTCCAGTGTCGCGTTAGGCGGGACACACAGCTATTCCAGCGTGAATATCCCGGCCGGCGTCACTGTAACCGCCAGCAGCGACCTGGTCATCCACGTCAGTGGCAACGCCACCATTGCCGGATCCATCGTCGGTGACTGTCGCGGCATCACCATCGATGCGGACAGCAGCCTGAATATCACCGGCGATGTCGACAACGCCTGTGCCGTGCTCCCGTCCTCCGCTGCGCCCCCCATGCTCTCCCTTGTCGGACGCACCGGTTATACGCTGGGCGGAAACGGCACCATCACATCCTCGGGAGATGTCGACGTCACCAACGACCCGACTCTCACCGATGCCGATTTCCTCCGCCTCGGAACCGGTCGGGATCTCTCCCCGACGCCAGCCCGGATCGCCGGTGGATCAGCGTCACAGCGCGTCCAGTTCCTGGGAGCCCCAGTCTGCATCGTCAACAGCCGCTCCTTCACTGCATCACCCGCCACTGCCAAGGCCGGCACGCCAGGCGGTAGCACCGGTGGCAAGGGTCGCGATGGATCCACGTGGACGCTGCGCTGCCGCGGCGAGATGCAGATGTCCAACACCTCAGTGACGGGCCAGAATGGTGGCCCCGGTGGCCTGGGTTCCGACCTGAACAACGCGTCCGGTGCCAACGCCACCGGCGGCGATGGTGGCAACGGTGGCAAGCTCCGCATCCTCTCCACCCTGGAGATGGGACTCAACGGCAACAACACCTTCACCAGTGGATCGGGTGGCAACGGAGGATCCGCCGACGCAACAGCAGCACCCAATTCCGGTCCAGCTCAGGCACCGTCGGCAGTCGCCCGGGGCGGAAAGGGCGGCAATCCGGGACTTGTCGAAGTCACCGGCAAGGGTGGCATCGTCATTGCCGGATCACTCAACCTGAACGTCGGTGACGGCGGCGACGGGGGCTCGGCTGATGCCACCGGGGCGGACGGCGCCGACGCTACAAGCAGCAAGCCCGCCCAGAAGGGCGGAAATGCCACAGCCACCGGCGGCGCCGGCGGAGTATCACCCGACAAGAAGCTCGGATCCTCCGGCTCCGTGACGGGACTCGGCAACGTGACCGTTACCGGCGGCGGTGGCGGCGACGGCGGTGACGCGTCGGCGGATGCTGGCGAAGGAGGTGATGGCGTCCTGCAGAACAAGCCGGGCGCTGACGGCGGCAACTTCACTGCCAATGGCGGGACCGGCGGCAATGCCGACCTCCGGGATCAGAACAACGCACTGGTGGGCCTTGGCGGCAGCGGGGGCGACATTACCCTCTCCGACGGCAACGGAGGCGACGGCTACGACGACTGCCAGTCGCCCATCACCAGCGGGGGACGGGGTGGCAACGGTGGAGACGGTTCCGGCAACTCCGGACTGGGAGGAACGGGTGCTACCAGCGGAAGCCCGGGAAGTATCCGGGTCGAAGACGCCGGCAACGGCGGTAATGGCGGAGACGGGATCGGACCTGGTAACGGTGGCTCCAAGGGCTCCAGCTCGGGTATCGGGGCGAACGGAGCGCGAACCGATATCGCTCCCGTGTTCTCGGACGGAACTCCAGGCAGTCCCTGCCCGGGCCCCAGCAACATGACGGGCACCGTCCTGCCGCCCACGTCGGATCCCAGCGGTCACGAACCGGTGCTGAACCTGGCGGGATCGCGAAACGTCACTGTTCAGTTCGGACCGGGATCGGCGGCATCGATCAGCGGCCTGATCGTCAATTCGTCGATCACCCTCAGTGGAACCCTTGCCGGAAACTCGCTGACCCTGTCTGGCTCCGGCGTGATCAACACCGGTTTCGGGCCGCGAAATGCCACCGTGACCTTCACTGGAACGCTGACTGAAAGCGGGATCAGCGGAACCATGTCCGTCGTCATCCAGGGCTTTCCGTTACCCACTGTGTACCCGGTGAACATGCCTTGATGCGGGAAGCGGGAAGCGGGAAGCGGGAAGCGGGTAGCGCTTACCCAACCCGCTTCCCGCTTCCCTCTTCCCGCTTCCCGATTACACGCAGGACCAGGCCCACGAACGTCGTGACCCACGCGGCTAGCGCAAACCATATGAAATAGCGCGGGATCGGCTCCAGGAAATGGAGCGACATGGAGCGCGATATCTCCAGCGTGCAAGCCGTGTACATTCCCAGCGGGAAGACCGCTCCCCAGTACAACGGGTCATAACGCAGGGGGAACCGCTTGTAGACGTGACGCCAGACTGCCAGGATGATCAGCATCGGCAGCCACCAGCTCCCCGTCGCCCAGTAGAAAATCGTAAAACCCTTCAGGAAGGGCAGCGTGGACAGCAGAAACGGTGCATGGGGCGTGTTCTCTATGAGCACCGTGCCCACCAGCGTGGAGATTGCCATCGCTCCCATGTTGATCCAGTACGGCGGCGACAGATCGCTGGGCGAGAACCTGAAGAACGTGTAACGGTAGAAGATCAGCGAAATCATCCAGATGTACATCATCCCGCCCCACAGCCACATCGAGAGGGCAAAGAAGTTCATTATGAGCCGGAAGGGCTCGAACGAATCCGAGAGCTGGGCGCTGAGCAGTGCCACCGACTGAGTCGCGACCACGGCCAGCAGCCAGGCTCCGCTGATGCCATCCGCCAGCGTCGGCTTTTCCTCCTTGATGGTGAAGCCGGTGAAAACGGTGTAGGTAAAGCCCACCCAGAGGACCAGTCCGACCAGCCATAAGGTGACGGCCACCTGATGGTTGCCGTGGAGCTGCACAAAGAGGCTGCCCAGTACGCACGTGGCAGCGACGATCGTGAAATATCCCGGTCCCCGGTTGTGATCGAGCAGATCGCTCACGACGCGGTCAGGACAGCGCACCAGACGGGCGGCACTGAGAATGATGAGAATGATGAACGCCGTCAGATCCAGCGTGAACAGGACCAGGGCCAGGCTTCGCATCCCCAGCGAGTTGAGCGCCGACGAAACGATACCGGTGGCCATCACCATCGCGAACTCCGCAGGCGAAAGGCCGTCTATCGCCTGGCCGAGCGATGCGCGCTTGCCGCTCATCGCAGCGTCATCTGCTGACCGGGATCTTCCAGCTGGCGCATGAGCACCGGCTCGGCCGCGGTCATCATGCGGCGCACCACGGTGTGCATCCACACCAGACTCACGATCGCGACGACGACCAGGAGCAGCCAGCACGTGGTCCAGATACCCGTTGCGCCCAGTAAATAGCCGAAGAGGATCGGATACGCGAAACCGCCCAGGGCACCCAGCATGCTCACCACTCCACCGACGGCACCGACCCGGCCAGGGAAGTAGCTCGTTATGTGCTTGAAGACAGCACCACCTCCCAGTCCCATTACCACACCCAGCAGTATGACCAGGCCGGTGAATATCCGGCGATTGGCCTGGAAATAGATCTGCGTGACTCCCCGGATGAGCAACTGCCCCTTTTCCACGTGATCGCCGACCTTCACCACCGGGATCTGCTGGAAGGACGCGGAGGGAAACAGCAGGTGCTCCTCGTCGGTGCGATGAATCCCGACTCTCAGCCCCGGCTGACCGGTCGCAGGTACCTCGACGGCATACCTGTCGCCGTCCACCACGACCTCCAGCTCCGATACCGCGGTCACTGTTCCTGCACGACTCGCCATTACTCCGGCGCCCGGCGCCTGAAGTTCCACCCGGGGTGGCAGCAGCAGTACCAGAACCGCGATGGAAAGACTAAGGGACCAGTACATCACCCGGCGGGCGCCAAACCGGTCCGACAGCCAGCCACCCAGCGCGCGGAAGAGTCCGGAGGGCAATGAGAACACCGACACCAGGGATCCCGCCGCCACCATGCTCAGACCATAGACATTCACATAGTACGGCAGCAGCCACTGCGAGAGAGCCACGAATCCGCCGAACAGGAGGAAGTAGTACAGGCCGAAACGCCACACGCGGCCGTAGGCCAGTGGCGCCAGCCGCTGCATCAGCGACTGCGGTGTCCCCGACTCTGCCTTGCGGGAGAAACTCGCCAGCCAGAAGAGCACCGCCGTCACCAGGAGCGCGACCGCATAGTAGCGTGGGAGCAACCGCCACTGCTCCAGCACGGAATCATCCTGCGTGAACATCCGGAGCAGTCGGGGTGCCAGCGCCGCGGTGAGCGCAGCACCCACGTTGCCGATACCAAAAACTCCCAAAGCGCTCCCCTGGCGCTCCGGCGGGAACCACGCCGAGGTATACGCCACGCCGGATGCGAACGAGGCACCCGCCACGCCGAAACCCAGGCCACCTGCAAAGAATCCCCAGAACCCGTCAGCGTAGCTCACCGCATATGCGGACGCGGACGCAATCACCATCACCACCACCATGACCGGTCGTCCGCCATACCGATCGGTCAGGAAGCCTGCCGGAAGGCGCAGCAGTGACCCGGACAGCACCGGAATGCCGATCAACCACCCCATTTGCGAGCTCGTGAACTCGTACACACCACGATCCACCAGCCACGTCACCAATACTCCGTACATCATCCAGACGGCAAAGCACACCAGAAATGCCACGGTGCTCGCCGCCAGGACGCAGATGGCCTTGGCGCGATCAGTCATGACCCACCAGCCGTGGCCGGGGGTGGCCGGTACGTGGGAAGTTCCTCACCACATTCCCGCATGATTCGGTCATCGAAGTAGACCTCCTGCCTGCCACTCAGCGTGTGGAATGGTTTCAGTGTCTCGATATTGAGGGTCCAGGGACAGCAATGCCGTCCCGGACCCAGAATCACGGAATTGAACGGCGACGTCAGGCGTCGACGGGGTCGAATCAGGAGATCGGAGAACCGGTAGCGTGTCCCCCGGTCTCCTTCCACCAGGGGTGCCAGCGGCACCCCACAGCGCCTCTCCATTTCGCGGAAGATCGAGTACGACAGCTCTCCATCGCACTCGGGTGACATCCGCAGGATCGTCTCGGCAACCTGCCGCGGTGTCTCCAGAAGCGCATCGGTCCTTCCAGTCCAGGGATCTCCTTCAGCCTGTGACCTCCCTGCACCCATGTGATGACTCGCGGATCCGTCCGTGGCTGCCCCCTGACTTCCCAGGTGGGGGCCGAGTGCTGCATAACGATTCGAAAGCGCCAGACATGTCTCGAGGAGGTCCGCCGTGGTCCGGCCGCCACGGCCGTCGCCACCTGAGACTGATTTCGCGTCCTTGTGCGAAGCACCATCCGGGGGTCGCCCATGCGTGCCGGACGGCGCCTTCGAATCCAGCTCCCGTGGCGTGAGATATCGGCGAGCCAGCGCACCCACTCGGGCTGCCACTGAACGGAACAGATCCCAGTCGTGCCGGACGTCGTCAGGCAGGTCGTGCCGCGGCACCGAGGCCTGCACCAGGCACTCCTCAAACGAGAGGTCGTACCCCTCGCCGCGTCCAGCGGTGGGAAGCACCATGTCGGAGCAGCACGCCGCGGAATCCATCCAACCGCCGACGCTCACCACGAGATCTCTCTCACCATGCCACGTATCTCCACCGACGCCCGTACCAACCGTCCTCGATCGACGGGTATCGCTCTCGGCAGGCCCGGTGTCAGTCGGCGGTCGCCACGGCATGCATACTGAAGCATCGACCACGCCGTCCCCATCGATCCGGTCGCCGGAATGCCAAAGCACTCCCCTGGGACCGGAAGTCAGGCCGTCACCTGCCATGAAGACTGCCTTACGAGACCGCAGAAGTGGCTCCGGTACGGCTTCCATCAAACGATCTCCCAGGCTTCCCCGGGAATCCAGGGACCCCCGGTCGTTCCTCGGACTGGGGCGGCCGGAGTCTTCCAGCCAGTCCGCGGCCGTCGCCAGGATCTCCATGGCCGGACACGCGCGCACCCCTGCCGCCGGACACCTCGATACGCCACCGCCGGATCTCCCCACACAACCCGTGAGGATGCCCAGTACCGCCAGGGCGCGGTAAGTCTGCGCTCTATCCTGAAGGTCCGCGTCACCACGGGCATCCGTGATGAACAGACTCCTCCCCTCGGTCCTCTCCGCGTTGTCCGCCAGCTCCCTGGCCACCCTCGTGACCATGGTTCGATCCACACCCGTTTCCCGTTCCTGCCACGCCGGCGTACAGGTCAGATCGGGGTCATCATATCCCGCCGGATAGTCACCACCCAGCCCCCGTGACACCCCCATGTGAGCCATCAGGAGATCCAGGCCAGTGGTTACCAGCGCCATGCCGTCCACTGTCTGAACGCGACGTGCGGGGACGCCGCGGATCAGCCTCACGGAAGACTCTTCTCCTTCGCGCTCGTCCAGCCCGTTCACACCACCCGCATCGGAGAAGTCGGTGAAGCGTACCTGAACCTCCTCGAACGGCCCGTCACCGTCCATGAAAGACAGCAACGGATCGAATGCCCCGCCTGTCTTCACATCTTCGGACTTGAGATTCCAGCGGCCGGTGTTCCGCTGCTCCCGGAGAAAGCCGGCAGAGCCGCCCGGCAGTCGTATCTCTCCGGTCCACCTGTCCATCATGAGGAGCTTCCACCCGGCGAGTTCCTCGTCCTGTGTGGACGCGATGTCACTGGCTCTCAGGAAGCGTCCCTTCCGGTGGGTACCGTCACCGCATGGGTCGAGGACTATCAGGAACGGCAGGTTGCTGTACTTCTTGGCATAGTCCCGGAAATACGGTACCTGGCGATCGACGTAATACTCCTTCAGAACCACGTGAATACACGCCAGCAGGAAGGCCATTCCGGTCCCCTGTCGAACCGGTACCCAGAGGTCCGCGAAGCGGGTGAGTTCCAACGCAGCGGCCGACAGATTCACTATCCGGCCCCCCTGTTGCTTGTGCCGGGATATGAGCGCCTCGCTCGACGAATCCGATACCGGCAGTCGGGAGCCGACCACCACCCAGCAGGAACTGCGCAACCAGTCCGCGGTATCGTGCAGATCGTCCTCGTCGCCCCAGGTGGCCAGCGAGACTCGCTGCACCGGGAACGATTGCAGCCGATCGATGAGGACACCGCCAAGGAGAGCGCCAAGACGATGACCGGCGAGAGCACTGACAGCCTCCGCCGCGGACATCGCTGATGCCGATATCAGATGATCGGCACCAAACTTCTCCATCGTGTAGATGATTGCGGCGGCCCATATCTCGATGGCCTCGTCCCAGGTTGCACGTGACCACTGGGTGCCGTTGCGGGCGTTGCGGCAGGCCTGTCTGCGCTCCGGATCCTCCACTACGGCCGCCCATGCTTCGACGGCCCCTCTGCCCGAACGTCGCTCTTCGAGATAGCACTCCAGCAGGGGAACCCGAACATGCGGCTGCCTGACCCGCTGGCCACCCTGCTCTTCCCCGGACGGATCCCGTTCCCCCTGACCGGACGCGCGAGCGCGACCAGCGTCATGGTCTGCGTTGGCCGGAGCGCGCTCGCCCCGTTGTCCGGATTCGATACGCACGCTGTGGAGAGCCGGAAGGGCGTTAGCAGCCTACTGGTGTACCGCCGCGGCTCCTGCTGCGCTCCCGCAGCGGGCCCCGCATACGCCAACAGATTGTCTTCCGCCTCTTACAACTGCCTTACAGCCGCGGACCCGGATCCACGGGGGCCCCCGTGACCCCGCCGCTGATGCCTGCCCTCACCAATGCCCGGAAGCGGCTCCCCGGGACAGGGTCGACGGGCGGTCGCCAGGACAGCCCGTGCTCAGTCGTCCCGGCCGCCCATCAGGGCACGGTACATGCCCCGCACGTTTCCGGGAAACCAGGCGTCGTATTGCCCCCATCCGGAATACCCGGGCAGCCGAACCTGAGCCGCTGCCTGATCTTCGCTCAGACCGTCCTGTATGGCCTTCCGGACCGCAACGCGCAGGTCATCATAGTAGACCAGTTGCCGCTGGACCGCTGCCCGATCGCCATCCTCGCCATGGCCAAAGACGACGGTATGGAAGGGCAGATTCAAGAGCCCGGTGATGGCTCCAAAGAGGTCCGGGAAGAAGTACCCCGGCAACTCCTGAAATCCCATCCTGTCGCGGCTTACGAAATCCACCGCAAACGCCACGCCTGCGTCAGGAACGAACCCGACGATCATGTTGTCGGTGTGACTCCTGCCGAGGTAGTGCAGCTCGATTCTCCTGCCGCCGGCGTCGAGTGTGAGCCGTCCGTCAAATGTCGTGGTAGGCTCGGGGAGATCGGCACTACCCGCTCCGCGTATGGGAGCCACCGCATTCTCGTGCGCAATGATGGGGACACCCGTCTGCCCCATGGCATTCATCAACGCATTCGCACCCGTGGCGTGGTCGGCATCACTGTGACTGTAGATGATCGCCCGAAGCATCGAACCGGGCGCGACGCGCCGGATCTCCGCCGCGTATCTTTCAGCGGCCGGCACCGAGATCGGGTCGAACGCCACCACACCGGAAGGCGTCACCACGAACATCGTGTTGTGGGACTGCCAGCGGAACCGGAAGACACCCTCGGCGACCCTGGACGTCGCGAACTGGGGTTGCTGGGCCGGAAGGGAGCCTGCCGCAGTGGATACCGCCAGGCTCGTGATGATTGCCGCTGACTTCAGCGATGGCATGATGGACCTCCGTGGGCGCCGGGTTGGCATCATTCCCCAGGGTATTCACTCCTGACCGACAACTTGCTATACGGCAGGCACGCGAGGCATGGCAGGGTCCACCGTCAGTGGGAGATCGCCCAGGAGACGCTCCAGCCCGCGGGTCTCCGGCAGAGGATCGGCGTCCAGATCCTCCCGCAGGAGGCGCAGACATTCCAGGTACTGCTGCCGGGCATCGTTCCTTCGTCCCAGGTCCAGCAGCTTCCGGATCAGGATCTGGTGCAGGTCCTCCCGCAACGGATCCGCCAGCAGCCCTCGCCGCAACCAATCGATACCCCTCTCTGGCTGTCCCGCCTTCTCCCAGAGCGCAGCCGCCTGGGCGGTCAGGTCCACATAACGATGCTGCAGCTCCGCCCGCTCCAGTTCGCACCATGACGCGTATGGGTCGTCGGCAAAGAGTTCCCCCTGGTACAGGGCCAGCGCAGCTTCGATTTCCCGGAGAGCATCGGCGGTCCTGCCCCGACGCTCGGCCTCACGCGCACCGGCAGCATGTCGCCGAAACTCGTATACGTCGATCCAGTGAGGCGATTCCATGTTGAAATGGTACAACTCACCAATGTTGCAGACGTAGATCCAGCGGCGCTGCTGACGGAACGGCTCGATCGCGTTGCGGAGGGCGTGCAGCACGCCATGCAGACGGTTGGCTGCCGATCCGGGATCGATTCCCGGCCAGAGTCGCTCTGCCAGTGCCTCCCGGTGCAGCGGATTCCCGGCGTTGAGGATGAGGATCTTGAGCAGCGATATCGCCTTCTTCCGGGTGAATGCTTCCTGAGCCACTGACTGCTGCCGCAGTCGCACACTGAACCCGCCGAGACAGCGGACTTCGAGTACCGAGTCCGCCGCAACGTGCGTCCCGGCCTCCACCCGTGGGGCCCGGAGGGGAGCCAGCCGGGCGGCGGCTTCGTTGGCCATGGTCAGCAAGGGAATCAGATCGCGGCTGGCTGGTTCGGAATGACCCGGTCCACGATCCAGCACTACCACACCTTGCAGCCTCCCGGCATGTCGGAGCGGCAGACAGAGCGAAGTGTGGGAACTCTCCGGCAGGCATTGGCATGGCTCGGGCCATGCAACCCGGGGGCCTTCTCGCACTACGCCGTGTCCCTGCGCCAGGAGGTCACATCGTACCCGACCATCGGCCGCGGTGGCGCAGATGCCGGCGGAGTCGCCCACTCTCACCAGCATCGTTCCACCGCCCCTCGAGTCGTAAAGAGCCAAGGTGCCGGCACGGGCTCCGGATTCGCGAACCAGAACCTGCAGGCAGGTCCGGGCGGCGATGTCGACGTCGCTTTCACCCGCCTCCACCGCCTGACCGATTTTCTCACGGGCATCCAGCAGAGTGGCGCGTACCACCGTGGCTATGGCCGTACCCGCCGAGGGAAGCAGCTCGGTACCACGTTCCATGTTGGCCGAACGCTTCCGCCACGCAAGCGTTATGCACCCCACCGGAC
This sequence comes from uncultured Gemmatimonadaceae bacterium, assembly GCA_964411635.1. Classification (GTDB taxonomy): domain Bacteria; phylum Gemmatimonadota; class Gemmatimonadetes; order Gemmatimonadales; family Gemmatimonadaceae; genus JABWBJ01. The sequence continues at coordinate 72,991 of CAYPLP010000002.1, forward strand.
CATGGTGACCCGCCATGGGAGTGCTGACGAATGTCACTATGCCAGCCGTGGGCAGACTCTTCCTGATGAACCTGCTGTCGCGCTCCAGGTGGCGTGAGGTGAGCGTACTGTTCGTTGCCAGACTGATTCCAGGATACCCCACACCCCGTCCAAAGCGGGTTCTCTCTCTCAGCAGGCCAGCGTCACGTCCGGCACACGCGGCCAGGACCAGATCCTCGCCCTCCGGCTCACAGAGATAGATCTCGCAGTCATCGGCGCCGGAGGATGCCCGCAGCAGCTCGGCTGCGGTGTCCAGGTAACTGCCAAAGTCGCCCTGCGGAATGCCCGCTGCGAGAACCCCAAGCACGGCCAGGTCACCCGAACTGGGAGCAGGGCTCGACCCCTGGTCAGTATGCGCTGCATCCATGATGTTGGGTGTCACGAGGTGTGATAACCGAACCATCTCCCGCCCTGCGCACCGGCCTGCTGTTTCGATTCCTGGCACCCTTCCCGGTCCGATCACTCCGGGGTGGACCCATTTCGTTGTTATCGCAGCGGCACTCGTTCTGCAAGCGGGGGCATCCCCCAACCAGGTCGGCAACTAACGCAGCCGCCAGGGAGCGGTCGCCGGCCACGCCGCTCCCGTTCAGAACGACCGCCGGCCTTCACCCAGGACATACCTCTCCATGGCCTGGGAAAACCCCTCCTCCTCTGATGACGCAGTGACCACATCGGCGTGCTTCCTGACCGCCTCGCTGGCCTGCCCCATCGCGATACTGAAGGCGCCACTCTGGAACATGGGAATGTCGTTGGACATGTCTCCAATGACCGCAACCTGCTCCGGGGTGATGCCCAGCAGGTTGCACATCCACTTCACGACTCTGCCTTTGTTGGCATCCGGGTGGGTAAGGTCCAGGTAGTATTCCTGGGACCGAACTGCCGACACATGCGGCGAGTGTTGCTGTTCCAGCAGCTTCGCACAGTGTGACAGTGCATGACTGTCGTCGCTGACCGCCACGACCTTTATTACGCCGTTCGTGCGCCCGGCAAAACCTGCCACCACGGTCGGGGAAAAGTGCACGGTCCGCTGCTCCCGCAACGCATGCGGAGTATCCGTCCGACGGACGAACCAATCGTCAGCGGTGAAGGCCCAGACCTCCAGGTCCAGGGACTCCATGCACCGGATCACATTTTCGACGGTGGGCGGGTCCATGGCGAGTGACTCCACCACGGACAGGTCGGGACGGGCATAGACTCCTCCATTGAAGGCCGCCAGGGGGAGGTCGAGTTCCAGTGGCTCCACCAGCATGGCGAGTCCCCGCGGCGGACGGCTGCTGGTCAATGCAAACCGCACACCCGCTCTGCGCAGGGCACGGACCGCGTTGACGGCCCTCGGGGTCAGAACCTTGTCGTGCGTCAGCAGGGTACCATCGACGTCGGCCACCACGAGCTTCGTCGAGCCGCGTATCGTTGGGGGCTCCGGGAGGCCGTCTCCAGGCACGGGTGGCCGGGTCACCGGATACTCCTGTCGAGCAGGCTGGCCGCGGCGCTGTCCACCAGCCAGTAGAGCTCGCCAGCAGGACGAACTCTGCCGGCGGGAACTCCGGAGTCACCGGAGATGGCTCTCTTCAGGGGCTCGGCTTTCTCCCGGCCCGATACCAGGAAGACCACCCGGTCGGCCGCGTTGATGACGGGGAAGGTCAGCGTCATCCTGTTGAACCCGTCACCGGCGTGGTGCGCGCCGCCGACCCAGCGAACAGTCTCGGTGAGCAGGGGACTGCCCGGAAAGAGCGATGCCGTATGCCCGTCCGCTCCCATCCCCATGAGGATCAGGTCGAAGTGCGGCAGCGAGCCGAACGTGTCCTGGAGCACATCCTGGTACTTCCGGGCAGCGGCATCCGTATTTCCGGCGCAACGCATGGGATGGATCTGCACCTCCGGTATCGGAACCCGGGACAGAAGCGTTTCGCGCGCCATGCGTTCATTGCTGTGCTCGTCATCCGGAGGCACACATCGCTCGTCACCCCAGAACACATGCGTTTTCCGCCAGGGGGTGTGCGCGGGGGATCCCAGGTTTGCGATCGCCTTGTGCGCAGCAACCGGTGTGTGTCCGCCCGAGAGGGCGACAGTGAAGCGATCCCGCTGGCGCACGGATGACTGCATACTTTCCATGAAAAGTTCTGCGGCACGCGCTGCCAGGGTATTCCCGTCCGTGTAGATCTCCAGCTTCATGTATGACCTGAGTGGTGAACGCAGACTTGCTGTGGGCGCATTTCTCTTGCGCCTGCTCCGAGTCGATAAGGCGTGATGACGACGTATCTTTGGAATGAACCTTCCCTGGTGGCGCCGATCAGGCAAGGCTGACGCATGCTTCCTCCGAACGTGAGCTGACATTTGAACGATCCACGGAATCCGACGAGCGGACTCTCTGAGTCACCGGGCGTGGGCTCAACCGGTCGAGGCTCGCTCCGATCACGGCTCCGGATCGGCAGGGACACCGTGGACCCGAAGCACTGGGCCGGATCGATCCCAGCGCGCTACGGTGTCGCGCCGAGGATCCGCCTGGGAGCAGATCGCTGGTTCAACCTCCTGTGGTTGCTCCCGATCGGCTGGGGACTCCTACTGGTGGCGGTCGCGGCAGCCCAGGCGCTTCGCACCCTTCCGGAGGTCCAGTCGTTCATCCAGAACCACCCGGGAACCGGCGCGTCAGCACATATGGCCACTGACCTCCCGGCATGGCTGCGCGTCCAGCACTTTCTGAACCTGTTCTTCCTGATGTTCATTGTCCGGGCCGGGCTCCAGATCCTGGCCGATCACCCACGCCTGTACTGGACGCGACACTCGACTCCAGGAAAGGAGTGGTTTCGGATGGCGGAGAAGGTCCCGGACGATCCGCTCTTCACCGCCAAGGAAGACTCCATCACTCTGCCTGGACACGTCGGACTCCCCGGAATCCGTCATTCCATCGGCCTGGCCCGGTGGTGGCACCTGGGGGTGGACGTTCTCTGGCTCATCAACGGGCTGGTCTTCTACGCCCTTCTCTTCGGGACGGGTGAATGGCGCCGCATCGTTCCCACGGACTGGAGTATTTTCGCGGAAGCGTCCTCGGTCCTCCTGCAGTACCTCTCCCTGGACTGGCCCACCGAGAACGCCTGGGTGGCATACAACGGACTGCAGGTTCTGGCGTACTTCATTACCGTTTTCGTGGCCGCCCCTCTGGCGCTGATCACCGGACTGGGTATGTCACCCGCGCTGTCGACACGGTTCCACTCCGTCAGCCGGCGACTGAGCATACAGGCGGCCCGCTCCATGCACTTCCTCGTCCTGTGCTGGTTCCTCTTCTTCACCCTGGCACATGTAACCCTCGTTTTTGCCTCGGGCCTCCTGCGGAATCTGAACCTGATGGTTCTGGGGACCAACACCGAGAGTCTGGTGGCGCTCGTGATATTTGCTGCCTCCATGGCACTGGCGGTCATCGCATGGGTCGCCGCCACACCACTGACTCTGCGTCACCCACGGTGGGTACAACGGGTCGGATTCGCGCTCATCGGACCCGCTCAGCGCTTCTTCGAACACGTCGACTCCAGACCAGGCACGTACACCGCCGACGACGTCTCACCATACTTCTGGCACAACGGCACATACCCGACCGGCAAGGAGTATGGTGCCCTGGCCGATGCTTCCTTCCGGGACTATCGCCTGCACATCCATGGACTCGTGGAGAATCCGCTCGACCTCAGCCTGGACGACCTGCGGGCCCTGCCGCACCACGAGCAGATCACCCAGCACTTCTGCATCCAGGGATGGTCCGGTGTGGCTCGATGGGGCGGCGTTTCCATGCAGACCATACTCGATCTCGTCAGGCCGGCTCCGGAAGCAGGCTGGGTGGTCTTCTACTCGTTCGGCGAGGGATCCGACGGCGGTCTCTACTACGACGCACACCCGCTGGAACAGATGAAGTATCGGTTGACGATGCTGGCCTATGACATGAACGGAGCACCGCTGTCCTACGGGCATGGGGCACCTCTCCGACTGCGGAACGAGGTCCAACTGGGCTTCAAGCAGGTGAAGTGGATAGCAGCCATGGAGTTCGTGGCACACTACTCGGAAGTGGGAGGGGGCCACGGCGGCTACAACGAGGACCACGAGTTCTTCGGATATCGCCAGTCGATCTGACGAACCACGGGCCCGCCGCGAACTCCCGCCTTCACGCGCGTGCGGCGCGACTCCGACTTCGCGCCCAATAGTCCTGAGCGTAAGGGATTCCCCGCCCCGGTTTCGCACAGCCTGCCTGAAGAATCTCGCGCGTGGACGAGCGAGCAGGCCGGAGCCATCGGGCCGGCGGTCGCGCCGGCCCGGTTCAGGACTTAGGATGAAACAGGGGGGCGACGCCTGCCTTCGGGCAATCTGCTCGAACCACTCGCCGTCGGGATGGTGTCAGGCAGGACGGTCACCTCGGTGTGGTGGGTCCGTGATGCGAGGTAGGACGAATGATCCAGCTGAAACGTGCATACGAGCAGGCCGCCGCCAATGATGGCAGGCGCGTGCTCGTGGAGCGATTGTGGCCACGCGGCGTGAAGAAGACCGAACTGAAACTGGATGACTGGGTGAAGGACGTGGCGCCGAGCGCGGAGCTGCGCAAATGGTATGGCCACGTCCCGGAAAAGTGGCCGGAGTTCAAGCGTCGCTATTTCGCCGAGTTGCGGGAGAAGCCACTGACCTGGCAACCACTCCTTGCCGCGGCAAGGCGGGGACGGGTGACGTTTGTCTATGCCGCCCGGGATGAAGCCAGAAACGGAGCCGTGGCGCTGAAGGCTTTTCTGGACCGGCGCCTGTAGTGAGTGCCCGTCGTCGCGTAGTCTCCGGTATCCAGCCTACCGGAAAGCTTCACCTCGGCAACTACCTGGGTGCCATCAGCTTGTGGACGTCGTTGCAGTCCAGCCACGACGCCACCTTCTTCATCGCCGATCTGCATGCGCTCACCGCTCCCGAGGGCATCCGCGCCCATGATCTGCATGAAGCAGTCAGACGGACCGCCGCCACACTGCTGGCGTGTGGCATCGATCCGGAGAAGGCCACCTTGTTCGTGCAATCGCACGTCAGCGAACACAGCGAACTGGCCTGGATCCTCAGCTGTGTCACACCCGTGGGCTGGCTCGAACGGATGATCCAGTTCAAGACCCGCGCGGGCTCACCAGATGGCGTAGGTACCGGCATGCTGGCGTATCCCGTACTGCAGGCGGCCGACATTCTGCTTTATCGCGCCGATGTCGTCCCGGTCGGAGAGGACCAGCGGCAGCACATCGAACTGACGAGGGATATCGCCCGCAGATTCCATTCCCTTTTCGGAGAGGTGTTCACCATGCCGGAGGCACTGCTCCGGCAGGGCGGCGCGCGAATCATGGGCCTGGATGAGCCAACAGCCAAGATGAGCAAGAGCCTGGGAGCCTCCCGTAACGGACATGCCATCGGGCTGGTCGATACGCCTGACGAGATTCGCAACGCCGTCATGCGCTCCGTAACGGATTCCGGCAGGGAGGTACAACCGGACCAGGCATCGCCGGGGATCCGCAACCTCCTGAAGATCCACGAACTCCTGAGCGGTCAGACCGCGGAAGAAAGCCGCGCCCAGTTCGCAGGCAAGGGCTACAGCGTGCTCAAGCGCGCGGTGGCTGATCAGGTCATAACGGCCCTGGAGCCGGTACGGCAACGCTACCTGGAACTCTCGACCGATACCGACCACCTCGACAGGATCCTCACAGAAGGAGCGGCGAGGGCGCGCGCTGTCGCCGGGCCGACCCTTGGCCGGGCGGCACAGGCACTGGGCCTGAGGAAGGGAGGGTGAGTTCGGATGACGCAACACACAGTTCCGGAACCTACTGGAGCTGATCCCGAGGCAGCAGGGTCACCGACGATCCTGACGGTCGGACACTCGACCAGAACCCTGGCAGCGTTCATCTCGCTCCTGAAAGCGCATGCGGTGGATGCCTTGATCGATATCCGCACGGTTCCCCGCTCGCGACACAACCCTCAATTCAACCGTGACACCCTGCCGGACGAACTCGCCGCAAGCGGGATGACCTACCGTCACAGTGCCGGTTTGGGTGGTTTCCGGCACACGCGCCCGGATTCCCCCAATATGGGATGGCGAAATCCGTCGTTTCGCGGATTCGCCGACTACATGCAGACGCCGGAGTTCGAGCGGAATCTGTCCGAACTCATGGCACAGGCTGCCCGGGAACGCCTGGCGCTGATGTGCGCCGAGGCCGTTCCCTGGCGCTGTCACCGGTCCCTGATAGCGGATGCTCTCACGGTTCGCGGCTGCCGTGTCATGGAGATTGCCGGGAAGACTCGTCTCCAGCCGCACGAGCTGACCCGTTTCGCGCGGGTGGATGGTTGCTCCATCACCTATCCCCCGCCGGAGGGTGAATCAGAAGGAGCCTGATGCGGTTCCTGCGAGCAGGTCGACATGCCCGTCGGGATACCCCACGCATACCTCATGCGCCAGGCCCAGGAACAATCCCGTGTCGACCACACCGGCAATGCTGCGTATGGCGCGATCCAGTTTCAATGCGGCGGGACGGTCCGGGAGCGGTTCGTTCAGGGCGCAATCCAGGATGAAGTTGCCGTTGTCGGAACCAAACGGCCGCGAACCAGGTTCCTGAATACGGAGAACAGGAACCAGGTCGAGATCCCGAAGACGCCTGACGACAGGACCACAGGCAAACGGTATCACTTCCACCGGGAGCGGCACCCGCTGGCCCAGCTTCCGGACCAGCTTCTCCACGCCGACGAGGATCACGAGCCTTCGCGACGCGCTGGCAACTATTCGTTCCCTCACGAGAGCGCCGCCCAGTCCCTTGATGAGATCGAGGTTCGGTGCAACCTCGTCGGCTCCGTCAACAGTGACGTCGAGCATGACATCCTCGGTGGGTTCGCCAATCGGTATCCCGAGATCGCTGGCCAGCAGCCCGGTTGCCACGGACGTCGGCACTCCATGCACCCGGAGTCCGTTCCGTACTCTGCGTCCCAGGTGCTGGATGAATCTGGTGGCAGCGCGCCCGGATCCGAGCCCCACGTTCCATCCGTCCGCGATCGATTCCGCCACCCTCGCGGCGGCCGCCTCCACACCCGGACCGGTATCCTCCGCTTCCGCCGGCGCTCTCCGGGTCATCCCGGCCTCATTCGGCTGGGGCACGAGCCGATCGATAGCGCGTTATCAGCGACATCGTGGAGCTGTCATGAGAACCGGGCGCGGCACCATCGCGCAGCTCGCGCGTGATGGTTTTCGCCAGTGCCTTGCCCAGCTCCACTCCCCACTGATCGAATGAGTCGATGTTCCAGATGACTCCCTGCGTGAACACGCTGTGTTCATACAGTGCCACGAGGCTGCCAAGGATCGCTGGCGTCAGGCGTTCCGCCAGTAACGTCGTACTGGGCCGGTTCCCCTCGAACGTTCTGTGGGGCGCCAGCCAGTCGGGGGTCCCCTCGGCCTTCACGGCATCCAGTGATTTCCCGAAGGCGAGTGCCTCAGACTGCGCCAGGGCATTGGCCACGAGAAGATCATGGTGTTCACCCAGTGGATTGAGTGACTGACCGAACACGATGAAGTCGCAGGGGACGATCTGCGTTCCCTGATGCAGGAGCTGGTAGAACGAGTGCTGTCCGTTGGTACCCGGTTCGCCCCAGAGCACCGGTCCCGTCCGATAGCCGACGTATGACCCGTCGATGGTGGTGTGTTTCCCGTTGCTCTCCATCGTCAGCTGCTGCAGGTACGCCGGGAATCGTCGCAGATAGTGGTCGTACGGCAGCACGGCCACCGTGGGGAAGCCAAGGAAATTGCAGTTCCAGATACTCAGCAGGCCATGGATGACCGGGAGATTGCTCCGGAATGGTGCGGTTCGAAAGTGCTGATCCATCGCATGGAAGCCGCTGAGCATGTGACGGAAATTTTCCGTTCCCACGGCCAGCATGGTGGAGAGGCCGATTGCCGAATCCATCGAATAGCGGCCGCCAACCCAGTCCCAGAAGCCGAACATGTTCGCGGTATCGATCCCGAAGGCACTCACTTCCGCGGCGTTGGTGGACACCGCCACGAAATGCCGTCGCACCGCCCCCTCGTCGCCCAGGGCGCTCAGGCACCAGTCCCGGGCGGAGCGGGCATTCGTCAGTGTTTCACTGGTGGTGAACGTCTTGGAGCAGACGATGAAGAGCGTCTCCGAGGGATCGAGTCCATGTAGTGCTTCGACGAGGTCGGTGCCATCCACGTTGGAGACGAAACGAAAGTTCAGGTCGCGCCTGCTGTAGTGTCGCAGAGCCTCGTACGCCATTTCCGGCCCCAGGCTGGAACCGCCAATGCCGATGTTGATGACGTTGCGGATGGGACGATTCGTGTGGCCCCGCCAGCGACCACTGCGCACCTCGTCCGAGAACGCCGCCATCCGCTCCAGGACCTCATGCACTTCGGCGACGACGTCAACTCCATCCACGACCAGTCGTTCTTCCCGAGGACTTCTGAGAGCGACATGAAGTACCGGTCGTCCCTCCGTCAGGTTGATCTTCTCGCCAGCGAACATGGCATCCATGTGACGCCGCAGTTCGCGTTCCTCCGCCAGTTGGAACAGCAGGTCGAGTGTCGTGCGGGAAACACGCTGCTTGGACCAGTCCATGCAGAGTCCCGCTCCTTCCGTCACGAGGCGTTCGCCTCGCTGGGGATCCGTGGCAAAGAGTTCGCTCAGGCGTGTGCTGCCGACCTGCCCATGGTGTGTGGTCAGCGCCTTCCAGGCGGGAGATTCGGTGAGCGGGCTGCTCGCGGAAAGGGACGGTGTCGTCACCGCTTCGACCCGCTGGATGTGGCATGCAGCACGGGCTGCGCGCTTTTCGCCGCGAGCCGATCGAGAAGGTCGTGCCAGGATTTCACGAAGGCGGTCGTTCCCTCACGCTGCAGCTGGTCCGCCAGGTCTGCTTCGTCAACGCCGAGCTTCCGGAAGGCGGCAATGGTTTCTTCCGCATCACCACCATCCGCGGGCATGAGATCACCGATGCTGCCGTGATCCGCGAAGGCGAGAAGGGTACGGTCCGGGATCGTGTTGATGGTATCGGGTGCCGCCAAGGCTTCCAGGTAAAGAGTGTCCGAAGCATTCGGATCCTTGGTACCGGTGCTCGCCCAGAGCAGGCGTTGCGGCCGCGCGCCCGCTTCCTCGAGGCGCTTCCAGCGCGGGGATGAGCGCAGTTCGAGATACGTCCGGTATGTCTTTCTGGCCACCGCGATGCCCAGACGATTGCGCAGGCTGTTCGGCACCCGGTCATGCACCGCAACATCCCAGCGACTCACGAACAGGGAAGCGACCGAGTCGACCTCGGGACTCAGACCGGCAGCCAGCCGCCGTTCGATGCCGCGCATCCAGGCACCGGCAGCCGCCAGATACTGCTCCGCGGAAAACAGCAACGTGACGTTGATGGGTACACCGGCAGCGATGCTTTCCTCGATTGCCGGTATTCCCTCCGGTGTGCCGGGAATCTTGATGAAAAGGTTGGGACAGCCGGCACGGGCATGCAGTCGCGCCGCCTCGGCGATGGTACTGCGCGTGTCACCTGCCAGGAGCGGCGATACTTCCAGCGAAGCCCAGCCATCCACACCACCGGTCTTCTCATGGACGGGACGGAAGAGAGCTGCCGCCCGCTTCAAGTCCTCCAGTGCCAGTTCCAGAAAAAGATCCTCGCCAGAGCTTCCTCTCGCGGTCTTCTCGGCCACGGCTTCGTCATACGCCGCCCCATCCTTCATGGCACGGTCGAAAATGGTTGGGTTCGAGGTGAGTCCCGTTATGGAGTACTCGTCGACGTAGCGCTGGAGAGTCCCGTCATCCAGCAGCTCTCGTGTGATGTTGTCGAGCCACAGACTCTGGCCCAGGTCATGAAGTTGCCGCGTCGTATTCATTTGCCTTCAGTGTTCAATGAAGTTCCAACTGGCGGTCCCCCCTTGCTAACGCTCTCATGTGGGGAAGCCACGTTCAATGGTACTTGCGTACTTCCTGCCATGGCATCGTCACGGAAACGGGTTTTCTCCCATTGACAGCCTCTGCAACCCGAACCGGGTGGCGTTCAATCGATGAGGCCTCTTCGCCGGGCATGGGTGACAGCCTCCAACCGATTGTGGGTTCGAAGCTTGCGGTTGATGTGATGGAGGTGATTCCGGAGCGTCTGGGACGAGATCAGCAGCTCCCCGGCAATGTCGGCGGCGCTTCCTCCGTCGGCAAAAAGCTGCAGAATTCGATGCTCCTGCGCCGAAAGCGCTTCTATGGGTGCATGATGGGATTCGTCATCCGCAAGGGCAACGACCTGTCTTGCAGCATCGAGCAGGCGGGACAGCAGAGCGGCATTGAGTCGATGCTGGGAAATGTCCCGGGCAAGCCGCACCAGAAGGGTTCGACCCGTCCGCCGGTTCCGGAACACCACGGTTGATACATTCACCCAGAGACGCGTACCAGAAGCGGTGCGCACATTCAGATCGAAATTCGGGATGCCGCTTCCATGGACGTCAGGATCGCGAACCACTGCATGGCTGCCGGCCAGTGGCTCGGTTCCGAGGGAGTCCCAGGCGTCGAAGACGTCCCCAGTATTCCTTCCCAGCACGTCATTCACCGCGTAGCCGAACATCCGCTCCGCCGAACGGTTCCAGGAGCAGATCGCACCCTGTTCCGTCACGCAGAAGGCGGCATCCGCTGTCTGTTCCAGCAACTCGAACAGCTCCTTTTCGAGCACCGCGTCCCTCCCGTCTCAAAGCGCCCCCGCCCGCCAGCCAGTCGGACGTTCCGTGCCGCGGAAACGGATGTACCGGTCTCCGGGACGCACGCTTCATTGCCGTTCAATGTCGTCCGGGGCAACCATGCATCGCAAGGCGAATTGCCTGCCGGGCCTGGCCCGGACACACAGGAGGAAGAACCATGAAAATGCTAACTGCCCTGGCGCTGACCGGAGCCCTCGGTGCGGGACTGGTCTTGACACCCTCGCCGGCCATGGCACAGCGCGACGCAGCCAATGCCGGCCAACGAAGGTCCCAGAGCGTCACAGCACCCAGTCACGAACCACCGGGTGGAACGTACAAGAAGGTCAGTTCACTGGTGCCCCTTCCCGATTTCATCCCCGGACTGGGTACGCTGTACGTCGACCCGGCGACACTCCCCGCCGGACCGTTTCTGGCCTACGACCACCAGGGAGACCTCGTCAGTTCGATCTACATGATTCCGCTGAAGGACCTGAACTCCCACAAAGGCTTCAACAACCTGGCCGTCGCGCATGAGAAGGTCGATCACGTGGACGTCGTCTTCAACGCCGGCCACCCGGGTGTGGCGGAACCGCACTACCACATGATCCTGTGGTACATAACGGCTGCACAGGCTGCAAGGCTGGCAAAGTGACCACGACCTCGCGCCGGGAGTTCCTGAAGGCTGGTGGGCTGGCGCTCGCCGGCCTCAGGACTGGCGCGCTCCGGGACATGACCGCCGTGATGGCGGGAGCGCGTCACTTGCGGCCACTCGCCGTCATCGAAATGCGTAGTGACACCATGGGATCCCGGGTCTGGTTCGACCCGTTGGGTCTGTTCGTCGAACCCGGTACGACAGTGCGGTGGATCGTGAGGGAGAATGTGCATACAGCTACTGCATATCATCCCCGCAACGACAAGCACTCCCTTCGCATACCACCAGGTGCAATTCCGTGGGATTCAGGATATCTCGTGAATCCGGGGGATCATTTTGATGTTACCCTGACGGTTCCCGGTATCTACGACTACTACTGTATCCCCCACGAGGCCGTGGGAATGGTGGGCAGGATCGTGGTGGGAAAGGCGGCGGGACCGGGGGGCGAACCATTCGACTACTGGGTGGGAAAGCCGGGGACCGAAGGTTGGCGCAGCGTTCCCGAAGCCGCGCAGGACAATTTCCCCGACGTGGCACGGATTCTCAGGGAACACCAGGTTCATGCCGCACCCCGGCGTTGACGTACTCGGCGGAACAGGAAAAGGCTCCTGACCGTCGGTTATCAGAAGGCGGCTTCCGCCACCCGTACCGCATTGGCCATCAGCGTGAACGTGAGATTCTTGGCAGGAAGGAAGGGAAAGGTGGAGCCATCCACCAGGTACAGGTTCCCCACATCCCGGCTTTCGCACCACTCCGTGGTCGAGTACGGTGCGCTGACCGTGCTCATGGGCAACGTCCCTGCATAGTGGACACTCGCTCCCATGGGGCGCACATGCGCCATTCCGGGCGGCACCACACAACCCAGCGATCTCAGGGCCCTCGTCAGGCGCCTTACACCGCTGGCAACCCGGAGCTGCTCATCGGCCTCGGGGACGTACCGGATCCGCAGGCTGCCGCCTTCATCCAGTTCCAGGGTATTGTCCGGCCTTCTGGTATCGCGAAAATTCACGTTGAGAATCCCCAACGCGGCGTGCAGAGCGCGGAAAATGCGCAGGGAGGTTCGGAGATCGAACGGGATACGCTGGAGGAGGGGGTGCACCAGGGCGGTCTTGAGTGTGGTGATCTGGGCGTGCACGTAGTCCCTCGGCGACGTATCCGTCAGGCCCATACCGAGAAGATGGTACTGATATGACTCGGCACTGAATGACCTCCCCAGCATACCGAGATTCACAAAGGGCACCAGCACCTGACGATTGTCCATGAGGCCGGAGAGTCGTACGCGCTCCCCGGTCGCGGCCTGGATCGTGGCCAGGAAGATCCTCGTGGAAAGCAACGTCCCCGCTGCCAGCGCCACCCTGTCCACCTGAAACTCCCGGATGCCACCTCCCTCGACCTCCCCGACGACCGCCACCGCCCCGCCGCCCGCGCCCAGCCTGAGGTGTGTCACCCGGACCCCGGGGATGTATTCGAACCTGTCGTGCGTGAGGCACTCCTGAAGCGTGTGGGACGGCGTGTAGAGTGCCCCTCTTGGGCATCCCCAGAGACAGCGACCCAGGTACGTACACTCCTTCCGATTGCCAAACGGTTGCGAGAGTGTCGCCACCCGGGTACGGCCCAGGAACACGCCACGCCGGTTCAGGGATTCGCGTTTCCTCTCATAGGTCGCCAGCAGCCGGGCTGAATGCTCGTCCAGACGAAGGGGCGCCATGAGGTGTTCGTGCACCGGCATGAAGCGGGCGAGATCGTCCTCGTCCCCGGTAACACCAATGCGGGACGCCACCTCGGAATAGCAACGCAACATCCCCTTGGCGTCCACCGGAAAATCGACCAGTTCATCCTGGTTCAGGGGATAGCAGCCCGCAGTCCATGCCTGAGCCAGCCCGCCCCGTGCGAAGGAAAACAGCGGCGCAAAACCCCGGCTCTCGTGATGGAATCCGGGCGGCGCCTCGAATACGTAGTCCTTGCCCGGAGGCAGACCGTAGTACTCCTCGTCTTCACCGGGGAGAAGGGCCGCGCCGAAATCCTCTCCCAGGAAGTAGCTGACGGGGTCGGTCAGCTCCCGCTTCAGTCCATTGAGCGTGGCCTCAGGCAGAACCGGAGCAGCTGCCTGCTTCCCCACATCCAGCATTCGCACCGACAGACCTTTCCGCAGCAGAGTCAGCGCAAAGTGAACCCCACTGGCTCCCGACCCCACGACAGTAACCGCAGGTGTCATTACCGGACCTCACGCGCAACGCGTGCCGCAAGCACGATCGGCGTCATGACCAGGGTTGCTGCCACCAGCCTTACAGCGGCAACGACACCCTGCCAAAGGATGAGGGGCACCGCTTTCACAGGTGACCCACCCGCACCCCGATCGATGTGCTCGAACATTGGAGCCCTTACCTCGAGTATTCCCAGCAACATGATGAGTCGCTTCCGAAGGGCCGACTTTCGATCGAATATGGCGGCCCACGAATCAGCCAGCCGTGTCGCCAGCACACCGCGTCGCGCAAACCTCAGCACGGCCTCATCACGGGCGGAGCCTGGCGAAAGGACAGCTACACCCCTTACCGCCTTGCGATAGGCGTCCAGTGTGCCCCGGTCGGGCATCCGGCCCAGAAGGTGCCTGACGAATACGGTACACTCACCATCGATCTCGTCATCACTGGCATCGGATGGAGCGCCTGAATCCGGCCCCTGGATCATTTCGGCAACCGATACCATTCCCTCGGGGGGTGGTCCATCGCTGATGCCATCGTTGCGAAACGACGAAAGCTGTCCCGCGGTCACCGGGAGCAGCCTCCGCATTCCCAAGGCTTCCGCGACACGCAGGGGGATCTCCAGCCCCGCCAGTGGCACGTGGACCGCCCTGCCACGTCTGCCAGTGCGCAACACCCGCAGTCGCTGAAGCAGCTCCTCCATCGTGAGGATCTCCGGTCCACCCAATGTCAGCGTGTCATTGCTGAAGTGATCCTCTCGCACGATCCTGACCAGGGCCTTTACCAGATCTCTCACCGCGATGGGCTGAACCCTGGCACGTCCCGTACCAGGCACGACGAGAACCGGGAGGTGAGCGAGTGTTTCCAGCGACCCCAGGATCGGCGCACCAGGCCCCAGAACCATCGTCGGCCGGACGACGGAATACGACAGACCGGAGCCGCGGACCATGCTCTCGGCCTCTTCCTTGGCCAACGCATAGGGATAACCGCTGCGGTCGTCGAAAACCACGGCAATGGAACTCACCAGAAGGATACGGCTGAGTCCCACGGAAACGGCCGTCTCGCACAGGACCCTCGTTGCCTGCACGGTGTCGGCCCGGTGTGCTGTCCGGGAAGCCTTGCCCGTGGCGGCAGCCAGGTGCACGATGACCCCGCACTCTGCCAATGCTTCCCGATAGGATGCCGAATCGAGCAGCGAACCCCGGACGATCAGTTCGTCACTTCCCGGCGCAGGTGGACTCATGCTGCCGGAACGGTCGAGCCAGGTGACCGGCATCCTGGTCGACCGCAGTTCGTCCCGGAAGTGGCGCCCTATGAATCCGGCGCCTCCGGTAACGAAGACGCGCTCCCGGCTCACGGTCCCTTCTTGGAGTCGTCGTCCCCGCCGAGGTGTTCCGCCACGACGTACATGGGACGCGGCTTTACTTCATTGAAAATGCGGCCGAGGTACTCACCCAGTATACCGAGCACGATGAGCTGGACACTGCCAAGGAAGAGCATGGCAACCATTATCGTGGCCCATCCTTCCACCGTTCGTCCAAGGGCCTTCTGGACGAAGACACTGAGCAGGTAAATCACTGCCAGGACCGCTGCCAGCAGGCCGAGCCACGTGGCCAGTCTCAGCGGCGCAGTCGAAAACGAAGTGATCCCATCGAACGCGAACTTGAACATCTTGGAGAATGGGTACTTCGTCTCACCCGCAAACCTGGCTTCCCTGTGATAGGCGACACCTGTCTGCCGGAACCCCACCCAACTGACCAGACCTCTCACGAAGCGGTCCTTCTCGCGCAGCAGCTTCAGTTGATCGACGACCCGTCGGCTGACCAGACGGAAGTCACCGACGTTCGCGGGAATCTGGATGTTCGTCAGGCGACCGAGGATCCGATAGAACGCGGAAGCCGTCATGAGCTTCATTGCGGTCTCGCCCTCGCGATCCGCCCGGACGCCGTA
Source organism: uncultured Gemmatimonadaceae bacterium (assembly GCA_964411635.1). Classification (GTDB taxonomy): domain Bacteria; phylum Gemmatimonadota; class Gemmatimonadetes; order Gemmatimonadales; family Gemmatimonadaceae; genus JABWBJ01. The sequence continues at coordinate 88,538 of CAYPLP010000002.1, forward strand.
GACGACGTCGTACCCATTGCGCCACTGGGCCACCATCTCGGTGATCACCTCGGGCGGATCCTGCAGATCCGAGTCGATTACGACCACACAGTCGCCGCGTGCATGATCCACGCCCGCCGTAATGGCTATCTGGTGACCGAAGTTGCGGGAGAAGCGGAGCACCTGCACTCGTCCGTCGCCGGCAGCCAGGGCAGACAGTCGCTCATAGGATCCGTCCCGGCTTCCGTCGTCCACGTACAGCAGCTCCCAGGTCATTCCATCGAGGGCGCCCAGGACGCGCGTGGTTCTCTCATGGAATGCATCGATGCCGTCCTCTTCATTGAAGACGGGGACGACCACTGAAAGCAGATCGCGGGGAGATTCGTCAGACACCGGTACTGGCTTCCAGGCGGGCTCCCCCGCGCCAAATCAGAAGACAGAGGCCCAGCGCAAGGGCGAGAATGATCGAAGGTACCCACCACGTTCCCAGCCATGGATTGCCGGCGGCACTCGTCAATCCGAGCACCCGATACCACGGCAATTGTATGCCCTCATGCAGGAACATCTTCCATGACTGCAGCACCGGCTCCCGGAAGACAGTGAGCACCCAGGAATGCACGACCGACAGAATCACGATCGGCCACCGCACTGTCGCCGGCAGGCGCTTCCAGTGATCTGTGAGAGCCAGCATCAGGAACGGCACGAGGGGGACGAGGTACCGGAATCCACTGTTGAACTGAAGGCGCGAGTACTGGTTCGCCGAAGTGAACAGCAGGAACACGATCCACGTGACAGCCAGCCAGCGCCGTTCGAACCGGGGCAACACGAGGGTGGATGCGTCGTACCACCGGGAGGGCCATAGCGCCAGCAGCAGAACGGGCCCCCAGGTATACATCCCAAAGGAGGGGTCGAACAGACTCATGACGAACAGCTTCGGGTCGGGCAACGTGAACCCCCTGGCACCCTCACCAACATATACGTTCTGATCCGGCATCCACATCTGTCCGGGGAGGAAGGCATTGCCGTACATCACCCACTGACTCCACAAGAGGAACGCGATGGGTGGCAGTGTACCAACGACGAACAGCAGCGATTCCCGGAAGGCTGCTGCAAACGAAGCGGTCCGGAGGCGGGATAACAGGACGTAGAAATAGAGCAGCGGCAGGATTATGACGGCTATGTAATCCGTGGCCAGGGTAACCCCGGCCAGGAAGCCCGCAGCCATCAGATTCCATGGCGGAACCTTCTCACCCTCGTATCGCCAGACCAGTGCCCAGGAGGCGAACATGGCATACATGACGAACAGGTTGTGGTTCAGCGTGGACGTCCTGTAAAACAGTGGTGTACCGAATCCCAGCAACAGGGTCAGCGTGACTGCCTGGCTCGGCGCCACGCCTCTCAGTCGCAGAACGGAATGGAAGAAGACCAGAAAGAGGGCGGTAGCCGGCGCCATGAAGAACGCGGTGGTTATGACGGTCGCTGCCCCGAATCTCAGATCCAGACCGCGCTCCTTGACCAGCTCGAAGAAGGCAACCCGGTTGGGCTTGTCGGTCCGGTACGACGTCGAGGAGACTCCCTCACGGGCAAGCTTTGCCTTGCTGTAGGCCTCCAGCCGGTCCAGAACGGGTTGAAAGATGTACAGCGGTATCGCGGCGAGTACTGACACGAACACCTGGTTCCCGATTACGGAGTGTCCGTTGGTGTGCCGGAAAATGTCCGAGTGGAATCCCTGATACTCGTCGACGAAGAACGTCCCGTGCTGCGCGATGCTGAATGCAGGGTAGTGCTCCCGCACGACGTTGGTCGCGAAGTGAACGGAGTACAGGATCCATGAAACGAGGAATATCCGGACACCACGGGACGCCAGGAACCTCAATCCGCCTCCAATGCGCGAACGACCAATGGGAGAAACAATGCTCCGGTGACGGGGGGTTGGACCCTCTACCTCTGCTGTTGCTGCCGTAACCGAACGGGCGGCTCTCCATTCGGCGTGCGGCCCGTTGCCCTGACGCCAAGTGCCAGGCCCTCATCGTCGGGATCAGAGGCGACCGTCCATCCGCCCGTCACGGGATCGAACAACGCAGCCTGGACCCGCGCAAAGGCTCCCTGACGGGGGCTCTCTCTCACCGTCACACCCAATCCCCTCATTCTTGCCACCTGCTCGGGCTGCCATCCACCCAGACTGGTTTCCATTTCCAGAGTGCTGTCGTTCAGCATGAATACCCGGGGGGCCGCCATGGCCCGGGGCAGGTCCATTCCATCATCCATGATGCGGCTGATCACCTGGGCAATGGATGCCACGATCCTGGCCCCGCCGGCAGCGCCCAGAATCAGCACCGGCTTCCCATCCTTCAGGACGAGGAAGGGCGAGATGAAGGAACGGGTGCGCTGACCACCTTCTGCATCGGCCAGGTATCCACCGAGTGAATTGGCGTACAGCACCCCCAGGCCGGGGGTCACGACCTTCGAGCCGAGGACCGGACCAACCGTCTGGGTCAACGCCACCATCATTCCGTGGGCGTCAACCGTCACGACATGGGTGGTATGGTGACCCTCCTCGATATCCAGATCGCCGCGCTGGCTCCCGGGAGGAAAGCGCAGTGAATCAGCCTGCAGTCTCGCCCAATGATCGGATAGCGCCCGGGCAGCGGCCGTGTCGGTACCCATGCGTCCCAGTTCGCGCGATGCAGTACGAATCGCGCGACCCAGCATGAGTGCCCAGGCTTCCGGGGACATTGCTGCCCGGTCAAAGGAATTCATGATCTGGAGCGCCTGTATGGTGACCACTCCAGCCGAAGGCACATCCAGCCCCACGAGTTCATATCCCCGATACCGGCCGCGCACCACCCGGGAATCGATGGCGCGGTATTGATCCAGGTCGGCCCTGGTGACGTAGCCGCCGTTGGCAGCCATGTCCCGTGCGATGGCATCGGCAATCGATCCGTGGTAGAAGGATCGACCGGTGTCCGCGGCAATCTGTCGGAGTGTACGCGCCAGGTCGGGCTGCCGGAACAGCTCACCGGCGGCGTATGTGGTCCCGTCCGGCTTCAGGAAGACCGCCTTCGCCCCGGCTGACTGCTGCAGTTCGTCCGCTGCGGTTGCCTCGATGGCCTCCTCCCTGGGATGAAAGCGAAACCCGTTTTGGGCCGCATCTATGGCTGGGGCCATGAGCACCGGAAGCGGAAGCGTGGCGTGATCGCGGTAGAGCTTCATCAGACCCGCCACGACACCGGGTATGGCTATGGTCGCATAGCCGGAGCGGGCGCGCGGAGCCGTCCTGGGGTCATACCTGGCTGGCACCTGGGTGGCACCATCGATTCCCAGAACGGATCCATCCGGGAGTCTCACCAGGATCTGGGTGCGTCCCCCAATGCTGTTCATGCTGGGCAGGGTGACTGCCGCGGTAAACGCAGCCGCGATGGCAGCGTCCGCCGCATTGCCGCCCCGTTCCATGATGTCACGGGCAGCAATGGTGGCAAGGGGGTGCGCGGTCGCCGCAACACCCCGGCTGGAATTGGCAACGTGGTCGACTCCCTGTGCCGTCGCCAGGGATGAAAGTACGACCATTGCGGTCGCACAGAAGAAAACAGGTCGCATGATGCGCAGAGGCCGGGGTCAGGGTGCCGACTGATGGCGCGGGAAAGGTACTGACAACCGGGATCCCGGTCGGTCAGGACGACAGTTCGGAGAGCGCTGATACCAGCGCATCGAGCTCGCCGGTGGTGGTGAAGAGCTGCGGCGTCACCCGCACTCCGTGCACTCCGGCGTTGTTGATGGCAACGGTCCAGATCCGGTATCTGTCGAAGAGCGCCTTTGCCAAAGCCGCGGGCTCCATTCCTTCGATACCCACATTGGCTATGGCACAGGAACGTGCCGGATCAGTGGGGGTGTTGAGCACGATTCGTGGCCGACCCCGTACCTTGCTGGTCCAGTACTGCTGAAGCCAGCGGAGGCGTGCCTCTTTCCTGGCCGCACCGATCGACTGATGGAAGTCGATGGCGTCATTTATTCCCATATCCGTGTGGCAGGGATGGGTTCCCGTGTGATTCAGCTTGCCGATGGAGTCCAGCGACTGCGATTCATCGCCATAGATGGGCCAGAGCTGGCGGATCTTCTCTCTGCGGACATAAAGGATACCGGCGCCCATGGGAGCACCCAGCCATTTGTGCAGGCTGGCGCCGTAGTAGTCCCCACCCAGATCAGGGATCCGGAAATCGAGCTGTGCAAAGGCGTGCGCTCCGTCCACCAGGACGTCGACCCCGCGCGAGTGCGCCATGTCCGCGATCCGCCGGACGGGCAGCAACTGGCCGGTGATGTTCACCATGTGGCAGACCATCAACAGCCTGGTTCGCGGTGTGATGGCATTGGCGTATAGCTGGACCAGGTCGTCATCCGACTTGGGATCCATGGGGAGCGAAACCACGGTGTTCACCATCCCGTGCCGGTGCGCCATGAGCCGGAACTGGTCCAGCATGGCACCATAGTCCTGGGCGGCCATGACCGCCTCGTCCCCAGGCTTCCAGTCGTAACCGGAAATGACCGTGTCGAGCGATTCCGTCGTATTTCGGGTTATGATGATCTCCTGCGGGGAACAGCCAGCCAGGTCAGCCAGCCGGTCGCGGACCATGTTCTTTTCCTTCACCCTGACCGTTCGCATGTAGCGCGACGCCTCATAGTTGAGACGCCTCACATGCCCGATGAACGCCTCCAGCACGGGCTGGGCCTGCATGGAGTAGTAACCGTTCTCCAGATTGATATAGTCGGGTGTAAGGCGGTACTTCCCGCGCAATGTGGTCCAGAAGTCATCATCACGGGCGAGTTCGCCCGGTGACAGGCGCGAAAGTCGCGCGAGGAGATCCGGCGCAATCATGGCGCCGACCGAAGCACGCGCGGCGGTTCCGAGGAAGCTGCGTTTGTCCATGGAGGCTCTCCGTTGACGCCCGACAACCCGTACGATCGCCAGAGGCGACCCTTCTGGCAACTTCCCCCGTGGGGGCCTGGCACGTACCATCAAAGGTACCGGACCGCGATCCTCTCCTTCAGCGATCGAACTGCCATGAAGACGCTACCGCTTCTCGCCTTGACCGTCCTTGTCGCCTGTGGCCCATCGACCACTGACCCGGAACTGGCGGCCCTGAAACAGCAGGCCGGCAACGTCACCATCATCCGGGATGACTGGGGAATAGCGCACGTCTTCGGAAAGACCGACGCGGACGCCGTTTTCGGCGCCATCTACGCACAGGCAGAGGATGACTTCAACCGCATCGAGGTCAACTTCCTGAACTCGCAGGGGCGCCTGGCAGAAGCCGAAGGCGAAAAGGCGATCTGGAGTGACCTCCGCATGAAGCTCTTCATTGATCCGGCCGACATGAAGCGGAAGTACGAGTCGGCGCCGGACTACCTGAAAAAGCTGATGGACGCCTGGGCTGCCGGACTCAACTACTACCTGGCCACCCATCCGGAGGTGAAACCGAGGGTACTGACCCGCTTCGAGCCCTGGATGGCCCTGACTTTCAGCGAGGGCAGCATTGGCGGCGATATCGAACGCGTGAACCTGAACCAGCTTCGTGCGTTCTACGAACCGGACAGCACGAAGACAGTTGAAACCGCGATGGCTCCCGTCTTTGACCCCTTCACTGAACTGGGCGATAACGCAACCCTGGGTTCCAACGGGATCGCCATAGCGCCGTCCAACACGGTCAACAAGCGCGCGCTGCTCCTGATCAATCCACACACATCCTTCTACTTCCGTTCGGAACTGCACATGGTGAGCGAGGAGGGGTTGAACGCATATGGAGCATCCACCTGGGGACAGTTCTTCATCTATCAGGGGTTCAACGAAAAGGCGGGCTGGATGCATACGTCCAGTCGGGCCGATGTCATCGATGAGTACGTCGAAACCATAGTCGACAGGGACGGCAAGCCGTTCTATCGATTTGGCAAGGAAGAACGACCCGTGGAAGTGAAGGTGATCACGATTCCCTACCGGACGGACAGCGGCATGGCAACGCGTGAGTTCACGACCTGGCGCACTCATCATGGCCCCATCGTCCGTTCCATGGACGGCAAGTGGGTCGCCGTGAGGTTGATGGAGGAACCGTTGAAGGCGCTAACGCAGTCATGGTCCCGTACCAAGACGCACAACCTGAAGGAATACCTCGACGTCATGGAACTCCACACCAATTCGTCGAACAACACGCTGTTCGCCGACGCCGATGGGAACATCGCCTACCTGCATGCCAATTTCGTCCCCAAACGCGACCCGCGATTCGACTGGAATCGCCCGGTGGACGGCAGCAACCCGGCAACCGACTGGCAGGGCGTGCACTCCATCGACGAGAGCCCCAACGCAATCAACCCGAAAGGCGGTTGGGCCTACAACACCAACAACTGGCCCTACTCCGCGGCCGGCCCGGACAGTCCCAGGCAGTCTGATTACCCACCCTACATGGACACCGGCTCGGAGAACGCGCGCGGTATCCACGCCATACGCCTCCTGGAAGGGAAGACGGACTTCACTCTGGATGGCCTCGTTGACGCGGCATTCGACAGCTACATGCCCGCCTTCGCCACGTCCATCCCGGTGCTCGTGAAGGCATGGGATGCCGCACCGGCTGCCCATCCCCTGAAGGAAAAGCTTCGTGAACCAATCGACTCGCTGCGGAACTGGGACTATCGCTGGTCAGTGACTTCCGTTCCGACGTCGGTGGCGGTGTTCTATGGGACCGCCGGCGGCGGGCGCGGTGCGGCTCCGGCAGGAAGGCGCGGTGGTGGCGGCGCTTCAGACGGGGCGAGACTGCCACAGTCCGAACGCGATCTCAGAGCCCTGGGATCGGCCATCGACCGCCTGACGACCGATTTTGGAACCTGGAAAACACCCTGGGGCGAGATCAACCGCTTCCAGCGCCTGACCGACGACATCGTGCACACGTTCGACGACAGCAAGCCCAGCATACCGGTGATGTTCACTTCGGCCACATGGGGTTCTCTGGCATCGTTCTCGGCGGCGCCGCGAAACGGTACCAAGAGATGGTACGGCACCAGCGGAAACAGCTTCGTCGCGGTCGTGGAGTTCGGCCAGGACAGCGTGCGCGCCCGGGCGGTCACGGCCGGCGGTGAGAGTGGTGACACCGCTTCCAAACACTTCAAGGATCAGGCAGAACGCTACGCCACCGGGAACCTCCGGCCGGTGTATTTCTATCGAGCGCAGCTAGAGGGTCATACTGAGCGGGAATACCACCCCGGCGAACGCTGAAACCTCCCCGATCCCCCTTCCCCCTTCCCCCTTCCCGCATCCAGCGTGCGTTGTTCCATCACCGGATGGGGATCCGCCATGCCACCAGCGGTCCTCTCCAATGGAGACCTCTCCACATTCCTGGAGACCACGGACGAATGGATCACCAGCCGGACGGGAATGAAGGAGCGTCGGATATCGCACGTCTCCGCCGTCGAGATGGCGACGGTGGCGGCGGCACAGGCCCTGGCTTGCGCAGGCCTCGACGCTGCTGACCTGGACCTCGTAATCTACGGGGGATGCAGCAACGAGGAGGCGGTCCCCAATTCAGCGTCCGGCGTGCAGGTCGGCCTCGGCGCCGTGAACGCGGCTGCGATGGACGTGAACACGGCCTGCACCAGCTTTCTTTACGGACTCTCCACGGCCACCTCCATGATCCAGACCGGTGTCGTGCGAAACGCCGTGGTGATCGGTGTCGAGCTCATCAGTCGTTACATGGACTGGAGCAACCGGAACGTGGCTGTTCTCTTTGGCGACGGCGCGGCAGCAGTGGTCGTGCAGAAGACGGAGAACCATGATGGCGTGCTGGGAAGCGTTCTGGGGTGCGACGCCCAGGCGCGCGCCAGCCTGCGGGTACGGGGGGTCGGCTGCGGATATTCCGGGCTCGGCATTACCCTCGGCGACACCCTCTGGGATTTCGATGGTCAGGTCATCTTCAGGCGCGCCGTGAAGGGAATGACCGACGCTTCCGTCAGGGTGCTCGAGCAGTGCCGCATCAGTGTGGACCAGGTCGACCTCGTGGTGCCCCATCAGGCCAACCTGCGGATCATAGAAGCAGTGGCAAGGCAGACCGGCATCGACATGGATCGTGTCATGCTGACGGTGCACAAGTACGGCAACATGAGCGCCGCGACCGTACCCGTGGCCCTCACGGAGGCGCTGACGGAGGGACGCGTCAAGCCCGGCAGCCTCATTCTAATGCCGGCCTTCGGCGCCGGCCTCACGTTTTCGGCGATCCTGATCCGTTGGGGTGAGAGAACCAGCCCGATTGCCGTGTCTGACCGCGTTCTACCGCCGGCGCGAAGGAGCGCACTCGAAATCGTGAACGAGATCCGCGCCGGTCAGGATCCCCACGGCCGATCCCGGTCGGGCCTGCAGGCCCCCATCTTCGCAGAGTCGCTCGCCGGACCGCCACAACTCTCCTGACCGGCTGCCCATGCCCCGGCACCACCGCACCCAGAGCGGTGCCCGCCGGCATGGTACACGCAGTCTGAAGTACGCCCCATGCTTCCCCTTCTGGCTCTGGACCCGGCCAGAGAATATCATCCCTGCTCCAGTTCCCGCGACCGCTGCTCCCCGCCACCTCATGTTCCGACGGAGTCGATTCATGAACGCATCGCGTTCGATCCGAAGTGCACTCACCCTGACGGTCCTTTGTGCCATCATCCCGTCAACTGCGACAGGCCAGAGCGCGGTCACCGAGACGCGAGACCCCGGCCAGCGCCAGGATCCCGCGTTCGCCAAGGCATACAAGGAGTGGACTTCTGAACCACGGTACGGCAGCCCCCTCGTGGATCACCTGCCGCTCGTGGCTGGTATCCCGACCCCAAAGGATGTACTGGGCTACTACATAGGAAAGCCGAAGACACTCACCTACTACGCTGACATCCTGAAGTACTACCGCGCCCTGGCCAAGGCCTCACCGCGGGTTCATATCGAAACGATCGGGAAATCCGATGAGGATCGCGAGCTGGTGATCGTATGGATTTCTTCCGAAGCCAACATCCGGAACCTGGCCAGGAACCGGGCCAACCTGGCACGGATCGCCGACCCCCGCGGGATGAGCGACGCTCAGGTGACCACCCTGATCCGCGATACCAAGCCGCACTACCACCTGATGGGCGGACTTCACAGCGGCGAGGTCGGCCCCTCCGAAATGCTGATGGAGCTGGCGTACAGACTGGTTACCGAAACGTCCCCCCTGATCAACCAGATCCGTGAGAACGTGTACGTGTCCATCACCCCTGTCGCGGACCCCGACGGCAGGGATCGCAATGTCGACTGGTTCTATCGCGGCCTTGACATGCAGGCCGAAGGTGAAAGCGGGCCCTCCGCTGGTCGCGGTGGACGACTTCCGTACTGGGGAAAGTACGTCTACCACGACAACAACCGCGACATCAACCTTTCCCAGGTATCGATGCGCGCCATCACCGACTGGTACTTCACGGCCCATCCACCCATCATGCACGATCTGCATGAGGCGATGCCGCTGATGTACACCTACAGCGGCGGCCCGCCGCAGAACCCGAATCTCGATCCCATCCTCTTTGCCGAGCTCCCATTCTTTTCCAACTGGGAGCTGGCACAGATGACCAAGTGGGGAATGCCGGGCGTCTACACTCACGCATTCATGGACGGCTGGTCGCCGGGATACCTGGGATCCGTGGCGTACAATCACAACGGCATGATGCGGATGTATGAAACGCAGTCAGGAGTCGACCTCCCGGACAGCACGGCAACAACTGCAGACGCATCCATGTCCAGGACCGACAGCGCCGCGCGCGCCGGGGGGCGCGGTACATCCGCTGATACGGCGGCAGCCGCTTTGGGTCGCGGGCGCGGCGCCGGAGCAGCGGCGAACGCCGGGCGCGGCGGTGGCGCGGCGGCGGGTCGTGGCGGTGCCCCGTCGTTCGGTGGGCCCCGCGTTCCCACCGGTCGGGGTGGCGGACAGGATCGTGAGTGGTATCGGGGAATACCGGTCCCTCAGGGTGCCCAGCAGAAGTTCACCCGACGCAACAACACGAACTACATGGAGACCGGCGTTCTGTCCGCACTGCAGCTCACGTCCATGTTCCCGAACCTGGTGCTCCAGAACTTCTACGTGAAGACCAGGAACTCGATCGAGGACGGCAGGAGCGGGGCACCCTTCGGTTACGTCTTCCCGGTCCAGCGCGACATGACGAAGGTGGCCACCCTCGTGAACATCCTCCGGGCTCAGGGAATAGAGGTAGGCCTGCTCACCTCACCCATCACCATCGGCAAGGACACCTACGCCGTCGGATCATATGTGGTGAAGCTGGATCAGCCCTACGGCCGACTGGCCAAGAATCTGCTCGAAAAGCAGGACTATCCGGACCCGGCCCTTCGAACGTACGATGACTCCGGCTGGTCCATGGGATTCGCGTTCAATGTCGACGTGAAGGAAATCGCGGATTCCACCATTTTGACCGCGCGTGTGACGCCGGTGAAGACTGCGGAAGTGCACGGCACGGTGGCCGGGACCGGCAACTCGGGCATCGCCGTGGCACACTACGGCTCCAACAACATGATCACGTTCCGATACGGCCTGCGAAACCTGCCCATGAAGATTGCCGAAGATTCGTTCTCCGTGAACGGTGTGAAGTTCCCGGCTGGTTCATTCATCATAACGGGTTCGGCGAATGACCTTGCCAACGTGCGCAAGGAAGTGGAATCACTTGGCCTCACCGCTGCCAACCTGTCATCCGTCCCACTCGTAACAACGCACGACGCCGACGTCCCCCGGGTTGCCATTTACTCGCAGTGGAGCGGGACCCAGGAACTGGGCTGGTATCGGCACGCATTCGACAAGTTCGGTATCCCCTTCGAGCTGATCTACAAGGAACGACTGGAACAGGGGAACCTGCGGAAGGACTTCGATGTGATCGTCATGGCAACCCAGAATCTGACGCGCTCCACCGTCATGCAGGAACCCTCGGAGACTCCCCAGCCATACAAGAGGACCGACAAGCTGAAGTTCCTGGGAATGTACGGCGAGACCGATGACATGAGCGGCGGATTCGGCCAGGCTGGTGTCGACGCCATCGAAGCATTCCTGGAGTCCGGTGGTACCCTGATCACAACGCTGCAGTCCGTTCGCTTCCCCATCGAGTTCGGATTCGCCCACACGGTGGATACCGAATCACTAACGGGGGTGAACGCGCAGAAACCACTGGTAACAGCCCGGATCCGCAAGCCGGACAGCCCGGTCTTCTACGGCTACGGCGAGACCACGTTTCCCATCAAGTTCGGACAGGGACAGCAGGTATTCCGCGTAGGCGTAGCCGATCAGGACAACATCCTGGCCGAGTTCGTGGGTGGCGAGTCATCCGTGCTGAGCGGACTCATGGAAGGCGCGGACAAGATCACTGGACGTGCCTTCGCCGTGGATATCCCCAACGCGTGGAACGGGAAAGGCCGGGTTCTGATGTTTGCCAACAACCCCATTTACCGCTGGCAGAACCACGGTGAATTCAACATGGTCTTCAACTCCATCCTCAACTGGAACGACGAACCCAGGCCCCGCGCCGACAAGATCGTTCCGTAGCACGGCTTTGGCGCTGCGGGAATGGGCCATACCCACACCCGCCCGCAGCGCCCTCGTGCTCGCTCATCCCAGAATGGCCGCCACGATCCGTCCCGGACCGTGCACGCCGCGGACCAGCACTCCACCGATATCGGCGGACTTGCTCGGACCCGAGTGAACACCGATGGCGGCACCTGGCAGCTCACGAACCATGGCAAGCGCCTCGACAAGTGTGGCACGCACCAGGTCCCGGCGTACCCAGACCAGGTGAACCGGCGGAAGGAGCTGCAGGCGGCGCCCTTCAGAGCTGCCCAGCAGCAGACTTCCGGTATCCGCAGCCGCCGCCACGGCAACACTGACGCCCAGGTCAGCCACGCTGGGTGCCGCACGCTCCAGAACCGGTGCCAAGGCCGGATCCAGAGCCGCGCTGACCGCTGCCGTGCGGAAACCCCCGTACCATGATTCGCACCACGCCATTGCGGATCGGCGGTCTTTCAACAGCACGACCTCCCCACCCACCTCGACAAACCGGCGCTGGAATACGAGTGCCGGGTCCTCGCCTGACGGTGTCGCCGGGACCAAGGGCGCCGGCAGCGGGGCCCTCTCATGCAATGACGCTGCGGCCCGCACCCGTGCCAGGATCGTGTTACGCGGGATTTCGGTCATTCTATTCCATCTCTCCACATCTGGAGAAATGACCGGGGACTGGGTTCCAGCGCGCCACGGTACTCCGACCAGTGCCTGACGACGGACGCCATGCTGCTGATGGGCATCGCCCCGGGAACGCGGAGGGCACGGGATGCCATGCGATAAAGCGTGGGATGAGTCATCACTGAAGCGTAGGCTCGCATGACGCTCCCCTCAGCCATACCCAGCAGGCCCGCATCAACGACGCGTTCCCTCCATTCATGCAGCAACCGAGGGATGGGAATGCCAACCGGACAGGCCTCGGCACATGCCCCGCACAATGTGGATGCGAACGGCAGCGCCCCGCCCTCCTCCAACCCCAGCAGGGCCGGAGCCAGGATGGAAGCGATGGGCCCGGAATACGACCATCCGTAGGCATGCCCACCAGTTTGCCGGTAGACCGGACAGGCATTGAGGCATGCGCCGCACCGGATGCATCGCAGCGCCTCCCAGGCTTCCGGATCGGCCAGAAGGGAGGAACGCCCCCCATCCACCAGAATCACGTGCACCGCTTCCGGCCCATCGACATCCTCCACCGACCGGGGCCCGCGAATCAGCGACACGAACGTCCCGATAGCCTGACCCGTCGCCGCCCGTGAAATGAGCTGAAGGAACATCGCCAGGTCGCTGAAACGTGGCAGCAGTTTCTCCAGGCCAATCAACGCCACATGCACGCGGGGCATGCTCGTCGTCAGGCGTATGTTGCCCTCGTTTTCGACGAGCACGATGGTCCCCGTCTCCGCGACGAGAAAGTTCCCACCGGTTATTCCCATGTCGGCCCGGAGAAATGCCTCCCTAAGAACGGAACGGGCCTTCGCGGCCAGTTCCCCGGGTGTCGCGTCGGGCTTCATACCAAAGCGGTCCGCGAAGACCGCACGTACATCGTCGAGGTCGCGGTGGATCGCCGGCGCTATGATGTGACTCGGTGGCTCCTCAAGAAGCTGGATGATGTACTCGCCCAGATCGGTCTCGAACACTTCGATTCCATCCTGCTGGAGCACCCGGTTGAGGCCGGCCTCCTCGCTCATCATGCTCTTGCCCTTTACGGCGACGCGGACTCCGTACTGCTTCGCCAGGCCGGCCACGATCGACGCGGCGTCCGCAGCACTCTCGGCCCAATGTACCGCGACACCGTGCCTGGTGAGCTGCCGCTCCGCCTCCTCCAGATAGTCGGCCAGATGAGTCAGGAGGTGAGCCTTCACAGCACCTGCCCAGGAGCGCCAGACCCCGCTGTCGACGCCAGCGTATGCCGTACGACGGGCGCCATCCAGGTTCAGGGCGCCGGTGGTGACCGAGTCACGTGTCCGGGGAGACTCCCGAAGGATCGCCCGCGCCCGGGTACCATACTCCCGTGGGGAATCCGTCACGAACCCGTTCCTGAACGGGCCTCCCAGAGGAGGCTCCCGAGGTGCCTGACGACCAGTTGTCGACCTCGTGCGCGGGCACGGCCAGCCAGCTGCAGCAGGCACCCCGGATCGGTTGACGTCAGGCAGTCAACCTCGGGGAGCGTGTCGAGCTTGCGATCCGCCATTCCCGCGGAAACCGCTCCATGTCGCACGGAGAACGTCCCCCCGAAACCGCAGCACTCGCGATCCGCTTCCCAAGGGACCAGCTCCGCACCGGACGCAGCCAGCAGATCGGTCGCCTCCCGTTCGAGGCCGAGCTCGCGCAGAGCATGGCAGCCATGATGCCAGGCGATCCGGCGACCCGCCAGCCCCGTCCCCAGATGCCGTACTCCCAGCTCATTGACCAGGAACTGGGAGAGTTCGAACGTCCTGCCGGCCAGAGGAGCGGCAGCATCACCCAGCAGGTCCGGATAGAAGACGCGGAGCATGGCGGCGCAACTACCCGACGGCAGGACGACGCTCTGGCTGTCGCGGAAGACGTGTGCGGTGTGACTCGCCATTCTCCGGGCCTCGTCACGGAATCCCGAGCTGTAGGCCGGCTGTCCGCAACAGGTCTGGCCATCGGGAACGTCGACTTCCACGCCGAGAGATCGGAGCAGTCTCACGGTATCTGCTACGGCATCCGCGAAGAACTGATCAGCCAGGCAGGTGGCGAAGATGGATGTGCGCAAACTGAGCGGGAAGCGGGAAGCGGGAAGCGGGAAGCGGGGGAAGCGGAACGGACCGGGAAGCGGGAAGCGGGAAGCGGGGGAAGCGGAACGGACCGGGAAGCGGGAAGCGGGAAGCGGGGGAAGCGGAACGGATCGGGAAGCGAGGGACAACCTACTCCCGGAACCGCATCAGACAACAACCACCCCTTACCACTACCTGGTCCGGAACATACCTCTTGTCCCGTTCCACATCTCCGATTGCGCACTCTGGCGTTATCCGTTCCGCTCCACCGCTTTCATCGGTTCGGTACTCATTACCATCGCGCCCTCCCCTTCCTCCCCGTAACGCCTTCTCTCTGCCCTCTGCCCTCTTCCCTCTTCCCTCTTCCCGCTTCCCGCTTCCCGCTTCCCGCTTCCACATGCATCGCCGTGACGCCCTGCGCGGCCTGGCCTTGGGGACGATCGGTCTCCTGGGAGCCCCGGCCATCCTCAAGAGACGTTTTCACCTGTTCGGCATACAGGGAACCACGTACAGCGCCCGCACCATCCGGCTGATGTCCGAGACCACGGTCGTGGATCTCTTGAACCAGTTCCGCTTCCCCGACTTTGCGGAGAAGCCGCCCCGGTCCGACAAATGGATGAACCAGGCAGGGTCCTTCTCGCCCGAAGACTGGGAAACCTACCGCTCGTCAGGGATCGACGTCTTCGGACTGGGGCACTCCGCCGGTACCTACGAAGGCGCCATCAAGTGGTTCGCCGACTGGAATGGCTTTCTCGCTCAGTACGACCAGTGGTTCATGCGCGTCGACGATGTCCAGGACATCGACCGACTCCGGGGGAACGACCGCGTCGGAGTACTCCTCACGTTTCAGAATTCTGATCATTTCCGGTCAACCCGCGACGTCGACACCTTTTTCGCTCTGGGACAACGGGTCTCCCAGCTTACCTACAATTACCAGAACCGGATCGGGGCCGGCTTTCTGGAGACCCGGGACAGCGGCCTGAGCGTCTTCGGGGGTGAAATTGTCGCCAGCATGAACCGGGTGGGCATGGCAGTGGACGTCTCTCACTGCGGTGATCGTACCACCCTGGATGGAATAGCAGCCTCGGCCAAGCCAGTCATCTTCTCCCACGCCAGTTGTCGCGCCCTGGCCCCGGATCACCTGCGCTGCAAGACCGACGAAGCGATTCGCGCCATGGCAAGGACCGGCGGTGTCATGGGCATCCCGTTCCTGCGGATGATGATCCGCGCCGGGGAACCCGTCACCATCGAACACGTCGTCGATCATTTCGACCACGTCCGTCGACTGGTGGGGATCGAACACCTTGGCGTCGGAAGCGACATGGATGTGGTCGGCAACCCGAACCCGGTAAATGGCGCACCCATGCCGGAAACTCCCAACTGGGATCGCTACCACCTGCACAAGGACGCCGAAGGACGCTGGCTCCTGACCATCAAGGGACTGGATCATCCACGACGCATGTTCGACCTCACCGAGGCGCTCATTCGACGCGGATATTCCGACGGAGACATCCAGATGATATTGGGCGGCAACTGGATCCGCGTGCTCGGGAAGGTCTGATCCCGGCGCATCGCGGACAACCCGTGCAAGGCTGCGTGCGGGTCTGGTACGTCCCCTCCACTCACCGGCGTACCTGATTTAGTTTGCGTCGCCGCTCCGCACATCCGCCGGCGCGGCAGGGACAACTCTCCATTTTCATGAGCAACGACGATCCGCCGTACTTCGAGATCCGGGCCTCACCCACGCATGGATCAGGCGCCTTTGCCCTCCGACCCATCCCCCGGCGCACACGGCTCATCGAGTACACGGGTGAACGCATCAGTCACAAGGAGGCCAATTCCCGTCCTGACGTGGACGACGGCACGGGAAGCATCCATGTACTCCTGTTCACGGTCGACAGCCGTACGGTGATCGACGCCCGCGTCGACGGCAACGATGCCCGGTTCTTCAATCATTCGTGTGCCGGGAACTGCGAAGCCGTGATCGAGCGCCGACGTATCTTTCTGGAGACCACACGCGATATTGCGGCAGGTGAGGAACTGACGTACGACTACGAAATGGAGTACAACGGGGAGTCCCTCGAGGTCGCGCGCTCCACGTACCCGTGTCGCTGCGGGACACCGAATTGCCGGGGAACCCTGCTGGATGTGCCAGCCAGACTCCTCCGGAAGCCGAAGGCAGCACCGCGAAAGAAGGTAAAGGGCTCGCGAAAGGCGACAAGGTTGTCCCGGACTGCCCCATCGCGGAAGAAGCGGGCATCCAGACCCGACAGGAAGGGGAAGAAGTCGGTCGCCCGGACCGGATCGAAGCCGACAGCCGCAGCCCGTCGCGGCAAGTAGACACGCCCCCGCGACGGCCCCACCCGGCCGCGGCGCCGGGTTCGCACGCTTCGGCTCAACGCGACAGCTCCACTACCGCGCGGTAGGAAAGCAGACGATCCTGCTGGAAGGAATCCAGTACTTCGGCAACCGACGACGTCCGTGATGCCGAACGCGCGGTCGGGAGCTGCCGGCCCATCCCTCTGGTTGGCACACTGCGGATGAACCGCGCCTGACGATCCATGGGCATCTCAGAAACCGTGCTGTAGAAGCGGCGCCACGCGTCGTCCTGCTGAAAGAGATACTGTTCCACGTTGGAGACGTAGAAGGTGCGGATCGTGGAATGGTGGCGGCGGACCCATTCTCCCACCGACCGAAGCGCCTTCGATCCGGCGAAGTCTCCCACTACCGGTACAATCAGATTCCGCTTCTGCATGTCCTGAAGAATGCGGAAGTTCCGCTCCGATCCGAGGTAGCTCCGATTCACGCCGTCGGGATCGGTCTGGGTCATCAAGGTGCGATAGGAAGGCATCCCCCTGCTGCCAAACCGACCCATCGCACCCGCGGAATACGTGAGAGCCGGACCAGCACGGAAAAAACTGGCGTAGACGTATTCCAGGGCACTGCTGTCCGACGGACTGATGAAGAATCCCTTCTGCTTCAGATGCGCTCGCATGCCAGACAGATTCCTGATGTACTGCGACGAGTCCCTGGGAAGCAGAGCCAGCCAGGAGAAGAGCCCCGCCGCGCTGACCGAATCCGGCGGAGGCGGAGGACCTTCTCCCCGGGAAAAGAGCCGCACGAGAAAATCCGCCCGATCCCTCGACATCTCGATCAGCGCCTTGTACATCAGGTGCTGTACCAGATTCTGCCTCCTGATATCCACTATGAAGGCAATCCGTGGACGCAGGTTCACCAGGTACGTGAAGTTCTGATCCGGGCCGACCCCTATATAGACATCCCCACCCACCGCATCCTTCAGTTCGGGCAACACATACTGAAAGGCAAGCTCGTTCGATACCAGATTGTCGGAATGAAAATACCCGCCCGGTTCCGAAAGACCCGCAACCAGACTCCAGAACGTGCTGTTGGCCAGCCTCTCCGGGATGGTCGAGCGCGACTGTCTGCAGCCGGCCGGAACCCACAGCACCAGACTGGCCAGGATGATCCGGACCGTGTGCTTCAGATTCACCCGGGACACTGCCTGTCTGCCCACGCTGCCCCTCCGGTAGCCTCCGATAACCTTGCCGGACTTCAATCTATCCGAGCGCCTGGCAGAGCCCGAACCCAACTGGGGGTGAATCGACTCAGCCGGGGGACGTGGCCGCTGGCGGCCTGCCTCATCGCCTTCCTGACGCCACTCAACGAGTCCCACGCGCAGAGAAATCTGCCGGTGGTGACTCTGCAGCAGGGAATGGTGATAACCCGATCGGTGCGCATCCAGCCGGGACGATATCGCCTCAGGGCGCCGGCATCAATGGACTCCGCGGTGATCACTGTCCGGGGCAACGACATAACCGTGGACTGGACTGGGGTGACCCTGGAAGGGATGGCACCCGATGCCGATCCGGATGCCGCCAGAGGCTTGGCGGTTCGCGTCGATGGAGGCCGGAACATCAGGCTGGTGAATGCCCGCATCCGGGGCTACAAGGTGGGGATACTGGCCCAGGGTACCAGTCAACTCCACATCTCCGGAAGCGATCTGTCCTGGAACTGGAAACCCCGCCTCTTCAGTCTGATCGAGCACGAAAGCCTGCGCGACTGGCTTTCATTTCACAACAATGAGAACGGTGAATGGCTTCGCTATGGCGCGGCCATCTACCTCGACGGCGTGACGGGTGGGTCCATACAGGGCAATACGGTTACCCAGGGCATGAACGCCCTGCTGCTGAACCGCACGAACGGGGTGATGATTCGGGACAATGATTTCTCTTTCAACTCGGGCCTGGGCCTGGGACTCTATCGCTCATCCCGCAACACCATCATAAGCAATTCGATGAACTTCAACATCCGGGGCTACAGCCACGGGTTCTATCATCGCGGTCAGGATTCGTCGGGCATGCTGTTCTATCAGCAAAGCAACCACAATATCGTGGCCTTCAATTCCGCGACGCACGGAGGTGACGGACTGTTCCTGTGGGCCGGCAATCACACCATGGACACCGGGTCCGGTGGAGCCAACGACAACGTCTTTTTCGCCAACGACTTCAGTTTCGCGGCGGCCAATGGCATGGAGGCAACCTTCAGCCGCAATGTCTTCCTGGCCAATATCGCCGAGGGCAATGACTATGGACTCTGGGGCGGGTACAGCTACCAGTCGAAGATCGTTGCCAACTGTTTCGGCAACAATCGGGTCGGCGTCGCCATCGAACACGGCCAGGAGAACGTGATTGCCGCCAACACGTTCGCTGGTGACTCGACCGCCATCCGGCTCTGGGCCGACTCCATACAGCCGTCCGACTGGGGGTACCCCCGCTATCGCGACACGCGCAGCCATGACTACCTGATCGAAGGGAACCGGTTCGAGCAGAACAAGTCCATACTGCAGATCACCAACACCAGTGGAGTCGTTCAGGCGGAGAATGACACTTCGCGCGCCGGAACAGCGTGCGACCAAGCCATCCCGCCGATACCTGCAAGATGGGCGCACCTTATCCCGACCGTGCCGGATGCGCCGTCGGAGATCCGCCGTCATGGTCCCGCACTGCCACGCTCGCGCGCCGCCATCATCGTGGATGAATGGGGACCGTACGACTTCCGGTCACCCAGGCTCTGGCCGGCGGGAGACAGCACTCATGCCATCCCCCTGAGGCTCGGCGTTCATGGCCCCGCGGGCACCTGGAGAGTGGTGTCGAGAGAGGGAATCGCGGAGCTTTCCGCCAGCACGGGTAACATGAACGACACCATCCGGGTGACACCCCAGGCTGACTCCCGGAACCGCTGGGAACTGGTGCTGGAGTATCGCGGCGCGGAAACCGTGTCATCACGGGGAATTCGCTCCCGCGCTGGCACACCAGTAAGGTTCTCCTACGGGGTCTGGGAGCCGGACGCCAAGTGGGACCTGAAGGCATGGGCCTGGAGCGACTCCACTGACCCACGTGGCCTGCCCGCCAACTGGGATCGCATGAAGGCCCAGCCCGCCATACTGGACCGCACCGTCCCGAGACTCGACTACCAGTGGTACCGACCGACGATACGGGAACTCCCCCAGTCACGATACGCCATGGAAGCCACAGCGCGGGTTACGCTTCCCCCAGGCGAGTTCACGCTGCGCACGTTGAGTGACGATGGAATCCGGGTCTGGGTGGACGGTCAGCTCGTCATCGACAACTGGTCACTGCACGGGACGGCTGTCGATCATGCCTCGTTGTCAGGCGGCGCTCATGACCTCATGATCCGGTACTTTCAGATCGACGGCTGGGCGGAATTGAGGCTGGACATACTCCGCGGTCGAGTACGATCATCCGGCTCACCACCCTGATGACCTTGAGGAGAGCTGGCGAGCCAGGGTCGAAGCGGGGCATTCCCTGACACGTGTCGCATGAAACCATAACGAAGCGACGCCGGACGGTTGAATGACAGCAGCCTCGGGAGATAGAGTTCCTGTCGCCAACGCTGACGGACACACTCAGTGTGGCGCAACCTTGGAAGGTGTCATCCCGGGCAGACCACAGGCATTGCCGACCGGTGACGGAACTACCTCGAGTGTATCGGCCTGAGACCCCCCGTGAGGCTGCCATGATCCGGCCACCGGTCGACGCGCCGGACCGGATGTTTCGGGGCACCGTACTCCCTCGCCAGGTACAGTATCGCACGGTCCGCGACGAGACTTTCCTGATGGGACTTCATCGAACACTCCCGGTACCCTCGCGGCACCACCTGCACCGTCCCTGACCCCCAGATCCAGTGCAGATCGGATTCCCGACATCAGCCACCGCCGCAAACCCGTGGCGCCGGACGCGAACGCGACCCGATTGGGGCCGCCGTCGGCACACCCTTGGCTCGAAGGCACTGCTGCTGTGCGCCCTTTTCGTGGCCGGGTGCAGGCCCAGCCAGGGGCGCGATATCCGGATCGGCGTGCTCGCGACCATGGAAAGCGATTTTTCCATCCCTTCCGGGATACCGTCCATGGAGGGGGCCCGACTGGCCATCAGCCAGGTGAACGACAGCGGTGGCATCACCCTGAACGGCCGCCGTCACGCATTTGTCCTCGTCGAACGCCGTCATGTCCTGCGGGCCGACGCCGCCGCGAGTGCCGCCCGGGCCAGCATCAACCTCGATCACGTGGATCTGCTCATCGGCCCCCAGCTCAGCACCGCGGCTCAGGCCGCCGGAGCGGTCGCGGAAGCTTCTGCTGTGCCTATGATCAGCCCCATGTCTTCCAGTCCCGCCACCACCGCGGGGCGTCGTTTTGTCTTCCGTCTGGCATTCCTCGATTCCTTCCAGGGCGCCACTCTGGCCACATTCGCCTTGCAGGAGTTGCACGCCACCCGGGCGGCAGTCCTGTATGATGTGGCCTTTCCCTACAGCTCCGAAATAGCGAGACTGTTCAGCGAGACATTCGAGCGGTCAGGTGGGACCATCGTCGCTGAGGAAACATTCACCAGTGACCGATCCGATCACTTCGGACCACAACTGCGCCGGATTGCCACCTCCCGCCCCGATGTGGTTCTTCTGCCGAATCGCCCCGGAGTGGTCGCCACGCAGATCGTGGAAGCCCGGACCGCCGGCATCAAGGCAATTCTTTTGGGCAGCGACACCTGGGACATCTCCACCATTGCCACCATGCCCGAGGCGGACGGGTCCTTCGTCCTCCATCAATGGCATCCGGAGCTTCCCATACCCCGGTCCGAGGCGTTCGTCCGAGCCTACGAGAAGGAGTACGGGACCATACCACGGTCCACGGCCGCGATGACGTACGACGCCGTCATGCTCGCCGTCGATGCCATTCGGCGTGCCGGCAGCCTGAGGGGCGACGAGATCGCTGATGCGATCGCGGCCACCGGGGGTTTTCAGGGGAACGCCGGGATCCTGCGCTTCGATGGGAAGCACGATCCCGTGCGTTCGGGCGTCCTGACTGCCATCAGGAATGGCGGTCACCACCTCCTTCGTGTGATCGGGGACGAGAAGTGATCCCGCCACGGATGCTCCTGCGGCGGCACTTCCCGCTGAACCGGGTCGGCCCCTGGCTGCAAAGGAGCCTCCAGCGACGGATCAGCGCCGGCGTTCTGGCGGTGTCCGCTCTCGCAGTTGCTCTGGTAACACTTCTGGTGTACCGCCAGCACTCGTCAGGCCTCCAGGAGGTCGTGATGGACCGCCTGGCGGGCATCGCCGACGCCCGTGTGGCGGATGTCGATCGATGGGTGAATGACGAACTTTCCGGACTTGGCTTCGTCGCTAACCTGCCGCTGGTCGCCAACGATATAGAGGTACTCCAGCATACCGGACCAGCGGCTGATCTGGCACTCGCACGGTTGACCAACACCCTGGTGGCCGCCTCCCATGGCCGCATCGGGACGGAAAACATCTTCGTCCTTTCGGCGATCGGTGGTCGCGTAGTCGCATCCACCGACAGCCGGCAGGTGGGTTCATATCACACATCGGAGCTGTACTTCGAACGCGGCCTGGAAGGACCCTTCATCCAGGACGTCTACCCTTCCGCCCGCACCGGAAGGCCGGCTCTGACGGTCGCGGTGCCAGTACGGCGCCAGGGCGATACAGCCGTAGCTGCCGTCATGGTCGCCAACCTGGATCTGCGCCGCATGGATCAACTGGTGGTGCAACCTGAAGGGCCGCTCCCGGTAGAAGTCTACCTGGTCAATCGCTACGCCGAGTTCGTCACATCCGAACGTTTCGGCAGCGACGAGTTCCGGCGCGGCGTTCACACCGCCGGAATCGACTCCGTCCTGACCGGGCACAGCGGCCAGGGGCTCTATCGCAACTACAACGGCGTCCCGGTCATCGGAGCCTATCGCTGGATGCCCGAACGCCAGCTCGGCCTCCTGGTGGAGTCGCCCCAGTCGGCGGCACTGGCGCCCGCCCGTCGGGCACTGTTGATGATGCTCCTCACCGGCGTCATCGCCATCACCATCCTCGCCGTCGCCCTGCAATGGGTGACAAAACGCGCCGTCGAACCAATTCTGGAGGTGACCCGCTCCGCGGAGCGGATTGCCGGAGGCGACCTCGGCGCAGAAACCCCGGTACGCACCGATGATGAGGTGGGAGTGCTGGCACGGTCATTCAATGCCATGACCGCGCACCTTCGCACTCTGTACGCGGACCTGAACGACCAGATTGCCGCCACCAGCCGCATGGTCGACGCGCTGCAGAAGAATCGCACGCTCATGCAGAGCATCGTCGACAATTCCACCGCGGCTATTGCAGTGGTGGCGTTCTCCGACAGACTCCTGCTGGTGAACAGTCACCTGGCGGAAATCAGCCGGGATGGCCACAAGGCCGCCGTGGGAAGGAAACTCAGCGACATCTTCAGCGACGGCAGCGCCGCGGCAATGAGATCCGCCTGTCAGGAAGTTCGCACTTCCCGGAAACCAGTCGAAGTCGAACTGGAAATCACCACGGCAGAAGGGGACCGCAACCTCCTGGCACTCTGCTTCCCGCTGTTCGATGCGGGTGGTGTTCCTTATGCCATCGGCCTGATCGCCACCGATCAGACCGAGAGACGCCGTGCCGAATCGGAGCGCCTCTCCCTCGAGGCCCAGGTCCGGCACAGTCAGAAGCTGGAAAGCCTCGGCGTGATGGCGGGAGGCATCGCCCACGATTTCAACAACATCATGGGAGCGGTGCTGGGACACGCGGAACTGGCAATCGAAGCTCTCGACGATCCCGCGGAGGCACGGGCCTCGCTGGAGCAGGTCGTGGCGGCCACCCGACGCGCCTCGGATCTCACCCGCCAGATGCTGGCATACGCCGGCAAGGCCAGCTTCGGCAGGGATGTGATCGATCTCAACCACGCCGTGCGGGAGATATCGGACCTGGCCATGGTGGGCATGTCCAAGAAATGCCGGGTCGTGCGCGAACTCAGCAGTGAAGCTCCCTGGATCCTGGCCGACGGCTCTCAGATAAGCCAGGTGATCCTGAACCTGCTCACCAACGCATCCGATGCCATAGGAGACCACGAAGGAACCGTGACGTTGACGACTTCCCTGATCGAACTCTCGCATGCTGATCTGGCGCTCTCCTTTGGGGACTACGATCTCTCGCCCGGCCGCTATGCGGAACTGAAGGTCACCGACACCGGCATCGGCATGGATCAGGACACGCTGTACAGGATCTTCGATCCCTTTTTCAGCACCAAGACGTCAGGGCACGGTCTGGGACTCGCAGCGGTCCTGGGAATCGTGCGCAGCAGCGGAGCCGGACTCTCCGTAACGAGTCGGCCCTCCCATGGCACCACTTTCCGCGTGATCTTCCCGGCACAGCGGGCGCGTCGAACGCCCAGCGTGACTCACCCCACCGAAACCACATCCGGAGACCAGCGCGTGATCCTGGTGGTGGACGACGAAAGCATGCTGCGCAGCCTCGCATCCCGTGCCCTGCGAAAGGCCGGTTTCGAGGTACTGGAAGCAGCCGACGGCTCACAGGCGTGGAAGATCTTTCAGGAGCGGGGAGATCGCATTTCCGCCATCGTCCTCGACATGACCATGCCGGGAATGAGCGGCCAGGAAGTCCTCACCGCCATCCGGCGGGTCGATACGCTCATGCCCGTCGTACTGACAAGCGGCTACGATTCGCAGGATACCGCGGCCACACGTGCCGCCGACACCAGAGTTCAGTTCCTGCAAAAGCCCTATGCCCCCAGGGATCTGGTGGACCGCGTCCTCAAGGCAGCAGCCAACGCTTCGCTGACTTCATCGTGACCACCCCGCCGGGAATCCCGCTTCCCGCGTCGCTTCCCGCTTCCCGCGTCACTTCCCGCTTCCCGCTTCCCACGTCGCTTCCCGCTTCCCGCTTCCCGCTTCCCGCTGACATATTCCGGGGCCAATGACTCAACCACTCGTGTCCGTGATAATGGGTTCGAAGACGGATTTCGAATTCATGCAGCACGCCTGCACCACCCTGGAGAATCTCGGGATACCGTTTGAGGCGCGTATCGTGTCCGCGCATCGCACCCCCGACTGGATGTTCGAGTTCGCACAGAGCGCCGAGGCGCGGGGTCTCATGGTCATCATCGCAGCAGCGGGTGGCGCTGCCCACCTCCCCGGCATGACGGCCGCAAAGACGTTGGTTCCGGTTCTCGGCGTCCCCATCCCCGCCACGTCGCTCCAGGGGCAGGATGCGCTGATGTCCATCGTCCAGATGCCAGCCGGCGTCCCGGTTGGCACTCTTGCCATCGGGAAGCCCGGCGCCATCAACGCAGCCATCCTCGCCGCCGAGATCGTGGCGCTACGCCTGCCTGATGTCAGGGATCGGTTGCGGGATTGGCGCAACTCACGCCGCGACGAGGTTCTGGGTCAGACGCTGCCATGACGGTGGTGCCGCCGGGAGGCACCATCGGAATACTGGGAGGCGGGCAATTGGGGCGGATGACCGGGTATGCCGCCCGCGCCATGGGCTACGATGTCCACGTGCTCGATCCCGACCCGGGTTGCCCCGCCCGCGCGGTTGCCAGCCGCGTGATCACGGCTCCCTTTGGCGACGTGCTGGCCGCCCGCGACCTCGCTTCCGGCGTCGATGTCGTCACCCTGGAGATCGAACAGATCGGAGCGGAGGCCCTGCAGGCAGTTGCTGCTGTCTGTCCCCTGCATCCGCCGGCCGATGCGATCATCGTGGTTCAGGACCGGCTGCGGCAGCGGGAATGGCTGGAACGACACGGGTTCCCGCTCGGTCCCTGGCGCCGGGTCGTCAGTGGCACCGAAGCCACCGAAGCGATCGCCGTCCTGGGACCCACTATTCTCAAGAAACCCGTGGGCGGATACGACGGCCGGGGCCAGGCCCGGATCACCATCGCCGGAGAAGCCGCGGCCGCCTGGCAGACGTTAGGCGGCGGTCCCGTCCTGGCGGAACAGTTCCTGGATTTGCGGATGGAACTCTCCGTCCTCGTGGCACGGCGCGCCGACGGCGAAATTCGCACCTATGCACCGGCGGTCAACCATCATGCGTCGGGCGTTCTGGACTGGTCGGTATGGCCGGGTGATCTGCCGCCGCACGTGTCCGGTCTGGCGGCGGAAATCGCCGAGGGTATCGCCGGGCAGCTCGGTATCGTGGGACTGCTGGCCGTGGAGATGTTCCTCGTTGCCGATGGGCGCGTGCTCGTCAACGAACTCGCCCCCCGGCCCCACAACTCCTACCATCATACCGAACGCGCAGCTTCCACCAGTCAGTTCCAGCAGTTCGTTCGCGCCGTTTGCGGACTGCCGCTGGGTTCGGTTGATCCGCTACGCCCGGGAGCCATAGCGAATCTGCTGGGTGATCTGTGGGAGGGAGGCCCTCCCGACTTCGATGCTGCGCTCGCCATGCCCGACGTCCACCTGCACCTCTACGGCAAGGAAACCGCCAGACCGAGCCGGAAGATGGGACACCTGTCGGCTCTGGCAGCAACCGGAGCAGAGGCCAGGGACAAGGTACTGGCAGCGCGACGGAGCCTGGCGCGGACATCCGTCACCTGACCCACCGGGCACCGCGGGTGGCCTTGAAGGAACCTGACCCTACTTCTGTCGCGCTGAACTGATGATGGCTTCCATGTGGTGCAGGTATCTCTCCAGCGCCCGTCGGCCAACACCGGTCAGAGTGTATTCGGTCCTGGGAATGCGGCTCTCGAACGATTTCCGACAGTTGATGTAGCCGGCATCTTCCAGCTTGCGGGCGTGCACGCTGAGGTTGCCGTCGGTGGTCTTCAGAAGAGCCTTCAGTTCGCTGAAGGTCAGGGACGCATTGGCCGCCAGGGCGCTCACTATGCCCAGTCGCAACCGCTCGTGAATCATCCGGTCCAGTTCCAGTGCATTCGACTCAGCGGACATGGCACGCTCCGCAGACATGCCTGCCGCTGCACGGGTCCCGCCGGCACGACGATCCGCCGCAAGGGCACTCTTTCTAGCCACCATACCTCCTGATGATCCAGGTCCCGAACAACAGGTGCAAACCCCCAAAGCCCGCCACCATGAACCAATCCGCCACCGCGGGCGTACCGACCAGGGCAGCAGTGCCAAGTATCATGAATGAGATGCCCATCACGGGAATCACCCGTACCGACAGTACGCCCCCTGCCGTCACGCCAGCGCCGTAGAGCAGCAGCCAGGTCCCCACAAGGAGGTCACGTGGTGCATCAGCCGAGAGCGCGGCCGTCAGAACGGCACCGGCTACCAGGGAAGGAGTGAACGCCAGTGCAAACTTCCGTCCGGGACCGGACATCAGCGGCATTCCCATGGCTCTGGCCTTGCGTGCCGACAATGTTATGGCCGTGACCACGGCCGCGGCTGCCGCGCCGATCCAGACCAGCAGCCAACCCAGCGCAGCCGCCTGACGTTCTGCCAGTACCGCCGCAGGGAGGGCGATCAGTCCAATGCCGACCGTCCCGATTCCCGAAATCGCCGTGAACGCGCCGGCGCGTTCCATCGTGCGCCGGATGTAGTGAAGATTGTCGAGCGCCCGGTCGTGCAGCGGCCGCGTGGGTGAGGACTGCCGGGACACCGGCTCGGTCGGGTTCATGGCTGAAGACTGCAGCCCGTGTGGCGTGATATCAAGTACTTTTTATCGCCAAGTAACCGCCGCGATCGCCCGTCGGAACCGCAGAAGTCCCGCTCGAATCTCTTCGATCCGGCCCCGTTGAGGGAAAAGACACTCGAGCACAGGGTCCGACGCGCACGGGGCATTTGTTGGTCCGCAGGCCGCCGATCGCCACCGGAAGGCCGGGTTGCCGTACGACGATGGGTACGATGCACGATGCCGCCTCAACCACCGCGCCTGAACTCCAGCAGCATCGAACCATAGGCGTGGTGAGCCGGACCGGTCCGGTACTCCCTCGTCCGCGTCGCTGCACGCCAGCCTACCGCCACCGCCCCAAGCCGCAGTCCGATACCGAATCCGTACTGTGCCACGCCCGGCACACGCTCCACGTTCCGCGACGGTGCGACCAGGTTGCCATCCAGCGACATGTCGCGAGCAACTCCCTGAATCCTGCCACTCGCCGATACCCAGACTTCCCACGGAGCACGGGTTCGCCACGCTGGCTGGAACCAGGGATGCGCAAGATTCCAGCCCACGCGCAGTTCCATTCCGGCCGACGCCTGCATCCTGACATTCCCGGCGCTGACCTCCAGCGAGGGACTGACATCCAGTCCCGGACCTGCGCCATCCCCGGCTGCGTACATCAGCATCCGCTGCAGGAGCGCTGCCTCCAGGCCTGGCTCGAAGCCGATCTGCGTTTCCCAACCCAGGGGCGGGTCATTGTAGCCCAGGCGATGCGCTATCGTCTGGGCCAGTTCCCCTCCCGCAGGTGGCCCCGTCACGCCGACCGCCAGGCGATACGTGCGCAACGTCTTCGGCGAAGCCAGAATCGCCGAACCCGACAGGTAAAGCCAGGCGAAATAAGGTCGCTCCAGTTCCCAGTCAGTGACGCGATGAGGCGCCCGTTTCTGATCCGGCGTGTAGAGTTCCTGCCCCAGGGTGATCGATGTTCCCCGGCAGTACCCGCCACCTGGAGGAGCTACGGCGCAATCGGGAACACCACGGGCCAGAACCGGACCCCACCAGGACCCTCCATCCGACTCCATCGTGACCTTCACACCATTGGTATACTGCTGATCCGGCCGGTGGGTGTGGCGGATCCAGAAGTTGTACGCGTCATTGTCCAGGCGGACCAACGGTGTCCAGTGGGCCTGCGCGACTGCCGAGGCCGGGGCAGCGGACATGACGGCCACCGCGAGCAGAACGACCCTCGACGTCACCGCCCTACGCCCGGCTCTCCCGTCCGACGAAACGGGCAACCGGCGGTTGCCGGTTCCCGGGAACAGCCGGCCGTCAGCACTCTCTCCCGACGTCGTCAGGCTGGCCCGCCAGCCTCTCCGGCCCATGCGCCGCAATCCATGCATCACCCCACTGGCAAGTCGCAATCAGGCTACTCCTGCAGACGCAGCTTGCTGGTATCGGGGAAGAAGAGGATCAGAACCGCACCGGCAATGAAGAACGCCGACGTGAGCGCCAGTGCCGAACCGATTCCGATACCAGGAAGTGTGGCTGCATACCCTATGGTGTAGGGTGCCAGCGCACCCATGCCCCGACCGAGGTTATAGGTCAGACCCTGACCCGTGGCCCGGACTTCAGTGGGGAACAGTTCCGCCAGAAACGAACCAAACATGCTGAAGTATCCGTAGCCGACAAACCCCAGAAACGGACCCAGCAGCATCAGTATCAGCGGACTCCGGGCCATCTGGCCGTACAGAGGTACCAGAACGGCAGCCACGACGAGGTAAGTGATGAAGGTCCGACGCCTGCCGAGTCGCTCGGCGATGAACCCAAAGGAGTTGTAGCCAATGTAGGCGCCTATCTGCACCGGGATGATCCACCCTGCTGACTTCACGATCGACATGCCCGCGCCACCATCCTCCACCGGACGCGCCAGAAAGCTTGGCAACCAGAAGAACAGGCCCCAGTTGGAAAACTGCACCGCGGCGGAGAGCATGGTTGCCAGGATCGTCTTCGCGCGAAACTCCTTGCTGAAAAGCACCCCGAAGGCATTCGCCCCCCTTTTCCCCGCGGCGTGACGACGGCGCCACGCTTCGGGTTCCGGAACACTCCGCCGGATCCAGAGGGTGAACAGCGCCGGGAGGATTCCGATGGCAAACAGCCAGCGCCACGCCGAAGCGCCCAGATCCAGGACATCGAGGATTACGGCCGCAACCAAGGCTGCCGCTATGTAACCCAGCGACCAGCCCGACTGCATGATGCTGATGGCCCGCGTCCGCAGCTCCGCCGGCCACGTTTCGCTCACCAGCACCGCACCGGACGCCCATTCGCCGCCCATCCCGAAGCCCAGGAGAACCCGCCATACCATGAGCTGCCACAGGGACTGCGAAGTCGCAGCCCCCAGCGAGCAGACCGAGAAGATGAGTATGGTCGCCATCAGGGCGCGCGTACGACCGGCACGGTCCGCCACCACGCCGAAGACGATTCCACCAATCGCGGAAGTTACCAGTGTCACCGTTCCCAGCAGGCCGGCGGTACCGTCGTCGAAGCCGAAATACTCCTTGAGCTGATCGATCGCCATCACGTACAGCAGGAAGTCCATCGCATCCAGCATCCAGCCCAGCTTGGCCGCGAGCAGCGCCCGCCACTGTTCCCGTGTGACCGTGGAATACCACCGTGCCTGATTCAATTGCCTTCCTCCAACTGCGGGGACACCGCTGTATTGCCATCCTCGCGCATTGGAGTCGCCTTCATTTCCCTGCCTCGCTCAACAGAGAATCCAGGTCGAGACGCTCGGTCACCATTCGCAGGTTGCCATCAGCGGTTCTGGGCCACTCGTTCCTTGGGCGATCGCAATAGAGCTCGATGCCGTTGCCATCAGGATCCGCCAGGTAGATCGCCTGGCTCACACCGTGATCGCTGGCTCCCTCCAGCGGGATTCCTGCGTCCAGCACCCGCCCCAGCACCCCTGCGAGCGCTTTCCGCGTGGGGAAACGGATGGCGACATGATAGAGGCCAGTCGCGTGATCAGGCGGTGGGCTTCCACCGCGGCTGTGCCAGGTGTTCAGCCCGATGTGGTGGTGATAACCACCGGCTGATACGAACGCCGCGGAATCGCCCAGCAGTTCCATGAGCTGGAATCCCAGGACGCCGCAGTAGAAGTCCAGCGACCGATCCATGCTGGAGACCTTGAGATGCACATGGCCGATGTCCGTACCCGCATCGATGGAACTAGCGGCCTGCCACTTCGAGTTCGCGGGGTGCATAGCGGCATAACATACGGTTGCGACCGCCGATTCGGCGAGTCAGAAGCTCCGCGATACGGGAGCTGTGCCGCCTTGGACTTCGCTGGTCGAGGGGAGGACCCCGGGATGGGGGCGGAGGGGGTCGCACTATCGCCCCTCTGACTGCAACTTCCTGTACCGACAACCGTAAGGCTGGCCATGTCGCAACAATCCACGCCCACGACTCCTCCGGCACCGCCTGTTCCCCAGGCCACCTCTCCGGGTGGCGGTGTGACGGCGCAGTCCCAGAACCTGCGGCCGCTCACCCAGCGGGAAATCGAAGCCATACGGGATCGACGCAGTGACATGTCGACTCAACTGACTTCGGCCGTCGATCGAAGGAATGAACTGGCGGAGGAGCTGAAGACCGCACCTCCGGGCACCGAGCAGGGCATTCTGAACCGTATTCAGCTCCTCGATACGCGGATTCTCCAGATAGAACGGGATATCGAGTCTTCCGGTCAGATGATCCGTTCGGGAATGACGGTGAACGATGGCACGGCTCTCGTGGCCCCCGAGGATGGCGGGCTACTCGGCCTCCCCGACAGCACCGTGACCATATTGGGTATCGTTCTGGCGTTCACGTTTGTCCTCCCCTTGAGCATGGGTTTCATGCGTCTCCTGTTCCGGCGGGCATCCCGACGCGATGCAGCCGCCGGACGAGCCGCTGACCAGGACCGGATGGACCGCCTGGAGCAGGCGGTCGATGCCGTCGCTCTGGAGATCGAACGCGTTGGGGAGGCGCAGCGGTACCAGCAGAGGCTGCTCACCGAGGCAAACCTCATTCCCGCTCTGGCGCCGTCACATCGAGGAGCAGCCGGGATCGACGGCGTGGCGAACGCCGAGCGGTCTCCCGTCAAGTGAGCGCCATTCGGTCAGCCACCGGGTCCGCGACGGACATGCGGCAGCCTGCGGCTGGCAAGAGGTGCCATTCGCACTCCGCCCGCTGAGTCGCCACCGATGCGACGCGCCGCCACCGCGTTCATTTTCATAACGCTGGTCATAGATGTCGTGGCGCTGGGTATCATCATCCCGGTTCTCCCCATGCTCGTGGAGCAGTTCATGGGCGGAGACACGGCCCGGGCTGCTGCGGTATATGGCGTATTCGGGACAACGTGGGCCGCGATGCAGTTCGTGGCAGCCCCGGTGCTGGGGGCGTTGTCCGACCGCTTCGGACGGCGCCGGGTGATCCTGATTTCCTGCACCGGTCTGGGTCTGGACTACGTGCTCATGGCGCTGGCACCCGGGATTGGCTGGCTCTTCGTGGGTCGGGTGATATCGGGGATAACGTCGGCCAGCTTTGCCACCGCCGGCGCCTACGTCGCGGATGTGTCACCGCCGGAAAAGCGGGCTGCCGGATTCGGGCTCATGGGGGCGGCCTTCGGCCTGGGCTTCGTACTCGGACCCGCGTTAGGCGGGCTGCTGGGCAACGTGAATCCCCGGCTTCCCTTCTGGGTCTCGGGTACCCTGGCACTGCTCAATGCCCTCTACGGGTACTTCGTCCTGCCGGAATCCCTGCCACCGGAGCGCCGGGTGCCGTTCACATGGCGTCGCGCCAGCCCCATCGGCTCCTTTGTACTGCTGCGCTCCCACCCGGAGCTGTTGGGCCTGGCCGGAATCAACGGCCTCTATCTTCTTTCTCATACGGCCCTCCCCTCCACGTTCGTGCTGTTTGCCGCATACCAGTATGGCTGGGATGAGCGAGCCGTCGGTCTCACCATGGCACTCATGGGCGTATGCAGCATGATCGTCCAGGGCGGACTCGTCAGGCGCGTGGTCGCCCGCTTCGGCGAACGACGATCGCTCGCCATCGGACTGACCGCCGGTATCGTGGGTTTCCTGACCTACGGCATCGGCACCTCCGGGACGGCAGCCTTGTGGGCCATACCATTCCTGTCACTGATGGGATTCTTCACCCCCTCGGTCCAGGCTCTGATGACCCGCCACGTGGCCGCCCACGAACAGGGACGGCTCCAAGGTGCCAACAGCAGCATGATGGGTATTGCTGGAATGATCGGCCCGGCACTGTTCACGCAGGTCTTCTCCCACTCGATTGCCCCCGGGACATCCATCCACCTCCCGGGCGCCCCCTTCCTGGTGGCTGCCCTGTTGCTCCTGACCGGACTGCTCGCGGCGCTGCGCATCACCCGACGCACCACCGACGCTCCGCTGCCCACGATGAGCCCGTCATGAGCCCTACCGTCCGCCCCAGCACCCACCATCCCTTCACAAGGCACTCCCAATGACCAATCCCCCGCCGGTCAAGGCCAGTATCATCGAGGACTTCGTCGACATCTTTCTCTCCCCGGCCGCCGTCTTCGATCGTCGTCGGAATGGAAGCGCCTGGATCCCGCTCCTGGTCGTGACCGCGCTCGTCGGGATCGGATTCCTGGTGAGTGCCGGTGGTCTGGAACCAGTCATTGACGCGGAGTTCCAGCGGAATGCCGCCCGCATGATGGCAGAGAATCCGCAGCTGACACCGGAGATGTTGGAGCGCGGACGCGGGTTTGGTCTGCTCGCCGCCAAGGTCGGGGCCTTCATCACCACGCCGCTCTCCATCGTCGTGGTTGGGTTCCTTGTCCTGATCCTGGGAAAGTTGGTAGAGGCCAGGCAAAGCTTCTCGCAGGCAATGATGATCGCCGCCTATGCCTACATCCCCAGGATAATCGCTGCCGTCGCCATCCCGATCCAACTGCGCTTCATGTCGCCGGAGCAGCTCGACGGCATGGCGC
Organism: uncultured Gemmatimonadaceae bacterium; assembly: GCA_964411635.1. Lineage (GTDB taxonomy): Bacteria > Gemmatimonadota > Gemmatimonadetes > Gemmatimonadales > Gemmatimonadaceae > JABWBJ01. The sequence goes on from CAYPLP010000002.1 coordinate 121,816, forward strand.
GAATCAGTCTCAGCCCCGCCCGCTTCCTGGACCCCGACACGACATCCCCTCTGGTAACCGCCGTGCTGGGCCGCCTGGACATCACCGTTCTGTGGTCCACCTTGCTCATCGCAATCGGTGTTTCCGTCGTCGCGAAGGTGTCCCGTACGTCCGGTTGGGTGGTGGCTCTGCTCGTGTGGCTGGCGGGCGCCCTCCCAGTGCTGTGGCCCGCGTTCTCGGGAGGCTGATGACTCCTCGCCATTTCCGGGCCGGCCGGCACCCCGAGCGGCCCGGATCATCGCACTATCGATATTCCTCCATCAACTGCTGGAGCGCCGCGTTGCCGGGGCACAGCTCCTCATGTGGAACCGTGGTAAGCGCACGTTGTACCGTGCCATTCCGGGCGTGCATGTCTTCACCGTCCCCGTCCACATAGAGTACCCCCGTCACCACTTCACCCCGGGACTGTGACTCACGCACATACTGCCAGGCCGCTTCCCGGTCGGTCGGGTCGTAGTCATCAGCGAGTTTGCGGAAATGCACCGTGCTTCCATCGTGCATCGCGACGGAACGAACGCTTCCTTCGCGGTAGTCAGTGGCAATCTCCCGGCGCAGCGGAACGAAGTCCACCGGCGCCACGTCGTGGTAGTGCTGGCGAGTGTAGAGGTAGCTCTTCGAGGACCCTTCATGGTCGTTGAACGTCACGCACGGAGAGATGACGTCCACCAGCGCAAAGCCTCCGTGCATCAAACCGGCCTTCAGGATGGGTACCAGTTGCGCCTTGTCCCCCGAAAAGCTGCGGGCGACGAACGAAGCGCCCAGGGAAAGTGCCATCAGCACCGGATCGATGGGAGGCTGGATGTTTGCCTCACCCTTCTTCGACTTCGATCCCACGTCGGCGGAGGCGGAAAACTGGCCCTTGGTCAGTCCGTAAACTCCATTGTTTTCGAGAACGTACAGCATCCGCACATTGCGCCGGATTGCATGAAGCATCTGCCCCAGCCCGATCGACAGCGAGTCGCCGTCACCCGAAATGCCCACATAGTAGAGCTCCCGGTTGGCCGCGTTGGCCCCGGTAGCCACAGCCGGCATCCGACCATGCACCGCGTTGAAACCATGCGCCTGGCTGATGAAATACGCGGTGGTCTTGGAGGAACAGCCGATCCCGCTCAGCTTGGCAACACGATGCGGTGGAATGTCCAGTTGCCAGAAGGCATCGATCAGGGCCGCGGTGACGGAGTCATGCCCGCAACCTGCACAAAGCGTCGACATGCTGCCTTCATAGTCCCTCCGACGCAGGTCGAGTGCGTTGCGTTTCGCGGCGGGGTGCTGGACTTTCGGCTTGGCAATCGACGTCATGTTTCCTGTCCGGAAGTTCGGTTGAAGAAACGGGTGTACCCGGTCACGCGGTGTGTGCCGCTTCCTGCTTCATGATACCGCCACGGAACCTGCCAGGCTTCCCAGAAGCATACGTACTCCATCAACCACCCGATTGGTTCCCAGGGGTATGCCACCGTAGTCCAGCAGCGACAGAAGACGCTCCGGCGCGGTGCCGGTCTCGAGAACCAGGAGGGAACGCAACTGTGCGTCCCGGTTCTGCTCGATCACGATGTACGTTTCGTGTCGGGTCAGGAACTCACGCACCGCACTTCCGAACGGAAATCCGCGGATCCGCATCACATCCAGTGCAATACCCTGTCCCGTCAGGCGGTCCAGCGCCTCCCAGACGGCACCGCGACACCCCCCCAGCGTTATGATGCCGGCAACCGCTCCCGGTGTCGTGATGATCTCGGGTTCCGGAACCGCTTCACCGGCGGCGGCCAGCTTCCGTGCCAGCCGGTCCACCACTTCGCGGTATTCCGCGGCATCCTCGGTGTAGGCGCCCTTGCTGTTGTGACCCGATCCCCGGACGAAATAGGCTCCTCTGGCATCCACACCCGGCAGGGTTCGCGGTGCCACTCCATCGGCATCATCTGAAGTGAAACGGAAGAACTTCCCCATTTCAGACAGCTGCTCCGCGTCCAGTACCTTCCCGCGATCGGGCCGCCAGCCGTCATCCCATGTCAGACGCCGGCACATCCAGTCGTTCATGCCGATATCCAGATCCATCATCACGAACACCGGCGTCTGGAAACGCTCCGCCAGATCGAACGCATCGCGGGCCATGCTGAAACACTCTTCCGGGTTGGCCGGAAAAAGCAGCACGTGCTTCGTATCTCCATGAGAGAGATACGCGGTGGAAAGAATGTCTGCCTGCTGCGTTCTCGTCGGCATCCCGGTCGATGGACCGGTTCGCTGCACATCGAAGAAGACCGCGGGGATCTCCGCGTAGTACGCCAGCCCCACGAACTCGCTCATCAGGGAAATCCCCGGACCGGACGTTGGCGTGAATGCCCGCGCCCCCATCCAGCTGGCCCCGATCACCATGCCGGCAGCGGCGAGTTCGTCCTCGGCCTGCACAATGCAGAAGTTCCGCTCACCCGACTCCGTCATCCGGTAGCGCTCGCAGAACGCCCGGAAGTTCTCCATCAGCGGAGTTGCCGGAGTGATGGGATACCACGCTCCCACGGTGGCGCCGGCATAGAGGCACCCCAGCGCGGCCGCGGTATTGCCGTCCATCAGCACATGGTCCCGGGTCGCATCCATGGCTTCCAGATGAAACGGCAGCGGGCAGGCATGGTGCCTACGAACATAGTCATGACCCAGCTCGATCGCCCGGAAATTGGAGTCGAGCAGATGCTTCTTCCGGCCGAACTTTTCCTTCAGCATCCCTTCGATGACAGCCATGTCGATCCGCAACAACGCCACCAGTGCACCCGCGTACGCTATGTTCTTCATCAGGGTACGTTCGCGGTCACCGGTGAACGCATTGTTGCACAACTCGCCCAGCGGAATGCCGATCGGCTGGACATCGTCCCTGAGCAGATTGCGCGGCAGCTCCCAGGAGGAGTCATACATCAGGTAGCCGCCCGGGCGTATGTCAGCTATGTCGCGGGCATACGTCGCCGGATTCATGGCCACCACGAGATCGAATGGCGCCGTACGCGCGGAGTACCCGTCCCGGCTGACCCGGATTTCATACCACGTCGGAAGCCCCTGAATGTTCGACGGAAAGACGTTCTTCCCGACGACAGGGACACCCATCCGGAAAATCGCCTGCATCAGCAGGCCATTCGCACTCGCCGAGCCGGTACCGTTTACCGTGCCGATCCTGAAGCAGAAGTCGTTAATCGAGGCCATGAGGGGTCAACGCGCAACAGTGGGTCACCCGCCGGCTGCAACCGGCATGGGGTGGCCGGCGACGGGACGTCCCGCACCGGCATAGGGAAGGAGAATATCCGACTTCACCATGTCCCATGCAGCGGTCGGACAACGTTCCGCGCACAGGCCACAGTGCAGGCAGACATCCTCGTCCTTCACCATGACCCGACTGGTCTGCTTCAGCGGATCGGACACGAACAAGGCCTGCAATGGATTGATGGTGGGTGCCGAGAGCCGGCCGCGGAGATCCTCTTCCTCTCCGTTGGCCGCGATGGTGAGACAGTTGACCGGGCAGACGTCGATGCAGGCATCGCACTCGATACAGAGTGACCAGGTGAAGTGCGTCTGTACGTCACAGTTGAGACAACGCTCCACCTCCCGCGCGGTCTGCTCCGCGGTGTAGCCCAGCTCGACCTCCACATGCAGATCCTCGAACCGCTTCGTCAGTTCAGCATGCTGCATCTTCTGACGCGGTGAAGGATTGTAATCATTGCTGTACTGCCAGGAGTGCATGCCCAGCTTGGTGGTGTGCAGGTTCATGCCCACCGCGGGCCGTTCCGTCACCGGCTTCCCATGGCAGTGAAGATCGATGGAAATGGCGGCCTGGTGACCGTGTTCCACCGCCCAGATGATGTTCTCCGGACCCCACGCTGCATCGCCACCGAAGAACACGCCCGGCCTGGTCGACATGAACGTCGTCCGGTCGACCTCCGGCATCCCCCACTCATTGAACTCCAGACCGATATCCCGCTCGATCCACGGGAAGGCGTTCTCCTGGCCAATGGCCACGATGACATCATCACACGGTATCGTCACCGTCCCCGTGACCTCACTCCGCTGTTTCCCGCCAGACTCCGTCCAGCGCAATACATCGAACTCCATTCCGGTAAGCACGCCGTTCTCCACGACGAACCGCCGCGGCGAATGGTTCTCGATGATCTCTATCTGCTCCTCTTCGGCGTCCTCCAGCTCCCACGGCGATGCCTTGAAATGCTCCCTTGTGCGCCGCGCCATCACCTTCACGTCCTTTCCCCCCAGCCTCTTCGACGTACGGCAACAGTCCATCGCGGTGTTCCCCACCCCGATGATCAGCACACGCTCGCCTATGGACTCGACATGACCGAAATGCACGTTCGCAAGCCACTCGATTCCGATGTGAATCCGGTTCGTCTGCTCCCGTCCCGGGAGTGGGAGATCCCTGCCGCGGGGCGCCCCACTGCCCACGAAAACGGCATCATAGCCCTCCTCCAGCAGCGCCTTCAGACTCGACACGGGAGAGCCGTACCTGACCTCCACGCCCATGTCGATGATATAGCCGGTCTCCTCGTCGAGTACCCCGGCAGGCAACCTGAACGAAGGGATGTTCACCCTCATCAGACCGCCCGCCGTGGCGTTACGCTCGTGAATCACGCACTCGTAGCCCAGCGGCATCAGATCGTTGCATACCGTGAGGGAGGCCGGGCCCGCACCCACCAGCGCCACCCGTTTCCCATTCTTCTGCTCCGGAGCCCGGGGCAGCAGTTCCCGAACATCGTCCCGGTGATCCGCGGCCACGCGCTTCAGTCGACAGATGGCCACTGGCTTTCCGTCAACCCGCCCGCGACGACACGCGGGCTCACACGGCCGGTCGCAGGTGCGCCCCAGGATCCCCGGGAAAACATTTGACTGCCGGTTGACCATGTACGCGTCCGTGAAGCGCCCCTGCGCTATCAGACGGATGTATTCGGGGACGTTGGTATGGGCCGGACAGGCCCACTGGCAGTCAACGACCTTGTGATAGTACTGCGGATCCTGGACGTCGGTGGGTCGCAAGACAGCATTTCCTCGGTCGGGGTGCGTCCCGCATCTTCGCGACCCGCATGAGGCAATTCAAGGACACCCCCGCCCGATGTCGCGGGTCAGGTCAGGGGCAGCCCGACCCGCGGCCCTTCACCATCAGGTCGTCGGCGGCACGTCGGATGCCTTCCGCACCGCGGTCCCTGGATCCCTCTCCACCACAACCGTGTAGTCTGTCGCCAGCACCGCCACCGCGGCCACCGCGGTCCAGAAGGGGAGCAGTGCGGCGCCCACCACACCCGCATTCAGGGGCATGTCCAGCAGCACTCTCCCAGCGGGATTCTTGAGCACGATACGGCGAACGTTGCCTTCGTGGATCAGTTCCTTGAGACGCTCCTTGAGCCTCCCTGCACTCACCTTGAACTCTTCCATTTCCATGGTCCCCGGGGGTTTTGGGCACTGGTGCCGAATACGGTGCAACGTGCTCCATACGGACGACGACCACAAGTCGTGTCATGGGCACTCCCCGGTTCGCCGTCCACGACCCACCGCACCCCATGGCACCACGGACGACCGGATGATAGGCTGGGACAGAGTATCCGCCCGGAGCAATCCATGAGTCGCTACCCCGCCCTCGCGCCCCTTCATCCCGCGATCCCCGCCACCGACGGTCTCATCCTGCGGGGGCACCTGGTCTATCCCCACGGAAGCGCCGGCCAACGATACCCCCTGGCCGTGCTGGCCCACCAGTACCCGTCCACTCGCGACAGCTACGCCCCCCTCCTGGCCGACCTGCATTCCCTGAAAATCGCCACCCTGTCGTTCGACATCCGCGGACATGGCGAATCCACCTGGACACCCGCCGGACCAATAGTCGCGCCTGCACCGGCGGAACCTTCGATGGATGCCTTCGGTTCTGCCTTTATGGCCAGCGCTGCCAAAGTCGGATTCCAGAATATCGCCGACGACATCGTGCGCGTAGCCGCCTGGGGCCTGTTCCAGAACTACATCGATCCCACCAGACTGCTCCTGGTGGGAGCCAGCGTCGGTGGAACGGGCGTACTCCTCGCCGCGCCGAGACTGGCCACGAATCTGACAGGCATCCTCGCCTTCGGCGCCGCGGGCGCTGCGGTCCACTCACCCGATGCCATGGAGCAGATAAGAAGGAACTGCCAGTCACTCCCCACACCCATGTTGCTCACAACTTCGGAACAGGATCCTTTCGATGGTGCCAACAATGCCCGGACCTGGGGGGCCGGTCTGAGCCATGTACGGCTTGACATAGTACCCGGCGCCGATCACGCCATGGCCATCTACTACGACGTCCGCAGGGAGGTCGTCCGCTTCGTCCGGGAAGTAATGGCTCCACCGTCATCGACCAGGCGCGGCACCAGCACCGGACGACGCAAAAGACGCTGACCAGAATCGAACGCTGCGACCACTTCCGTCCGAACTCCCGCCTGGATCGGGTTCAGACGTTGAAGCGGATGTGCATGATGTCCCCATCACCCACCACGTATTCCTTCCCTTCCACCTGAAGCTTCCCAGCCTCCTTCACCGCCTGCTCGGATCCGTACTGAACGAAGATGTCGTACGGGATCACCTCGGCCCGAATGAAACCGCGTTCCAGATCGGAGTGGATCCTGCCGGCGCCCACTCTGGCGTTGGTCCCTCTCCGTATCGTCCACGCGCGGACCTCGTCCTCTCCCACGGTGAAGAAGGAGATCAGGTCGAGCAGCCCGTACGATGCACGAATGAATCGCGCCAGCGCCGACTCCCTGAGGCCGAGGTCATCCAGAAAGGCCGCCTGTTCGTCCCGCGGCAGAGAGGCTATCTCGGCCTCCACACTCGCAGACAGAACCAGGCCGGCAGCATGGAGCGCAGCAATCCGTGCGTCCAGTTCGGGTGGCATTGGTTCGGCAGCCCGCGACTCATCCCGGTTCAGGGCCACCAGCAAAGGCCGATCACTCAGGAACACGTAGTTCTTCAACTGCCCCCGGTCCAGCCCGGTCGAAGGCACACCCCGAAGCGGGCTGCCCTCTTCGAGAACCCGTTTCATGAGCTCAAACATCGCCACTTCAGCCGCAGGAGTCTTCTCCTTCATGGCGCGCAGCAAGCGTCGCTCGACTATCTCCAGATCAGCCAGGACGCATTCAGCGTGGAACGCCTCCAGATCGGCCAGCGGGTCCGGGGCACCCTCCACCGCAGGGTTGTCGAAATCCCTCAGGACCAGGCATAACGCCTCCTGATCCCGGATCTGCTGCAGGGATTTCGTCGAGAGCCCCTTCTTCTCCGCGCCGTGTTCACCCGGTACATCGCAAAAGGCGATCTCCGCATATGTCGTCTTCTTCGGGCGAAAGATCTCGGACAGAGCGTCGATGCGGGCATCGGGTACCCTCACCGCACCCAGCCTGACCTCCCCACCGAATCCGGTTGGCACCTGCAGCCCGGTCAGGGTGTTGAAAACCGTCGTCTTGCCCGATCCCGCAAAACCCACAAGTCCCACTTTCATTGTTTGTCCGGTGGAGGTGACCCGGCTGGCAGGCCCGCCGGTCACAACAAATCTGAACCCGCTGCTCCCGAACTTGAATCCGTCGTCGGGTTTCGGTTCCCCGACCGGCGCACCTCCGCCAGATTGCTTTCTCAGCGCATTCCGGAGATCCCATGCGTAGTGCCCTTTCAACCGCCTGTCTCTGTGCCGGCCTCGTACTGGCATCGGGGACCATTGCCCTCGGCCAGGGACGAGGCGGCGGAACCGAAACCCTCATCACGCCTGGCCAGGAATGCCCTCCAGGCATGACCGAGATACGGCCGCTCCGCTGCATGGCACCGCAGGCTCCACCACCCAGTATCCTGGATTATCGCCCCCATTCCACGCTGGTCACCGCGGAACACCCGGTGCCGCGACCGAAGTTTCCCGTCATAGACTTCCACGGACACCCTCGGGACCTGCTCGATTCCGCAGAAGGAATCCAGTCACTGGGAGAATCGCTGGACAGCCTCAACATCGGGGTGATGGTTGCAGCGGACAACATGCGGGGTGAAGGTCTCGAGCGCGCTCTGGAGCTCATTCGTGCGTCGAACTACAAGGATCGAATCCGCGTACTCGCCGGAATCGACTTCCGGAATGTGGGCCCCGGCTGGGCGATGAAAGCAGTGGCTGAGCTCAAGGCAGACATCGCGGCCGGTGCTGCCGGGGTCGGGGAGATCGGCAAGGGACTCGGCCTCTCCACGAGGAAGGCAGACGGAACCCGGCTTCACATCGACGACCCCGACCTGGATCCAGTCTGGGAAGCCGCTGCGGAACTAGGCGTCCCGGTGTTCATACATACCGCAGACCCCGCGGAGTTCTTCCAGCCCGTCGACAACCACAACGAGCGCTGGCTGGAACTCTCCCTCTTTCCTGGCCGCCACTACCCCCAGGACCGCTTCCCCTCGTTCGAGGAACTCATACAGGAGCGTGACAATCTCTTCCGCCGTCACCCCCGCACCACGTTCGTAACCGCACACCTGGGCTGGCAGGCCAATGACCTCGCCACTCTGGGCAGACTCCTTGACGAAAATCCCAACGTCTACACCGAAGTTGGCGCTGTTCTCTATGACATCGGCCGGCAGCCGCGGGCAGCGCACGACTTCTTCATCAAGTACCAGGACCGGATACTGTTCGGAAAGGATTCCTTCCAGCCGAGAGAATATCCGTACTACTGGAGAGTGTTCGAGACCAGGGACGACTACTTCGATTACTATCGGGACTACCATGCGTTCTGGAAGCTCTACGGCATCGACCTTCCGGACTCCGTCCTGAAAAAGCTCTACTTCGACAATGCGCTCAGGATCACCCGGGGGCTCCCTCAGCAGGGATGGCCCCGTCAGGACGATCGCGATTGACCAGAATCAGCAGCCACTGACCTCCCCCTCCAGCAACCGCGGAGTTCATCGCCGTGACATCCAGCATCCGGGAATATCAGGCCGCAGCCCGAACGACCGACGTACCCGGTCGGGTCCTCTGCGAGGCTCGCAATCACCATTTCATCGTCGACGGTCCCGTCCAGAATGGCTTCCCGGGTGAGGAAGTCACCCCACCCGAGATCTTCCTCGCCGCGGTCGCTTCCTGCGGGGTGGAGCTGATTCAGGCCCTGGCCAGGGATCAAGGCACCCCGGTCGGCGGCATTCGAGTGAAGGTCGAGGGGCTGCTGGACCGCTCCCGTCAACCACGGGAGGACGCCACAGTGTTCAATTCGGTACGCCTCGACTTCACCTTCTCGGGGACGGATGGTGCAGCCGCTGCTGCCCTCGTGGCGGCCTTCCGACGGCGCTGACCCCTGTACGGCACGGTCGCGGTCGCGACCGCTGATGTCCAGGTGCATGTAGCCACGGAGTGATGTTGACGACACCCCAGGGCCGGAACCGAAGAACCGGTACCGGCATCGCGCTCCTCCTGCTTGGCGTCGCGGCAATCGCCTATCAGCGCGGCGCCACGCGCCCGTGGCTGCAAGCCAGTCCTTCGGACGGCACCGTTATCGTGGTCACCCCCGTCGGCGTCACCCGGACCTCCGGTGACACCATTGTGTCGGAGTGCCGGTGGTGGCCTCGATACGGCAATACGGCGTTATGCGCCGGAACGGACGGCCGGACCGTTCCGTCCGTGCGACGCGCCTACCCGCTGACCATCATCGCCCTCTGGAGCTCCATCGCTGCGTTGTTCGTCGCCGCGCTGGCAGTTCCACGACGGTTGCCGGGCCTCCCTGCAATGATCGCTGCCGCGACGTCCCTGTTGGCTGTCCTGGCCGTCTGGTCCATGGGAAAGTCCGCACCCGGGCTTCAGGCGCTGGCAGGTTCCTCGGTGCGTTTCTCGGGGAGCGGCATCGTGGCCGTGGGTGCAGCCGCCGCACTTACCACGCTCGCGGCTCTTCTCCTGCTGGGTGCGCGCCGCAACGAGAGCAGTTGACCATGAAGCGATGGCTCCTGATGGCGGGCATGACCCTGGTGGGGGCCATCATGGGAACTCCGGGTCTGGCAGCAGCTCAGGGTGACACCTCACCACCGGAGGCGGGGAAATGCTGGCGGTTCGCGTTCGGGAGCTGGACACCGCCGCTGGACTGGGAAAAGGCCGGCCACACCGGCAGGGCCACCGAAATGGCAGACAGGGTACAGCGCGTGCGCGATTCCGTCTTCGCCCGCGACAGTACGGCGACCCGGAGCCGGGCGATGTACTGGGAAAGAACCACTCGTGGCCTGTCGGTGGTGCTTTTCCCGCCCTGGTGGCCCGTTGGCGTGCTCGTCGAGTTCGACAGCGTGACCGCGGCGGCCGGCGAGATGACCGGCCTCGCGACCGCGCTGGTGGCCAACGCAGGGAGTGAGACAGCCCACACCCGCGTCCGCGCGATCCGCTGCCCGGCCTCCCCCACTGGATCAAGTGATCCTGGGAGCACACGTTACGGAACCCCGACACGATGAGACCAAAGTGCTGCACAAACTGCTCCGTGCGACCCCTGCCCTGACATCGCTGGCCCTTGTCATCCCGCTGTCGCCGGCAGCAGCCCAGGATGCTCCACTCGCGGAGTTCCACTGGAGGGATATCGGACCGTTCCGTGCAGGTCGTACCAAGGCCGCCACCGGAGTGCGCCAGCAGCCTAACGTCTTCTACATTGGAGTGGTGAACGGCGGTGTCTGGAAGACGGCCGACTACGGCCGTACCTGGATTCCGATCTTTGATGATCAGCCTTCCGGTTCCATCGGAGCAGTGGCGGTTGCCCCATCTGACCCCAACGTGATTTACGTGGGTAGCGGAGAGGGCCTGCAGCGCCCCGACCTCTCCACCGGCAACGGAATCTACAAATCGACCGATGCGGGAGAGACCTGGACGCACCTCGGCCTGCGCGATGGGCAACAGATTCCCCAGATCATCGTCGATCCACGGGATCCCGATCACCTCTACGTAGCCGTCGAGGGACATCCGTACGGCCCCAATGAAGAACGCGGCCTGTTCGAGTCCACCGACGGTGGCAGCACATTCCGCAAAGTCTGGTACCGTGACGAAAACACCGGTGCCATCGACGTCGTCTTTGCCGCTGACGACCCACGGACACTCTACCTGGCCACCTGGGAAGCCCGTCAGGCCCCATGGGAGAACGGTTCATGGCAGGGACCCGGCAGCGGACTCTTCAAGTCCACCGACGGAGGATCCACCTGGACCAGCATCATGAACGGCCTCCCGACGTACGAGGACGGCCTTGGCAGGATTGGACTCGCTGTCGCACCCAGCGACCCCAGCCGACTCTACGTCACGGTCGACGCCGAGGACAGGAGCGGTATCTACCGCTCGGACAACGCCGGTGCCTCCTGGTACAAGGTCGGCAGCGACGAACGCGTGCACAATCGCGGTTCCGACTTCGCCGAGGTGAAGGTGGATCCCCGCAATGCCGATATCGTGTACAGCGGCAGCATAGTCGCGTGGAAGTCCACCGACGGAGGACACACCTGGAGCATGTTCCGCGGGGCACCGGGTGGAGACGACTACCACCGGTTCTGGATCAATCCCGACAACCCCGACATCATCCTGCTGGCGGCCGACCAGGGTGCCATCATCACGGTCAATGGTGGTCGTTCCTGGAGTTCCTGGTATAACCAGCCCACCGCCCAGATGTACCACGTGTCGACCGACTACTCCTGGCCTTATCGCGTCTGCAGTGGTCAGCAGGAATCGGGCTCGGTCTGCGTTTCCAGTCGCGGCAACGACGGCCAGATCACGTATCGCGAGTGGCGGCCCGTGGGAGTGGAAGAGTACGGCTATGTCGCCCCCGACCCATTGAATCCCGACATCGTATACGGTGGCAAGGTCACCCGGTTCGACTACCGCACGGGACAGGTCCAGAACGTGGCGCCGCGACCCTTTCGCGATGCCGGCTACCGCACCCTGCGAACGGCACCTGTCCTCTTCTCGCCGGTCAACCCGCGCAAACTCTACTTCGGCGCCAACACCATCTGGGAGACAGTGAACGGAGGCCGGACCTGGAAGGAAATCAGTCCCGACCTGACCCGAACGGATTCGGTGGTCCCCGCGAACGTGGGAAAATACTCGACCACACCATCCGCCAGAGCCCATCATCGCGGCGTGGTCTACACCATCGCCCCTTCGTATCTCAAGGAAAACATCGTCTGGGCAGGCACGGATGACGGACTGATACACGTGACCTTCAACGGTGGCCAGTCCTGGAGAAACGTCACACCCCCGCAACTGGTCCCCTGGGCCAAAGTGTCCATCATGGATGCTTCACACTTCGACACGCTCACTGCATACGCCGCCATCAACACGATCCGACTCGACGACATGCGACCACATATCTATCGCACCCGCGATGGTGGCCGTACGTGGACTGAAATCGTGCAGGGAATCGACTCGGGTGCGCCCATCAATGTCGTTCGCGAGGATCCCAGGAGGCGCGGACTCCTCTTCGCAGGTTCGGAGACCGAAGTCTGGGTCTCCTTCAATGATGGCGAACACTGGCAATCTCTCCGCAACAACATGCCGGCGGTTTCAATACGAGACCTCGTCATCAAGGATGACGACCTCGTCCTTGGCACACACGGCCGTGGCTTCTGGATCATGGACGACATCGAACCACTGCGTCAGATCACGCCGGCTGTCCTCTCGGGCGGAGCACACCTCTTCCGACCAGCAGTCGCCACGCGCGTCCGGCCCCGGATGTACACGGACACTCCGCTGCCGCCCGACGAGCCCCGCTCCGAGAACCCGCCGGATGGCATCCAGATCACCTACCTGCTTCCAGACAGCGCCCGGGAACTGGCTCTCGAAATACTCGACGGGAACGGAGGACTGATCCGACGCTTCACGAAGGGCGTCAATCCCAACCCGGATCCACGCGCCGAAGGGAACTGGCCCGACTGGTGGATAGCCCCCTGGCCGGAGCTGAAAGCCGACGCGGGAATCCATCGCTTCGTGTGGGATCTCCGGTATCCCCGGCCCAACGTCAAGCGCTTCTCCTTCCCCATCAGTGCCGTTCCTGGCCGGACGGTGCCTGAACCGCTGGGCCCGTTCGTGACGCCAGGTACGTACACCGTCCGGCTCACCGTGGATGGACAGCAGCTTGCCCAACCACTCCGCGTCCGGATGGACCCGCGCGTGACGACGCCCCCCGCGGCCGTGGCAGGACGCGACTCCTTGCAGATGACGATCTACCGGGCGGTGAATGGGCTGGGAGACGCCATCTCGGAAATCACCGACCTCCAGGCTCGCCTTCGCGCCGAGTCCCGGACGGCATCCGGCGCCACCGCTGATTCCCTGCAGTCACTGGACCGGCAACTCTCGGCCCTGGCCGACGGCGGCGGCCGTGGAGGCAACACCTCCTCACCCACGCTGTCACAGCTGCAGAATCAGCTCCTGTCACTGTATGGTTCCATTGACGATACCGACCAGCCACCCGCGGATCCGATCGTGACGGCAGCCAGGGACCGTCTGGCGCAGTCGCAATCCGCTCTGCTCCGCTTCCGGCGGTTGCGGGATTCCGCGCGTGCGATGGACGGCAAGCCGGACTGACTACCCGACCTACCGAGCCGAAAATGAAGACTGGAAGATCGGGAGCCCTCGGTGACCCCCTGCAGCAACTCCCGGGAATCGGACCCGCAATGGCGGCGGACCTGCGCCTCCTCGGAGTACAGTCCATCGCCGGACTGGCCCGCCGGGACCCGGAACGCCTCTACCAGAAGCTCTGCCGGATGACTGGAACCCGCCAGGATCCATGCGTCCTGTATGTCTTCCGCTGCGCCGTCTATGTCGCCCGCTCCCGATCGCCCCGACCTGAACTGATGCTCTGGTGGGCATGGAAAGACCGACGACTCCCCAGACGTCGCCGTCCCACCCCATGACCTCGGGTCCGACTTCTTCTGCTCCCCTCCGTGACCGACAGCATCACATCCTTCGAGTCCTTCAGCCTGCGTGGAATCCCGGTAGTCGTGGAGAACACCCGACCCGACATCGAGACTTCCGCGGTCATCCATCGCCTGGACGAGGCGCTCTTTCTCATAGAGGCCTATCAGCCGTGGAGGCTGCATCACCTTCAGCGGGACCTGGACCACATCCGCGTGGTGCGATTCCCCTGTCGCGGCGCCTGGCTTCCCGACGATCGGGTGTGCATTACCGAACTCACTTTCCTCGCCAGGCGCGACATCACCGCGGCGCCAGTAGCCTCATCCATCATCCATGAAGGTATCCACGCCCGCGTGGACTGCATGGGAGTAAGTCGGGAGAACCGGAACCGCGCACGCGAGGAGCGACTCTGTCGCAAGGCCGAACTGCATTTTGGTCTCTCTCTGCCGTCCGGGCTGGGTGAACCCGTCGTGCGCCGCGCCATGGAAAGTCTGGAACTGGCCGACGAGGACGTCGCACCAGCGATCGACTGGTCGGAAGCCCGGCGTCGCCAGGACGAACTCGACCGTCGGGCCGGAGAATGACCCGTCGCGACCCGGCGGCCACCACCTGCCGCGTCACCCGGGCGACCACGAGGCACCATCACGTCACCCAGGTTTCGGTTTGGTGAGGAACCCACCAATCGTACCGGAATACAGCGAAAGAACTTTCCCGACTTGCGCACCACGCCGGGAAGGGAACATTACTGAGCCATCCCACGGCCCCCTCCGGAGAATGCATGGCAAAGATGCACAGCCGAGAGCTCGGCCTGGTACTCGCACAGCAACTGGGCAACGTCGAGGACCTGCACTACGGACTCTGGGACGCCGATCTCCCCCTCTCGTTCAGCAATCTCCGGACGGCCCAGCAGCGCTACAGTGACCTCGTTCTGAACCAGCTCCCGCCCGCTGACCGGGAAGTTCGCGTACTCGACATCGGTTGTGGGACCGGACACCTGATCTGCCAGATGCTGGATCGTGGCTACCTCCCTGATGGAGTGATCCCGGCCAGAGACCTTGGCGCGATCGTGCAGCGTCGCATCGGGACCCGCAACGGATACCAGCCCCGGATCCACGAGTGCCGCTTCGAAGATCTGCCCGTGGCGGACCTGCAGGCTCATTACGACGTGGCCCTCTTCAGCGAGAGCTTTCAGTACATCAGGCCGACTGACTCGCTGCCGCTCGTGCAGAGGCTGCTGAAACCCGGAGGACACCTGGTCATATGCGACTTCTTCAAGACGGAAGCGCACGGCGACGGAGGCCCCGGCGATCGCAGCTTCGGCGGCGGACATCCCTGGAAGGACTTCCTTAACGTCATGCAGCAGTTTCCGTTCGAACTGATCAAGGACGATGACATCACCTCCCGCGTGAGTCCCAACCTGGATCTGCTGAACGACTGGCTCATGAACCGGGCCATGCCAGCCGGCATGACGATCCACCGTTACCTGATGGACAACTACGGCGTGAGTTCACGCCTCCTCTTCTGGCTCTTTCGCAAGCGCCTGGCCAAAATGCAGTACAAGTATTTTTCAGGACATCGAAGCCGTGCGACGTTTGAGCGTTACAAGACCTACCACCTGCTCGTGTACCGCCTGGCGTCCACTTCCGGCAGCGGCTGACGGCCGCGCTTCCGGACCCGGCCCGGCATCCGTTGGCTGTCCGGAAACCTGCCCGATCAATACCATTCGACGTCCCCGGCAGTCGACCCAGTGACCGAACATTACGACTTCGACGCTGACCTCAGGTCCGCCCTAGGCGACCGGTATACGATTGACCGGGAGCTGAGCGGCAGCGGCATGAGCCGGGTCTTCATTGCAACCGAGAAGGCCCTGGACCGCCAGGTCGTCGTGAAAGTCCTGCCACCGGACCTCGCCGCCGGGGTCAACCGGGACCGCTTCCGTCGGGAGATCCAGCTCGCAGCCCAGCTCCAGCATCCCCACATCGTGCCTCTGCTGACGGCCGGATCCGGTGATGACCTGCTCTACTTCACCATGCCGTTCATCCAGGGCGAATCACTGCGGCATGCGATCCACGAAGGTGTGCGATTCACTCCACGTGAGGCGGTCCGCATCCTGCACGATGTTGCCGACGCTCTCGCCTACGCGCACTCGCGCGGGGTGATTCACCGTGACATCAAGCCGGGTAATGTCCTCCGCAGCGGCACCCACGCCGTGGTTACTGATTTCGGCGTGGCCAAGGCCATCTCGGCCGCCATGCCGGCGGTCGGGGTGACTTCCAGCGGAATGGCCATCGGGACACCTGCCTATATGGCGCCCGAGCAACTGGCGGGCGATCCGGCGGCCGACCACCGCGTCGATATCTATGCGCTCGGGCTCCTGGGCTACGAACTCCTCGCTGGCGAAGCTCCGTTCAAGGCCTCGTCGCCGCAGGAAACCATGGCCGCGCAACTCACCCGTGTACCCGAACCCATTACACGGAAACGTCCCGACGCGCCCCCAGCGCTGGCATCCCTGCTGACGCGCTGCCTTGCCAAGAATCCCGCGGATCGACCCCAGACCGCCTCGGAAGTCGTGGCCGCCCTCGATGAGCTGGATGTCTCCTCAGGCGCAATGGCGCCTCTCCGAGTCTTCACGCCGGTACGCTGGTGGGTCATGGGTGGCATCTTCGCCGTCGCAGCGCTGGCCATGGTGATCTGGTGGCCCCGGTCATCCGGGATCTCGACAGCCGGCATCACCCCGGACACGACCACCCCAGGCGCGACCGGTGCACCGCCAAGGCTCACCCGCGAGGATTCGCTGGCCATCGCAGCCGCCATCCAGAAGAAGCTGGGCGAGCACCAGGCCGCCGTCGTTGCCCGTGGCGAATCCGCCAGAAGCCGGGTGCCTGTGGACTCCACTGCCGCCGCGGAAGCCACTGCGGCGCTGGAGGAGAGCCTGTCTACACAGATGACTCGTTTCGTGGATTCCCTCCGTACCGAGATCCAGCGTGCCGTGCTCGATTCCGTCATGCGCGTGCGCGGCACCGCTCCACGGTTCACCACAATCGTTCCCGGTGGGGCTGCCTTCGACTCCATCGCGCGACAGTATGGAGTCAGGATCAACGGTCGGAACCGGGAAGGTTCACCCGAAGACCGGCGGGAGTTCTCCGAGGACTTCCGAAACCGGCCCGGCGCGAACAGCGCGCTCGGCCGGGAGGCATTCGAAGCGCGGGCAGCAGACATGGGGCCACCGCGCCGCGTGTTCGTTTCCATCCCCCAGTTGGATCGACGTACTGCCTTCCTGGCGCCCCTGGCCGACTCACTGGTGGACAGCGTACGCGCCACTCTCGGTCGTGACCCACGTTATGTACTGATCCCCGCGGACAGCGTGCGCGCCCAGCTTGGCCGCACCCGTTCCACCAACGCCATAGCCCGCGATATGTCAGTGGAGCTCTTTGCCGCGTTTCAGGTTTCGGTTTCCCCGGACAGCAGCGTTGCCTGGCAGGTCACCGCGCGCGACCTGGGCGCATATCCCCAGTTTTCGGTGCGCTCCATCTCCATGCGAACCCGTCTTGCGGCAGGAATGAGCGATCTGGATTCGCTGGTTCAGGAAACCACCCGTCTCCTCGAGCGCCTGGATCGCTCACCGCGGCGGGAAGCCCGCCGGCCGCCCAGGCCCTGATTCAACCAGGCGGAAGCGTGCGAGGACGCCGCAACTGGGGTCGCGTCCACACCACGATAGCGCCACAGTGTGAGTCGATATCCTGGAACTCTGACGGTCTCTGGGATCCCCGCACGTAAACCTCCACACCAGCCAGTTCCCCCGCGCCGTAGAGACCCTCCACCTCCGCCGCAGTGTAGCGGCTTCTCTGTCCGTCCACATAGAACTGCGGAACACAAAGGCCCTGGCTGTGCCCGTCATCCGTGCCGGTGTACTCCATGAGAATCGCAAATCCCCCGCCGTATCTGACCCGGACGCCAGGAATCCCCTGCACCAGATTGCTGAAGCGCATGCCACGGAACTGTTCGATCTCCCTCGGGCCCACAAAGACGCCTCCCACGTTACGCTCCCGATTGGCCCTGAAGCGCGCCAGGTTGCGGGAATACACCAGGTTGGCGCTCACCCTGACCGCGTCCAGCGTAACCGCCCGATCGCCAATGCGAAAATCGACCTGCGACTGACGCGCAGGATCCAGATGCACGACCTTCGTCGTGGGAAGAAAGCCTAACGTGCGTACCTCGGCGGTTTGCGTACCGCCTGGCAGGCTGTCCAGGAAGAAGTGTCCCCGGTCGTTGGATGTGGCGGACAGGTTGGTGCCGCGGACCAGAACCCGGGCATCGGGTACACCAATGCCGTCCTCCCCCAGAACCGTGCCGGAGAGCCGCGCACTCCCCCGCCAGATGCGCTCCACACCGCCCGCCACCGCACTGTCCCCACCCAATGGTCCGATATCGGATGCCGGCACCCTCCAGGCGCCACCCACGAAAAACGTCGCCTGACGAACCCCGCCAAAGGGAACGGTGAGGTTGACGTAGCCGGACGAGTCCGCGTCGTGTGATGCGGATAGCGTAAGTTCGATCCCGGCGGGGACATCGCATATCGCAAACCAGCCCGGACCCATGGTTCCCACCGAACTGCTGACGTTCCGCATGCGAACGTCGCTGCCGTCGATCAACGTTTCTCCCCACTCCACCGTCACCCTGGCCCCAGTCAGGTATCCGCCGCCGACGGAATAGACATGCCCCAGCAGCATTCCCACTGAATCGGCGACGGCTGCCAGACCGCACACCGAACTGATGATCGTTCGTGACGACGGTACCGTCAGCGCAATCGTGCGATCCTCGGAGCCGACAACCATCGAGACGGGAAGGCTCTCGATCCCCATCGAATCGAGTACTTCGTGGAAGAACCCCGCCACGTAGCTGCCCGGTGTGATGGACGGGAAGGCGAAGCGTCCCGACTGGTCTGACGTCGCGCTGAGAGAACGTCCTGCCACAGCGCCGGCGACACCCGTCAACTGCACTCTGGCCCCCGCCAGCGGACGCGCCATGACACTGTCGTACACCACACCACTCACGGTGGGGCGCGGCGCCTCCCGGTCGCTGGGCACCTGCGCCGCAACCACAAGGGGCAAAAAAGGAAGGGCACTCCAAAGGCCGGTCATGTGCGGTCCACCTTGCGTGACCCACTGGAAAGTTGCAGCGGCGGGGCCGGAAATCCAGTCTCGATTGGAAGCCGGTGGCCTGCAGCCCCGGAGGTCGAATCCATCAGCCGCCAGCGACAGGTCGCCATCCGACACCTGCAACCGGTAACCGCACCGGCCGGCAGGCATCGCCGGAACACACTCCGACCTTGACAGCACCAGGTCGGAAGCGCATCAGCCTCTGTGTTGACTCCCGAACCGGAACCTCTTCCCAGCCAGCAGCCTTCCACTCACAGCACCTGATGTCACCCGAAACCAGCGCCGCCACAGCGGACATCGACCTCAAAGAGCCCTGGGCACTCATTGAGCGATTCACAACCCTGAAACGCGAGCACCCGAATGACGTCCGGAGCGCCTGCGATGAGATAGTCGGCCGTCTCGGACGGCTGGGAGTTCCTGTCCAGGTGTACGAGCCCGAGGTGTTTCTCAGCCTGCCCGGAAGGGGGTCTGTCTCCTGCGAAGGAGAGGTCTTCAGCGCCAAACCCATGGCCATGAGCGTGGCCCACCCGGAAGGACTGACGGCTCCCCTTGCGTACGTGCCCGCCCAGTACGCGCGCGGCGCGGACGAACTGTTTTCCCGCAACATCGTCGGCGGTGACGAACTCGACCTGAGAGGAAGGATCGTCGTTACCGAAGGCTTCGGCATGCCCGGCAAGGTTTCCCACTTCGAAAGCCGCGGCGCTCTTGGAATGATCGCCGTCAATCCGGGGAAGAATGCGCACTGGGGTATCTGCACCACGATCTGGGGAACACCAGACCTGCGAGACCTCCCCCGAAAGCCGCGAATGGCCGTACTGGCCGTGAACCATCCCGATGGACTGCGGCTGATCGAGGCGGCACGACACGGGAAAACAGCAACGGTCACCGTCACGACAACCGAAGGCTGGTACAAGTCACCGATCCCGGTGGTCACCATCCCGGGAACCGACGAACCCGACCCCTTCGTGCTCCTGCACGGACACTACGACTCCTGGGACTTCGGGATCGGTGACAACGCCGTGGGAGATGCCACGCTGCTGGAGGTGGCGCGCGTACTCTGGAAACACCGTGCTCGACTGAAGCGGTCGGTACGCATAGCGTGGTGGCCGGGACACTCGACGGGCAGGTACGCCGGCAGTACCTGGTTCGCTGATCACTTCGCGATCGACCTCTACGAGAACTGCATTGCACAAATCAACTGCGACTCACCGGGTTGTCGCTGGGCCACCGAGTATCAGGACATCTCCTGGATGGAAGAGGCGGAAGCATTTGCTCAGTCAGTAATCCGGGACGTGACCGGCCAGGAATCCCGGGGCGAGCGTCCCCATCAGGCGGGAGACTACTCCTTCAACAACATCGGGATCTCCAGCTTCTTCATGCTTCTTTCCACCATGCCGGAAGGATTGCGCTCGGAGAAGGGGTACTACGGCGTGGGTGGCTGTGGCGGCAACATAGAATGGCACACGGAGGAAGATCTGCTTCCGATCGCCGACCGGGACATACTCCTGAAGGATATGAAGATCTATGCCGCCGCCACGATGGAGGCCGCCAATTCCGTCATAGCTCCATTTGACTTCCGACGCACCCTGGAAGGGTTTGGCCAGACACTCGACAGGTATCAGAAAGCCGCCGGTACGGTCTTCGACTTCGGACCGTCGCGTCAGGCCGTGTCGGAGTTGATTGCCGCGCTTCGTGACCTCGATGAGTTCGCGCACGACCTGAGCGGCGAACCGGTTGCCAGCGAACCGGTTCGGCGCGTCAACCGCACCATCCGTCGGCTGGCCCGCCTGCTCGTTCCGGTCAACTACACCCGCGGCCCGGCTTTCTTTCACGATTCTGCCGAGCCCATCCCTGCCCTCCCGGATCTGAGCGTGGCCCTGCTGACAGAAACCACCCCGCCGGACCAGCTTGGCTTTCTGCGTACGCACCTCACCAGGGGACAGAATCGCCTCGTCGCGGCACTGCGCGACGCCCGTCGCACGGTCCAGGAAGCCATCGCGTGAACCGGCGATCTGTACGGTCATCGCTTCGTTGGACCGCCACCTCGTCATCGCTGTCCACCGCACACCGCCACGGGGCCTGCATCGCCGCCCTGATGATCGGAATCGCGGGCTGCGGCGGATCCGGTGCCGGAAATCCCCCGGGCGTCCTGCGCATACCCCTCATCAACGATCCAATCCTCAATCCGGTCATTGCACCGGATATCGGTTCCGTACTCATCAACAAGGTCATCTTCTCGTCGCTGGTCCGACCCGACTCCCTGCTCAGCCCCTCACCTGACCTGGCCACCACGTGGAAAACCTCGGAGGATGGCCTGACTTACACCTTCACGCTGCGACCCGGCGTCAAGTGGCACGATGGCCAGCCGCTCACAGCGAATGATGTGAAGTTCACCTTCGACCGAATCATCGACGCTGGGTCGGGATCCAGACTGCGTTCCGACTTCGCCGCCCTCGCCGGTGTGGAGGTCATCGACTCTCTTACCGTTCGATTCCGTCTCCGCACTCCCTTTGCGCCATTCTTGTCCCTGCTGGGCTACAACGCCGGTATCCTGCCGGCCCATCTGCTCCAGGACACGCCCCGGCTGACCGACGCAGTCACATTCAACCGGTCCAGTCCCGTTGGGACCGGACCGTTCCGGGTCGTGGAAGCCTCCGCGGGAAGTGCCATCGTTCTGGAACGGAACCCTGACTACTACGGTTCCACACCCGCGCTTGATCGCTTGATCTTCCGCATCGTACCCGACGTGAATGCCCAGGTCGCCCAGCTCCTTGCCGGAGAACTGGATATCGTACCCATCGAGCCTGCCAACCTCACCGGAGTGGAACGCAGCCGCGACGTTCACATCGTCGACAATCCCATCGTGCAGCACGTGTATGTCGGCTTCAATCAGCGCCAGCCACGCTTTCGGTCCCCGACCGTTCGTCAGGCCCTCGATGTGGCGGTGAATCGTCAGGCAATCATCGATGGGGTGCTGCGGGAGAAGGCAGACTATCCCCGGGGAACCGTACCTTCGGTTCTCTCCGGGTATTTCGACCCTACCCTGCCGCCACCGGCATTCTCGCCCGACTCGGCGCGTCGCCTGCTTGCCAGCCAGGGGTGGCGGCCCGGTCCGGATGGAAAGCTGCGGGATTCCCAGGGCAGCACATTCAGTTTCACCCTGCTGGTGGACAAGGGGAATCCCACACGGGAACAGGCGGCCCTGGCAGTCCAGCAGGATCTCCGGAAGGTGGGATTGGACGTCGCCATCGAGACAATGGAGTTTTCGACCCTGGTTCGCGACCGGGTCCTCCCCGGCAGGTTCGACGCCGTACTCATCTGGTGGACCACTCCACCCGATCCGGACCAGTTCGCCTTCTATGCGAGCGGCCAGGACAACAACAACGTGGCCTACTCCAATCTCCTGGTCGACAGCCTCCTGGCCGCCGGACGCAATACGCTCGACCCCGGCCGCAGAAAGGACATCTATGCCGCCTTCCAGAAGGAAGAGTATCGCGACCCGCCGGTCCTGGTGCTCTTCTATCCCCGGGAACTGCTGGCGGTGAGCAACCGCGTCCACGGACTCCCTCCCCTCGGCCTGCGGGATGCCCTGCGTCACTCCGAAGTCATCTCGCTCAAACGTTAGGCGGATCGTACCACATGCTGGCGTTCCTCCTTCGGCGACTCTTCCATTCACTGACGGTCATCGTGGTGGTGTGCACCGCAACCTTCCTGCTGGTGCACCTGGCGCCGGGCGGGCCGGCGGTGCTGGCCGATCCCCGGCTCTCCCACGAGGAACGTGCGGCTATCGAGGAGCACCTCGGCCTCAACCGCCCCCTGCCGGTGCAGTACGCCCGCTGGATCTCCGGCCTCGCACGCGGTGACCTTGGGAACAGCTTCATGTACGACGTGCCCAACCTGACCGCCATCGCCGAGCGCCTGCCCCAGACGGCCGTGCTGGCAGGTAGCGCCCTCACGATCAGTATCCTCCTGGCGATCCCCCTGGGAATCCTGGCAGCGGCCCGACCCGGTGGTCGCGTGGATCGCTTCGTCACCGGGACCACATTCGTGGCCATGGCAATTCCCACCTTCTGGCTTGCCATCGCCGCGGTCTTCGTATTCGCCATTGCGCTCCCCTGGTTCCCTGCCGGGGGCGCCACCACGGCAGGTGGCACCGGCAACTTCCTGGATCGCCTCTGGCATCTCGTCATGCCGACGATGGTTCTGGCTGCGGTCACGACCGCTGAACTCCTGCGCTACATGCGGTCCTCTGCCCTCTCGGCCTACAGACAGCCGTTCGTGAGGGTAGCCCGGGCCAAGGGCCTTCGGGACCGGACCATTGCCCTCCGACACGTCCTTCGCACCGCGCTGATACCAGTCGTGACTGCGCTGGGAATGCAGCTCCCCAGGCTCGTCGGCGGGGCCGCCATCACCGAGACGGTCTTTTCCTGGCCCGGGCTCGGCCGCCTGGGAGTGCAGGCCGCTCTGGGTCGGGACTACTCCCTGATCATGGCCATCACGTTGTTCGTTTCCGCGGCCGTCGTACTGACCAACATCATGATTGACCTGGCCTACCTGTGGATCGACCCCCGCATCCGGATGGAAGGATGAACCCCATTCACCCACCCGACAGGCGTGCATCGCGAAGACGCCTCATGATCGCGGCGTCCATCATTGCACTGGTGCTCGGAACCGCACTGCTGGGGCCGCTGGTCTATCATGCGGACCCGAATGCCATAGACCTGGCCGGAGCCAGCGCCCCACCCGGACGGGGGCATCCTCTGGGTACGGACGAAGCCGGGCGCGACGTGCTCGGCAGACTCCTGGCGGGTGGGCGCATTTCACTGACGGTCGGGTTTGCGGCTGTTGCATGCGCCGCAGCGATCGGCATCGCGTCCGGCTGGCTGGCCGCCACGGGGGGGCGACGCGTCGACTCACTCGTCATGCGGTTCACGGACGCCATGCTGGCAATTCCGGCGCTGTTCCTGATCATGGCTGCCTTGGCGCTCACGGGAACCACACTGACCGGACTCATCATTGCCATCGGGGCCACGTCCTGGATGGGCCTGGCACGCCTGGTACGTGCCGAGTTGCTCTCGCTGAGGGAACGCGCCTGGGTTGAAGCAGCACATGCTCTGGGAGCCCATCCCATCGATATCTTCCGCAGGCACTCCCTGCCACACCTGGCACCGGTCGTAACCGTCAACCTGACGTTCGGTGTCGGGACGGCAATTCTGATGGAATCCGCCCTCTCGTTTCTCGGGCTGGGTATCCAGCCACCCGAAGCCAGCTGGGGCAACATGCTGACCAACGCGCAGAATTACCTGTATTCCAGTCCACTGCTGGCACTCTGGCCGGGTCTGTTGATCGTAGCCACCGTGGTGTCCGTGAATATCCTGGGTGATGCCCTGCGCGACACCGTAGCAACTTAGACGCTTCCCCCTTCCCGCTTCCCGCTTCCCGCGCTGTCACTTGCTCATCCCGCTCTACGGCCACACCGATCTCCGCGGAAAGCTGGGAAAGCGCGTTTCGACGCGATCCCTGCCCCAGAGCCTCCTTCTGCACGGGCCGGCAGGGGTGGGGAAACAGCGTCTGGCACTCTGGCTGGCTCAAGGACTCCTCTGTTCCTCGGACATTCCGCCCTGCGGCCAGTGTCAGGATTGTAGATATGTTCTGGCACTTACCCACCCGGACCTGACATGGGTCTTCCCCCGTCCCAGGCCCAAGGCAAACGAGTCCGACGCGGAGGACATCGAAGCCGATCTCCGCGAAACGGCGGCGCAAAGGGCCGAACAGAACGGGTTGTACGCGGCTCCCGCCGGAACCGAAGGCATCTACGTCGCCACCGTGCGCTACCTCGTTCGCCAGGCCGTCCGTACACCCGCCCTGGCGCGCCGCAAGGTGTTCGTGGTCGGGGAAGTGGATCGGATGGCCCAGCAGGAAGGTGCCGAGGAGGCCGCCAATGCCTTTCTGAAGCTCCTGGAAGAGCCGCCGGCCGACGCCAACATCATTGTCACCACCAGTGCCGTGGGTGCGCTCCTTCCGACGATACGTTCCCGTGTCGTCGCGATCCGCGTGCCTCTCGTGAATGAGGCCGGTATGCGGGCATTCCTTGCCGACGAGGCTGCCCAGGCGGCCGTTTCCCGGGCCGGCCTCCCGGCATCCACGGAGGAGCGTCTCCGGCTGGCGCAGGGTTCACCCGGTTCGCTGCTCTCGACCGGAACCCTGCAGCCGGCGCTGGACGGTGCGAGGCGGTTCGTGGAGGTGGCGACCGGTGGCAACCGCGCAGAACTTCTCAAGACGGCCTTCGTCCAGGGACATGCTGGAGCCCGAGGAGCCTTCTCGGATACCCTCGATGCCCTGACCCTCGAACTGCACGGCCGGATGCGCAGTTTGATCCAGGAGAAACACGACCGGGAAGCAGTTGCGGCCAGCCGCGCCATTGACCTTGTCGAGGACGCCCGACGTCGGGCGGATGGGAACGTCAGCCCGCAACTGATCACTGCCCAACTGCTGACCGACCTCTCCAGACTGCTGAGTTGATCTTGTCCCAGACACCCAGGTACCCGGGAAGAAAGTGACGCACTTCGATCAGACGGGACGCGCCCGAATGGTGGACATCTCCGAAAAGGCTGTCACCAATCGAATGGCCCGTGCCCAGGGAGTGATCCGGATGCAGCCGGCAACGCTCGATGCCATCCGGAAGGTGACGACCCGCAAGGGTGACGTTGTCGCCGTGGCGCGGGTCGCTGGCATCATGGCGGCCAAGCGGACGGCCGACCTGGTCCCCCTTTGCCACCCCATCCCGCTTACCGATGTCGACCTGGAAATCGACCTGGACGATTCGCTCCCCGGGATCCGGGTACGATCCACGATCCGGACAGCCGCCCAGACCGGCGCCGAGATGGAGGCGGTGGTCGCGGTGTCTGTGACATTGATCACCATTTTTGACATGGTGAAGGGCTTGGATCGCGACCTCTGGATTGGCGAAATTTCGGTCGTTGAAAAACAGGGTGGCAAGAGTGGGCACTGGATCCGGGAGCAGAACCCCCGGTAGGCCCCCTGTGGACCGTCATCGGGAAGGCGTCTGGTGTTACAGGCGCCGCCCGTTGCCTATAGAGGGAGCACCATGAAGGATCTTCGTGGGACCTATGTACATGCCGGTGATGCCTTGCGTTGCCGACGCCGGGTCCGGGCGTGGATCATGTTGGCGGGCCTGGTATTGGCGGCGGCTCTGGGAACCAGAAACTGGGTCCCCGCCGAAGCAGCCGCAGCCGGAACCCGGCCAGCGCTGGGAGAGAGACTCGGGTTGGGCGCACAGTCCCGGCTGCTGACCGTGAGCAGCAACGAGATCGAACGCTGGCACGCGATCTTCAGCTACTCCCGCCGCTACCGGATCCCCGCAGACCTGGCCACCGACATTTACGATGCGGCATTGACCGAAGCAATCGACCCTGCCCTGGCCTTTCCCCTGGTTCGGCTGGAGAGCGGGTTCAATGCCCTGGCGGTCAGCCCCGTGGGTGCCATTGGGTTGGCGCAGTTGATGTTGCCGACCGCCCGGGAGTACGTCCCCGAGATCACCCAGGAAGAGCTCTTCGACCGCGACACGAACCTGGCCATTGGATTCCGACACCTCCACCGGCTCATCGTCCACTATCACGGAGACGTCCGACTGGCGCTCCTGGGATACAACCGCGGCGCCAACGCCGTGGCCCTGGATCAGGAGCTGGGGATCGACCCTTCCAACGGCTATGACCGTCTGGTGCTGCGGGGATACCGCGGCAAGGGAATTCTCGACAACTGATTGCGGAAGCCACCCCGCTTCCCCCTTCCCGCTTCCCGCTCCCGCTCCCGCCCTACTTCTTCCGGGTGGGAGCCGCAGCCCGGACGCGAATTGTCTGGCCGGGATAGATGACGCTCTTCTTCAACCCGTTCAGCGCCATCAACCTGGAAACCGTGGTGTTGTTCCACCGGGCTATGTGAGAGAGCGTCTCACCCTTGCGGACCACGTGCACCCCATTGGGAGCCGGCCCACCCCGCGCCAGAGCCGGATCGGGCACATCGAAGGCGGCTGCGATCGCCAGCTTCGTGGGCACATTGATCGATGTCCGTGCTGTGACCCTGGTCGACTTGAGTCGCGGGTTGTACCAGCGAAGCTGGGTCGCACTCATGCCGTATGACTTCGCCAGGCTGGCAAGCGTCGTGGCTTTCTTCACTCTCACCGTACGCCATGCACGACGCACGGAATCCGGAAGCGCCGCAAAGGCACTGTCAAAACCCATGGCAGACCCGCGCGGAACCCGCACCCAAACCGAATCCCCTGGCGGCGTGGTTCCCCGGATGAGCTGGGGATTCAGGTCCCGAACCGAATCCAGCGGCAAGCCACCGGCCAGGGCAACGGCACCGATCGCGGTCTCGGCCGGAACATGCACCGAATCGTAGGAAAAAGGCTCCACGGAATCGAGCTCGATCCCGTACTTCCATGGCTCCTTGCCAATCGCGGCCGCGGCGATCAGTTGCGGCACATAGTTGGACGTTTCCTTTCTCAAGGCCCGGGTGTCCGCCAAGGCAAAAAACTGGTCATCGCCTTCGGAGTCACCGATGGCGTCGGCAAACCTGGTGAGGCCCCGCGAAACCCGGGCAGGGCCGCCATTGTAGGCAGCCGCTGCCAGATACATCGAGCCGAACTGTTCCTTCAGCGATCCCAGGAAACGGGCAGCGGCTTCAGTGGAACGCACCGGATCGCGACGTTCATCCATCCACCAGTCCACCCGGAGTCCCATCCCCTTGCCGGTGGAGGCGATGAACTGCCACATGCCGACGGCCGCCGCTCGGGAATACGCGTGGACATCGTATCCGCTTTCCACCAGGGCCAGGTAATACATGTCCTCCGGGATCCCCGCCTCGCGGAATGTCTCACGTATCATCGGTTCGTAGCGCTTTCCCCGCTGCATCCAGGACACGATCCTGTCGCGGGCATCGCCGGTGAAGCGGTTCAGGTAGAACTCCACACGGTCGTGGGACAGATATTCCTCCACCTCGATGTCCCAGCTGGCGTCGACCGGATGAGGAGCTGCCGTAGCCACCGGATCAGGTACCAGCGTCGGGGCACTCACCTCCAGCGGCCCTGGGCCTCCGTCCAGGGAGATGGACACACTGTCCATCATGGTCAGGAGGCTGGAGTCGGTATTCGCAGTGGTATCGGACGCCGACAGAGTCGGATTTGGCTCGGAGGCGATCCGCGGGGGTGGCAGGCATGCTGTTGCCGTCAGCAGGGCAATAATGGGGACACAGACGGAACGCGGCATTCAGGTAATGGGGTAGCGTGTACGGAGGGGCCAGCGCCAATCAACCTGCCGATTCTACTCGCTGGACGCTCTCCCGCCAGAACCTGGCCTGGACCCGTCCACCTGGAATCCTCCGGTCAGACAGTCGGGACGTCGCGGCGGTTGCCACAGGGTGGCGAGCTATTCCTCATCCGGCCGCAGTTGCCGGTTGGTTGCGTGCAGGGTCGCCAGGACCGCACTCCTGAGCAGATCACCCTCGGCGATCCGGCAACCCAGCAACTGCTGAGGTTTGCCGTCTCTCTTGCCGACGACACTTACCATGACGACGCTCGCGTCGAACACCCTCATCGCCTTCACGCCAGCCAGGTCGAAGGCATCGCTGCGGCGGGTGAACTGGGCTATCGCCCGCAGAGTCGCTTCGGCCGCCAGCCGCAGGTCAGCCCAGGAGCTGGAAATACCCTCGCATCGACCCACGAAATGGCTGCCGTCGAACCACTCCAGCGTCACCTGGGCAACACCGGTACCCGAGGGCTGCCGCTGGAAGGTGAATCCCACCAGTCGCAGCCTTGCGCGTGGAGCGGTGTCGGAATCGTGGTGCGCTGAAGAAGCTTCAGGCCCTGCGAACGATGGGACTGTCATGAAGGTCGCCGGGGGGAATTGCCCTGTCCCCCTACACGACTGAGGCCCATTACCGGCAACGCGCTCACCCGGCTGCTGGAGTCCGGGCTGAATCCCCGGCGTGGCTTCGGGTGCCGGGGACGGTGGCCACGGCACCCTTCCGGGATGCCGGCATCGACGGTTTCTTCCGGGATGCCCAGCCGGTTCATCCTGATAGCCATGCTTGCTTCTACTCTGGCCGGTGCACCCGAAGCTGCCGCCCAGGCCGGCGATCTCCTGCAGCGGATCCGGAACCGCATCGAGCAGGTACCGGGCGCCACGGTGGCGGTTGCCTATCGCGAATTGCCGGACGGCTCCGCCCTGCTCCTGAACCCGGACACGGTCTTCCACGCCGCCAGCACGATGAAGATACCGGTCCTGATCGAGTACTTTCGGGCGATCGACCAGGGCCGTATCAGGCCCGAGCAGGAGTTGCTGCTCTCCGTGGAGTTCAGGTCGATCGTGGACGGGTCACCCTACACACTGGGTGCGGACGTGGACTCGGACAGCTCCGTTTTCGAGCGTGTCGGCCATTTCGTGCCCCTGCGCTGGCTGGCGGACAGAATGATCGTGCGCTCCAGCAACCTCGCCACCAACGCGTTGATCGACGTGCTGGATGCCAAACGCGTGGATGAAACTGCACGCGCACTGGGGACCACGCACACGCGGGTTCTGCGGGGCGTGGAGGACGGAAAGGCATTCGCCCAGGGCCTGAACAACGTCACCACCGCGCGGGACCTCGCCACACTCCTCGAGGCCATCGAAACGGGGCGGGCAGCTTCCCGGGCAAGCTGTGATACCATGATCGGGATCCTGTCGCGCCAGGAGTTCAATGAACTGATTCCCGCGGGCCTGCCACCGGGAACACGCGTGGCGCACAAGACGGGCTGGATCACCGGAATCTCGCACGACGCGGCGCTGGTGTATCCTCCCGGGCGGAAGCCCTACGTGCTCGTGGTCCTGACCCGAGGGATTGCCGACACCAGAGTGGCGAATGAGCTGGTGGCGGACATCTCGCGCATCGTCTGGAAGGCGTCGAGGTGATCGAGGGACACCGCCACAGCTGCGGCAAACGGGTTTCCATCAGACAGTGACCCGGGCGGGTCTCGAACCCGCGACCTACGGATTAAAAGTCCGTTGCTCTACCAACTGAGCTACCGGGTCTTGCAGACTTGCAAGTTATCGGGTTCATCGCTCATCGGTAGCGAACCTCCCCATGTGCTCCGACATCCAGCGGCGCGCAACCGAGGCCCCACCGGCGCGTAGCGATTTCGCCTACATCCCTTGGGCGGAAACCGTACTGCGCACCGATGTGTCCAACCATATGCTCCGGAGTACCACAAACGCCGGGTGAGTAACCATGCTGGCACGGGATATCATGACCCGGGATCCGCTGTGCGTCGTTCCCACGGATCCTGTATGGAAGGCCGCCGAACTGATGCGGTACCACGAAATCGGCTGCGTTCCGGTGATCGATGACAGCTCATCCGGCCGGGTTGTCGGAATGCTTACCGATCGCGATATCGCCACTCGCTGCGTGGCCCGAAGACACTCCGGGAACTGCACCGTTGCGGCCCACATGAGCGCCACGCCAATCCACTGTGTCCTCGAGACCGATGAAGCGGCTCACGCCATGCGGCGGATGGAGCAGACTCGTATTCGAAGGGTGCCAGTACTTTCAGCCACCGGACAGATCGTCGGGATCATCACTCAGGGCGACGTCATTCGACGACTGGGACACAGCGACCCATTGATCGTGGAGCGTTCCATGGAGCTGGTGCACGCGGGACAGGTGAGCACCTGGTAGCGATGCGGTATGCCGCGGGTCGGTCAGCCACCCCGGAAACCAGCCGCCTGACCCCGTGACGTGAAAAACCCGGAGCTTGCGCCCCGGGCTCTCCACGTATCTCGACCCACCCCTGAATCGAGACCCTTCGCACAGCATCCCTACCGCTGGATGCTGCTGATTACACGGCCGGCGCCTGCCGACTCCACAACGAATACAACGCGGCGGTTGGTCTGCGCACCGGGTTCGTCCTTCTCCGCACCCTTCACGACCTGGCGATCCTCACCCATGCCAACCGTACGAAGCTCCACACCGGCAAGACCCGCCATCGTGAGGTAGGCGGCCACCGACTCGGCACGCCGCTTGGACAGGTCGAGGTTGTATGCTCTCGATCCTGCGGGATCGGCGTGTCCTTCCACGGTCACCACGGAACCACCGTAGTACTTGGTAACTACCTGGGCGAAACGGTCGAGGCTCGCGTGATCCACCTCCCGTACCGTTGCGTCATTGAACGCAAAGGTCACCGGGAACGCGAACTTCATGCCGTTCTCCATGGCCGTGATCTTGGCGCCGAACTCATCCCGCAGAGCGGTAAGGTCACGACGCAGGGCCGCGACGTCCGTCTTGAGAGTAGCGACCTCCGACTTCACCGCATTCAGGTCATTCCCCATCGTGGAGACCTTTGCGTTGATATCAGCATCGGCTGATTCACGTGCAGCCCTCTCGGCGGCAGCACTGGTCTCGACCTGAGTGCGAACGAACCCCTTCGTGGCGCAGGCACTGAGCGCCGAGGAGGCCAAGGCCAGCAGAGCCAGGTTGCGGATCATGATATTCCCCTCTCTCACGGAGTTTGCAGTCGATGATTCTTCCATCATGTTGCGCGTCGCAATCATCACAATGGACGCATGTGGAACCTACACGTAACACTCCGTGATTCTCTGTGACCCCCATCACAAGATATTGGTACTGATTGACTTGCGACGTTCCTGGCGCTCGCCGCCTCAACCCGTGCCGGATTCAGCCAGCCGCTGCGAACGCCGCAGGCACACTGTCGGGCCAGGAACGGGAACCATGGGGAGCCGCTCGGCGATGGGTCGTTTGCCAGAGTCCCGAAGACCGGGAGCGATCAGTGATCCTGAACCAGCGTAGCTTCCCCAGAGTCGAGCCCGAGCTCCAGCTGCTGCCGTCGGAACGACGTCCGGTGGTGTGGTGAACCACCGATGGAATCCAGGACGGAGATATGCTCCGCCGTGCCGTAGCCCGCGTTGCGCTCCCATCCGTACTCCGGATAGCGTCGCGCCAGGCGGCGCATCAGGTCGTCACGCAGGACCTTCGCCACGATGGATGCGCAGGCGATGGCGTAGCACCTGGAATCACCCTTGATGACTGCCGTGTGTTCCACACCCAGCGTCCGGATGGGATTGCCGTCCAGCACGACGTGGTCCGGGCGTACCTGAAGACGGTCCACTGCCCTCCGAATGGCCCTGGTGCTGGCATGATAGATGTTCCAGGTGTCGATCTCGTGAACCGACGCAGCTCCAATTCCGATGGCGATTGCCGTCGCCCGGATTCGCAGCGCCAGACGCTCGCGCTCCGCCGCACTCAGCTGTTTGGAGTCGTTGACTCCACCGATGGCACGTAGACCGGGAGGCATGATTACCGCACATGCGACGACGGGGCCCGCCAGAGGGCCCCGTCCCACTTCATCGACACCTGCCAGCAGAGGGCCGTGGATGGCGCGCAGCTCACGCTCGATACTACTCCACCGCTTTCGGCTCCCCTTCACGAGGCCTCAACTCCAGGTTGACCGGATACTGGAGTACCGGCCGGTCACTACTCGTCCGGCGTAGTGGTTTCGGGTACCTGGACCCGCACTTTCCGCTCGCGAATACGGGTGGCCTTGCCGGAAAGGTTGCGGAGGTAGTAGAGCTTGGCACGGCGGACACGTCCGCGGCGCACTACGTTGATGGCCGCGATCATGGGACTGTGCGTGGGAAAGATCCGCTCCACACCGACCCCATTGGAGACCTTGCGCACGGTGAATGAGGCACTGACACCACTGCCCCGGCGGGCGATGCAAACCCCTTCGAAGGCCTGCAGGCGCTCCTTGTCTCCTTCGCGGACACGTACCATCACCTTCAGAGTATCACCGGCGCGGAACGGCGGGACGTCGTCGCGCAGCCACTGCTTCTGAGTCTCAATGAACGGATGCATGGGAACCACTCGCGTCAGGGACCCTGCGGTCGGAGCAGAACCAGAGGCACCGGGTCCGGGAAAGACTGGGTAACCTAACATACCACATAGGGATCGGGAA